>NC_013173.1:917526-1522552 GCF_000023225.1 Desulfomicrobium baculatum DSM 4028
ACTCACGTTTTTCGGGGAGCGGTTGCGCCCAAGCCCAAGATCCAGGCCGTTGCGGCAGACAGCCAGATTGCGGATCGGGCTGAACCCGACACGCCTGCTCAGTCCGTTCCGGCAGCATCCCCCGCAAAGGCTGCGGCATCGAAAAAGAAGACGACCACGCCCGCGCCCGATGTGGTCAAGAAAACGGCCAAGACCGCCCCAAAACAAACCGACGCCGCGCCAAAGGCTCCGGCGGTAAAAGCCAAAAAATCCGCCGTGGACAAGACCAAATCGGCGAAGCCTGCCGTGAAGCCGGGCACGTCCAAGGATTTGTTGCTGAACGCGCAGGCCGCATTGCTGATCAACATGTCCACTGGCGACGTCTATTATGAGCACAACCCGGACAAGACCATTGCGCCGGCATCGATCACCAAGCTCTTGACGTTGTACATTATCCGCGAAGCCCTGGCCCAGGGCAGGCTTTCGCAGGCGACCCCCATTCCCGTCAGCGCCGAGGCGGTCAAGACCGGCGGTTCGCGCATGCGTCTCAAGCGCAATGAAAAGGTCCCGCTTGGCGAGCTTATCAAGGGTATCAGCGTGGTTTCGGCCAACAACGCCTGCGTGGCCGTGGCTGAATATTTCGGCAAGGGCGATCCTTCCAAGTTCGTGGCGCAGATGAACGAAAAGGCCAAGAAGATCGGAATGGTCAACAGCCGCTTCAAGAATCCCAACGGCCTGCCCGCCTCGGGGCAGCTCTCCACCGCTCGGGACATCGCCAAGCTGTCCGTGGCCTATCTGCGCACTTTTCCCGAATCGCTGAAGGTGCATTCCATGACAAGCCACACCTTTCACGGCGCCACGCATCGCAACGCCAACACGCTGCTTCGTACATACAAGGGCGTGGATGGGCTCAAGACCGGCTTTGTTTGCGACGCCGGATACAACATCACGGCCACGGCCAAGCGCGGCAAGACCCGGCTTGTCGCCGTGGTGCTCGGTGCCCAGAATTCCGCCGTGCGCCAGCGCGAGACGGCCAGACTGCTTGATTATGGATTTCGGCGCGCGGCCGATGAAGAGAAGCTCGCCAACAAAACCTCGGCCGCGGCCAAGAAACCAAAAGCCTGACCAGTCAGCGGTCTTGCCACACGTAAAAAAAGGGATTTCGGAATCCCTTTTTTTACGTGCGGTGTCCGGCGTCCGGGCCGGGGTGATTTTGTCCGGAGCGGCTTGGAAGAGGGGGTCAGGATTGGCCGTCCACCGCCTGTTTGAGGGGGAGCAGTTCGTCGAATTCGACTCCGATGTAATAAAGCCCCATGAGGGAACTGTCGTCGACTTGCCCCCAGCGCACGGTCCCGTGCACTTCCTCGATGGCCTCGAAGCGTTCGAACCCCGTGTTGGCAGCCGCTACGATGACCCTGTCTCCCATCGTGAAATTATAGTCGGCTTCGATGAGCAAACCGCCGCGGCCGATGTTTATGATCCGTGCCGAGACGACCATGTCGGTCTCGGTTTGCGGGATGATCCTGCAGGGGAGCAGACAGCCGTAGCGCTTCCATTTTCTGTTTTTCTGCATCTCATGAACCATGGGAAGATCCTCGTGGGGTGGGAAGCTTTTTTGCGAAAAGGTAAAATTTCTAGCTCCATAGAGGAAGCGCGGAGACAACACAAGGAGAATGGCCGCGATTATTGCTCGGTCAGCACCATCCTGCGCGGCAGTTCGCGTTCCAGGGCGATCCCCACATGGTAGACGTTTTGACCCGAGGATGCCGTAGACTGGCTCCAGCGCACCGTACCGATCAGAATCTCGGCGAATTCAAAGAGCAGGGCGTCGTACTCGTCCTCCAGGGTGATGGCCACACGTTCGTTGGCGATGAACCCTTGTTCCGTCGCAAGCATGACTCCGCCCGGACTCAGGTTGATGATGCTGCCCGGGGCCGAGTTGCGGCTATCGCCTTCGTAGCTGATCTTGCACGGCACCGTTATCGGTTCGCGGTCCCAGCGGCGCTTGTTTTGATCCATTTTTTCCTCTTCGCGTTGGATTGGCTTTATGCAACATGAAGGTTCAGGATTGTTCCGTCAAGTATTGTCGATAACAAAATGCTTTGCTTCACTTTATTGCGAATGTTTCTTAAATTGATTGTGCACGTGAATTCTGTCTATCTATATATCGCCATAATTTCGGAAAAAGGGATGTCAGAAAAGACAATCTATGAATGTCGCAGCATCCACGTTGCGAATGAAGTCACCGACCGGTACATCCTCCAGGAGCTTTGACAGGTCGCCCCGCTCATGACGGCAGCCCGCAAGCAGGGACTCAAGTTCGCTCACTGCTCGCGCGCCGAAGAAATCCCCGAAAATTCTGGCCTGTTCGATGCGGCCGTGCTGCACATCCAGATGGACTTCCACAACGCCGCCCTCGGTACGTGTGCTTCGCGTGAATCCGTAATTGGGCGATGATCCGAAATTCCAGTCCCAGGTGCCGTATTTTGATTCCACGAGCTCGTTTATGGCTGCTTCCTCATCGGTGCGCAGGCCCGGCAGGTTCTCCGATTCATGGCCTGAGATATGGGCCATGACGCGGTGGACAAAGGTCTCCACATCGATGGGTTCAGGCAGGTGGCTTGAGATGTTGGTGACCCGCTTCGTGACGCTCTTGACCGCCTTGTCCGCGTATTTGACCGGGTTGACCTTGAGGGCTCCGGACAGGTCGGCCATCTGGGACGAGAAGAGGAGCGTGCCATGGTGCAGAACGCGGTCCTTTTCCAGGAGTTGGGCATTGCCGGAAAATTTTTGTCCGTCGATGACCAGATCGTTGCGGCCTTCAAACTGGCAGTTCACGCCCATGGCTTGCAGGGCCTCCATGATCGGAGCCGTGAAGCGATGGAAATCCAGATGCCTGGATTGCTTCCCGAGTTGGATGAAGGTGAAGTTGACGTTGCCCAGATCATGAAAAACCGCCCCTCCACCGGTCAGGCGCCGAATGACCGAGATGCCCCGTTCACGCACGAACTCCTCGTCGATCTCGGAAACCGTGTTCTGGTTGCGCCCGACGATGACGGCGGGTTCGTTGCGCCAAAGCATGAAGATGTCCGTGTCCGTATTGCGCAGCAGCCATTCCTCGGCCGCAAGGTTGAAGGCCGGGTTGGTGCAGGTGTTGTGGATGAAACGCATGGGTTCTCCCGGAGAGGTGGTTTGTTTCGTCAATGCGGAGTAAGAAATGAGTTTGTTGTGATCGGCAGGCAATATGGGGGAAGCCGAATCTGGTCAATATGGGGGCCTGTGTTCTGGTCGCGGCGCGTGTTTCAGACAGGTCCGGTCGTAAACGTGCCGGGCAGAGGTGCTTTTAAAATAGATAATCGATAATGTTGTATTTAGTTTAATATGCTGTTTTGAAAGGATATTTATTGACTTGGTCGACTGGGCTCCGCGTTTCGTTCCACTGTGCGGGTCGCCTGAATGCTGGACAATACAAGGGGATGGAGACTATGGCACTAAATCTGCTTAAAAGAAACCCCATGTCCCGGAAACAAACGCTTTCAGTGGATACATTGTATCAATTTGGATCACTCGTCCGTGCGGATGGTGTGTCAAAAAGGTTCATTGTGCCCACGGCGTTTTTTCGGGGCGGGATTCATGTCAACCGGACGGTTCGCCGTTCTTTACCGCAAGTTGGGTATGTCCATGCAAATCTTTGATCTTGCCACTGCCGACCTTGAGTTTGTCGCCGAGGTCGAAGCCCGCAGCCACCAGAAAATCAGGAACTGCTACCAGTGCGGCAATTGTACGGCCGGATGCCCGTATACATTCGCCTACGATTATTCGGTCAGTCAGATCATGCGACTGATTCAGACCGGACAAAAGGAAGCAGTGCTGAAAAGCAGGTCCCTGTGGCTGTGCGGCTCCTGTCAATCCTGTACCACGCGCTGTCCGAACATGATCGACGTCGCGCTGATCATGGATGTCTGTCGGCACATGGCCCGGGAAGCCGGGTACGCCACGGAGCGTTCCGTGAAGATTTTCGCCGACTCGTTTTTGGCCTCGGTCGAGCGCCATGGCCGCGCCTATGAGCTGGGTCTCATGACTGCGTACATGACGCGCTCCGGCCGCGTATTCACCGATGTCGATCTGGCACCGCAGGCTCTCATGCGCGGCAAGTTGCCGTTCAAACCGCACCAGATTCAGGGACGCGAACAGGTGGCCCGCATTTTCGAGCGGTTCCGCAAAGGAGGCGACAATGTTTAAAATCGCGTATTATCCGGGCTGTTCCGGCCAGGGCACGTCTCTGGAATACGACAGCTCCACCCGCGCGGTCTGCAAGGCTCTGGACGTGGAACTGGTGGACATTCCGGACTGGAGCTGCTGTGGTTCCTCCCCCGCGCACACCGTGAATCATGTCCTGTCCGCGGCCCTGTCCGCCCGCAACCTGGCCCAGGTCGAGGTCATGGGCATGGACAAGGTGACGACGCCCTGTCCCAGCTGCCTGACCAACCTGCGCACCGCCGCCCACAAGATGGAAGACCCCGGGTTTCGTTCCAAGGCCAATGCGCTCCTCGATGTGCCCTGCAATGGCCATGTGGACGCCCAGTCCGTCTTGCAGGTGCTGGCCGAAAACGTGGACCCCGAACTGATCAAGTCAAAGGTCGTAAAGCCCCTGACCGGAATCAAGATCGCCTGTTATTACGGTTGCATCATGAACCGTCCTCCGGAGCTGATGCGCTTCGACCACCACGAAAATCCCATGGCCATGGACAATCTGATGACCGCGCTCGGGGCGGAGGTCGTGCCGTTCCCGCTCAAGGTGGAGTGCTGCGGCGCTTCGTACGGCATACCGCGTAACGATATCGTGATGCGGCTGTCGGGCAAGCTGCTGGACGCCGGGCGCGATGTCGGCGCGGACGCCTTCGTGACCGCCTGTCCCTTGTGCCAGATGAACCTGGATCTCAGGCAGGGCCAGATCAACCGCGCCCTGCACGAGAAATTCAGGATTCCGGTATTCTATTACACCCAACTCCTTGGCTATGCTCTGGGATTGGACCGCGCCGTGCTTGGCTTTGAAAAGCTCTGTGTCGATCCGAGACTCGCCCTGGGCAAGATCAAACAACCGGCGCAGGCCAGGTAGGGAGGACGCGATGCGAATTGGTGTTTTTATCTGCCATTGCGGCAGCAATATTGCCGGAACCGTGGACTGTCCGTCCGTTGCGGCGACGGCCCTTACCTACCCGGACGTGGTTTTCTCCACCGACACGATGTATGCCTGTTCCGAACCCGGACAGGATGCCATCATCCAGGCCATCAAGGACAAGAATCTCGACGGCGTGGTCGTGGCCTCCTGCACCCCGCGCATGCACGAGCCCACTTTCCGCCGGACCGTGGAGCGCGCGGGCCTGAACCGTTACATGTTCGAAATGGCCAACATCCGCGAGCATGTCTCCTGGATCGGCAAATCAAAGGATTTGAACACGGGCAAGGCCGCCGAGCTGGTGCGCATGGCCGTGGAAAAACTGCGCCGCGACAAGCCGCTGATCCCCAAACGCTTCGAGACGGTCAAGCGCGTGCTGGTCATCGGCGGCGGCGTGGCCGGCATCCAGGCGGCGCTGGACTGCGCGGACGGCGGTCAGGAAGTCATCATGGTCGAGCGCGAGCAGACCATCGGCGGCAAGATGGCCAAGCTGGACAAGACCTTTCCCACGGTGGACTGCTCGTCCTGCGTTCTGGGCCCCAAGATGGTCGACATCGCCCAGCATCCGAACATCACCCTGTATGCCTGTTCCGAGATCGAAGCTGTCGGCGGGTACGTAGGCAACTTCCAGATCACCATCCGCAAGAAGGCGACCTACGTGAACTGGAAGGACTGCACGGGCTGCGGCCTGTGCGTGGAAAAATGCCCCAGCCGCAAGTTTCCCGACAAGTTCAACGAAAACCTCTGCAACGCGCCTTCCATCAACATCCCGTTCCCGCAGGCCATCCCCAAGAAGGCGGCCATCAACGCCGAATCCTGCCTGATGTTGACCAAGGGCAAGTGCGGCTTGTGCGCCAAGGTCTGCCCGGTCAAGTGCATCGATTTCGAGCAGCAGGACGAGCTGATCAACGTGGATGTCGGCGCCATCGTCGTGGCCACGGGTTACGACCTTTTCGATTGGCACAAGTATCCGCAGTACGGCGAAGGGCGCTACCCGGACGTGGTCACCTCCATGCAGTACGAGCGCATGCTTTCGGCTTCCGGCCCGACCGGCGGACACGTCAAGCGCCCCTCCGACGGCAAGGAGCCCAAGAACGTGGTCTTCATCCAGTGCGTGGGTTCGCGCGACAAGTCCGTGGACCGTCCGTACTGTTCGGGCTTCTGCTGCATGTACACGGCCAAGCAGACCATCCTGACCAAGGACCACATCCCCGATTCCCAGTCCTACGTTTTCTATATGGACATCCGCTCGCCGGGCAAGCTCTACGACGAGTTCGTGCGCCGGGCCATGGAGGAGTATGGGGCGCAGTACGTGCGCGGCCGCGTGGCCATGATCTATCCCAAGGGCGACAAACTCATCGTGCGCGGCGCCGACACCCTGGCCGGCACGCAGGTGGAGGTTCCCGCCGACTTGGTCGTTCTGGCCGTGGGCGCGGAATCGGCCAAGGGTGCGGTACAGCTGGGCGAAAAACTGCGCGTGGCTCCGGATCAGTACGGATTCTTCGTCGAGAGCCATCCCAAACTCAAGCCCGTCGAGACCAACACCGCCGGTGTGTTCCTAGCCGGCGCCTGTCAGGGCCCCAAGGATATTCCGGCCTCCGTCAGTCAGGGCAGCGCCGCCGCTTCCAAGGTTCTGGGCCTTCTTTCCAAGAAGGAACTGGAATCCGATCCGGCCGTGTCCAGGGTCAACCCGGCGCGCTGCGTGGGTTGCGGCAAGTGCATCCAGACCTGTCCGTTCGGAGCCATCAAGGAAGTCCAGGATCGCTTCGGCAATCCCAAGGCCGAGGTCATCGACACGGTCTGTCAGGGCTGCGGCATCTGCACGGTGACCTGCCCCCAGGGGGCCATCCAGCTCGAGCATTTCACAGATAACCAGATCCTCGCGGAGGTGAACGCCTTATGCCCGCCCAAGATGTTCGCGAATTACGAATAGTCGGCTTTCTTTGTAACTGGTGCTCCTATGGCGGCGCGGACACCGCAGGTGTGTCCCGCTTCACTCAGCCCACGGACCTGCGCGTCATCCGCGTACCTTGTTCGGGCCGTATCGACCCGCTCTTCATCGTCCGTTCGCTCATGAACGGCGCGGACGGAGTGCTCGTGTCCGGCTGCCACCCGCGTGACTGCCACTACGCCGAAGGCAACTTCTATGCCCGGCGCAGGCTCGAAATGCTCAAACGCTTCCTGCCCATCACCGGCATCGACGCGCGGCGTTTCGAATACACCTGGGTTTCGGCTTCGGAAGGGCAGCGCTGGCAGCATGTGGTCACGGAGTTCACGCGCCGTATCCATGAGCTCGGGCCCGCGCCGACCTTCAACCCGGCTTCCGAGGCGGACTGGAACACGCTGGCCGTGCAGGCCGGCCAGGGGCAGACGTGCCCGTGTCACGGATAGATTTGCAATAACAGGAGGACATATGTCCCAATTGGATGATCTCAAAAATGCCATCAAGAGCCACCTCGGCGAGCTTGAGTGCGTCATCGGCTGGGAGCAGGGTTATGACCCGCTTCACGCCACGCCGCTCTTCATCCGCACCGAGGCGGATCTGGACCGGCTTATCATAGGCCCCCTGGCCGTGCACAATCTGGTCACCTATTTGACCGGGTTCAAGGGCAAGAAGATTGGAGTGGTGGTCAAGGGCTGCGACAGCAAGAGCGTGATCCAGCTTTTGAATGAAAATCTGATAAAACGCGACGAGGTCGTCATTTTCGGCCTGTGCTGCGACGGCGTGGTCAGCCAGCGCAAGATCCGCGCGGCGCTGCCTGCCGATCCGGGCTTCGTGGAGTCGGTGGATATCGGCGGGGGCGACCTCAAGATCACCGTGGCCGGTCAGGCCGCGACCTTGAAACTCTCCGAAGTTCTGGCCGACAAATGCCTGATCTGCGCCACGCCCGACGCCATCATCTCCGATGTGCTGATCGGCGCGCCGCATACTCCGACCCCGGCCGCGAGCCTGGCCTGTCAGGACGAATTCGAGGCCAAGTCTGATGCCGAGAAGCTCGCCTTCTGGCAGGAAACCATGAGCCGCTGCATTCGCTGCTATGCCTGCCGCAACGCTTGCCCCATGTGTGTCTGCCGCGACCACTGCATAGCGACCAGCCGCGACCCCTTGTGGATCAGCCAGGACAATTCCCCGGCCGAGAACATGATGTTCCAGATGGTGCATGTCTCGCATCTGGCCGGACGCTGCACGGAATGCGGTGAATGCGAGCGGGCCTGTCCCGTGGACATCCCGCTCATGCTGCTGCGGCGCTGGATGAACAAGCAGGTCAAGGACGTGTTCGAACTGCAGGCAGGCATGGCTCTGGAACAGACCCCGCCTCTCTTGACCTTCAAGGTCGAGGAAGAGCGCATCAACGAGCGAGGCTGGTAATGGAACGATTCATAACAAAAGAGAACCTCATCCGTTTGGCCGAGGAGCTGTCCGCCACCTGCCGCGTGCTTGCGCCCGTGGCCGGCTGCGGCACTGTGACCTTCCGTCGTTTTTTGCCGGGGATGGTCCTTGATCTGCATTCGCGCATGGCGGCGGTGTCGCCCAAGGCCGCAACCTTCCCGCAGACCGAGACCCTGCTGACTGTCAAGCGCGAGATTCCGGAGAAGAAGCCGGAAATCACCGAGACCCTGCCCGAGGGCAAGAGCGTGGTCATCGGCTGCCGCCCGTGCGGGGCGCGCGGCAAGCTTATCTTCAACCCGGTCTATGAGACGGACAAGACCAAGGACCCGTACTATATAACGCGCCGGGACAACACTGTTTTCATCTCCTTGGCCTGCGACCGGCCCGAGACGACCTGCTTCTGTCACAGCGTGGGCAGCGGTCCGGCGGACCCGGACGGCTCCGACGTGCTCCTGACCCTGGTGGGCGAGGGCTATGTGGCGCGTTCGGTCACTCCCGCAGGGGAAGATGTCCTGAAGTCCGCCCTGTTCACGGACGCCGGCGACAAGGGCAAAGAGGCCGACGCCAAGAACGCCAAGGCGCGCGAGATGATGGGCGAGGCCCACGATTACGTCTCCGCCCCGGCCAAACTGCTGGCCCGTTTCGACGACATGGACTTCTGGGCCGCCCAGTCGGCCAAGTGCATCTCCTGCGGAGCCTGCACCTACATGTGTCCGACCTGCTACTGCTTCAACATCACCGATGACGACCTTGGCCTTGAAAGCCGCCGCATCCGCAGCTGGGACAACTGCATGTCCCACACCTTCACCCTGGAAGGCAGCGGCCACAACCCGCGCCCGACCAAGGCCCATCGTCTGAAAAACCGCGTCGGGCACAAGTTCAGCTACTATCCGGACCTGCATGGGGGCGTCATGGCCTGTTGCGGGTGTGGCCGTTGCATCAAGCAGTGCCCCGCCGGAATCGATATCCGGCAGATCGTGAAAGCAGCACAGGAGTACTCCGAATGAATGCCAATCCCTATCTCCCGGACATGGCCACCATTGTCGAAGTGATCCAGGAGACGCACAACATCAAGACCTTCCGCATCGTCATCAACAACGAAGAGCGCATGAAGGCCTTCACCTTCCGGCCCGGCCAGGTCGGGCAGCTCTCGGTCTTTGGCGTGGGCGAATCGACCTTCGTCATCAACTCCTCCCCGACCCGCAAGGACTACCTGCAGTTCAGCGTCATGCGCGTGGGCGAGGTCACCACCCGCCTGCACCAGCTGCAGCCCGGCGACCAGATCGGCGTACGCGCCCCCTTGGGCAATTCCTTTCCGCTGGAGGATTTGAAGGGCAAGAACATCGTCTTCGTCGGCGGCGGCATCGGCATGGCCCCGCTTCGGACCCTGTTCACCTACATGCTCGACAACCGTAAGGACTACGGGGATATCACGCTCCTTTACGGCGCGCGCAGCCCCGCCGACCTGACCTACAAGGCCGAGCTGCCGGAATGGACTGAGCGCAAGGACGTCAACACCGTGTTGACCATCGACAACCCGTCCGACGGCTGGGAGCACAAGGTCGGCCTTATCCCCAACGTGCTGCTTGAGATCAATCCTTCGCCCAAGAACACGGTGGCCGTCACCTGCGGCCCGCCCATCATGATCAAGTTCACCCTGCAGGCTTTGAAGAAACTTGGTTTTGAGGACGAAAACATCCTCACCACCCTGGAAAAACGCATGAAATGCGGCGTGGGCATTTGCGGCCGCTGCAACATCGGCACGAAATACGTGTGCATGGACGGTCCCGTCTTCACCTATGCCCAGCTCAAAGAGCTGCCCTCGGAACTTTAGGAGGTTTTATGGCAGGAATATTCAAGGCTACCGACATTCTCCTGGCCGCGCAGGAAGTCGAGACCCGTGGCGAGGTCTTCTACAACCGCCTGGTCGAGACCACCACCGAGCCCAAATTAAAAGACCTGTTCTCCTTCCTGGCCAAGGAGGAGACCAAGCACCGCGAGATCTTCGCCAAGCTCTATGAGCGGGTAGGGCAGGTCGAGCTTCCGGCCTGGGCCGAGGAGGACGAGTATGTGGACTACCTGAAATATCTGCTCGATTCCCACACCCTGTTCCGTCTGGGCGACGTGGCCCATCTGAAGACCTTCATGGGCACGGCGAAGGAAGCCATCGAGACGGCCATGGGTTTTGAGAAGGACACCATCATGTTTTTCCTGGAGATGCGCGAATTCGTGCCCGAAGGGGAGAAAAAATTCGTTCAGGCCTGCATCGACGAGGAGCGCACGCATTTGCGTCTTCTGACCGGAATGCTGCGAAAATAAAAGTACACGGCCATCCTCTTGGGGGCTTTCGGGTGCGAATCCGAAAGCCCCTTTTTTTTGTATTTTATACCCCTGAACCTGCTCGGTCGCCAAGACTTCACGTTGCACTAACGTTACAATTCGGTTACATTTTTGAAGGACGGAACGGGGGCAGGGGAGGGGGCTTGGCGGTTCAAGCCAAAACGCCTTTTTTGCGTCGTCGCGATCAGGGAAAATCCGTGTTGTGGACGCGAGGGCCGGATACCGGCTTTTCCGCGAAAAGGCGTTTTTGGATTTTTTTTTGTTCGAAAGTGAACAGACCCTTTCCATAACGAATGTGAATGTGGAGCGGACGCCCTGTCGCCGGCTCCAGTCGATATGGCCGCGTCTGAGTCGGTTTTGCCTAGAATTGGCTGGCGCATGCGCCATGATAATAAACAATGTAACAAGGAGATGATCATGCAGAAGGGTTTCTTGGGCTTTTTGGCTGCGGTGCTGATCCTGGCCTTCGCGGGCCTCGCGTTTGCGGAGGAATGTTCCAATCGCGGCATACTGGACACCATGTATTGCGACAACGACAAGGATCTGGTTGCCGACAACGCGCCTGCCGGCGAATGCAAGGATCCTTCGACTCTGGTTTTCACCTACACCCCGGTGGAAGATCCCGCCGTGTATCAGGACCTGTTTGCGGACTTCCAGGCGCACATCAAGAAGGTCACGGGTAAAGACGTGATTTATTACACCGTGCATTCCAACTCGGCCCAGGTCGAGGCCATGCGCTCCGGCCGCCTGCACATCGCTGGCTATTCCACCGGCCCCACCGGCTTTGCCGTGAATCTGGCCGGTTATGTGCCCATCGCCGTCAAGGGCGACGAAAAGGAATTTCAGGGCTACAATCTGATCGTCATCGTCAAGAAGGACAGCCCCATCCAGACCATGGCCGACCTCAAGGGCAAGAAGGTCGCGCACACCTCGCCCTCGTCCAACTCCGGCAACCTGGCACCCCGCGCCTTGTTCCCGGCCCAGGGCATAGTGCCCGACGAAGATTACACTGTCGTCTACTCCGGCAAGCATGACCAGTCCGTACTGGGCGTGGTGCATGGCGACTATGACGCCGCCCCCGTGGCTTCCGACGTTTACGAGCGCATGCTGCGCGCCGGCCGTGTCGATGAAGGTGCCGTTCGGATCATCTTCACCAGCCCCCGTTTCCCCACGTCGTCCTTCGGCTATTCCAGCCAGCTGTGCCCGGAACTGGTCGAGAAGATCAAGGAAGCGTTCTTCTCCTATCGCTACACCGAAGAGATGAAGAAGGCCTTTGACGGCGCGGATCGTTTCTTCCCCATCACCTACCAGAAGGATTGGGCGGTCATTCGCGACATCGCCGAAGCCACGGGCGCAAGCTACAATGAAGAAGGCCTGCAGGCCATGATCGCCAAGGAAAAGGCGGACGCGGAAAAGAAAGCCAAGAAGCAGTAACCCAATACAAGGCATTATCGTGACGTCACCACACAATAGCGGGAACGGGGGGAATGCCTCCCGTTCCCTGATCGTAAAGGATCTGGTCAAGGCTTACGTGCCGGGCAAACCGGTACTCAAAAACATCTCTTTCGAGGTCCGTGGGCGTTCCACGGTGGCCATCATCGGCCCTTCCGGAACGGGCAAGAGCACGCTCCTGCGCTGCATCAACCGCCTCATCGACCCGACCAGCGGCACCATCACCGTGGCCGGACACGAAATCACGCGGCTCTCGGGCAAGGACCTGCGTCTGGCCCGGCACCATGTGGGCATGGTCTTTCAGGAATTCAATCTGGTGGAGCGCCTCTCGGTCATCGAAAACGTGCTCTGCGGCCGGCTCGGGTTCGTGCCGGTCTGGCGGGCCTGGCTGCGCAAGTTCGAGCCGCACGACATCGACCGGGCTTTCGAGCTCATCGACATGGTCGGGTTGAGCGAGTTCGCCACGGAGCGGGCCGACGCCCTGTCCGGCGGGCAGCGCCAGCGCGTGGGCATTGCCCGGGCCGTGATGCAGAACCCGGACGTGATCATGGCCGATGAGCCCACCTCGTCCCTTGATCCCAAAACCTCCGTCGAGATCATGGGCCTTTTGAACGATTTCTCCAAGGCGCACGACATCCCGGTGCTGATCAACATTCATGACGTGAATCTGGCCAAACGCTTTGCGGACCGGGTCATCGGCATGTCGCTGGGGAGCATCGTGTTCGATGGTCCGCCTGCGGATCTGACCGACGCGCATCTCAAAGAGATCTACGGCGGCGAGGACTGGTTGTCATGAGCGCGGCCATCACCAGAAGAGCCTTCAAGCCCAATTGGCTTGCGCGGCTGGGGTGGCTCGCCGTGATCGGGTATTGCGTGATCGCATTCTGGTCTCTGGACATCACCTGGGACCGTTTTGTGATCGGCCTTGAGAATGGCGCAAAATTCCTGGGCAGCATGATTCCGCCCAATTTCGAGCGCTGGAAGCTGTTGCTGGGCAACCTTCTGGAGACACTTGAAATCGCGGTGATTGCCTCGGCTTTCGGCGTGGCGCTTTCCCTGCCCATCGGCCTGGCCGCGTCGCGCAACCTGATGCCGACCTGGGCGACCTGGCCGGCCCGGATTGTCATTGCGATCTGTCGCTCGTTCCATCCGGTCATCTTTGCCATCCTGTTCGTGAAGGCGGTGGGATTCGGCCCTCTGGCGGGCATCCTGACCCTGGTTTTCGCGTCCATCGGGTTTATCGGCAAGCTCTTCGCCGAGGCCATCGAGGAGATTTCCCTCAAGCCGGTGGAGGCCTGCCGGGCGGCCGGAGCCCCGTTCATGAGCGTCATCCTGTATGCCGTGCTGCCGCAGGTGCTGAACCGTTTCATCGGCTTCGCAACCTACCAGTTCGACGCGAACATCCGCAATTCGACCATGGTCGGCATCGTCGGCGCGGGCGGCATCGGCGGCACCCTGTTCGCGGCCTTCCAGCGTTTCGATTACGATTTCCTGGCCGCCATTCTCATCTCCATCATTGTCCTCGTCATGCTCGGCGAGTATCTCGCATCCATAGTCAAGGCGGTGTTCAATGACTAGTCGCATCTGGGAACGCTTTACCCCGGCCCAGCGCCTGGCGCGGTTCACCATCTATCTGGCTGCGGTCATCGCCCTGGTCGTGTCCATGCGCACGGTCCAGATCGTCCCCGAATTCCTGTACGACGCCCCGACCCAGATGGCGGACATGTTCGAAAGGATGTGGCCGCCGGACTATGCCTATTATCCGGACGGCGTGCACGAGGCATTGGTTGAGAGCATGCACATCGCGGGCATGGGAACGATTCTGGCGCTGGTGATGTCCCTGCCCGTGGCGCTGCTGGCGGCCAAGAACATTACCCCCGTCCCTGCCCTGAACTGGCTGGCCAGGCTGATCCTCGTGTCCTCGCGTTCGGTGAACACGCTGGTCTGGGCGATCCTGTTCGTGGCGGTCTTCGGCCCCGGCGCCCTGGCCGGAACGATCGCCATCGGATTCAGGTCCATCGGCTTTTGCGGCAAGCTTCTGGGCGAGGCCCTGGAGGAATGCAACAAGGGGCCGGTGGAGGCCCTGAAGGCGGCGGGAGCGCCGTGGCCGAGCATCTTCCTGAAAGCCTACTGGCCTCAGGTTTCCCCGGCCTTCTGGGGCATCACCCTGTTTCGGTGGGACATCAACGTGCGCGAGTCGGCGGTCATCGGCCTGGTCGGCGCCGGCGGAATCGGAATGGCCCTGGATACGGCCATCGACCTGTTCCGCTGGACCCAGGTCTCGCTCATCCTCCTGTGCATCTTTGCCGTGGTCATCGTGGCCGAGATCGTGGTCACCAAGATCCGGCAGAAAATCATCTAACATCCAGCGCATAACTGCGAAAAAAACCGCGTCACGGTAAAGCGAGAGCTTTTCGTGACGCGGTTTTTTTTTGTTTCACGCCGGGCGTGACCGCACCTTTTGTATCGTTGCCAAAGGCCGCGCATGGGCGCGGGGTTAGAAATCGAGTTGCCCCTGATCGCTCAGAAAGCTCATGGTCGTGTGCCTGCGTTTTCCACTTTCCAGATACACCACGCTGTAGAAGCCCTTGGGCAGGACAATGTCCCGCACGCTCTTGCCCTTTATCTCGAAGGGGCCGAACTCCTTACAAGTCTGCTGGTTTTTGAACCACAAGACAAGGGGGCGCGGAGAGGTGACGACGAGCCTGCCCTGATCGAACGACTCTTTCGTGCTTTGGGGAAGGCTTTTGCCCGCGACTTCGGCTTTAGGCTTGGGGAGTGTCGCAGTGGGCGATGGCGCGTCCTGGTGTTTTTCACCGGAATGCGCATCCGTATCCGGGGATGTGGCATTCACATCCAAATGCGCTGCCGCGGTGGCGGAGGAGTTTGCTTCGGGTTCCGGTTCAGGCGTGGATGCCGCATCGTCATTGGACTGGGAGAAGACCGGGGACGCGGGTTCGCCTTCGATCGCGTCGGCCCTGGACGCCTCGACTGACGGCAAGATGTCCTTTAGCGCAGGACTGGTATGATTGCCGCTATTTTTGGGTTGCCCCACCATGGGGGCGGGGGAATCAGCGGCATTTCTTGCAGCTGGTGCGGGTGCTACGGAGGCTTCGGGTTCGGCACCGGCTGTCTGCCCTGTTTGGATGAACATATGTTCCATCCTCAAGAGGCCTTGTCTGTGGGCAATGTATCCCGTGTAGCCGGCAATGAGTAAAACAGTCACCGCAAGTTGCGGGATGCTCGGTTTCCAAAGAATCTTATGGGGTTGGTCCGCTGGTGCGGCCTCGGACTCATCCGGAATAAAGGAATAGAGTCGGCCGCATTTGGGGCATTCGCCGGAAAAGAGCTCAAATTCTTCCAGGCTTGGCTGGTGGCCGCACCTGGTGCAAATAGGGCGATTTGAGTTCGGCTGCGGGCGAGACATATCGGAGTCGTTGTGGAGTCCGCCTGTAGCGCTGAGTCGCGGCCCGGTTTGGGAGCTTACCAATGCAGACAATTTTTCGATCAGCACATGGATCTTGTCCGCAGGCAGTGGGTCGTCGTGGGCCAGGATGGCCTGCACCAGGTTTCCGGCCTCGACAACCAGCGCTGCGCGAACAGGGCCTGTAATCCCGACGCTGGCCCGGCTGAAGCACAGCACCGGACAGGGGCGCACTCCGCCTGTGTACTGTAAATCCAAGTGTTTGGTCAGTTTTTGGGTCTGGTTCCAGCAATGGGTCAGCATGTCCAGTAGGAATGGCCATCCGTTGAGGCGCAGAGACTCGCCCGTGGCCGTGATATTCCCGAGATGGCTTCTGGTCTTGATCAGGAAGAGCCCGTTCGGGCCGATGACGGCGTGGTCGAGCTGGGTGCCTTCGAAATGCAAATTATGGAAGACATGGTACTCGTCGGGGAGTTGCCGCAACGCTTTGTTGACGATCTGGGCTGCCCGGGCGTTTGTCTGTGAATGCGAGAGATAGTGCGAAAGGGTCAGGCCAAGCTCTTCGAAACGCAGGATGGCCGCTATGAAGAACACGGCAAAGAAGGCGGTGATCCATGGCTGGTTTTGGTTGAACGCATACAGGCCTGCCGCCGCCAGCATCAGGACGAAAAGCAGGGGCAGGACAAGGCGCAGCAGGATGTCTTTGCGCCGGGCGCTGGCCCGGGTGATGCTACTGTGAACCGCGCTGCCGTGTATATGAGCCATGACGCCTCTGCATGATCTTGCGTTACGGGGTGCTGAACGCTCGGACTTTAAGCCCGAGATCGGGAATCATGTCAAGCGCTGCGAATGTAAGACAAAATTGCGTAACGCATCGGAGCGGGCACCCGTGGCGGTTACGCATGCGAGGCCATGACGCGGACATGCGTCGCGAATGCAGGAGCGATGGGGCTATTGCGTGAGCCGGGCAAAACCGCCCCCGGTCATACGGGCCAGATCCGCCGGGGCGATTTCAATGTCCAGGCCGCGACGGCCGCCGCTGACCAGGATGGTCGCATGAGCGGTGGCCGAGGCGTCGACGAAGGTGCGCAGCCGCTTTTTCTGCCCCAAAGGGCTGACCCCGCCCAGAACGTACCCCGTGGTCCGTTCCACCAGGGACTTGTCGGCCATGGCCGCCTTCTTGGCCCCGGCGGCCTTGGCCAAGTGCTTGAGGCCGAGCATCGCCTCCACCGGGATGACGGCCACCACCAGTTCCCCGCCGAGGTCTGCGACCAGGGTCTTGAAGACGCGCTCCGGATCGACGCCGAGCTTTTCGGCGGCTTCAAGGCCATAGGAGGCGCATGCGGGATCATGTGCGTATTCGCGCACGACAATGTCGATTTTCGCTTTTTTGGCGGCGTTTATGGCGGGTGTCATGGGGGTGCGGCTACAAAGACGCGCGGCAAAAGTCCAGTCGGGAATTGCGGGGAAGGCGCGGCGCGTCCCGGTCAGGGGATGCGCCGCGCCTTATGGCCGATCGCGGTCTAGATCGCGGCCTGCGCCGAGGCCAGGATATATTCCTTGATGTCGTCGATGGTCACAACGGGCAGGTCGTGGCGTTTTCCGAATTCCTGAATCTGGGGCATGCGGGCCATGGTGCCGTCTTCGTTGGTCACTTCGCACAAGACGCCGCAGGGCTTGAGGCCTGCCAGGCGCATGAGGTCCACGGTGGCCTCGGTGTGCCCCTCGCGTTCCAGCACTCCTCCGGGCCGGGCCCTGAGCGGGAAGATGTGTCCGGGCCGGTGCAGATCCCCCGGCCGGGCGTCATCGGCGATGGCGGCCTGCACCGTGCGCACGCGGTCGGCGGCGGACACGCCGGTGGTCACGCCCGTGGCGGCCTCGATGGAAACGGTGAACGCGGTCTGGTAACGGCTGGAATTGTTGTGGACCATGGGCGGCAGCTCCAGGGCGCGCGCCTTGTCCTCGGGCAGGCAGAGGCAGACGATGCCGCTGCATTCACGGATGAGCATGGCCATCTGGGCCGTGGTCAGGGACTCGGCGGCGAAGATCAGGTCGCCTTCGTTTTCGCGGTTTTCGTTGTCGGTGACCAGCACCCCCCGGCCTTGTTGCAAGGCCGCAAGGGCGCGTTCGACCCGGACGCGGGGAGGGGTGTTCTCGAAATTCTCTGAAGTCTGATTCACGGTGGTTCTCCTTGGAATTGAGCGTGAATCAGGGCGCGGCAAAAAACCGTTCACGCCCGTGAACGGCGGCCGTCTTCTCTTTCATCCGGACTGTCACCGTCGGCTCCGGCTTCTCACCGGATCTGCTGACCTTCCGGACCCCCGGAAGCGCTCGCGGGCTCCCCGCCAAAAAACGGGACACCGCCGGTGGGGAATTGCACCCCGCCCTGAGAAGCGGGCACAATGCGCGGTGAGACGCGCGGTGTCAACGGTCCGAATACCGCAACTGACCTTGTATGACAAAATGGCAAAACTCGCCCATTGCCTCGCGCACGGGAAGGGGGTAGGGTGCTTTAATAGAGAACATGCCACAAGGACTTTCCCTTGTGGCTTTTTTTTCCCGCAACGTTACTTTAAAGGATCGATTATGACAGAAAATCAAATACAAGCAGGCAGTTCCGTCGAATCTCAATGCAAGAAATGCAAGACCGTGACCGACCATCACGTGGTCGTCATGTCCGGTGAGAAGATCGCCAAGGTCGAGTGCAAGGTTTGTAACGCACGTCACGCCTACGTGTCTCCTACTGCCGAGCCCAAGGTCAAGAAGCCCGCCACCCCGCGCCCCAAGAAGGCTGCCCTGGCCTCCACCAAGCAGGCCCTGGCTCTGGCCGAGCAGTGGGAAAAGCTGGTCACCCCTTGCGCCAAGCCCTTGACCTACAGCATGGAGCGTACGTTTCAGATCGGCGATGTCATTGATCATCCGACCTTTGGCCTGGGTTATGTCCAGAAACTCATGAAGCCTTGCACTGCCGAAATCCAGTTCAAGGACGCCATTCGCAACATGCGCTGCGGGACATTCAAATAGGCTTCAAGGCTTTTCTCTTGCCGCTAGCTGCCTTAAACGGCCGCCTTTCCGGACTTGCGCCCTAAATAAAGATCCGCTTTTTTCGTTTCTTTCCTTCTTGACGTCGCACGAAAGGTGCGCGTAATGGAAAAATAGTGTCGTGCGCCGTGTGTTGTGCGCCGTGCGACCGCTCCACATCGGCTTCAGTTAAGGAAGCCGTTTTTTATGCTCTACGAGGAAAATATGCCCACCATGCAGAATAATGACAATATCAGAAATATCGCTATCATAGCTCACGTTGACCATGGCAAGACCACCCTGGTGGACGTCATGTTCCGACAGTCCGGAGTGTTCCGGGACAACCAGGCCGTGGATGACCGCATCATGGATTCCATGGATCTGGAACGCGAACGCGGCATCACCATCGCGGCCAAGAATTGTTCCGTGCGCTGGAAGGGCGTGAAGATCAATATCGTCGACACCCCCGGCCATGCCGACTTTGGCGGGGAAGTGGAACGCGCCCTGTCCATGGTCGACGGCGCGGTCCTGCTGGTGGACTCCTCCGAAGGCCCGCTGCCCCAGACCCGTTTCGTGCTGAAAAAAGCGCTGGACGCGAGCCTGCCCATCCTGGTCGTGGTCAACAAGATCGACCGCGCCGATGCCCGGCCGCAGGAAGTGCTGGACGAGGTCTACGACCTGTTCATCGACCTTGGCGCTGACGAGGACCAGCTTGAATTTCCTGTGCTCTACGCCATCGGCCGCGACGGCGTGGCTTCTCCGGTGCTTGAGGAACCGGGCACGGATCTGTCCTGCCTGTTCGACCTCATTCTGGAACGCATTCCCGGCCCTCGCTTCGATCCCGCCGCGCCGTTTCAGATGCTTGTTTCCGACCTGGGGTATTCCGACTACCTCGGCCGTCTGGTCATCGGCAAGATCAAGGCCGGCCTGCTTCAGGAAAAGGCCGATCTGCTGTGCATCGGCGAAAACGATCAGTACTCCTTCCGCCCGACCAAGGTGCAGGCCTACGAGGGCATGCAGCTCAAGGATCAGGCCGCCGTCGAGATGGGTGACATCGTGGTCATGGCGGGATTGAACAAGGTCGGCATCGGCGACACCATCTGCCTCAAAGAGAGCCCGGTGCGTCTGAAGCGCATCGACGTGGACGAGCCTACCGTGTCCATGCGCTTCACCATCAACACCTCGCCCTTTGCCGGTCGCGAGGGTAAGATCGTGCAGTCGCGCAAGATCAAGGACCGTCTTGAAAAAGAGGCCCTGACCAACGTGGCCATCCAGGTCGAGGAGAGCGAGGATAAGGACTCCATGGTCGTCAAGGGGCGCGGCGAATTCCAGTTGGCCATCATCATCGAGACCATGCGCCGCGAAGGCTTCGAGCTTGGCGTCGGCCGGCCCGAGGTCATCTACAAGAAGGATGGCGGCAAGCTCCTTGAGCCCTTGGAGCACGTCTACGTGGACTGCGACGAGTCCTTCATGGGCGTGGTCACGGAGAAACTGTCCATCCGCCGCGGCAAGCTCCTCAATCTGGTCAACAACGGCAGCGGTCGCGTGCGCATGGAATTTTCCGTGCCGTCGCGCGCGCTCATCGGCTACCGGGACGAATTTTTGACCGACACCAAGGGCACGGGCATCATGAACTCCCTGTTCGACGGATACGGCGAGTACCGGGGTGATTTTCCGACACGTTTTTCCGGCTCCCTGGTCTGCGACAGACAGGGCCAGGCTGTGCCGTACGCGCTCTTCAACCTGGAGCCGCGCGGCCGGATGTTCGTGCGCCCGGGCGATGCGGTGTACGAGGGCATGATCGTCGGCGAGCACAACCGCGACAACGACATCGACATCAACCCCTGCAAGGAAAAGAAGCTGACCAACATGCGCGCCTCGGGCAAGGATGAAGCCATCATTCTCACCCCCGTTCTGCCCATGACGCTTGAGATGGCGCTTAACTTCATTCGTGACGACGAGATGGTCGAAGTGACTCCGCAGAACATCCGTCTGCGCAAGATCGAGCTTTCGGCCCAGAAGCGGCACACCATGTCCGCGCGCAAGAAGAAAGTCGAAGGAAAATAGATATGCCCAAGAAAGTCCATGACGTGATCATTGTCGGCGGCGGTCCGGCAGGTTTGTTCGCGGCCTTCCACTTGGCCGAGCAGGCGAGCCTTGATGTGCTTCTTATCGAGAAGGGGCGTGATTCCCTGGTCCGCAACTGTCCCATGACCGGCGAGCAGGATTGCATCCACTGCAAGCCCTGCAACATTCTTTCGGGCATGGGCGGGGCCGGGCTTTTTTCCGACGGCAAGCTCAACTTCATACCCAAGCTGGGCAAGACCGATCTGACCCAGTTCATGAGTCTGGGCAAGGCCACCGCGCTTATCGACGAAACGGAAGGCATCTTCAACCGTTTCAACATGGACGGCAAAGTCTATCCGACCAATATCGACGAGGCCCGTTCCATCCGCAAGGAAGCGCGCAAGTTCGGCATCGATCTTCTGGTCATCAAGCAGAAGCACCTCGGCAGCGACAACCTGCCCGGTCACATCACCGGCATGGTCGAGTACATCAAGTCTAAGGGCGTGACCGTGCGCACCAAGGAGGAGGTGGTCGACATCCTGGTGACGGATGGCCGGGTGCGCGGCGTGACCACGGCCAAGGGCGAGTATCTGGCGGACAACGTCATCCTGGCGCCGGGCAGGGTCGGGGCGGAGTGGGTCGGACAGCTCGTGCAGCGTCACGGCCTGGCCGTGACCCAGCGCGGCATCGAGGTCGGCGTGCGCGTGGAAGTGCACAACGAGATCATGCAGGACCTGTGCTCCATCATCTACGACCCGACCTTTTTCATCCGCACCGCCAAGTACGACGACCTGACCCGGACCTTCTGCACCAACTACGGCGGTTTCATCGCCCAGGAAAACTATCAGGATTTCGTCTGCGTCAACGGCCACGCCTACATGGACAAGAAGAGCGAGAACACCAACTTCGCCTTTCTGTCCAAGGTGGTCCTGAACGAGCCTGTGACCGACAATCAGGCTTACGGCGAGTCCATCGGCCGCCTGGCGACCCTTATCGGCGGCGGCAAGCCCATCCTGCAGCGCTTCGGCGACCTGAAGCGCGGCCGGCGGTCCACCTGGAACCGCATCCGCAACAGCTACATCGAGCCCACGCTCAAAAAAGTCGTGTGCGGCGACATCGCCATGGCCCTGCCGGAACGCATCCTGACCAATCTGGTGGAGGGGCTTGAAAAGCTCAATCAGGTCGTGCCGGGCGTGGCCAACGACGAGACGCTGCTGTACGCGCCGGAGATCAAGTTCTTCGCCACGCAGGTGGAATGCGACGAGAATCTTGAGACGGCCATAGAAGGACTCTACGTGGCCGGTGACGGACCGGGAGTGGCCGGCAATATCGTCTCGGCCGCGGCCACGGGTCTTATTCCGGCCAAGAGCATCCTGGCCAAGGGATAATCCGTTTCTTTGGGCCCGGTGACACGAAAGAGGGGCGCTGCCGTTGCATGACGGGAGCGCCTTTATTTTTTCAGATGCCGGCTGATGAAGTCGTCGATTTCATCGAGCAGGATCGGCCTTGAAAAATGGAACCCCTGGGCATACTCGCAGCCCATCTCCTGCAGCGTGAGGCACTGGGCCTCGGTCTCGATGCCCTCGGCGACCACGGACAGGCCCAGGTTGTGGGCCAGGTTGATGATGGTGCGCACGATGACGCGGTTGGCGTGCTTGTCCAGCTGGGTCACGAAGCTGCGGTCGATTTTGAGCGTGTCGATGGGAAATCTCTGCAGGTAGCTCATGGACGAATACCCCGTGCCGAAATCATCGACCAGAATGGCCAGGCCAAGCTCCTTCATGATTCGAAGCTTCTGGATCGTGGCCTCGGGGTTGGTCATGACGTCGCTTTCGGTGATCTCGAGCTTGAGCTGCGTGGGATTGATCCGGTTGTGGCGGATGCAGCTGAACAGGTTGTGCACCAGGTCGGGGTCGGAGAATTGGCGGGCGGACAGGTTGACGGACACGCTGAGCGTATTTCCCGGGTATTTTTCGGCCCAGGAGTGAAGCACCTTGCACGACTGCTCCAGGACCCATTGCCCAATGGGCAGGATGAGCCCGGTCTGTTCGGCGATGGGGATGAATTCGCTGGGGGGGACCCAGCCCCTGTGCTTGGGCTTCCAGCGCAGCAGGGCTTCAAAACCGCTCAAGGTCGCGTTCTGGGTAATGGAGAAAATCGGTTGCAGGGCGAGGAAGAACTCGTTTTCGCTGATGGCGTTGCGCAGTCGTGTTTCCGTATCCAGTTTCTTGATGGCCTTGTCCTGCATCTCCGGCGCGTAAAACCGGAGCTGATCGAGTCCTTGTTCCTGAGCGTGTCGCAGGGCGATGTTGGCTCCCTGCAGAAAGTTTTCGGGTGAAGTGCATTCGTTGGGGCCGAAGAGCGCTCCTAAACATGCGCTGATGTGGATGGAGTGGTGCTCGATGTCCAGGGTGCGGTTCAGCGCGGACTTGATTTTCTTTATGGTGGCCGTGCCCGTTTTTTTGGAGGGCAATTCCTCCAGCAGCACCACGAATTCATCGTCGCCGAGGCGCGCTACCGTGTCCACGGCTGATACGGTATCGAGCAGGACGTGTCCGACGGACTGGAGCAGCTGGTCGCCGACGAGATGCCCGAGGCTGTCGTTGACGTCCTTGAAACGGTCGATGTCGATCTGCACGACGGCAAAAAGGTAGTCGTCGCGCACCTGGCTGCGTTCCATGGCCTGCTGGATGCGGTCCAGGCAGAGGGCGCGGTTGGGCAGGTTGGTCAGGGCGTCATGGAAGGTTCGGTGCTGCAGATGCTTTTCGGCATCCTTGCGTCTGGTGGTGTCCTCGAATATGGCGGCCACCTGGCGAGGCTGGGGACTAAAAGCGACCACGGAGAAATGCTTGTCCACAAATCCCGCGAAGCTGTCGAAACGGATGGACTCGCGGGTCAGGGCGGTCTTGGCGAGGATGTCGATCCAGTACGGTTCGACTTTCTCCGAGAGCTGACGCAGGCTGCGTCCGATAATGTCTTTCGCGGGCAGGTCGAAAAAGCTGGCAAAGGCCGGGTTGACATCGAGAAAAAGAAGATCCCTGGGTTTTCCCTTGTCGTCGGTCACGACCTCGTGCAGGGCGAAGCCGTTCAGCATGGAGTCGAAAAGAAGCCTGTACTGCTGTTCGCTTTTCTGCAGCGCCTGCGCGGCGGCGTGTTTGTAGAGGGCGATCTCGATGGCTACGTGCAGGTCCCGGGATTCCGCGGGTTTGATGATGTAGCCGAAGGTTTCCGTGATCTTGGCCCGGTTCAGGGTTTCTTCGTCGTCATGCCCGGTCAGGTAGATGATGGGAATCTGCGTGTTTTCGAGGATGGCCTTGGCCGCCTCGATGCCGTCGATGCCTCCGTCGAGAAAAATATCCATGAGGATGAGCGACGGGGCTTGCCTGGATACGGCCGCTATGGCCTCTTCGCCGGAGGCGATGATGCCCTGGACCTGGTAACCGAGTTTTTGCAGGCGCTGTTGCATGTCGAAGGCAACAATGGCGTTGTCTTCGACCAGAAGAATGCTGGCCGGAGTGGGAGAGTTGGCGGTTGGCGCAGGGTGGGTGGAGTTCATCGGAGCATTTTGCATTGGGTAATGGTTATGGTGCGTTTACGTTTTTTCGACTGTCAACGGCAAGACTTTTTATATTTTCCAGAAATTCATAATGTTGACAAGGATAAAGCGGATATTCTTTGTCCGCCAAAAAACGTCTTTTATGTCTGCTGTGTATGACAATATTGAGGCCGCCCCGCTCACAAATGCGAAAAATCAGGGGCAACGATCAGAATTTGTTGCAAATTTTTGTCAGTGATGTAGATTGATATCGTACGGACCCCTGTGTAAGAAGATCCTCCCAGCCATGATTTTTGTTTCAAGGAGTTGCCTATGTCTGCTATCGTCCGCGAAGGGAACAGTGTCACCATCACTCCGGGCCAGGACCTTGTGTCCTCCATGGTCCCGCAGTTCAAGCAGGAGCTGGCCTCGTTGTTGGCTGAATCGCCGACAGAGCTGCGCCTTGATCTGGCCGGGACGGGGATGATGGACTCCATCGGCATCGGAGTGATCATCGCAACCCATAACTCCATGAAGAAAAAAGGCGGGAAGCTGATCATTGCCAACGCTTCCGAAAATATACTCAAACTTTTCAAATCGATGCGTCTTGACCAACATTTGAACCTGGATTCGTGACGCGGCCAGACGGAGAATGCTCGCCATTAAGGCCGATGGGCATTGCAGCAGGTTTTGACGGCGGAGCAATGGGGCGAATGATCAAATTGTCCCGATGGCGTTTTTAAGAGCAACAGTGCCGGCGGACGGCTCGGCACTTGGGAACGGTGCCTGTGGGTGCGCAAGAAGGCCTCATAAATTGAAATCGACATGGAGTTCGCACAATGATGATGGATGACGAAACTCTCCAAATGTACGTGGAAGAAGCAGCTGAACACCTCGGAGATATCGAGAACGATTTGTTGGCCATTGAACAGGCCGGCGCCGATATCGATGTGGAGTTGGTCAACAAGGTCTTTCGCGCGGCGCATTCCATCAAGGGTGGCGCGGGATTTCTGGGACTGACCAAAATCAAGGACCTCGGGCACAAGATCGAGAACATTCTGGACATGGTCCGCAACCGCGAGCTTGTGCCTGAGCCGGAAGTGGTCAACATCGTCCTTTTGGCCTTCGACAAGCTGCGCGATCTGATCTCCAATGTGGCCGAGAGCAACGACGCATACATCGACGATCATGTCGCGGCCCTGACGGCGGCGGCTTCGGCCAATCTGGAGGGCGAGGAGAAGGCTTCCGTGGATCGCCTGGTCGAGGTCAAGGATCGCCGGGGCCGCGTCGTCTTCGAGGTCGCGGAGTTTGATCTGCTCCAGAACAAGAAGGGGGGGAAGAATCTCTACCTTCTCGAATTCGACCTGATCCATGACGTGCAGCGTAAGAACAAGACCATCTTCGACATCCTGAAAGGCATGGACTCTACCGGAGTGATTCTTGATCTGAAAGTCGATTTCGAGGCGGTCGGCACCCTGGAGGATGACGACTTTTCCAATCGCATTCCCTTTTTCGTCCTTTTCGGCTCCATCATCGAGGACGACATCATGCCCGCGCTCCTGGATCTTGGAGGCGAGTTCATCACGACGCTGAGCATCGACCTGCCCTCCGACCCCAAGGCTCCGGCGGCCGATTTTGCCCAGGAGCTTCTGGATCAGACCCCGCAAACCCCCGCTGAAGACCGGACGGACTCCCTGATCTCCGAGCTTTTCAGCAGGGAGACGCTGACCTCGTCCTTAAGCTCGCCCTCCAAGGACTCTGTGCCTTCGGTTCCGGCTCCTGCCGCCCCCGTCGCGCCGGCCCCGGCCCCGCAACCTGCGCCGCAGCCCGTGGCAGATGACGATGCAAGCCGCAAGGCCGATCCCAGAGCGCCCAAATCCGCCATCAGCCAGCCCGACTCCCTGCGCGTGCATGTCAGCCTGCTGGAGGACCTGATGAACCTGGCCGGGGAGCTGGTCTTAAGTCGCAATCAGCTCATGCAGGCCATTTCCTCGAATGCCATCCACCAGATCGAGGTGGCCGGACAGCGTATCGATCTGGTCACGTCCGAGCTGCAGGAAACCATCATGCTGACCCGCATGCAGACCGTGGGCAATATTTTCAACAAATTCCCGCGCGTGGTCCGGGACCTGGCCCGCACCTTGGGCAAGGAGATCGACCTGCAGCTGGAAGGCAACGATGTCGAGCTCGATAAGACCATCATCGAAGGCTTGGGCGACCCGCTGACCCATCTGGTGCGCAACTCCGCGGATCACGGCATCGAGATGCCCGACGTGCGCGCCAGAGCCGGCAAGCCGGCGCTGGGCACCATCGTGCTCAAGGCTTACCACGAGGCGGGACAGGTCATCATTGAGATCGTCGATGACGGCGGGGGGCTCGACACCGACAAGATCGTGGCCAAGGCCTTGAGCCGGGGCCTCATCACGCCGGATCAGGCCAAGTCCATGTCCGACAAGGAAAAGGCCAACCTGATTTTCCTGCCCGGCCTGTCCACGGCCGAACAGGTCACGGATGTTTCCGGGCGCGGCGTGGGCATGGACGTGGTCAAGTCCAACCTGGACCAGCTTGGAGGCCAGGTCGACATCGAGACCGAGCGGGGCAAGGGCACGACCATCCGCATCAAGCTGCCGCTGACCCTGGCCATCATCCCCAGCCTCCTGGTCTCCGTGGGCCAGGAGCGTTACGCCATCCCGCAGGTCAATGTCGACGAGCTGCTGCGCATCCCCGTCGACCAGATCACGGAGCGGGTGGAACTGGTGGGTGACGCCGAGGTGCTGCTGCTGCGCGGGGAGCTCATCCCGCTTCTCTATCTTTCCAATGTGCTCGGCCTTGACGACAACTCCTGCGAGGCGTCGAAGATGGTCGGCGAGATTTTGCGCGGCGAGAAAAGACTTGATGAAGTCCAGGAGGCCGGATGCATTTCGGCCGACGTCAACCTCGTCGTGGTTTCGGCCGGACAGTTCCGTTACGGACTGGTGGTCGACCAGCTCCACGACTCGGTGGAGATCGTGGTCAAGCCGTTGGGACGCCATTTCAAGGAGTGTCAGGGCTATGCGGGCGCGACCATCATGGGTGACGGACATGTCGCGCTGATCCTCGACGTGGCCGGCCTTGGCCGCCTGGGTGACCTGAGCCTGAGCGTGTCCCGCGAGAAGCAGCAGGTGACCAAGGAAGCCGAGGCCGTCACCGGCCCGGAAAAACTCTCCCTCTTCGTCTTCCGCAATACGCCGCAGGAATACTGCGCCGTGCCTCTTGACCTTGTGGCCCGGGTGGAGCTCATCGACGCCGCGGAGATCGAAGAGGTCGGCGGACGCCGGGTCATCAAATACCGGGGCGGAACCCTGCCCGTCTTCTCCCTGGATCAGGCAACCAACGTGGGCCTGCTCGACCTCACGGGCGAACTCATCGTCATCGTCTTCCTCATGGCCGGTCATGAGATAGGCCTGCTGGCCAAGCCGCCGGTGGACGCCATCGAGGCGCGGGTGAACCTCGACAGTTTCACCTTGAAGCAGCCCGGCATCAGCGGTTCGGCGGTCATTGGTGATAACACGACCCTCATCGTCGATATTTACGAGCTCATCCAGACTGTCCAGCCCGACTGGTTCGCCGTGCGCGGCAGCATAGAGATCGCCGATGACGCCGGCGAGGTCGGGGTGCCGCATCTGCTCCTGGTCGAGGATTCGGATTTTTTCCGCAACCAGGTCAGAAAGTTCATCGAGGATGACGGGTATCAGGTCGATGTGGCCGAGGACGGACTGGTCGCCTGGAACATGCTCGACGCAGAACCCGACAAATTTGACCTCGTGGTCACGGATATCGAGATGCCGAATATGGACGGATTCGAACTTGCCCGGCTCATCCGTCAGGACAAGCGTTTTTCCATGATGCCCATAGTGGCCCTGACGTCCTTGGCCGGGGATGAGGATGTGGCTAAAGGCAAGGCCGTGGGCATTGACGATTATCAGGTAAAGCTGGACAAGGAGCGCCTCCTGCAGTCCATCTACGAGTGGCTGAAGCGTTACGCCTCCTGATGGTCGCGGGTGTGGGCGATCCCCCGGAACCCGCGAGCCAGGGAATCTTTCTAAAGCGTGTACGGTGTACCAGTGATGCCTAGAGCTCTATCAAGGAGAAGTGCATGAAACAGCAGGCCAAAGAAAAGACGGGTGCCTTGCAGCTGTCCTGCTTTTACGTAGGTTCGGCCCTGTGCGGGATTGACATCAATCTCATTCAGGAGATGAACAGACAGATGGAGATGACCAAGGTGCCGCAGGCTCCGTCCTATGTGCTTGGCATCATGAACCTGCGCGGCAGGATCGTGACCATTATCGATCTGGGGCGCAAGCTTGGCCTGGCGCCGTCGAAAACCACGGAGACCAGCCGCATCATCATCGTCAATTCCCGTGATGAAAACATCGGCCTGCTGGTCGACCGCATAACCGACGTGGTCACATCCAAATGGGAAGACGTGGAGCCGACGCCTTCCAACATCAAGGGCCTCAAGGGCAAGTATTTTCGGGGCGTGCTCAAGTCCGCCCGGGATCTTATCGCCGTGCTCGATGTCGGTGAAGTGCTTTCTGACGATTAAGTCTTTTATTTCAAGGAGTCTGGATGAATCTGCGCGTTCTGGTTGTGGACGATACCATCATGTATCGCAAGGTGGTGGGCGACATTCTCGCCGAGATGCCCGGGATTGAAGTGGTCGGCACCGCCAATAACGGCAAGATCGCTTTGACCCGTATTGCGTCCTTGAAGCCGGACCTGATCACGCTGGATGTGGAAATGCCGATCATGAACGGTCTGGAAACCCTGCAGGAGATCCAGAAAAGCTACCCTGATGTGGGCGTGATCATGCTCTCCACTCTGACCAAGCGCGGCAGTGATATCACCATGCGGGCCCTGGAGCTCGGGGCCTTCGATTTTATTGCCAAGCCTGACGCCGATGTCATGCAGGAAAATGTGCAGTTGCTCCGCAACGCCATCGGGCCGAGGGTGAAAGCCTTTGCCAAGCGGCTTGAGCTTCGGTCCCTGCTCAAGCAAAGACACCGCCCCGTGACTGCGGCCGCGCCAGTATCGTCAGTTCCGCCCGCACCGACAGTGCTGGCTTCGTCCCGGCGGACAGGCAAGTCGAAGGCCGTGGCCATCGGCATCTCCACCGGCGGACCCAACGCCCTGACCAAGATGCTGCCGCAGCTCCCGAAACTTGGGGTACCCATCTTCGTGGTCCAGCACATGCCGCCTGTTTTCACCAAATCCCTGGCCGAGAGCCTGGACTCCAAGTGTCAGTACGAGGTCCGGGAAGCCGAGCACAACGAGATCGTGCGTCCGGACGTGATCTACATCGCTCCCGGCGGCAGGCACATGCGCGTGGCATCGGGCCCGGGCGGGACCAAGATCATCCAGGTCACTGACGATCCGCCTGAAAACAACTGCAAGCCCTCTGTGGACTACATGTTCCGCTTCGTGGCCCGCGAGTACGGTGCCTTGTCCACCGGCGTCATCATGACGGGCATGGGTGGCGACGGGACCCTGGGCCTGAAGGTGCTGAAAAGCTTCGGGGCCGTGACCATCGGTCAGGACGAGGAGTCCTGCGTGGTCTACGGCATGCCCAAGATCGCAGCCGAGGCCGGTGTCGTGGATGTGGTTTCACCTTTGCAGATGATCGCCTCGGAGATCATCCGCACGGTGAGATAGCTGTGCCAATACCAACAGTGGCGGCAAAATGACGACCATCACCGCTGACGAGTTCAGCGTCCTGTCCAAATACATCTACTCCATTTGCGGAGTGGCCCTGGACTCGACCAAGACCTATCTGGTCGAGACCAGGCTCAAATCCATGATGCAAAAATACGGCTGCGCCTCGTATCTGGATCTGCATGCCAAGGCCAAGGCCGATCGCAGCGGAAACATGGAAAAAGAGATCGTCAACGCCATCACCACCAACGAAACTCTTTTTTTTCGTGACGCGTCTCCTTTTGAAGTCTTCAAGCACAAGATTCTGCCGGACCTGATCGACGCCCGCTCCAAATCGGTCTCAGGCCGCAACATCCCCTTGCGCATCTGGAGCGCAGCCTGTTCCACCGGACAGGAAGTCTACAGCATCGCCATCGCCCTGCGTGAAGCGCTGGGCAACTTGAACAATTTTCAGATTTCCATCCTCGGCACTGACATCTCCGATGAGGCCGTGACCAAGGCAAGCTACGGGAAATACAATAAATTCGAGATAGAACGCGGCCTGCCGCTGCAGACTCTGAACAAATACTTCACCCTCCAGGGCGACGGGTGGAAGATCAGGGACGAGATCCGGGCAATGGCCGTCTTCAAGAAGTTCAATCTGATGAAGCCGTTTGCCGGGCTAGGCAAGTTCGACATAGTTTTTTGCCGCAATGTGGCGATTTATTTCACCCCGGCAGACAAGAAGATGGTTTTCGAGAAGATTGCCTCCGTGCTTGAACCCGACGGGTCCCTGATCATCGGATCCACCGAGTCCCTGACCGGCGTGACAGGCATGTTCGAGGCCAAGCGCTACATGCGCTCCATTTTTTATCAGCCTGTCCCCGGCTCTTCCCCGCAGACTCCCACGGGTTTCACCTATGCGCAGACACCGGTGCCGGCGTTGGCGGGGACGGCTGCCTCCGTCGTCCGTCCGCCTCTCCCTGCGCCGCGTCCGGTGCCTGTAGCCGCGCCACGCCCAACGCCACGGGCTGTCCCGGCGCCCGTTGGGGCATCTGGCGCGTCACCCGCGCCGCAGCCGGTTCCGGTCGCGCCCGCGCCGATGGAACGGCCGGTTGCGCCTGCGCCGGCAGCTGCCGTTGCCCAGCAGGCTCCCCCCAGCGAAGAGGCTCCGCGCCCTGTGGCGCCTCGTCCCACCCCGGTCCGTTCCCAGCCCGCGCAGGTGTATCGAGCAGGAGACAAATCCGAACTCAAGCGCCTGCTCATGCAAAAAAAACAAAAAGGCCAATCCTGATCCGATTCGTATTGGTAAAAGCCCATGCCTATTCTCTGGACTCCTGATATCGTCGGCGTCACGGACGCCTTTCACGCGGAGCATGATGACGCGTCCGCGATCCTTGGCGCGGGAGGGCTTGACCCGCTTCGTCCTGACGAGCGTGTCTATCTCTGCGGGCCATGCTCTTCGGTGCTTGACGTCGCCGCACACCTGGCAGGGCAGGGGGGGCTTGATCCGTGGGATTCGGTCCTGTCCACCCGGCAGTGGGCCGGCAGGGGGCAAATGCGGCGGACCTGGATTTCACGGCCCGGCAATCTTTTCGCGGCCTGGCGTCTGCCCGTTCCCCCTCTTCCCTGGCAAAACATGATCTCCGTCCTGGTCGGCTGGACCGTTTGCCTGGGGCTGGGAGAACTCGGCCTGCCTGTGCAGCTCAAATGGCCCAATGATATTCTGCTGCACGGTCGAAAGATCGGCGGAATCCTGATCGAGGAGAGAGGGGATGTGCTCATGGCCGGGATAGGGATCAACATCACCTCATGCCCCGAGGATGCGGATCTGCGCCGCGATCACGCCTGCGTCGCGGCCAGTCTCGGCGGGCATTTGCGCGGGATGACCATTTTTGACCTGTGGTTACGGCTTGTGGATTTGGGTCGGCTCCGTTATAGTACTGAACTTTCTGATTCGACCCCTCTGGAGTTTTCCCAGTTAATTGAGCCGGTTCTAGCCTATCTCGGAACCTTGGTGCGCGTTTCGGACAATCGATCATCGGTTTGCGGAACGTATGCGGGGATAGCTCCGGATGGAGGCATAGTCCTTCTCACCGGCGGCGAAAGGCGGATCGTGCATTCCGGTTCGCTGCGCCCCGAGGGCTGATTGGAAGGTCAAATATAACGCATACGGAGAAATATATGTGTTCGCAGCTTTCCCGCAGTTTTGAAGAAGTGGCCCTGGAGTTAAGGGGCAAGAAGATTCTTGTCGCCAATCGCGGCATTCCCGCCAGACGAATTGTCCGCTCCATCAAGGAAGTTTTCCATGCCGTGCCCATGATCACGGCCACGGATGTGGACAAGACCGCCCCTTTTACCTCCGGCGCCCAGGAACTCCTTCATCTCGGGGAGAACTCGCGAGCGTATCTTGACATCGACAAGATAATTTCTCTGGCCAAGGCCCGGGGCGTGGCGGCCATCCATCCCGGATGGGGCTTTGCCTCCGAGGACGATTCCTTCCCGTTGAAATGCGCCGCTGCCGGAATTATTTTCATAGGTCCCACATCCGAAGCCATGCGGCTCTTGGGCAACAAGGTGCAGGTACGCATCCTGGCCCAGAAGCTGGGCATCCCGGTGGTGCCGGGCTCGGAGGGAGCCGTCTCCGTGGAAGAGGCAAAGGTCGTGGCCACCGAAATAGGATTGCCGGTCATGCTCAAGGCCGAGGGAGGTGGCGGCGGACGCGGCATTTATGAAGTGTTCAGCGAGGACCAGTTGGCCGACGCCTTCATCAAGGCCTCGACTCTGGCCCAGGCTTCCTTTGGCAATCCGCGACTGTATGTGGAGCGTCTGCTGACCTCCATCCGGCATATCGAGATCCAGGTCATCGCCGACAAGTACGGGAATGTCTTTGCCTTTGACGAACGCGACTGCACCGTGCAGCGCAATCACCAGAAGCTGGTCGAGATCACCCCCTCCCCCTGGCCGGGCATGACCGAGGAACTGCGTGAACAGCTCAAGGAATATTCGCGGCAGCTGGTGCGCGCAGTGGGCTACCATTCCCTGTGCACCGTCGAGTTTCTGGTCGATGCCGAGGGACGTGCCTATCTCATCGAAGTCAATACGCGCCTGCAGGTCGAGCATGGCATCACCGAGTGCAGATACGGCATTGATCTGGTGGAAGAGCAGATTGCCGTGGCCTTCGGAGCCACGCTGCGCCTGACCGAAGCGAACTGCACGCCCAAGAGCCATGCCATTCAGGTCCGCGTCAACTGCGAAGATCCGCAGAACAATTTTTCGCCCAACGCCGGCCGCATCACCCGCTATCTGTCTCCGGGCGGTCCCGGAGTGCGCGTGGATTCGTGCGTTTGCGGCGGGTATGATTTTCCTTCCCAGTACGATTCGGCGGCATCGCTGCTCATCGCCTACGGCCCGCAGTGGGACAAGGTGCTTGGAATCATGGAAAGGGCCCTGGATGAATATATCATCGGCGGGATCAAGACCACCATCCATTTCCATCGCCAGATCATTGCACACCCACGGTTCCGCGCCGGCGAGTATGATACCAAGTTCGTCTCCAGCGCTCCGGAGCTCATGATCTACATGGACAAGGAGTCCGAAGCCGTGCGTCTTTCACGGCTGGTGGCCGAAATTTCCGCTCATGGGTACAATCCCCACGTCAAGCTTGGGGAGTATCGGACCAGGGACGGCAAGCGCATGGACGCCTTCAAACCATCCTTGCCGGGCGTCGAACCGGAATATTACGAATATCCCTATCCCCGTGGAGACAGGGACGCGATTCTTGCCTATATCCGCGATTCCGACCATGTCCATTTTTCGGACACGACCACCCGCGACATCACCCAGTCCAACTCTGGCAACCGTTTTCGGTTGGCCGAAGATCGCATCATCGGGCCCTATCTTGACAACTGCGGGTTTTTCTCCCTGGAGAACGGCGGCGGGGCGCATTTTCATGTCGCCATGCTGGCCAACATGACCTACCCGTTCAGCGAAGCCCGGGAATGGAACGAGTTCGCGCCCAAGACATTAAAGCAGATCCTCATCCGCTCCACCAACGTGCTCGGCTACAAGCCGCTACCACGCAATATCATGCGCCGCACCGGCGAGATGATCTGCGAGCATTACGATGTCATCCGCTGTTTCGACTTTTTGAATCATATCGAAAACATGCGCCCCTTTGCCGAAGTGGCCCTGAATTCAAGGAAGAACATCTGGGAGCCGGCCATCTCCCTGTCCTACGCCAAGGGCTTTGACGTGCCCCATTATCTGGGCGTGGTGCAGGAGATCATCGACATGACCGCCCAGGTCGCGGGCTGCTCCAAGAAGAAGGCCGAACGCCTCATCATCCTCGGCCTCAAGGATATGGCCGGAGTCTGCCCGCCCGTGTTCATGACCGAGCTGGTCTCGTCCATCCGCAAAAGCTATCCTGAACTGGTCGTCCATTCGCATCGTCACTACACCGACGGCCTCTTCGTGCCGGCGGTGGCCGCGGCGGCCAAAGCCGGCGCGCATATCGTGGATACGGCCATCGGCGCTTCCGTGCGCTGGTACGGACAGGGCGAGGTCCTCTCCACGGCGGCTTATATTGAAGAGCTTGGTCTTAAAACCAATCTCAACAAGGACATGATCCGCACCACCGGTTTCGTGCTCAAGCAGATCATGCCCTATTACGACCGCTACACCGCCCCGTACTTCCAGGGTATCGACTACGACGTCATCGAGCACGGCATGCCCGGCGGCGCGACGTCCTCGTCCCAGGAAGGGGCCATGAAGCAGGGCTATATCCATCTTTTGCCTTTCATGCTCAAATTCCTGGCCGGAATCCGCAAGATCGTGCGTTATCACGACGTGACCCCGGGTTCCCAGATCACCTGGAACACGGCCTTCCTGGCCGTGACCGGTGCCTACAAGCGGGGAGGGAGGCGCGGCGTGCGCAAGCTCCTGACTGTGCTCGATCAGGTCGTGACCGTGCCCGAGGAAATGCTCTCGGAAGAAACCCGCGCCGAGCGCCTCAATATCTATCAGGATGCCAACGACGCTTTCCGCGACCTGCTGCTGGGCAAGTTTGGTCGTCTCCCCCTTGGTTTTCCGCCGGACTGGGTCTATGAATCCGCTTTCGGCCCGGAATACCGGGACGCCATTTCCCGGCGCACTGAGTCTTCTCCCTTGACGACCTTGCTGGACATCGACGTGGCCAAGGAACAGCAGAGCTTGACCGAGCACATCGGGCGGGTTCCCACGGAAGAAGAATTGGTCATGTATCTGAGCCATCCGGGCGACGCGCTGAACACCATTAAGTTCGTGGGCAAATACGGAGACTGCAACCGCCTGCCTCTGCATGTCTGGTTCGAGGGTCTCAAAGCCGGCGACGAGGTCATGTTCAAAGACAGTCAGGGCAAACATCATGTCCTTTCCCTGCAGCATATCTCGCGTCCGGACGATCATGGCATGAGCCTTGTTTCCTATTCTCTTGATTCCGAGTCTTTTTCCATGCAAGTCAAGGTGGCTGAAGCCTCCGGCAAGGATGATTCCGGCGTGGAGATGGCCGATTCCCGCAATCCGTATCATGTGGGTTCACCGTCCAGCGGCGACCTGTGGGTCGTGCACGTCAAGCCCGGCGATTTGGTCAAGAAAGGTGAGGAGCTTTTCAATATCTCCATCATGAAGCAGGAGAAATCCATTCTTGCGCCAGTGGAAGGCATGGTCCAGCGCGTGCTTAAATTTGCTGATTACCAGGAAGATAAAAAAATGGTACCGGTCAAGGAAGGGGAGCTTCTGGTCGAGCTTGTGCCCGCTCCCCGTAAATGCCCGACCTGTGCGGCACCGGTGACCAGGGATGATTTCAAGTTCTGCCCGTCTTGCGGTCAGAAGGTCTAGGGCAGGCCCGGGCGTCTGTTCTTTTCTGTCAAGAACTTTTGCATATATTTTTTTCGTGTCATGAAGGTCCAGTTTTGTTGACGTACAAACGCGTCTACATGTACCCCAAGCCCAGTTTTTTTCCGGGCGATCACATTTGATTTCGATTTGCGCACGAAAGAGGAGGAGAAGATGGCTGAGAGCGACAAGAAGAGTTCCAAAAAGAAAGCCGATACGCCTGCGGAGGTCGCAACGCCTTCGGCCAGGATAGAGCAGATTCAAAAGCAGCTCGTCCTGACCGGCAAGGACATCGTGACCATTGGCGAAGATGCCGAGCTTCTGGTCGGCGGCAAGAACTACAACACTGCCATCATCAGCACCATTGAAGGCATCCGGGCTCCGCAATTCAGAGCCATCTCCTCCATCGCCTTCCATAAGCTTCTCGATGAGACAAAGGTCAACGCCGCCCTGGTCCGCACTTCGGTGGACAGGGCGTACGATTCCATGGACTGGACAGATGCCGAGATCAACAAGGATTCGGAATTTCTGCAGAAGTTCGTCCGCAAGATCGCCCTTGATGTGAAGGAGGCCGCCAAGAAACAGGAAGGCACCTTGATCCGCCTGCGTACCTTCATCAACAACGTGGTGGAAGGTTTCGCCGTTTCCCCCGAGGGCATTGATCAGCTGCGCAAAAGGTCCGTGCTTGTGCAGGCCGCCATCCTGTCCGTGGATCTCCCCAAGGATGTGGCCGAAGCCGTGCGCGGAGCCTACCTTGAGATCTGCAAGGAAGCGGGCCTGGAGAACGAACCGGTTGCCGTACGCTCCTCCGCGGCCGGCGAGGACAGCCGCAAGAAGGCTTTTGCCGGACTGCAGGACACGTACCTCAATATTGTCGGCGAGAATTATGTCGTGCAGGCCTATCACTGGGACTGTGCTTCCGCCTACAACCTGCGCTCCATGACCTACCGGCGCGAGGCCATCCTTGATGCCGTGGCCAAGGCCGAGCAGACCGGCGATGACCAGATCGGGATCAAGGCCAAGCAGGAGTGGGCCATCGAGAACACCTCCCTGTCCGTGTGCATCATGCGCATGATCAACCCGGTCATTTCCGGCACGGCCTTCTCCGCCGACACGTCCACCGGGTGCCGGGGCACGTCGCGCCAGGATCTCGTGTCCATCGACGCCAGCTACGGCCTGGGCGAGGCCGTGGTCAGCGGCCTGGTGACCCCCGACAAGTTTTACGTGTTCCAGCGCGAGGACGGTCAGGAGATCGTCATCCGCTACATGGGCTGCAAGGACAAGCGCATTGTCTACAAGGAATCCGGACGCGGGACCAAGGTCGAAACCGTGGCCGAGGACATGGCTTTTAGGTGGTCCCTGTCTCTGGCTCAGGCCGAGTCCGTGGCCAAGGGCGTGCGCTGCATCAGCAAGGGCTACGGCGGAATGATCATGGATTCGGAGTTCTGCATCGACCAGTGGGATCGCCTCTGGTTCGTGCAGGCCCGTCCCGAGACCCGCTGGAATGAAGACCTTGAGCATCATCCCCACACCATTTTCATGCGCCGCAAGGAAGTGGATCCCGAAGCCGCCAAGCATGCCGAAGTGCTGCTCGAAGGCAACGGCGCATCCCGTGGCGCGGGTCAGGGTTCGGTGCGGTATCTGCGTTCCGCCCTGGAACTGAACAAGATCAACAAAGGCAACATCCTGGCCGCCGAGCGTACCGATCCCGACATGGTGCCCGGCATGCGCATCGCCGCGGCCATCATGGCCGACGCCGGCGGTGACACCAGCCACGCCGCCATCACCTCCCGCGAGTTGGGCATCCCGGCGGTCATCGGCATCAAGCGTCTGGAAAAACTGCGCACCCTGGACAACCACGAAGTGACCGTGGACGGCTCCCGGGGCAAGATTTATCGGGGCCTTTTGCCGCTCATCGACGTGGGCGGCGAGATTGATGTCAGCAAGCTGCCGGCCACCAAGACCAAGGTCGGCCTGATTCTGGCCGACGTGGGACAGTCCCTGTTTTTGTCACGGCTGCGCGATGTGCCTGATTTTGAAGTGGGCCTGCTGCGCGCCGAGTTCATGCTCGGCAATATAGGCGTGCACCCCCTGGCTCTTGAAGCCTACGATCTGGGCACCCTGGAAACCGTGGTCGGCACCAAGCTCGAAATTCTCGAGAACGACCTGACCAAGATCGTTTTTGAGCAGATGGCTGCGGGCATCGTCTCCCTGGACATCAAGCTGCGCAGTTACGTGGGCATCGTCACCGGACTGGCCCGCAAGATGGAAGAGCTGACCGAGCGGGAAGGGGCCAAGGGCACCGACGAGGTGCTGGCCATCCACCGCCAGTTGCGCGAACTGGACAAGAAGCTTGACGAACATCTGGAGTTCGCCACCCAGCGTTTTGAAGTGCTCAAGACGTCCCATAACCTCAAGGACCATGTCGCGGTCATCATGGGCTATGCCGACGAGCTGGAGCTTTTGGGGACCGATCCCCGGTCCCAGCGCCGCCGTTTGGAGATTCAGGACGCCATCGCCAAGGACATGGCCCGCATCGAAAGCGATCCGGTCATCGTCAGCACCATGGAGAAGATCTCCGCCATGCGCGAAGACGTGGCCAAGAAGGTCGGCCTGCAGCAGGAAATGGACACCGTCCGCACCCTGCCTGAGAAAATCCAGGAGATTCTCAAGTCGCGCGGCTATCGCAGCGGCAAGGAACTTTACATCCAGAGCCTGGCCCAGGGCCTGGCCCTTTTCTCCATGGCCTTCCACGGAAAGACCATTGTTTACCGCACCACGGACTACAAGACCAACGAGTATCGCAATCTGCTCGGCGGCCTGCTCTTCGAGGGGCATGAAGACAACCCCATGCTCGGATATCGCGGCGTTTCCCGCAACATCCACGACTGGGAACTTGAGGCCTTCAAGCTGGCGCGCGGCGCATTCGGCGGCGGCAACCTGCACCTCATGCTGCCCTTTGTGCGTACCCTGGAAGAAGCGCGGTCCATGAAACGGTATCTGGGGCAGGTGCACAACATTCATTCCGGCGACTCGGGCCTCAAGATCATCCTCATGTCCGAGATCCCGAGCAATGCCGTGCTCGCCAAGGAATTCATCAAGGAGTTCGACGGGTTCTCCATCGGCTCCAATGACATGACCCAGCTTGTGCTTGGCACGGACCGTGACAACGCCCGACTGCGCCACATCTATGACGAGGAAGATCCGGCCGTGGTCTGGGCCATCCTGACCACCATCTTCACCGGTCAGAAGTTCGGCAAGAAGGTCGGCTTCTGCGGGCAGGGCGTGTCCAACTCCAAGATCATCCGGGGCCTGGTCTGCATTGCCGGAATCGTCTCTGCTTCCGTCGTGCCGGATACCTACCAGCAGACCAAGTTCGACGTGGCCGAGGTGGAAGCCGAAAACATTCCGCTCGCGGGCCTTGGCGCGTGGCTCAAGGAACAGCACCTGGAGCGCCTGCACATGCTTTTGGCTGAAAATCGCTACGAGCACATTTTGAAGAAGAATACCTCCGGTCCCGACCTCATGGATTGGTATGAAGGGGAGCTGGCCCGCCTGCACGAACAGCTGCAGTCCAATCTGGGCAGCGTGAAGGAAGATTTCTATCGTCAGGAGCTGGCCTCTTTTCGCAGCATCTTCCACAAGCCGGTCATCTATTCCAACTGGGATTGGGAGACCACGGTTCTTGATGCCTTGCATCAGGCCGGATTCTCGGGCTTTGACGAGCAGGTCGAAGCGCTGGCGACTCAACGCGAAAACATCTGGTAAAACGGGGGCGGCGCAAGCCGCCCTTTTTCATTTATGCACTGGCAATCCATTCCCGTTACCGTGACCCGCAGTCTTCGCGCCCGCAAGGTCTGGCTCAAAATGCGTTCCTGTCAGGGGATCGAGGTTGTGTTGCCATACCGTGTCTCGGCCTCCGAAGTGCCTTCCATTCTGGAGCGCCACCGGGCCTGGCTTCTTGAGCGACTGAGCGAACTTACGGACAGGGGGGAGGCGCCGGGGCAGAACCCGCTTCCGGACGAAGTTCGGCTTGATTTTCTGGACCGCCGATTTCCCGTACGTTATGAGGAAGGCTCCCGCGCCGAACTGCATGCAGGCGAGCAGGGCCTGAGCGTGTTCCTGCCGTCCGGAAAGGTCGGGGCCGGAGCCACCCTGCTGCAGATGTGGTTGGTGGACCTGGGCAAGACGCATCTGATTCCATTTTGCAGGGAATTGGCCGCACATCACGACGTGCCCATCGGCGGCGTGCAGGTGCGCAATCAGGGCGGGCGCTGGGGCAGCTGTTCGGCCCGACTCACGATCAGCCTCAACGCCAAGCTGCTCTTTTTGTCCGCGCCCCTGGTGCGCAATGTCGTCCTGCATGAGCTCTGCCATGTGGCGCACCGCAATCACGGCCCGGCGTTTAAAGCCGCCCTGCGTACGCTCGACCCGCTGACCGACGCCCACGAGGGGCAGATGCGAAAAGCCTGGGAGAATCTTCCGGCCTGGACCAAGTGGCGGCGCGGGGATGGGACGGTTTGATAGACGTTTGTTCGTCGTCACGCACAGAGAATGGAGGAGTGATGAAAAAGCTATTGTTCGCGTTACTGCTGGCCGGTCTTTTCGGATGCACGCAGGAAGCCCAGAATCAGCTGGGCCGGTCCATCCAGAACTGGACCGGGACCAATGGAGTGCTTGAAGTCTATTCCGGCGACACGCTTGTGCGCCGGTTTGTGAAGATCGACAAACTCTCGACGGCCTACGGCACCTCCGACAGCCAGGCCCGGGGCTACCGTTTCGGATACGGGGTTGCCGATGAGAACCTGGACGGTCTGGCTGGCCCGAATGAAAAAAAGGTCTATTTCGAGGTTTCGGAATTTTCGACCTACGTTTTTTACGAGCAACCGTAGGGGCCGGCCCATGTGCCTGCCCAATTTCGGCGGGCGAAGAAGGGCGGCCACGTAGGGCCGCCCGTACGGGATTGTGGCGTTGATGTGATTATTGATTCGGGCGATACATTGTAGGGGCGAAAAATTTTTCGCCCCTACGAATTTTCCGCCAGATCATTCCGTAGGGGCAGGCCCCCGTGCCTGCCCAATTCCGGTGTGCAGCCCGGGCGACCTACGGCGGCCGAACATGGGGCGGCCACGGAGGGCCGCCCCTACGGAATTCACGCAAATTTTCCGCCCGCGCGAAGAGGCCGAAACCCGAGGCAGCATATGCCCGCTCCGCCTACGCCTTTTGCAACGCCAAACCGGCCAGGGCCGCGACGCCCCAGGTTAGGCAGTCCTCGTCCAGATGGAAACAGGCGTTGTGCAGGCCGCCCCGGCCGTCTTCGGAGCAGTGGCCGCAACCCATGAAGATGAAACAGCCTGGAACTTTGTTCACGTAGTACGAGAAATCCTCTCCCGCCATGACCGGCTCGATCCCCGCATCAACGTTGTCCGAGATGCCCTGCAGCACCTTTACGGCGCGGTCGGTGCTCGACGCATCGTTGACCACCACCGGATAGCCCCGTTGGTAATCCAGTTCCGCCCGCACGTTCATGCTCGCTGCCAGGCCGGAGACGAGTCTTTGCATTTCTGCTTGCACCAGGTCCCCGGTGCTCTCGTTAAGAGTGCGCACCGTGCCCTGCAGAAATGCCGTGTCCGGGATGATGTTGTAGCTGCTCCCGGCCTGAAAGCGGGTCACGCTCAGGACTGCCCGTTCATGCGGCGCAACCCGGCGGGAGACGATGCCCTGCAGGGCGGCGACCAGATGGCTGCCGGCCAGGATGGGGTCTATGCACTGGTGCGGGGCCGAGGCGTGTCCGCCCTTGCCGTTGAGCGTGATGGAAAAGACGTCCGGCCTTGCCATGAGCGGGCCTTGACGCGTTCCGAACCAGCCCGTGGGCTGTCCGGGCCAGACATGCAGACCGTAGACCTCGCTCACGCCGTCAAGGCATCCGGCTTCTGTCATGGCCTTGGCCCCGCCCGGCTGGAATTCCTCGTTGGGCTGAAAGAGAAAGCGGATTCCGGCGTGTGATGTCCTGCCCCGGCCGCACGCCAGGCGCGCGGCGCCCAGAAGCATGGCCGTGTGCGCATCGTGACCGCACATATGGCCCTGGCCTGAAATCTCGGAGGCGAACTCGAGTCCGGATTCTTCCTGGATCGGCAGCGCGTCCATGTCGGCGCGCAGGGCAATGCGCGAGCTTCCCTTTTGGCCATGAAGGTCGGCCACGATCCCGCCACCCACGTCTTCGCGCACGTTCAGATCGAGCTTGGCAAGTTCACGCAGCACCAGCGCCCTGGTCCGGGGCAGGTCCGTCCCCACCTCGGGGAAGCGGTGCAGTTCACGGCGGATGGCGCGTACATAGTCCAGTTCTTCGCGGCTGTGGGCCAACAGGTTTGTGATCATTTCAACGCCTCCGCGATGGTGATGGAAACGACTCCGATGTCCGTGCGCCATGTCCACCCGATCCGGTCCCAGAATCTGCGCCCTGACTCGTTGTCCGTGAACAGGAAAGCGTGGGCCTTTTCCAGGCCGAGGGCGTCCAGCACCTCAAGGGCGCGTCCGATCAATTGACGCCCGACGCCCCGGTGCCTGAAATCATCGTGCACGCAGAGGTGGTGCAGATATCCCCTGCGCCCGTCATGACCGGCCAGGACCGTGCCGATCAGAAGCCCGTTTGCCCAGGCGCACTGGCTGAGGCCGGGATTACGCTCCAGATAGGACTGCATGGCCTCTGCTCCATCGGCTGCGGACAGGCCGATGCCGGGGGTGTCCTGCCACAGCGCCATTGCCGCGGCGTGGTCGTTTATAGACATGGGAGATATACGTATGTGCTGCATGATGATGTCCTTTGAACTGCCAAGTCGCGAGCAGAAATAATTATTCATTGTGCGTATTTTGAAGGCGGGGAGCAAGCGTCTATTCGTATTCAAGCCTGGTCTGTTTTGGACCGGCCATTGTCATTTTTTACTGATTCCCTTACGAAAGCCGGAGCGGGCAATCGTCCGTAACCATCAAAGTCAAAGCCCCATGGGAGGAAGATCATATGCGATTTTTAGATGAATTGAACGTAAGCGGCAAACGGGTTCTCATGCGCGTCGACTACAACGTGCCCCTCAAAGGAGATGCCATTGTCGACGACAACCGCATCAAGCAGAGTTTACCGACTCTTAATCTGGCCCTGGATAATGGCGCGTCTTTGGTGATTTGCTCGCATCTCGGCAGGCCCAAGGGCGCCCCTGCGCCGGAATTTTCCCTCAAGCCGGTGGCCGTGCGTCTGGCGGAATTGCTCGGACGCGAGGTGCGCATGGCTCCGGACTGCATCGGGCCCGAAGTCCAGGCCATGGCCGAGGCGCTCAAGCCCGGCGAAGTCCTGCTGCTTGAAAATCTGCGCTTTCATCCCGGCGAGACCAAGAACGATCCGGACTTCAGCCGGGAGCTGGCCAAGCTGGGAGAGGTCTACGTCAATGACGCGTTCGGCGCTTCCCATCGCGCTCACGCTTCGGTGGTCGGCGTGACGGAATTCATCAAGGATTGCTGCGGTGGACTGCTGCTCAAGAAAGAGTGGCAGTACCTGGGCGAGGCGCTGGAAGATCCGGCGCGTCCATTCGTGGCCATCATCGGCGGCGCCAAGGTTTCTTCCAAGCTCGGCATTTTGAAAGCGTTGCTGGAAGAGGTCGACTCCATGATCGTGGGCGGAGCCATGGCCAACACGTTCCGCAAGGCCCAGGGTTTCGAGGTGGGCACGTCCCTGGTCGAGGACGATCTGCTCGAAGAAGCCATGGCCATCATGGTCGAAGCGCGGGAAAAGGGCGTCAAGTTTTACCTGCCCGTGGATTTCATTCTCGGCACCGACCCCAAGGGCGGCATCGCCTCGGGCGTGCGCACCTATCAGGATATCCCGGCCGATGAGATGATCCTGGACACCGGGCCCGCTTCGCACACGCTTTTCGCCGAGGTCATCAAGAACGCCGGGACCGTGATCTGGAACGGACCCATGGGCGCCTTCGAAAATCCGGCCTTTGCCCAGGGTTCCATCAATCTTTGCCGGGTGGTGGGCGCCGTTTCGGGCATGACCATTCTTGGCGGCGGCGACACCAACGTCATCGTGGAGAAACTGGGCATGGCGGACAAGTTTTCCTTCATTTCAACCGGAGGCGGTTCATTTTTGGAGTTTTTGGAAGGCAAGGAGCTGCCTGCCTTCACCGCCCTGGAGAATAAGTCATGAAAAAACTGCTCATGGCCGCCAATTGGAAGATGTACAAGAGCGTGGAAGAGGGCGTGGCCACGGCCAGGGAACTGGTCTCGCTGCTCGACAAACTGCCCGAGGACAGGGAAGTGCTCGTCTGCCCGTCTTTTATCATGATGCATTCCGTGTGTCCCATTCTTGCGCAGAAAGCGGGATGTTACGCCGGAGCCCAGAATTTCTATCCCGCTGCCCAGGGGGCTTTTACAGGTGAAGTCGCGCCTGAGCAGCTTATGGGCCTGGGCTGCACGCATGCCCTGGCAGGACACTCCGAGCGCAGGCACGTCCTGGGCGAAATGGATGAGCTTATCGGGCGCAAGGTGGCATTTGGACTGGATGCCGGGCTCAAGATGATCCTGTGCATCGGCGAGACCATTGTCGAGCGGCGACTGGGACAGATCGAGGAAGTTTTGGCGCGCCAACTCGAAAGCGGGCTGGCCGGAGTGCTGTCCACCGCCACTGCACAGAACTTGGCTGTGGCCTACGAGCCGGTCTGGGCCATCGGCACGGGCGAAGTCGCCGGACCCGATGAGATTCTGGCCGCGCATGCCTTTGTGCGTGCCACGCTCACGTCGTTGTTGCCCAAAGAGGGCGCTCAAATCCGCATTCTTTACGGCGGTTCCGTCAAGCCGGACAACGCCGCGACCATCATCCGCCTTGACAATGTGGACGGTGTGCTGGTAGGCGGCGCAAGTCTCAAAGCGGACAGTTTCAGTCAGATCGTGCTCGCATAATTTAGGAGGTATTTTTTTGAACTCCCTGATGATAACCATACATGTCATTGCCTGTGTCACCCTTGTCGTTCTCGTCCTGCTGCAATCCGGCAAAGAGGGCATGGGAATAATCTTCGGTGGTGGCGGCGGATCTGTTTTCGGATCCACCGGTGCCGGTAATTTGCTCAGCAAATTGACTGCCGGAGCGGCGACCGTGTTTTTTCTGACCTCCATGATTTTCACGTATGTGAGCACGCAGAAGCACACTTCCCCCAAAGAATCCATCGTGATCGACATGCCCGTGACCCAGACTCCCGCCGCTCCTGCCGGAGTGACGACGGCCCCTGCCGAAGAACCTGCAGGCCAGGAAAAAAATCAGTAAAAAAATGCTGGACAAACTGGTTGAGCGTCGCTAAAGACTGCTTCTCCGGTTTGCGGGATTAGTTACGCAAATTTGAATGCTTAGATGTCGAAGTGGTGGAATTGGTAGACACGCTATCTTGAGGGGGTAGTGGGATTTCCCGTGGGGGTTCGAGTCCCCCCTTCGACACCATCTAAAAAGATAAGCCGCTGAAGTATAACAACTTTGGCGGCTTTTTCTTTTGTCTAAAGGTCCATATAGGCCCGCCCGTACAGTCTGCTGGTACAATCTCGAAGGCGGTAGGTATGGAAAAGGGTCAAGTTTCGGGTGGTGCGGCTGAGAGTCTTAGTGGTCACGGTCGGAAAACTCGGAAGCGTGGAAGGTCTTACTTTGGATATATCGTTGAGCGGGGCAGTTCCTTGCACTTCAGAATCAGTGTGCCAAAACAGTTACGGCAAGCTATCGGTAAAACTGAGATTAGACTGTCGCTGGGTTCAATAGCATACACGGAAGCGCGTCCTAGGGCGTACTTACTAGCTTCGCGTATCAATATGCTGTTCAGATTTATAGCTGGTAAAATGAAGGAAGGAAAACAGTTGGATAAATCCAAGTTAAATTCACTGATGCCTAAATTATTGAATTGGGATTTAGATTATAGAGAGTCATTATTAGTCAATGACTACTGCGGTGAAAGTAAAGAAGATCTTGCACGTGCTTTTAATGAGTATGGGAAAGAGTACTCTGATAGAATATACACGAGTAATGAAATTGATGGATCAAGTGTATTTGATTGTATATACGGTAGTATAGATGATTCAGATAGGGATATTAAAGATGTAAAACATAAATCTGTAAAATCAATAGTCAGTGAAATGGGTTGCAGTGAGAGTCTTGCGTCTGAAATGTTTGATACTTTCGAGGATGAAATTCGGACTAAGGAGAGTAAAGTTGACGGTAATGTGTTTCAAGCTAGAGGCTATTTTGATAGGGTAAGCTCTATAGCATTAAAGCATACGGCCAAAAAGGTTGATGGTAGTTTTGATATTAATGCAGCACATAAGGAATTGTCGCAGTATTTTCTAAGGTCAAGCGAAGTCGAATCGCCATTAATTTTTGGTGTCGCGCAAGATGTTGTTAGGTCTGATTCTGATACCTCACTGGGAGCGTTGGTACAGCAGTATGTAGAGAAGCTAGACAGATCAGCGGGGAAGGCTAATAATAAGCATGGTTCAAAATTTAAACGTCGTGGGTTAATAGAGCTGTCTCTTATTGTTGGTAAGAATGCTAAGGTATCTAATTTGACAATAGATATTATAGAGTCCTACGCAGATAAGTTGAAATATATACCTACACGGCTAGATATTGAAAGCATGGAGTATGATATAAATGAGTATGGAGTTAGTAGGTACGCTAGCGAAGCGCTATCAAATAAGACAATAAGTAAAAGATTAATAGATACAAGGGTGTTTATAGATTGGTTGGCTGGAAATAGATATATAGGCAAAGATCATGCTGAATCGTTAATGGCGATCATAGGTAGCGGTGTTAAGGAATGCAAAAATCAAGTTGACAAAGAAGGAGGTTCGCCTACTCGCCCTTATAGCATGGATGAGTTGTCCGGCCTTTTTAACATTGATAGTTATTTGAGGTGGTCTAAGAGCAAAGCTTATTGCTTTTGGGCTCCTCTGATTGCATTGTTTACTGGTATGCGTATGGGCGAAATAATGACGCTTAGGCGAAAGGACATAAAGTGCACGCCAGATATGTTAGATTGTCTAGTTCAGGCGAATAAAAAGTCAAATCACAAGCAAAAAGATGGTATCTACTATATTGATTTAACATCTACCAAAGAAAAAGACCTTAAGACTAAAAGCTTGTCTGTATATAGGCCAGTGCCGATACATTCATTTCTTATAGAAATTGGACTGCTTGATTTTGTTGACAAATTTAGTCGTGAAGAATTTATATTTAGAGATGGACTTATGAATAATGCTGGACATGAAAACGACTATTCTCGTCAATTTTTGAATAGGTATAAATTAACTGATAGGTTTATATTGCATCGTCGATCACTTGGTATTGGAAGAATGAAAGGAGAAACAGAAGGTGATATGCTGGACTTTCATTGTTTTAGAAATACAGTAATAGCAAGAATGAAAGAATGCTATGTTAATCCTGAAGTGAGATGCGAAATATCAGGACACAGTACTGGGGAAGAAGGGACTAGTAATAATGAAAGTCACAATGGATATGGTGGTAAGTTCTCTGTCGAACAGAAGTTGAAGGACGGCATTATGAAGCTGGACTTCCATGAGCAAATACCAGACTTGAGGCTATTAGCTCAAAGCAAGTGGGCAAAGGGTGGAGTTAAAAAGCGAAAGTAGAGGTTATCTTTCCTCTGTGATCATTGAGATTTTCGCCACCGCATTTCCACAGTCGGTTTGTTCAATCTTTAACAACTTGGGATTGAGACTTTAAAAAAAACTGTTTTGAAATTGAAATAGCTAAACCTCTAACTACCTGATTTAATAGCGTTCAAAGTTGGAGGTATGTCCTGGCTAGGGTTTTGCTCTCGGACGCACGAGAGGGGGCATTCTGTGCTTAATATGGCTATCTCCGATCCGCGACAGGGGAGCACCTGCAACCGGACGGGGTTGAGTAGGGGAGCCTTCAGAAAATAGCGGCCCTTGTCCGTGGCCTACTTCATTCCCACCCTCACAAGCTGCTTTATCTCTTTTGTCAGCTCATGGAGCTAGCTGTAATTTGCAAGTATTTATCGGCTAGCGCGGAGAATAGGTTACTTGAGCTGCCATACACGCATACAAGACAAACAAGTGCTTGAGGCAATCCCCCTAGTTTAATGGAAGATTTCCGAACAAGCGAACAATTGCGCCGTGTTGAACATTAAGCGAGCCAACGTTGAGACTTTGAAAAGATCGGCTGTGCGGCTGTGAGAAAATAACACCCCCAGCCGAATGTTCGGTCCCGTCGATGGAAGACCGCCTTGACCCCATTCCGTGGGAACTAGGTGGCATGTGGAGCCCCAAGAGCATCCACGGACCGAGCCGAGTAAGGCCGGTTCCGGGGTCGCTGAAACTGTGTCCTGTAGATGGTGGAGTGTGATGAAAAGAATAATATGTCACGGCGATATTGCCGCTAGCGTAAGCAATGGCGGTTTTGTTCGCTTTCCAAAGTACCTCATGCTGAATACATATGATCGGTTGCCAGGTCTTGATAATGCTACGTGGCAAGCCATGTCTCTGGCTAGCAAGTCTGTGTTCCCAGTAATGCTATATTTCAAATATATTAGTGAAGAGTTTAAAATAGCAATACCTAGCCAAGATACGCTCTGTAAGTTATCAGGAATAGGTAGCCGAAACACGATTATGAAAGCGTGTAACGAACTATGTAACCTTGGAATTTGCAACAGACTTAGATATATGGCGAACAATGGACATATGGCTCATGGTTACGACATAAGCTTGGAACTCGAAATGCATGCCGAAAAGAGATTCATGCCGCTTCCGAAGTATGTTATCAAGAATGGGTTATGGGCAAAGCTAGGAGGCACGCGTGTAGCACAAGCGTTATATTGGGCGATGCGCTCGTTTGTGGGCCAATCTAGTGATGCTGAAGTTCTAGTCTGTAACGCAAACCGGAAGGAGCTATGCGAAAGAGCAGGCATTTCAGTAACAAGCTTCTATGCGGCAGAAGCGGCACTAGTCGATTTTGGCTTTGTGCTGCCTGGATGAGGTGTGCAAAATTTGAGCAGAGAGTGTGCAAAATCTGAGCACTATTAAAAGTTGTGAAACAACTTAAGAACTAGCCGCTCCCCTGTTCGGGTTCGGCAAATCGTTTTTGAATCTATCACGGGCGTGCATAACTTAAGTAATGAGCACAATGTGACACCTCGCCCGTAATGACATCAATCTTCTCTCAAAGACTCACCCTTACGGCCTACGCTTCAAACTACACCCTCCCAAGACTAGCAACCTAAACAACGCAAGGAATATATACGGCCTAGCGATGTTTACTTAATAAGCTGACCCTCATGTCAGGCCGTTAACAGCGGCTTGCTATCGAATCTACAGTTATACCTTGAGGCTAGTGTCAGAAATCTACTACATTTCGACACTATCACAGCCCCAGGATAGACCCCTGTTTACGGTGTAAGATAAGTTGGTTTCCCGCTAACTTGACACGCTGTCAGTAACTCTATAGAACTATCTGACACAACACGCCACAATGGAGGCTATCAAATGACGGGTCAGAATGTAGGGTACATGAGAGTTAGCACCACTGTTCAGAGCACCGAACGCCAGCTTGATAAGGTGGATCTGGATCAAGTGTTCACGGATAAGCTATCAGGCAAGGATACAGCCAGGCCCCAGCTCGACGCATGTATGAACCATCTACGCAAGGGCGATACCCTACACGTGCATAGCATAGACCGACTAGCCAGGAACTTGCTAGACCTGCAACGCCTGGTGGAAGAGCTGACGGCCAAGGGTGTGACTATCAAGTTTCACAAAGAAGCTCTCACCTTCAACGGGGAAGAGAATGCTATGTCAAAGCTCATGCTCCAGATGATAGGAGCGGTGGCCGAGTTCGAGCGTAGTCTAATCAATGAGCGAAGAAAAGAAGGTGTAGCCATAGCGCAAAAGAAGGGTGTGAAGTTCGGTAGGCCATCGAAGCTGACAGATGACCAGATGAAGGCTATACTAGCGAAAGTGGATGCTGGACAAAATAAGAAATCTATTGCTATGGAATTTGGTATCTCAAGGGCTTCCGTTTACGATATTATTAATAGAGATCACTCATAAGTCTTATTTGAGGAAACAAATGAACCCTGAGTACGTTCCTTTGCTAGCTGCTTTTATTGGCGCGATTGTTGGCGCTATTACTTCAATCGCATCGATATGGATGCAATCATACATTAATGCTAAACGAGAGCGAATTAAACAGTCTGTGAGCTTGGCTTTAGAGAGCTACAAGTGTGAGATTAGTGTTGCGCAAAATTCTAGATCAGGAGGTTATATTCATCCAATAGCTGCATATCTGCATTATCATATGGGTCTTATGAAGTTAGTTAATGACGATAAGGTGACGGCTGATAATTTAAAAAAGCTAAGGGATAAGAATCAAGAATTGTTACTTGCATTAAAAAGTGAAAAAGAAAGAACACGAGATAAGGTGTAGTTTGTCTCATCACTCATGATGTGACAAACCTAGAACCTATCCCCCCCCCCTACCCCCATGGGGACCACCTACCCCCCGCACCCGTACGTGTATGGTGATATCCTTCCGAGCGTATTTCACGCCAGACTGTTTTGCGGTATTTGTCGAATCTTATTTTAGTTGTCTGTGAGTATATGAGGGTCACGTTGGCGGTGACTGTTGCGCATGTTGTATAGTAATCATAATGCGTGAGCAAAAAAAAACCCACTGAAATGGGCAGTGGGCAAGACTTTTCATCGAGGCTTAGTTCAACAAATGAATTTCATAATGTGTGCAAAGATGTCTTGCCCGTGTCCGCTAGCAATAAAGACAGCTGCTACAGCTACTTCTCTGCTACAAGCAATTGATAGTTTTTTACCTTTGTGATCATATTGTATCGATAATCCAATGCCCATTGTTTTGTCACAAGGGCCACAATATTCTGTGTAAGCGTCGTCTATGCTTATACGTTTCTTTGTATTCATGTTGCCTCGTATAGTAACTTCAAACAAGAAGTCTTAGTTCCCGCTCTCCGTTGCTATCGATGATGGATAGCCTTGTGTCATCCCTTTTTTCAATAGAGACTGCAACAAGGCCGAGTTTAATGAACCTTCTCAGAAGATCAACAACAGATGTCCCATTTTCATCTGCAATAGATTGAACTTCATCAAAGAGGGCCTCTGGAATATTGAGATTGTAGCGTTTGTTTCTGGGTTTTTCCTTTGAAACAGTGCTTACTTCTGTAATCATGCGTTCGAGCATATACGCTCCCTGTAGTCCTATAGTTTAGTAGTTGTAAGTAGTAGTTGTTAAAAAAAAGTTGTAAAATAGTAGTAAATAATTAGTGTAAAAAATAAAGTAGTAGTTAAGTGTTGTGGTGAGTGTATTTGCTCCACTAGTTGGAAATTGCGTAGATGTTAAAGAAGATATTTTGAGCGATAAATCTGCTTGTATCTCATTGCATTTGGTTCAAAATCTAAATGATACAACCTCCGCAAATTAAACATACGGCCTCCTGAGTTAAAAGGTTGAAAGAAGTTTGACTCGGCTACCCTGTGATGATGCTTTGTAGCGATGAGCAAGCACTACCTATGTGCACATGATATGTCAAGCGTGTGTCATAGTTTTGCGCCAATAATGTGTTAATTGTGTGGGCAGGAGGGGCGGATACCGTCAAGAGGATAGGGATTGATTTTCATATTGAATATGCAAACATGCTAAATAATTCATAAGTTCGGATGATTGATCTTTGTCTAATCTAGAATCTTCGTAATTTGGTGGCAGCAGTGCTGTTTAATGGCGAGGTTAATTGTGTTCCTTGGTATATTCGCTAAGGGTATTATTGCTTAAGAGCACAAGGGTGCGAATCAATGCTGCTAATGCGAAGAATAGGCTTGCAGTATGTTATCATAATATGCTATATAAGCATGCAATAAATCTTGATGAAGTCGAATAACGGCGGTTGGAGGAATGTTTAATGAATGAGATCTTTGAAGCGATAAAAAATCGCATCAGCAATCCTGTATTCGGTTATTATGTGATAGCGTTTTCTGTCGCAAACTGGGACTCATTATTTTATGCAATTGTAAGCAATAACGATGTTATCGATAGAATTGATTATTTTAAAGCACATGCTGACTTGTCTACGTTGGTTTATTATCCACTTGTGTGTTCGATAATAATTGCACTTTCTCATCATTGGATAATATTATTTGTTGAATATTTAAATCAATATCCAATGTTGAAATTATTATATATTAAAGAAAAACTCATTCATAATACAGCAGTACTTCATAATAATTTAGAATTACAAAGGAATAAATTGCTTGCCGAAGCGGAAAATACATTAATTGAAAGAGCAAGAAATTATGAAAATATAGAGGATATAAAAAATGAAGACATTAAAAGCGCACTAAAAAAAGAAATAGATGATTTACGTGAGCAATATAAATATCTCAGCAAAAATAAAGCTGAAAATCAGTCACAGTCAAAATATAGAGAAATGATGGATGCAGCAAATGATTATAGGTCTAAGGCTGGCATGGCGAATATTGCTAGGGAAGATAGAGATAAATATGAGCGCATGGCAATGAATTTAGAGGAGGAGGCGTACAACCTACTATTGCCCGATAGCCGTTCGAACAATGTCAGCAAAAGAATACGTAGGATAGCCTAGTTCTTCAGCGAATAGCCCCCCCCCCGCAGGACCACCGACCCCGGGACCTGTGCGCATATAGTGGGGCTGCTTCACAGATTTTTTGAATCAAAGCCTCTGGAATTATCAACACACCACATTGCCCTTAGCCGTTTAGTCGCAGAGCTGATATTCCGCATTGTGTACTAAATTTGTCCGAAAGGAGGGCTTAGGAAACACTAGGTAACTGAACCTTATTGTGGTGTCATAACTGGCTAAATGTTTTTATTATCAATAAGTTCAGGGTGTTAAATGTGAAACATCATGTGAAACATTAACGTGCCGCGTTTACAACCGGCAAACTGAGTGATAAAATATTATTTTGTTGTGAATTTAAGCTGGTACGTTCTGCTGGTACAATCATCCCGGAAGGCTACGGAGAGGCGAGAGATTTAGTCAATAAAAGTCCAATACTTCAGCAAGATAGCTATCAAAGTGTGTTCGAGTCCCCCCTTCGACACCATCTAACCATAAGCGTTTGAGATCACAACAAACGCCTGATTTTAAAAGCTCTCATGCTTCCAAGTGTTACACAAAGCTGTTACACAAGAGGCATGAGAGCTTTGTCTTTATGTAACCATCTTCAACGCCGTGGCTCATCCGGGAACTATTATTTCCGGGTTCGCATCCCATCCGACATCTTGGAGGTTTATGCCCCCAAGAAAGAGATCGTCTTCAGCCTCAAGACCAAAGACCCCAAGGAAGCCAAGGCCCGATGCAGGGTTGAAGCTGTCCGCATTGACCAAGAGTTCGACGAGCACCGTAGGCGGCTTGAGCTTGAGCGTCAGCAGCAGGAACAGCTTGCCCAGGCTCAAGGGGTAGGGGTGGCTTCATCCCCGGCGGCTCCTCTCACTGATCTTGATTCCATTCCCGACTACGAACTGGACAGGCTTGCCGTTCTCTACCTGCACGAAGTCCTGGCTCATGATGAGCAGGAGCGGACGGCTGGAAGTTCGGAGGCCCGGAAGGAGTGGGAAGAGAACCAAGAGTTCCTTCGCCAACTTCATGAACAGAAGGGAATGCCCTTCACACCTGAATCCTTCCCAACTCATGGTGTTGGCCTATCTCCGTCAACTATCCAACGTAAGCGTGAACGTGCACGGCTCTTCCTCCAGGCAGGAGGGAGCTACCTTGCCAGCGGCGATATCTCCATCATCCATGACAGGGCCTTGGCCTTCCTCGCTGCTCATGACCTCAAGGTTGAAGATCAAGTCGGTTCCCTTGCCTTCCGGCGGCTTTGCCTTTCGCTGATTCAGAAGGAGATGGATGCCCAGGAGGCCATTCTCAAACGGCTTGATGGTCAGTGGATACCAACGCCTCCGGCAAGCCAGAGCGTTGCTTACAGCGGCTCTCAAAGCGCGACTGCTGGACTTGTCATAGGTGCTCCCGTGGTTCTTCAAGTGAATGGCCAGGGACAAATCGTACAAGCCCAGACGCAAGAGGCTTCCATGATTCCATCGGAGGACAACCCCTGTCTGTCCACAATATGGGAAAGCTACCTCAAGGAGAGGAAGCCAGCACCTAGCACCATTAAGAATTTTGAAGGTGCTGTCCGTCGCTTCATTGAGCTTGTTGGCGATCTTCCGGTGAAGGCTGTCACGAAGTCCCACTTCAGACAGTACAAGGACGCCTTGCTCAAGTTTCCCGTTAGGCTCCCCCATTCCGTCCGCAAGAAGAGCATCCAGCAGGTCGTTGCCTTCGTGGAGAAGGAACGGCAGAAAGGGACGGCCTTTGAATTGCTGAACTCTAAGACGATCAACAACAAATACCTTGGAGCATTGAAGGCGATACTGGCCCATGCCGTGGACAACGGATTCATTGATGACAACCCCGCCAATCAGATCAGGGTTACCCACGATGCCGACAAGCACGGCGATAATGAACCGGCAACCCTACCGTACACGGAAGAAGAACTGAACGTCCTGTTCTCATCATCGTTCTTTGTCCCTGGCCAGGAGTGCAAGTTCAAGAAGCGGATGAAGCGTGACGCTGTGCTTGACTATCGGTGGCTTCCCATAGTGGCCTTGTTCACTGGGGCTAGGCTTGAGGAGATTGGCCAGCTTGATGTCGCTGATGTCATGGAAGAGGATGGAGTGAAGTTCTTGTTCATCCATGCCGACCAGAGCACCGAACGGCGACTCAAGAACAAGTCCTCCCGGCGCAAGGTTCCGATCCATCCCCGGCTTGTGGAGCTAGGCTTCCTTGAGTTCGTGAAGTTGAGGAGTAAGCAGGGAGCGATTAAGCTGTTTTCCACGTTGAAGGAGATGGGCGGGGCCAGGAAGGACAAGAGGACCGATGCCTTCTCCAAGTGGTGGAGGCGGTACACGGAAGCGATCGGCGTGAAGACCGGGAAGCAGAAGACCTTCCATTCCTTCCGGCATACATCCAAGAGGGCCTTGAGGAACGCAGGGGTTGATCCAAGCCTGACCGACGCGATCCACGGGCATACGAACAAGAGCATCTCGGCTCACTACGGCAGGGACAAGGACGGTATGGGGTATGCCTTGCCGGTGCTCCTTGAGGCGATCAGTAGGGCTACAATGGATCGGGTAATAATTCATAACCCAGAGGGAAACTAAGCTCATTTCATTGTCTTTATCAATATGGAGGGAGGTTGTATGTACTTTCGTCTGAGATGGAATAATGATGTTTCTTTAGATCTTCATGGTGAGCCAAGTCATTATATTTATGAGTATGTCGGTGATATAGTTGTGCATTCCGAGTGTGACTTTGGTAAGAATTGTCAAATAGTAGGGAAGTTCGAGTGTAGTTATGTGAATTCAGATATTGCCCTTAATGAGGGAATTGATTTCTTTGAACTGTTTGATCATTCATCGGAATTGATGGCATATTATGAATATATTTTTGATATGGATGATGGTGGGATTAAAGATGACATTAATGCGTTATTTAATGATGAGATTTTTGGACTAAATTTATTAGTGATCTCAAGGCTTGAGATCTTGCCTGATTTCAGACGAAATAATCTAGGGCTAAAGGTTATGGACTTTGTTGTGAATAGATTTGGATCAGGGGCTGGTCTCGTATTAATAAAGCCTTATCCTTTGCAGTTTGAATCTGAGCGACTTCATCATGATGATTGGTACAAAGAATTAAAATTAGAGTGTCTGTCCTCAGATCAAAGTTGTGCATTTCGCAAATTGAAAGATTACTACAGTAAAATTGGTTTTGTTGAAATCCCTGCTACTCCGTTTATGGGAAGAATTCCCTGATAATGCTGCGTAGTCGGGGAATGCTTGGTGGATCTTGAGTTTCCGTGAACATGTCAAATCGTCGGTTTTAACTATCTGATATTTAGAACAAATTGAATATATTGCCCTTTTAGAGTTACTGGTCTACCGAACTTTGAACAATCGGGAAGACGAATTGAACGATGACGGATATCTTATCCCAGGCGGAACGCTCAGTTCTGATGTCGAAAGTGAAGAGCACGAACACAAAGCCGGAGCGGATTCTTCGCTCTGGACTTCATCGGCTCGGCTTCAGATATCGCCTTAATTATAAAGCACTCCCTGGAAAGCCTGATCTGGTATTTCCAAAATATAAAGCTGTTATATTTGTACATGGATGTTATTGGCATAGGCACGTTGGGTGCAAACATGCAAGTACGCCAAACACAAACGTAGATTTTTGGAATTTAAAATTTTCTGAAAATATTAATCGCGACAAATTTGTTGAATCAGAGTTAATGAAAATGGGATGGAGGTTTCTCATAGTGTGGGAATGTGAATTGAAAAAGAAAAAAATTGAGACCATTATAAATGCAGTGCTCTGGTTGGATTCAAATGTTGTTTCTCTAACCGATGCTGAGAGTATAATTAAAGAAATTAATGTTTAATCACAAAAAATACTGTAAATTATAGTTATATATTTCAAACAAGATGATAGCTAGAGATTTTGATAAGTAATTCGAGGAAATATGAAAAAGTTTACGGTAATTGATCTATTCTCTGGTGCAGGCGGTATGAGTTACGGTTTTTTTAAACACGAAGCCTTCAAGATTATTGCTGCTGCTGATGCAGAACTAGGAAAGCCTAGCGCTGGAAACGGGAAACTACAGTGTAATACCACATATCAAAAAAATATTGGTATAAATCCTGTCAATTGCGATCTTTCAAAAATTGATCCAAAGAATCTTAAAAAAATTTTAAAGTTGAATAATAACGATAAGGTTAATATTTTATCTTGTTGTCCACCATGTACTGGGTTCAGTAGGGCAAATCCAAATAACCATCTTCAAGATGATAGAAGAAATAGCCTAGTTCGGCGTTCGGCAGAGTTTGCATCGGAACTATCTGCTGATATCGTTGTCATGGAGAATGCACGCGAGTTGATTAGGGGTAATTTCAAACATCACTATGAATGGTTTAGAGAATACCTTGAGTGTCATGGATATAATGTTTTCGGAAGAACATACATGCTTTCTCGATTTGGCCTTCCGCAAATTCGAGAGAGAGCTATTGTTATTGCTGCGAAGCAAAACCTTCCTCTCTATACTCTTGAGAGCTTGTGGGATGGTTGGGGGGTTGTTGATGAGGCGATAACTGTCCGCAAAGCTTTTAGTGCTATCTCGCCAAGTGCGGAAGGACAAAACCAGTACCCCAACTTTTCTTCTAGAATAGTTCGTAAAAGAATAGAAGCAATCCCTCTAGACGGCGGGTCATGGATGGATTTGATCAGTAGGCCTGACGCTGACGATCTCCTTACAGGATCTATGAAGAGGATCATCAAGTTAAACAAGTTTGGGTCATATCCCGATGTGTACGGGAGAATGGCGTTGAACAAGCCAGCTCCCACAATAAAGCGCGAATGCTCCCATATTGGGAACGGTCGGTACGCTCATCCTATTGAGCACCGCTTGTGCTCTGTAAGAGAGATGGCAATTCTTCAAGGTTTCCCTAATGATTTTCAATTTAATGGTGCATCAATTTCAAACTTATATAGACATATTGGTGATGCAGTCCCTCCCCTGGTTTCTTACCAACTAGCCAACCTGTGCCATTGGATGCTAACAGGTATCCAGCCATCCGTAGCAGACGCAATACTGCCAGAAACAAATCTTCAGCAATCAGATATTGTGCGTAAAAATCATCAGGACATAGTGTATGCCTAATATTAATATCCAAGCGACTGAAGCAGAGGAACGAAGAATTAACGAATTTATCTCCGCTTTGAGGACGCCGTGTTCTGCTATCATGCATCCAGAATCACCTTTTAATTCTCAAGAATTTGAAAGCGAATTCAGGTCAAAACTATTAACGCATCATTGCTTTATGGGATCTCCATTGTACATGGAAAGTTTTGACTCAGCATTTGTTGCAGCATGTAGGCGTGCTGGTTATACAGTTGAATTTGCGCCTGAAGGGCAAAGATTTTGGGATATAGAGCTTGGTAACCGAAGAATCAGTTTGAAGTCCAGCAAGGCTCAGAGCCTTCGCGAGAACAAGCTCCACATAAGTAAGCTCACAGAGGCTGCATGGATTCAAGATTGTAGGACAGCGTCTACAAGGCAAGAGCGAACATTTGAGTTATTTAATGAATATTGTAATGAGGTTGATTCAATTATTCAACTTAGGTATTTTAAAAGACAAAATAAATATGAACTCGTCGAATTTCCAGTAAGACTATTCAATCCGATATTGGAGCTTGATAGGTCTCATTTTTCAACAGATGGACCTACAATTAATATTCCAATTGGTGCTGATCCGCCAGATTTTACTCTAAAGATTGACCGCTCTGATGCAAAAATTACAATAGCTAATATCAACAAAGAGCGCTGTTTAGTACATGGAACGTGGCAACTCTAGCTTTTTAATTTTTATATTTCCATATTTGACGAACCTATTTCTTGACAAATAGAATTAATGAACGCTTATTTTTTGTCGTTAATTCTGGAAATGAGATTCTTAACAGTTGATGCATACCATATTCCACCTCTGGCTGTAGAAATGCATCTTCTGTTAAGTTCCTCAGCTATCCCTTTTAAGCTGGTGATTCCCCCGGCTTGAATATTTCTGACCACATCGACAAGCTTCCCCGCACGTTCATCTGCATTACGCTTCACCGCCTCCACCCCTAGCTCATTCCCGTACTGCCGTAGGTGAGCGGCTCCATTCGGACAGCCCAACTTCACGCCCCGTTCTTTGGCGGCGGCAAGAGCGGCCTTGGTCCTAGCCGAGATGGCCTTCCTTTCCTCCTGCGCTACAAGAGCCATGATGCCCACGGTAAGCTCGTTGGCTGTCGGCATGTCGGTGGCGATGAAGCGAACCCCGGCCTCCTGAAGGCCCAGCAGGAAGTGGGCATTGCGTGACAGGCGGTCCAGCTTCGCGATCACAAGCGTGGCTCCTGTGAGGCGGCAATGGGCCAGGGCCTTGTTCAACTCTGGCCTGTCGTTCTTCTTGCCGCTCTCAACCTCTACGTATTCAGTCAACAGGGTCCAGTTCCCGCCGTTTAGGTAGCCGGTGACAGCCTTCCTCTGTGCCTCAAGACCAAGCCCTGACAGTCCCTGTTTGGCGGTGGATACCCGCAGATATGAGATGAACCTCCCTTCAGCCATGTCCTTTTCTCCTGATTACAAATCTCGCTTACGTTCGTTAGGAGGTTTTGTAAGAGAGAATGAAGGGACAGTCAAGTGTCAGGGGAGGGGTTGTCATAATGACAATACCTGGGCCGAGGAAGACAGGAAAGGAGAGTTCCACAGCGATGGCCCGGCCCGTCTTGGGCAGGTTCCTCCTGCCGTCGGAACAATGGGTGTGATCGCTTTTGGTCATGAGGATGAATAGGCCCTTGCCAACCATACGCCGACCCTGCCACGGGGGACACTTGATCATCTCTCTACGATATATGGGCTTTCAGATTTTTTGATCAAAACCCTCCGGGTGGAGGATCTGCATGGTCATTTCCACCACGCAGGTCTTGCCATCACGGGCAGTTGTTAAGATTTCCTTAATAACTGACGCGAGTACCGGGTCGGCTTTGATCTGGGAGCCATCAGGAAGCATCGTAGCGATTTCCGCTACGGTGGTCTTCTTGTCACCATCAGCGGAAGGTATGTCGATTATCGACACCCCTTGGAAAGTACAGCGGCCTCCATGATCTTGGCGAACTTCCATTTCGATAATCGCAACGGAACTCGATGGGCATCATGGTGTAGCTGCGGCTATGAATGGAGCCGGGTAGCTGCGTTTCGATTTCCACAACGCAGGTCTTGCCATCACGAGCAGTCGTTCGGATTAACCAAACAACGGAACCATGCGTCCAACGCACGGAAGCCTTCGGCACGGTAGAGGTTCAGCTTGGCCTGGAGTTCAGGGGCAACCTTCTTGATGGTGAAGAGCCACTCAGAAAGGAACTCGATGGGGAGCATGACGGTCTTGTAGTTCTTGCCGTCACGGGCAGTTGTAGCGATTTCCGCTACGACTGACGCAAGCACCCGATCTTCCTTGATCTTCACAAGCTGGGCTTGCCAAGTGATACCCAAGGCATCACAGACATGGCGGGGCGAGAAGTAGCACTTGTTGTCCTGGGTGATGGTAGCCAGGATGTTCCCGGCGCCACGGGTGGCTGGAGGTCAAAGGTGCGAAATCAGCACCTTTAAGTAATTCTAGGCTGTTACGATGGGCTGGAGGTCAAAAGTATCGAGTCGATACCTTTGTGTAATTCCAGATAATTACCGACGAGGCGGCCTCCCCGGCGAAGCCCATAGCCAGCAGGGTGAATCCGTCATGGTCAATGAGGTACATACGGTACTGCTGGCCGTTCTGTGGATGGGTGTAGGAGGTCTGCCGAAAATTCGGCAGTCCTTTGTCGATCAGCTTGCGAATGTCATTCATGTCATGCTTGTGTTCCTTCACGAAAGTCTTGGCTTCCATCCGGTTGAACTCTGCGATGTATCGCTCCTTGAACTCGGCGGCTCTCGCCCCGGTGAATCCCATAGCCAGGAAGGTGAACCCATCACGGGTCATCAGGTACATGGGGGACATGCGCTTGACGGGACCAGCCTGAATCTCAATTTCCGTCAGCGCAAAATTGCGCCCACGAAAATCTTCAGAGCAATCAAGGTTTTGAATGGCCTTGAGTACATCCTTGTGCATCTTCCCGAAAACCTCGGCCACCTTGAGGGAGGTGGTCATGGGTAATTTCGGCCAGTCGCATCGGTATATTCACTGACGTTAAAATTGACGCCAGCTTGGACCTCGGTCTCCGTAAGCTGAAAATTCAGCTTTCTAAATTCTTCAGAGCAATCAAGGTCTTCCTGTGATCAGTGTGGCCTATTCCTCTTTCATCCCAGGATGTTACCGCTTGTATCCGCCAAAACGAGCCTCATATTTCGCTTCTAGGGCCTGTCTGGAGAGTTTGGAATGTTTCGATATGACTTGAAGCTAGAGGCGCTCCTATGGCCATTTACGGGTCAAATAGGGGTATGTCTCTGCTGGGCTAGGAATGGCTTGGGTTAGCGACTGCCTCGGTAGGAGCCTCTGTGAGGGGACGGAATGATGTTCATCAATGATTAATGGGACATCGAATCTCTATACCAGGAAATATGGCTCGATGGCCGATATGGGATGCCTGACTTATTATGCACGGTCAAGCATAATACGAAAAAAGGGGAGGCCATATGAGCACCCCGTGGTGAGTGTGGTGTTCACATGACCTCCCCCATGACGGAAGGCAAGGTGATTAGACGTACAGGCTCCCATTGTTCAGTGCTTCTTTAACGCCATGGCTGACAAGCTGTCTGACGAAGGAGGGAGGAAGATCGAACTTCACTGCCGTCTTGATGATGGCCTCTTGCTTTGAGGCTTCCCGCTTGTGCTTCGAGATGCCGGGATAGTAATTATGTTCAGTCAGTAGATCATAATATCTCAAGGCGGGTAAGGCGTTCTCCCTGATCGTTTTGTGGAGACTAGAGACTAGGCCTTCTGGAAGTTCTTCCTGTCCCTTCAAGTACCCGCCGTGTTTGCGGATGGAGGGGAGGACTTCACTGGTCACCCACTTCTTGAACCGCTTGGCTTCCGCTTTGCGGGACCGGAGGATCAGGGAGTAGAGGCCAGACTCGTTGATGATGGTGACGTTTCCATTCGGATTGGCGGTCAAGCTCGGATTATTGATCAGAGCTTTCTCATCCTCATCGAGATACTTGGTAGCATCACTGGGATTGGCGAACCCAAGGACATCACAGACATCCTTGGCGATGAACCAGGGGTCACCGTTCTGGTCGGTGACACGTACGTTGAGAGTCCGGCCAGTGGTCAAAGAGAACTGGAAGGTGGTGATGATGTTGTTCATGGTGTGTGTAGTCTTCCTATCGGTAAAGCCCGTGTGAAGCCCCATCCATGTCAGCCACCAGCCCCCACTACACGGGGGAACTGACATGGCAACACACGGGCTTTACGGATATGGCTGGTTAATGGGGCAAGGCCTTGGGGAGGCCCATTTACTTTGACACGAGGTAGGGGGGGGAGAACATGAGGAGGGCATATGTCAAACATGAGATCTATGTGTGCTCATGTAGTAGGGGAGGGTGACCTCATAGGTATGATATGGGCCGACCTCATATTTGTACTAGGGCTTGGTGATGATCATCGTTGATCATAGACCATCATGGAGGAGTTCGGCCCTATAGGTGAAATAAGAGGCTTCACCAACGGAGCGCATGAAGATAAAGCAAGAAGTGGTGAGCTTGAAGCCTGTAGTGTTCATAGGCTTCTTTGGCTAGACACTCTTGGGATAGTGAGTAGATTCTTCCATGTTAGTGGTCATCAATCATGGATCATCATTGAGGAGGTCGTCCCTATTGGTTCAACTACAGGAGTAGATAAAGGCTCTCCATATGATTCAACCAGAAGATGACTTACAGGGAGACATATGGTACATCTTTAGTTCAACCTGTAGGTTCACTTATTGTTCTTATAGCTTATTAAGAAAGACTATTAAACAAGATCACTTATAGTCAAAGCATTAAGATCACCTATGGTTATCTATTAGTATTAGCTATTAGTTTGACTTTGGCCCCCCCCTACCCCCCCAAAGCTGTCAAAGGGCCTCTGCGGCGTTTTATGACAGCACGTCAGGCGATCCATACAGCCCCCCTATTCTGTATGGTCGTTGCTCCTGACGGGGCGTCCCAGGGCTTGGCCAGTAGGTGGCCATATCGCGATCTTCAGGGATGGTAGGCTCCCTGAACCCAGGACGTAGGCAAGCCAGTTCGCGTGAGTTCCGCTTGATGGCCTGCCTTGATTTGTGTGTGGTCGTGGCTGTTGTTGATCGAGGCCACGCCCTCGCTGTTGTTTGTGGTTGTCTTGGTTGGTGGCGGTGTGTGCGCTCGTATGCGTCTTGACCTTGGTTAGGCTCTAATAGTGCAACTTAATCGAAAACCCTTGGCGGCCTTGGGTTTGCTGGCGGCAGGTCGCCTCCTAAATCCAGTGTTAATTACCCTTGATCATGGATTAACCAAGTACAGGTCTGCATTTTCAGCCATCCCGTGACTGCTTGGCAGGAGCCTCACGAGCTGTTGTGCTTTATCGATAGTGGGTGGTGATTAACCGGCCTGTGGCTCTAATAGTGCTGGGTAATTGAAAACCCTTGCCAGTCGTGATTTTTCGGGCGTCGTCTTTTTGCTTAAGGGAAGTTGAGTGCAAGGTGTAGGAGGTCTCCTCAAAATTTAGGACACGGGGGACTCTTTAAAATTGAGGAGTCCGCCTTCTCGCTCCAGCGAGTGCCGATCAGGACGGCTAGGAATGGTGATGCTCTGCCTTGACATCTGGCCAGGGAAAACACCAAAGAGGGGGGCAGGGGGAGAGCGGGAAAGATCATACCGCAAACTGTTACACAGACCGAGTGAAACACTGGCTTGAGAGTAAGTAAAATCAGATAGTTAGTGTCGAAAATTGCCAATCCCCCCCTTCGACACCATCTAAAAAGATAAGCCGCTGAAATGTAAAAATTTCAGCGGCTTTTTCTTTTTGCAGTTCTGGTTTGAGACGGCTCGTCATGAATCTGGAAGTCCGTTTAGGCTGGGTCGGGTTGAAATCGCCGCGTAGAGGAGTTCTTGCTCCGGCGTTGCGCAATATTCTTCCAGAGGGTACGGATGAACAGCTTGGGGGATTTGCGGCTGAATGGGTATGCGCATCGTCGGGATGTAGATGAAGATATTGCTGTTGGCGGCATTGTTGCGGGAAATTTTTAACTTCCATACCGCCACGCTTCATGCAGGGATCATGAGGGCTTTGAAGTCGTTCTCCTGGAAATTCTTGTTCATTCCGCGTTGATTGGCCGTGCGAAAGAATGCTTCACTATCCAAATGCTCGTTGCAATGCGTATAACTTAGATGATTTAAATGGTGTGAGATGAAGAAATATTTGACGCGAATTTTTATTTTCTTGGCTGCAATAATTTTTTCATTAGCAATAGTTTTTTTGTATCTGCTGCCGACATCTGCTGATGTTATTGATGAGAAGGAATCACCGTATCAGACTATTTTCATCTCAGAGGCTAATGGAATACGTAGAATGCATGTCGGGTCGTTGTTGGATAGATCAAGTGCCATGGATTTGAAAGACCCGTTTCGGCACGTTTATGAGTACACGGCAATGATGATGCTGGTGTCCGGCTATGTGGATGCGCCGAAAAAAATTCTCGTGGTCGGACTTGGCGGCGGAACCGTCACTCGTACCCTCCGGATGATCTACCCCGATGCGGAAATCACGAATGTTGAATTCGACCCCGAGATCGTCGCCATGGCCCGGCAGTATTTCGGGTATGCGGAAGACGCAAAGATGAAGCTTGTGGTGGAGGATGCCCGGCGCTGGCTGCGGAGAACCACAGAGCAGTTCGATATGATTTTACTCGACGCCTATCACGGAGGCTATATTCCTTTTCATCTGACCACGCGCGAGTTTCTGGAGATTGTCCGTGAGCGGCTCTCGCAGGGCGGGGTAGTCTGTGCGAACACCTGGGTCAGTCAGGCCCTTGCCGATCGTGAATCGGCAACGTATCATGCGGTTTTTGGTGGATTTCATCACTATATTGGCAAGTTGTCGACAAATCGAATTGTTGTGGCCGCGCCCGGCGGCCTGCCTTCTCCCGAGGCGGTGCGTAACAGGCTTGCGGAGTTGGAAGCCACGCGCAAGCCGCAGCGTCTCGATTTGAAGGGCATGTTCGAGAACCATTTCGCACCGAATCCGACCTGGCCCGACGGTACGAAGGTTTTGACCGACGATTACGCTCCGGTTAATCTTTTGAAGGATGGTACATAGCATGCGACATGCCTTCGATTTCCTCGTCTACAGCGTGGCTTTTCTGTCCGGCGGGGTACTGCTTGGGCTGGAAATTGTAGCCAGTCGGATACTGGCCCCGTATTTCGGCAATTCTGTCTATGTCTGGGGAAGCCTGATCAGCGTCTTTCTGTTGGCCCTCAGTATCGGCTACTGGCTCGGAGGGGGACTGGCCGACAGACGCCCGAGTCTGGTGGTACTGGCCAAGATACTGTCCTCTGCCGCGGTCTGCATTCTGATTCTTCCGCTCGTCTATCTGCCGGTCGGTAGGTATGTCGCGGATCTGGGGCTTGAATTTCGGTTTTCCGTACTCCTGATCAGCGTGCTGTTCTTTTTGGTGCCGTCGGTGCTCATGGGCATGGTTTCGCCTTTTGTGATCAAATTGAGCGCTACTGGGCTGGACGAAATAGGCCGAACGGCTGGTCGGGTGTATGCAATTTCGACTTTGGGAAGCATTTCCGGAGCCATCGCTGTTTCATTTTTTTTCATTCAATGGCTTGGAACTCGTGCCATAGTCGTTGTTCTTGGTCTTATTCTCTTGTTTCTCGCCGTAATCTGTATGGCTTATGAAAGAAAATTTCGTGATTCAATATAATAAGACATGTAATTAGTTATTCCATGCTGGCATTGCCGGATTTTGAAGTGTTGAATTCCCGAATAAAAATTTCCCAAAATGCAATGAAAAGTGCAGCCACCAAGGGTCCCAGAACAAATCCGTTCATTCCAAACAGTGAAAAACCTCCAAGCGTCGAAAGCAGAACGATATAGTCAGGCAATTTTGTATCGCGTCCAACCAGAAGCGGTCGCAGAATATTATCTGCCAATCCGATAACGCCGGCTCCATATGCTACCAGGATCACTCCGTGGGACAACTCGCCAATAGCGAACAGGTAAATAGCGACAGGCCCCCAGATCAATCCGGCTCCAATGACTGGTATTAAAGAAAGTAGAGTCATCACGACTCCCCATAACAACGCTCCGTGAATATCGAGTACCCAGAAAATAAATCCTCCCAAGATTCCCTGAACGGCTGCAACAAGCAGATTGCCTTTCACTGTCGCACGCACTACTTCGGCAAACTTGTTAAAAAGCAAATACTCACGCTCATTCCCCAAGGGTAAGGCACGAACAAGTGTCGCTACAAGTTTGTCACCGTCTCGAAGCATGAAAAAAGCCATATAAAGCATCAATCCAAGAGCTACAAAAAACTGTAAAGTTCCCTGTCCAAGCGCAAGCGCATTTTGAGCGATATAACCACTAGAAGTGAGAGCAAAATCAGAAAGTTGTGCCTGAATGCTATTGATATCCAGATCAAATCGATCGAAAAAGTTTTTTATGCTTGGAAAAGCTGTTTGAACTTTATCAATACGATCTGCAATATCAAATTCTCCGCTTTTGAGACGGTTGTAAAGACTTGCTCCTTCTCGAAAAAAGGAGATGATAACAAACAATGAGGGGATGATGCCGATTACAAAGCAAATCAATAATGTCCCCAGTGCCGCCAGATTGGGTTTTGGTTTCCCCATCCTGAGGAGCCGTTGGTACATAGGCGAAAAAATCAGACCGATGATGCAGGCCCAAAAGATCGCTCCCCAAAAAGGCAAGAGCAAGAGCAAAAAGAGCAGACTCACAAGCACAAGCGTCATGAGAAATGTGACTTTTTCCAGGTGGACCTGCTCTGATCTTTGATTATGACGCTTCGTATCCATCGTATTCAACTCCTTGATTAATCACTTACTGTACAGAGCAACAAAATCACATCCGGTTTTCGTAAACCGGTTTCCAAACCGGGAGTCCTCTCTGTCCACGCCTGTTGGTGGAAAAACATTCTGGTCAGGTAGGTCGTATCTCCCGCGTGACAATTATGGCTCTGCGATGCAGGGCGAGGATCGGTTCAGTTCTTCGATGTTCATGTGGGCATGATTTTTTTCTCGTGTACGTCAGCCAGTCTGCTGGCCAGAATTTTATCGGCCCGGTTGCCATCGAGGTCAACGACTTCAAGCCTCCATCCTTCCCACTCGACCGCATCACTCGTGCGAGGAACGCTGCCGATAAGCCACATCATCATGCCGCTCAATGTGTTGTACCGTCCTTTGTGCTCTTCGGGAACGAATTTTAAATTGAGTCGATCCTTGAGTTCCGGGATGGGAATGAGACCGTCAAGAAGCCATGAGCCGTCTTCGCGCTGTACGCCCCAAACGTCCTCTGGATCGCGTGTTTTGAACTCGCCTGTGAGCGCTTCAAGAACATCTTGCAGTGTGATGAGACCCAATATTTCTCCATATTCGTCTATGACAAAAACCATTTGAACGCCGGATTCGCGGAATTGTTCCAGCAATTTTATGCCTGTAAGGGTTTCCGGCACAAAAATAGCGGGTTGCAGGTAATCTTGGATGTTGCTTGATTCGCCTTTTATTCGTTGTTTGAGCAATCGCTTTGCGGTGATGATCCCAACAGTATTGTGCAATCCAACATGGCAGACAGGATATCTGGAATGGTCGGAGCTCATCAGATTTTCCAGGCTGCTTTCCAGTGACTTGTCTATGTCGAGATAGATGATCTCGCTGCGTGGCGTCATCAGTGAAGCGATTTGACGATCATCCAGTCGGAACACATTGCGCATTATTTCATGCTCTTGCTTTTCGATCAATCCGACCTGCGATCCTTCGGCCAGCATGGAGTGGATATCTTCTTCCGTGAGGTTGGCGCTGTTCAATTCCTTTTTTCCCAGGAGTCGTAGCAGACCGTCAGTGGAAACGGAGAGCAGGAAGACAAACGGGCGTGACATGGCGGCCAGCACCGAGATCGGTTTGGCCATGAATGTTGCGATGCCTTCCGCATGAAACTGGCCAATTCTTTTCGGCACCAATTCGCCAACAACAATCGAAAAGTATGTGATAACCACGACGACAAGAGTGGTTGCAGTTATCGAGCTGGTTTTTCCATCAAGACCAAGCTGGGTGAGCATGCCGGCAAGAGGGCCGGCCAGCGCGGATTCACCCACGATGCCGTTCATGATTCCGATGACGGTGATCCCGATTTGGACAGTGGAAAGAAACTGCGTGGGATCTTCCGCCAGGCGCATGGCGACAACCGCGGACTTGTCGCCGTCTTCAGCCAGTCGTTGAAGGCGGCTTTTACGTGCCGTCACAAGGGCTATCTCGGACATGGCGAATACGCCGTTGAGTATGATGAGAGCTGCTAATAGCGCAATATTCATGCTTTTTCTCCTGAACCCGTAGTATGGCCTTCATGGTCGATAGTAAACTATCTCAGGTTTGGGCGGGTCTGGAAAGAGCCAGGCAGGTCACGTCTTCCATCCGGGGCGCAAACGGGCCAGCATGATTCACATCTTGACCTGAAGCGCAATGTCAAACCCCAGGTTCATTGGTTTGGACTTGACATGAACAGATATGTCGAGGAATAGGAGTTTTTATTAACGAAGTTTGTTTCGCGAATAAATATGCGCACAGGCGTTGCCTCTGACGACAAGCCCACACTCAACCATTACGGAAGGATACTCATGCCCATCACACCTCCGCCGTCCTCATGGACTTTTTTGACCAATCACACACATGTCCTGTTCTGTCTGTCCCGGGATCCGGGCATGCGCATGAAGGACATTGCCAGCGAGGTCGGCATCACGGAGCGTGCCGTCCAGCACATCGTTGCAGACTTGCGTGCCGCCGGTTACCTGATCGGGTCGCGCGAAGGCCGACGGGTCACGTATACCATCCTGCGCGACCAGCGTCTGCGCCATCCTTTGGAGAGCGGCTGTTGCATTGGCGACGTCCTTGAGGTTTTGGAACGCTTTACGGAAGCTTCAAGATGAAATGGGTTGTTCTTTGCGCAGGATGTCTGACCCAGATGATACTTGGAGGCATTTACGCATGGAGTGAGTTTGTTCCGCTTCTGACAAACGAATATGGTTTAACATCAAGTCAGTGTGGCCTCATTTTTGGTGCCACTATTGCGGTTTTTACCAGTGTCATGATACCCGCAGGGCGTTTTTTGCAGCGTCATGGAGCACGTTTGACAGCGACAGTCGGCGCAGTGCTTTTTTCTGGGGGATATCTGGCGGCATCGTTGTCACAAGGAAACTTCTTCCTGCTGTTCCTGAGTCTCAGTGTGATCACGGGAGCCGGAATCGGATTCGGATACATCTGTCCTCTGACGGTCTGCATGCAATGGTTTCCGAATAAAAAGGGGCTCGTGACCGGAGTCTCGGTTGCTGGCTTCGGGGCAGGCGCCATCCTTCTGAGTGGCGTGGCCGAACATCTTCTCGTGACCCGCGACATGGACGTGATGCATGTTTTTCGCTTTGTCGGCCTTGGCTCTGGCGCAATCGCACTATGCAGCGCCCTGCTGATGCGCGAGCCACAGCCGGACAGCCACATCCAAAGCCACAATGCTCCAGTCAGGCCAGTTCTTGATTTCAACTTGCTGACTTCGCGAAACTTCCTGCTCCTGTGCCTTGGCATGTTTTGCGGAACCTTCGCGGGGCTGCTGGTAGTGGGAAATCTCAAGCCCATTGCCTTATCCTTGGGACTCGGGAGTTCGACCGCCACTCTGGCCATATCGGTCTTCGCCCTGGGTAATGCTATCGGCAGGATAGGCTGGGGACAGGTTCACGATCGTGTCGGTTCGCGTCTGGCCATTTTTCTTTCTCTGGCTTTTTTGGGGTTGAGCATGCTGCTCTTATTGCTGCCCCCTGTGCCCTCGCTGGTGCAAGCCGCCGTGCTGTTCACTGGTATCGGATTTGGCGGTTGCTTTGTCGTTTATGCAGCCTCCATAGTCGATCAGCTTGGGATAGATTTGTTTCCCCGGCTTTATCCCATTTGTTTCCTCTGGTACGGTCTTGCAGCACTTATAGGTCCGCCGCTGGGGGGCATTGTTGCTGATGCGACCGGATCGTATGGAATATCCATTGCGATGAGTGCGTTGTTCGTCTTGATCACAGCGCCGCTGACGTGGTTCTTGTTCCAAAAGAAAACGCTTGTAAGGTTATGATTTTCTGTTGAGTCATTATCTAACGTTATTTATATGGAAAAATTGAGATTTTTTTACGATAATTGATGTATTTATAAATCAATTTATTTTTGAAATGATGTGAATTAAAATTTTTTCTTGTTCATGTGTTTTGTAAAATGCCGTTTTATTTTATAAGGAGTTTATTTATGAGTATTTTGAATCTTCTTGATCAAATGTTGCAGTCAGGTCAGGGAGCATTGCAAAACGCTGGAAATCGCGGGCATGCTCCAGCGCAGGGAAATCCTTTGGGTGCCCTGCTCACGGGAGCGGGAGGCGGCGCTTTGGCTGCCGGTACAATCGGGGTGCTCATGGGCAGCAAAAAGGCGCGAAAGATCGGAGGTTCGGCGTTAAAATACGGCGGTCTCGCAGCGCTCGGCCTGGTGGCCTACAAGGCTTTCAACACGTGGCAGCAGAACAACTCATCCGCAGTTCAGATACCGCAGCCCCGGACGGTTGACAGGATTCCAGCTGCCGAAGCCGAATTTCATGGAAAGGCGGTTCTTCGGGCGATTATCGCGGCTGCGAAGGCGGATGGTCACATTGACGATCGTGAACGGCAATTGATCGACCAGAGTATCGCGCAGTTAACCGATGACCGGGAACTGCAGTTTTGGGTTGACCAGGAGCTGCGCAAGCCCATGGATCCCGCTGAAATCGCGACTTCCGCCACAACTCCAGAGATTGCCGCTGAAATGTATTTGGCCAGCCTGCTGATGGTGGACGAGGAAAATTTCATGGAGCGTGCTTACCTGGACGAGCTGGCTCGCCAGCTGAAGTTTGATCCGTCCTTTAAGCTGGAGCTGGAGCGTCAAGCCAGGCAAGCACAAGGTTGATTTGTTCATGAATACAAATTGGTATGGTTTTTTGGCAGCAAATACAGACTGAAGAGATTCCCCCGGAGGTGATTCGTGAGCAAACAAGATGACCAGTATACATCGGCCGGCCCCCAAGGGAAGGGGATGCCGGCCTCTGTGCAGCTTTTTCCTCTAACGCATAAGCAGGGTCGGGATTTTTGCGGAGCGCAGCAGGTCTGATGTCTTGCTCCCGAAGAACAGGTTGCGCAGTGGGGAATGGCTGTATGCGCCCATGATCAGCATATCGATTTCCTGATCACGCACGTATTGGGCGATGATGCTCTCCGCATCGCCGGGGATAAAAGCGTCGGTCACCTCGAATCCTGCCGAATCCAGTGTCGTCTTGGCCCATTCTTCAGCTTGGTCGTGTATAGACCGCAAAAAAATGGGGAACGGGTGGATTTTGGTTGTCATCGTAGGCGAGAAAATATTTCTCGACGAGATTGGCCCGCACGAAGCCGTCGATTTCGCTCCGGTCCAGGGCAATGGGGAATGTCTGCGAGTGGTCTCCAATCTCCCGGCTACGGCACGACACCACGATTTCTCCTCCCGGCGCGACCAGTTCCGCGATGGCGCTCAGTGCTCTGGCGCGGTTTGGGCCGGAGAGGATCTGGATGGTGTTGCATTCGTACACGAGGTCGAAACCGCGCAGCCAGTGGACGGGATGGTCGAACAGGTCGGCGACGAGGTAGTCCACGGAACTGTCGGGGTAGCGCCTGCGGCACATGTCGATGGCCGAGGGCGAGATGTCAAAAGCCACAACCGCGTAGCCGCGCTCCCGCAGCGCCTCGGCGTCGTCGCCCAGACCGCAGCCGACCACGATCGCGCGGCGGCCGGACTGCCGGGGATGGCTGTCGACCCAGTCAAGAAGCAGGGGATTGGGCTCAAGGTCTGCCCAGTAGACCTTTTTGATCTCGCCGTCGGCCTGCGCGTAGAACTCCTCGAACCAGCCGTCCGGGTCGCCCTTGTCGGCGTATGTTTTGGCCATCAACTGCGTTGCGAGCTTGGGGTTGTCCAAGGGCGTCTCCGTGATTGGCCCGCCAACTGGCAAGACCGGCGTTTGGGATACCATAGTTCTATATGGGCCGTGGACATGGACATCAAGTGCCACAGGTTCCAGCCAAGCGCGTAGGGTGAACGAATCACGATATTATATCGGCACGGCCAGGGCAGTGGCGGTTGGTGAAGTCCTTGTTCATGTAAGCGTGCCAACCGTGCGTCTTTTTCAGGGCAGGGCGTAAGACACCTTGTTCTCATTGATGAGGATCCAGCCTTTGCTCTGCATTTCGGCCAAGAGCGACGTGAGCTCCTCATCGGCGAGCTGCTTCTGGAACAGGGCGCTGATGGTGCTGGAGAGCGTCTTGATGGTGCGCGGCTTGGCCGCTCCACGCTGCTTGATGTTGGAGACAATCACCTCGATCTTCTCTGAAGCGGATTTGGCGTTGGAGGCCTTGAGCAGGGGAATGTCGGCAATGGAACTGGAACGTGCGACCGAAATCTTGTTGCTTCGAAGATGCTGGATCAGCGGGTCAAAGCCCGTGTCCTTGGAAATAACGTGGAAGTAGGCTGTCTGATCCTGGGCGGCCAACTGGCCGACATAGAAGGCGATATGGAAATCCAGGGCATTGGATCCGTTGCCGGAAATCTTTACGTACTCGGCCCGCGTGCCCATCTTCTGGATCGCGGCCGCGAGGACGAAGGGCAGCTTCGTCTGGCTCGCCCCGACAAACAGGAGAATCTTGAAGTGCTCGGCATCCAGTCCGGCCAGCGCGTCGACGTGGACGTTTTCGTAGTCGATGAGGACATAGTTCGTGCGCAAAATACTTCCCCCTTCATGATGATGTCTGTGAGCGGGTGCTTATTTATTCGAAGCAGTTAAGAAGCAGCGTGCGGTACCATTTTTAGCCGCCTTTTCTGTTATCTTCGAACATTTCGACAGGCATCGGATAGTCCAATCTCCACGTCATCTTGATCGGTCTGTCACTCTCGAATTTGATCAGCTGCACCGGCCCCAGACACGTGAAAGGGGCGGTGGCACCGTTTCTTTTTTTCTGTCCGCGGGCAAAGATGAGAATCGTGTACCCTCGGACCTTGTGGTGGATCAGGTTCTGGCCGTCAGTGTGATGCTGAGCGGTGTTGGACTGGGACTCCCAATGCAGCAGCTCACGACTGATCGGGTAGTCTGCGTACATGGTGCTTGGTGAAAACTCTTTTTCTGTTTTTTGGAAGGTCACAAGCAGGGCGTAGGTTTTGATTTCCGCAAAATGTAGCACGCCTACGCCGGCCTTACCGGCTGATTCCAAATTCGCCTTGCCGAGGGCCGCTTGGATCTCCTTGATGCCGTAAAAGGCATGCAATTCCAGTGGGCAGGCGTAGGGAAGCTGCATGCTTTGGCCTGCTGCATTGCTGGCTTCCTGCGACCATGCCAATATCTCATCCAGATCCGCGCAGATCGTCGGGTTTGCCGCCAATCGCGAGAAGGCCTCCTCAAGTGACGCAATGTCAGCTTTATCCCCTCTGTCGCCCCAGATACGATAGTAAATAAGGAAGGCCGAATCACCGGCCAGAGATACGGCCTCATTAATATTTTCCTCCCTGATCTTGCTGAGAATCTGGCGATAGAGCGCGGCTTCATGAGGGCCGCTGATGAATGCTGCGCGAATCAACGCCTTCTTCAACCTGTTCAAATCGGGATCGGTGGGGATCGGCCCCAGTTGTGCTTTTGCCTTCCAGCCGCTCCATGTTTCCCTGGCCAGCAGCACCTCCGGTTCGTAGTCGTGGTATCGGATGAAGTTGCCGAAGGTCAGGTCCTGATCCGTCTCGTGAGTGAAAGACTGCAGCCGCTCGGGCACTTGAACGGCAAGGCGCCTCAGGTTCTCCCGGATGTTTTCCAGAACGTATTCCCTCGAAAGCCGGTCAAGCTGGATTGAGCAGCCAGCCGGTAGATGCGGGAAATCGAGTTCCACTTCCTTGTCGATGGCAAAACGATGCCTTGGAAGGAGAGCCTTGAATTTGCTGTCCGCGCGGAACCGGCGGTGCGCTTGGCCGACAAAATCGAGGACCGTTAGGCAGTCTTTTTCCGGGGCGTGGCGCAGCCCGCGTCCGAGCTGCTGAAGAAAGACGGTCAGGCTCTCGGTCGGACGCAAAAAGAGGATCGTATTGACCTCGGGCACGTCCACGCCTTCGCTGAGTTTGTCTACCGTGAACAGGAACGTGAGCGCGCCATTTTTCAGTTTGCTCAAAAGGTCAGCACATGCGTGTCCATCCAGGCCGGAGACAAAGGCTGCGGAAGGCAGGCCGCGCAGACTGAGTTGGTCGGCCATGAACTGCGCATGCCGAATCGTCACACAGAACCCGATTCCTTTGAGGGTGTGCAATTCGGGTTCATAGCGATGCAGGGCGGATATGATCGTTTCCACGCGTTGCTGGGCGCGGACCTGACCCAGGACGTAGACATTTTCAAGTGCGGATTCATTGTAACGGCCATTGTTCCAGAACTGGTCGCCATTGATGGCAATTGGATCGGAAACGCCGAAATAATGGAAAGGGCAGAGAAGTTTTTCTTCCAAGGCCTCGGGAAGGCGGATTTCTGCAGCAAAGCGATTGCCAAAATCTGCCGCCACGTTGCCGCCATCCATGCGTTCCGGGGTTGCAGTAAGACCGAGCAGAACCTGTGATTCGAAGTGGTCGAATATCGGTCTGTAACTGTTGGCGACACCGTGGTGGGCTTCGTCTATGACGATATAGTCGTAAAAACTTGGGCCAACGAGTTCCCATAGTCGTCGTGTTGAGAGCATGTTGATGGAGCAGAACAGATGCTCCATACGGCCTGCCTCATGGGCACCGACCTGCAATTCTCCGAAATTCTGGTCTCGCAAGACCTGACGGAACGTTGCCAGGGCCTGCTGCAGGATTTCCTGCCGGTGAGCCACGAAGAGTAGTTTCGCTTGGCGGCCGTTTTCTTCATAAAACCGCTTGAAGTCGAACGCGGTGATCACCGTTTTGCCTGTGCCCGTGGCGGCAATCACGAGATTCTTCCACCGGTCGTGAAGAGATCGCTCCCTGTGCAACGCCTCAAGGATGCGTTCCTGGAAAGGATGGGGGCAAAGATCGAAAAAGATTGCCGGAGCATCACTCTGCGGGTTTCTCGCCCGCGCAATGGCTGTGCGAAATGGTGCCGGGTTCTGCGGGTCGAAGGGAATGAACTCGCGGCTATTCCAGTACGTCTCAAACTCGATCGAGAATTTTTCCAGGATATGACCCATGTCTTGAGCGGTAATCTTGAGATTCCACTCCAGGCCGCTGGTGATGGCGGCATGTGACATGTTGGCCGAACCGATGTAGGCCGTTGAAAATCCGGTATGTCGCAGGAAGTGATATGCCTTTGCGTGCAGTCTGGTGCGCTCCGTATCGTAGGAAACGCGCACCTGCACGTTTGGGAGAGCTGCAAGCCATTCCACCGCCCGGGCATCTGACGCCCCCATATATGACGTGGTGATCACGCGAACCGGAATGCGCCGTGCACGCAAATCCTCAAACGAGGCCATCAAGAGGCGAAGCCCGGACCACTTGATGAACGAGAGCAGAATATCCACGCCATCTGCCGAGCGCATTTCCTCATTGAGTTCATGGGCAAGCTGCGGTTCCTGGGGTGAGCCTGTAAAAAGACTGCTTTCCGAGAGGGACGTATGCGGGCGGGGAATGCCGGGTTGGCCAAAGTTGGGCGGGGTAATTTCAAGAAGAAGAGGTTTTAGTTCCGGAACGAGGCAATGCTTCCGCAGATGCTCCTTGCCCGGTTGGCTGGCGACCTGCGCGAGGATTTCATTGCATAAGGCCAGCCGTCGTTGAGGGTCCGATTCTTCGCGCAGAGCCTGCTCCAGCACTCTGGCCACAAAGGAGGCATAACGACTTGGTATCTCTTCCTGATCGATCTTGCCGAAGATCGTTCGCAGTTCCGGATGCCGATTCAACGATTCGCGCAGCAGTTCATCAAGAAGCGCGTCGTAGATGCCTGGCGCCGGGTGTTGCATCAGGCGGTTCCGCCGTTTGTGGACATGTACGCCGTGACTACCGGAATATCCGCTTCGGCCCAGTCCAGGGTGTGCAGTTGGCTTGGCAGCAACCAGAGTAAGGCGGCGTGTTCATGAAGGACAATTTCGCCTTCTTCAATAGTGCAGACGAAGGGGTAGAGGGTGATTGTGAATGTTGGATACTGATGAGTGCTTGCAGGAAGGCTACGTCCAATGCGGGCCTGAATCCCGATTTCCTCTAGCAGTTCGCGGCGCAGGCATTCCTCGGCTGTTTCGCCGGGATCAATCTTGCCGCCAGGGAATTCCCACTTGTGGGGCATGTTCATAACGGCACTGCGCTGGGCCGCGAGCACGCGCCCCTCACGTTCGATGATGGCGCATGTAACGTGAATGTGTTTTTTCGTAGAGGGGGGATTATTGTCCATATATAGGGCATTCAGTGATATAGGTTGAGCTGCGTCTTCATTTGGCAAGGACTGGCTGAAGCCACTTTTATTGCCAGAGAAAATAAGCCCTAAGTATGCAGAACTGTCAAGAATAATAGGCTGTAAGACGATTGAATGGCGTATGCTTCAGTAGAAATAAGCTTTTGGTACTGTCATATATTTTTTGGCTCAGCGCTGGTGTGGATCGGCACTTCTGCTGCAGAAAGGTCGACGCGATCATCACCCAAGCTTGTACCGCTGCCGGTGCCACGCCAGATTATCCGTCGCCGGGTAGTAGCACTCCCTCTCAGGCATGATCATGGGCCGGTTCGCAAACTGCTGGATATGCCCTGGAAGGTTGCCGTCGCGCGTTATCGAGCGGGCGACGATTACTTTGAAGTCGTCGTCGAATCCCACCAGCCCGCTGTCGAAAGTCCAGTGGCAGAGCTTGCACAGGGCCAGGCCGTTGGTGGGGCTGTCATCATGGGAGACGGCCCAGTCCTTGATGTGGGCGGCGTCCACCACCGTGCGACTGTCCGGGGAAATGATGCGGATGCCGCACAGGGCGCAGCGGTGATCATAGACCTTGACGATGACCCTGCGGAATGCCTGGTCGCGGGCGGGTTTCTCCACGGCTTTTTCGTAGAGAGCGGGGGTTTCCCGCAGGAGTATGTCGGCATAGTCGAAGGCTGACAACTGGGTGTTGGCCAGGTCGAGCAAGAGTTTTTCCAGAACTGGGGCAAAGCTGCGGCGGATGAGATTCAGCCGGGCTGTCGCGCGTTTTTGCGGGTTTTTGAGATGCTCAAAAAATCCTTCGTTCAGGGATGCGAAGGCGTACCGCTCCCGCACGTTCCTCCAGGAGGACGGTTCAGTTGCCAGCAGTGTTTTTCCGGGGATCGGATGCAGCGTCCAGAACCCGTCCGTTCGGAGATAGAAGAAGGGCAGGTGAAGGCTCGGACGTAGGCGGTCGGGTAGGATGGCGTTCCAGTAGAGCATGAACGCGTCGGTCAGGTCGTCGTCGGGCACGATCCGGTTTTCCGTGATCCTGCCGGCATCCATGAGGTCGAGCACGGCCAGGAGCAGGAAGGGCTTGTACGGAGCCCGGCCAAAGGTTTCTGTCGGCCAGGTTGCTCTGTTGGTGTCCTGCCGGATGGCCGGGAACGCGAAGGATGGCATTTGCATGGGGCTTTTTATCGCCCATTTTAGGAAATGTCAGTAGGGAAGCTCAGAGTATTCAAGCTTTTGCACCCTATATGTCACTGGTCGGATGTGAACAAAATACCTCTCCCTTGATGCAACGACAGATTGAGGCCATCTCGGTCTTGATACCCCATTCCAATACCCCCACAGAGGTGAGACGCAAGAGGTAGTCTAAAACGTACTGATGCAATTTTATGAGTAATAATCAAAGGATCTCAGGTGGATAGCAATAAAAAAGCCCGGAAATCCGGGCGTTTTTTGTGTGCATGGTGGGCCAACCAGGGGTCGAACCTGGGACCATCCGGTTATGAGCCGGGGGCTCTACCAACTGAGCTATTGGCCCTCTCGTGAGGAGCAACGGTTGTTAAGTCCTACTTCGCTTCTTTGTCAAGAAGTGTGCGGCGTCTCTCTTTGACGTGGCTGATGGCCGCGCGTCCGGCCAGGGCTCCCTCGCCCACGGCCACGCTGATCTGCAGAAAGCGGCCCACACAGTCTCCGGCCGCGAAAATACCGGGGACATTGGTGCGCTGTTCACGGTCCGTTTCGATGAACTGACCGTTGCGTATGAGGCCCAGGCTGTAGGCGAAGTCGCTGGAAGAGGCCTGCCCCATGGCTATGAAGAGGCCCTGGGCGTCGATCTGTTGTCCTGATTCCAGTTGGGCTGTTTCGAGCCCGATTTCTCCGGCCAGGGTGACGATCTTGCCTTCCAGGACGGGGATCTTGTTTTCTTCCAGACGGTAGAGGAAGTCTTCGCTGATAGCCAATTCCTTGCCCTGGGAACAGATTGTCACATTCGGGGTGTACTGCAGCAGTTCAAGGGCCTGGTTGGCGGCGAAGTTTCCTTCCCCGACGACCAGGACCGGTTTGCCGCGCATGAAGAAGCCGTCACAACTGACGCAGTAGGACACTCCCTTGCCTTCATAGTCGCCCAGATTCGAGATGCCGGGTCTGATGCGGGACACGCCGGTGGCCAGGATGATGGACGCGGCTTCGATCTCCTCGTCCTCGGTCTTGGCCACGAAAGCGCCTGTATCGTTTTGATGAATGCCGAGCACCCGGTCGCAACGGATATCCGCTCCGAACTTGGCGGCCTGTGCTTTGCCTCGCTCGATCAGCTCCTTTCCGGTAATGGTCTCGGTGAAGCCGAAATAATTGTCTATTTCATAGTCGCCGGCAACTTTTGGGGCGCATCCCAGAATCAGGGTGCGCATGCCGGCCCGTGCCGTGTAGATGGCGGACGAGAGGCCTGCGGGCCCTTGTCCTATGATGAGGATGTCAACGCTTTCCATAATGATTCTCCTTTGCTTGTGGCAGGTCAGATAAGAACGGACCAAGCGCGAGGCAATGCGTATTTCAAATTTTGCAGTGACACTCTGCCAGACAGTGGTGCAGGGCCTGCCCAAGGGTGACCATGTCGACCGGTTTTGATATGATCCGGCACACTGCGTGGTGTGAACAGACGATGTTCCCGAGCGGCGAGGCCGTGGCCAGCATGATGCGCAGGGCCGGATTGACCTTTTGCGCCGTCGCGCAAAGCATATCAAGGCTGTTCAAAGGGCCGTCTTCGGTCAGGATGAGATCGAACCGCATCGGCTCTTCCTGCACAAGTTCGCACCCGTGCGCCACGCTGTCGGTCTGCCAGATCTGGTAACCGAGTTTGGTCAGGCAGGAACTGATGGTGGTGCGTACCTCCGGATGTGACTCGATGACCAGGATGCGTTCCGCATTGCCCCGAATGTTCGGAATCGAAAGACACTCGGCGCAGGTCGGGATTTTACTGCGGCTGACCGGCAGACAGACCCTCGCTGTGGTGCCGCCTGCCTGGTTTCGGGAGAAAAGCAGCTTGCCGCGCAGTGTCTTCACGATCTTCTGCGTGACAAAGAGTCCAAGCCCGGTCCCTTCGTCTCTGGGCTTGGTGGTGAAGAACGGCTCGCACAGCCTCGGCAGGTTCTCTTCAGGTACGCCCGGCCCGTTGTCGCTCACGCTTATGACCATGAGCATGCTTTCGGGATCGGTGATCATGATATCCGGCTGCTGGTCGTCATATGCCGTGGCCGAGATCTCGATGCACGGCTCTTCGGTGCCTGCGAGGGCATGGATGGCGTTGTTGGTCAGATTCATGAGAATCTGCTGCAGATGGACCGGGTCGCCAAAAAGCGTGCCCAGAGTGTGGTCCACCCGGGTCTTGATCTCGATGCGCGAATTGGTGGTGCCCCGGATGATGTCCAGGGTTTCCAGCATGGTGTCGCGCACGGAAAAATGGGTGAATTCCTCGTGCATCTTGCCGGTAAAATGCAGCACGCTGCGAATGAGCGAGGTGCCGCGCTGGCAGACGCGCAGAATGCGCTCCAGGTCTTCCTGGTCCGGGGTGTCGCTTGCCGCGACGGAACCGCGAATGAGTTCTGTGGAGAAAACGATGGAGGACAGGATGTTGTTGAAATCGTGGGCCATGCCGCCGGCAAGGGTGCCGATGATGCCCAGCTTTTGCTGCTTTAGAAACTGCTGCTCAAGTTCACGGTTGGCCTTTTGCAACTCCAGGGTGCGTTGCTGCACCTGGCGTTCGAGGTTGAGCTTGTAGTCCTCGTTTTCGCGGATCAGCGCGGCCCGTTCCAGTGCCTTGTCCACGGCGTGCAGGAGGACCGTGGGCGAGACGATGGGCTTGACCAGATAGTCCCAGGCACCGAGGCGCAGGGCCTCCACCGCTTCATCAAGGCCTCCTTCGCCGGAAACCACCAGCACGGGAGTGTGGGGCGTGACGCCGGAGAGCCTGGATAATAGTTCCAGGCCGTTCATGACCGGCATCTTCAGGTCGACGATGAGCAGGTCCGGCCCGTGGGCCTGGAACATGTCCAGGCCTTCCTGCCCGTTGCCGGCCTGCAGGATCGTAAAACCCCGGGAGCTGAGGCTCGCTCCGGTGGTGGCGCGGATGAACGGATCATCGTCCACCACCAGAACGGTTGTCGGGCGTTTGGGCTGCGAAGCCGGCATGTCAGAACTTGTAGCCGATCATGCGCAGGAATTTTGTGCGCTTGTCCTTGTCTTCGTCGGTTTCGACTCCTTTGGATGCAAAACCGTCGACCACGCCGAGGATGCCCCGGCCCTGATCCGTCTGGGCCACGATAACCTGAACCGGGTTGGCCGTGGCGCAAAAGAGGCGCACCACTTCGGGCACGTTCTGGATGGTGTTGATCACGTTGACCGGGAACATGTCGCGCATGAACAGGATGAAGCTGTGTCCGGCGGAGAGGGCCAGCGCGTTGTCGCGGGCCAGTTCGATCAGTTCGGGATCCGTGCCCGAGGTCCGGACCAGGCAGACATCCGAGGCCTCGCAAAAGGCCAGGCCGAACTTTGCGCCGGGCACGGTGTTGACCATGGCCTCATGCACGTCTTCCACGGTCTTGATGAAGTGGGACATGCCCAGGATCAGATTGAGGCCGTGCGGGTTTTTGATGGGTACGAGCGTAAGCTCCATCTTCATCTCCTAAAAAATGTTGCGGACCGCTATTTTTGGACGCGCGACGAGCCGTCGTTGGCGCGCAGTACGCGCACTCTTTCGCCGGCATAGAACTCCTGGTCGGCTTCCTGAACCACGCTCAGGATTTCGCCCGTATCGAGTTCCACCATGATCTCGAGTGCGTTCTTCTTGGTCACGCCTTCCTCGGCCATGGCTCCGACAGCTGCGCCGCCCAGCGCGCCGACTACCGCGCCAAGCACCTGGCCCCGGCCGCCGCCGACCATGCTGCCGAGCACGCCGCCGGTCACACCGCCGCCCACTGCGCCGACACCGCTCTTCGTGCCTTCAATCTGCACGGCTCTGACCGATTGCACGGTGCCGTAATTGACCCGCATTTCCTGCCTGGCCTGGTCGCGAGAATAGACCTGTCCCGAACGGCTGGAGGCGCAGGAAGTCAGCAAGCCGCTGCTTGCGATCAGAAAGAGGCAAAGAATGAGCAATGTTTTGTTATGGCGCATAGTAAGCTCCTGGGTTGCAATTTGAAACGGGGGTTCTCCGATCCACGCACTGGAAAAGAGTCCTGAAGCCAATCTATAGTGGTTTGGCGATGGGGGTCAAGGATTCGCCGCGCAGGGTATACCCGGTTTATTGATTGAGCGTTCCCGACAGTGCACTTTGCGCGGTGCGATCGTGGGGTTTCAGCGCTTCAAGAAGGACCGCTTCGGGATCGGCAATGTTTTTGGCGCGCAGCACCTTCAGGAACTTTTCGTAGAGAGTGTCCAGATCTACATACTGCGCCACGGATTTGTATTCGGGCATGGTCAGCACGGAAGAGTAGACGGGCAGATTGTCCGCGTCGTGACCGTTCAAGACCACAAGGGAGAATTTGCGCCCTTCAAGTTCGAAATCCAGTTTGAATTCCTTGATGTCGGTGTTGGTGATGGTATTCAGGTTCGAGATTGATTTGGCCCGGGCGAAGATGCCGGAGATGATGCGCAGGCTGTCTTTTTTCATCTGGGCCAGAGCTTCGCGCTCGGACAGCTCGATCAGCAGGATGGACTTGTTCAGCTCGTAATAGATGTCATCGAAAATATTGTTGTTCTTGAGTTCGTCGTAGAGCGCCTCGAAGTCGGCGTGGTTGATCCTGCGGAAATGGGACATGTCCGGCCGCTCGTTTTCCACGGCCTCGAAATCATCGCATACATAAGGCACGATGGATGTGGTCTCGTAGAGATAGAATTCAAGGCCGATGGCCCCTTCCTCTTCCAGGATGGCAGATACCGACAGATCGGCCAGCAGCGTGCCGCCGTCGATTTCCAGGCCGTAGTCGGCGTAGGTCTGGCGCAAGCGGGGGTCGGAGGCCTCGATGACGTAGTTGTAGATGGGGTAGGCCAGACCGTCCTGGTCGTGGATGGCCAGCTCCTTCCAGGAAGCGAAACGGGTCGCGACCATGTGCTGAAAAATCTTCTTTATAAACTTCTTCATGCACATCGTGAAGAGTTTGAGTTCCTTGCCACGTACGGTCGGTTCTTCTGATTCCCTGGTGGTAGGCAGCTCTTCGAAATCTTCATCTCTCTTCATGCGGGTCCTCGTTTTTCCTTGCGTTCGCCATATGCTTTAGCCAGCCCCCCGTGGGATGTTTCCCGGTAGAGGCTCGGCAGGTCGTGTCCTGTCTCTTTCATGACTCGCACCACTTCGTCAAAGGGGATGCGGTGGGAGCCGTCCGATAAAAGCGCCATGTGCGCGATGCTCACGGCCTTGGAGGCGGCCATGGCGTTGCGCTCGATGCAGGGTATCTGGACCAGCCCCCCCACGGGGTCACAGGTCAGTCCCAGGTGATGCTCAAGCCCCATCTCGGCGGCATACTCGATCTGGCGGATGGTGCCGCCCATGAGTTGGGCGGCGGCCGCCGCGGCCATGGCGCAGGCCGAACCGACCTCGCCCTGGCATCCGACTTCGGCCCCGGAGATGGACGCGTTTTTCTTGATGATCACGCCGATCAGTCCGGCTGTGGCCAGAGCCTGCAGGATGGACCGGGGGCGTAGCCCCATGATTTCATGCAGGTAGCGCAGCACCGAGGGCAGCACTCCGCTGGCTCCGCAGGTCGGGGCAGTGACCACGGTCCCGCCGGAGGCGTTCTCCTCGGACACGGCCAGCGCGTAGGCGGCCAGCAGGCCGGTGCGGCGCATCTCCAGTCCGCCGAGCAGGGTTTTCTGGTGGTAGGAGCTGGCCTTGCGGGCCAGGCCCAGGCCGCCTGGCAACACTCCTTCAGTGGTCAGGCCGCGTTCCATGCAGTCCCGCATGGCGTTCCAGATGTCTTCCAGGAAGATCCAGATGTCCTCGCTCTCGTGGCGGGACACGAATTCCCAGTAGGTGATTCCTTCTTCGGCGCAAAGATCCATGATTTCCGTCAGGCTTTGCAGCGGATAGACTTGTGGCGTGGCGAAGGTTGAGCCCCTGTCGCGCAGGGCGCCGCCGCCGATGCTGAACACTGTCCAGCTGTCGATTACGTGTCCGTTTTCGTCCAGGGCCGTAAAGTCCATGGCGTTGGGATGCTCGGGCTGTTGCCGGTCATGGGCCCAGACGATTTCGACGGGGAAGGGGGCCAACGCTTCCCGGATGGCCTTGTCGGTAAGGTGCCCCTTGCCGGTGGCGGCCAGACTTTCGTACAGGACCACCTGGAACGACGCCGCGCCGCGCACGCGGGCCCGGAACTGCTCGGCGGCGAGTTTGGGGCCCATGGTGTGGCTGCTGGAGGGACCTGCGCCAATTCGATATATTTCCCGGATGGATTCCATCCGCACCTCGCCACGTGGAAATTTGGTATTGACTGTCCGAAAAGGCCTGGGTCATGAAGTCCGTCACGGACGCTGGTCCTTGGACTAGCCGCCCCGCACACATCCGTCAACAAGGAGCCCCGATGAACAAGCCGGAACTCGAGTTTCCCCTGCACTGGGAATATAAAATAATCGCCACGCGGACTGATGCGGCTTTCGCGGCCATTTGCGCTACGATAACCGCCCACGGCTTTGCCGAAACACCGTGTGCCAGCAACGTTTCCCGCAACGGGTCGTATGTGACCTACACCGTGCGCATGCGCATCGAAAGCCGAGAGCAGCTTGACGGCCTGAGCCGGGCCTTGTCGGATTGCGAGGGAGTGAAGTACCTGCTTTAAGGTGAATACTGATCGGTGAAAGGGAAGTGGCAGAGACAATTTTCGATTCAGTCTTTTAAGACTGATTTTTTCTTGATAATCCATATTTTACAATTCAGCATTTTTTCCTCTTGACTGCCCACAGGGAAACTCGTAGAAGCCTCTTCGTTGTCGGCGCGAAACATGTTTTGAAGGCTAATGCCTTGACATGCTTTGCATATTCCGACTCGCGGGCCAATAGCTCAATTGGTAGAGCATCTGACTCTTAATCAGCAGGTTCAAGGTTCGATTCCTTGTTGGCCCACCAGCGCACCCACGGGGTTGCGGAAATACTTTCCGCAACCCCTTTTTGTATTTTGGGCTTGGTAAATCGGGAGTTGGAGCGGCTTGCGGCGAAAAGGCGTGAAATCGCGGGTCGATCCGGTGTCGGATACAAAGAAAAAGGCATGTGATTGCGGAGAATTGCCGCGCACCACATGCCTTTGCGTTCATCGTGAACCGGGGTCGTCCGGCCCGGCTTCTATGCCTTCGTTCGACTCAATCTCGGCAACAGCAGCAGCACCAGTGAACTCGTGACCATGCCGACCAGCGCCATGGTCAGGATCTTGTTGTCCCAGGGCAGGGCGATGAACCACATGGCCGTGGCGCCGCACACAAAATAGGTGAACATGATCAGCGAGGCCGCAGATCCCGCGTCGTTCTTGACCTGTTCGAGCAGGAAGTTGCTGCTCGGGGGGCGGGTCAGCCCCAGGCTCATGGTCATGGCCGCCATGGGCAGGGCCATGCCCCAGGGGCCGAGTCTGGAGCACAGGGCCAGGATCGTGGCGAAGATCAGAATCCCGGCATAGCCGATGAGGATGATGCGAAAACCCGGAATGCGCTTCAGCAATCGTCCGCAGATCCAGAATCCGAGCATGAGCGCGGCGGAATTGAAGGCGAAGAAGTAGCTGTATTCCTGTTCGCTCAGACCGAAATAGGTCACGAAGATGAAGGACGACCCGCCGATGAAGCAGAAAAGCGGGGTCATGCCCAGGGCGATGAGGGTGCACAGGGTCATGAAGCGTGGGTTGCACATCAGCCTAACGTAGCTGCCCATGACCTGGCCGAGGGTGCGCGTCGTGGCCGGGGCGGGTTCCTTGAGTCTCAAGACCCCGCAGATGGCCAGGGCGCCAAGGAGCATCTGGGCGTAGAAGATGGCGGACCAGTGGGCGAAGGTGAGCATGAGGCCGCCAAGCACCGGCGCGAGCATGGGAGCCAGGGACACGATGACGGCCATGTGCGCCAGGGCCCGTTCCCGCTCCGCCCCTACGAAATAATCCTTGGTCATGGCCAGGGACAGGGTGGAGGCAGAGGCCGCCCCCATGCCTTGCAGGACGCGTCCGACAATGAGCGCCGTAGGGCTTTCCGCTCGGGCGCAGACCAGACATGCCAGGATGTAAAGGGAAATACCGCCCAGGAGAACGGGCTTGCGGCCATAACGGTCTGAAAGCGGCCCGTAGAAAAGCAGAGCCAGGCTGAAGCTGACGAAAAAACCAACCAGGGTCAGGTTGATGATCGTCTCGGTGCTACCCCAGTCCGTGGTTAGGGAGGGGAGTGCCGGCAGATACATGTCCGTGGACAGGGGCGGAAAAGCCGCGAGCAGGGCCAGAATGAGCAGGGCGCGTATTTTTAGGGGGGCTGGTATTGTCATAATGATTTTTTTGTTGGTTTGAGGGGCTCGCCTACTCTCCGCGTGCGGGGCAGGCAAGCAAAACTCCAATGGATTTTTTTTGGTTTTTTGCGTGCGAAGAACGGTTGGCCCTTGGGCGGAACAATCTCTGCACTACGGTGATGCAGCAGGAAGATTTTTCCCGGAGGTATCACATGAGCATCGCACCCCTGGCCGCTCTCGGCATCGCCAAGACGGCATTTTCCATCATCGGTTCCCTGGCCGACGCAATGAAGCGTCCCTCGGCGGAATCCACCGGTTCCGCCATGGTCGCGGCCGCGCCGCAGGAATCCTTGTGGCATCAGATCGGCAAGGAAGTGGACTTGAGTTCCATGACCAAGGATGACCTCGCCAAGGTCTCGTCGATGCTCTACGACAACGGACTCATCAGCCTGCGAGACCACGCCACGATGACTTTCGATCCAAGCTTCGCGGGTTCCTCGAACCTGCTGACGGCGGCGGACGGGTCGGGCCGCGTGGACTGGATGGCGGAGTTTCAGGCTCGTTTGGCCAAACACCAAAAAGAGGGCGATACCCAGTCCGCTGCCCAGGATGGGCGCGTGCTCGACATCCTGTCCCGACTGCAGGCCGGAGCCAAGGGCGTCACTTCGATCCGGGTCTGACCCGGCAAGGTTTTCCCGTTTTTCATTCCGGCTTCGTCAGCCGCGTCCTATTCCTTCACGTGGAGATTCCCCTCGCCTGCGCCGGCAGTCCGGCTCCAAATCCGGGCCAGGGCGACTCCCGTCAAATTCTGCCACAGGCTGAAAATTGCTCCCGCCAGGGCCGCCGTCGGGCCGAAAAACGTTCCGGCCAGGGCCACGGCCAATCCTGAATTCTGCATCCCCACTTCAATGGAAATCGTACGGGCAGTGATGGTCCCGCCTCCCAGCATGCGTGTTCCCCAAAATCCGCAGATATAGCCCATCGCGTTGTGCAGGATGACCGCGAGCATGATCAGCGCCGGAAATTCCAGAATCGTTTTTTGATTGAGGGCCACCACGCAGGCGATGACGGCGGAGATGGTGACCACCGAGATGGATGGGAAAATTTGGATCAGCGGCTTCAGCCGCTCGCGCAGCAGATGGCGCAGGATCAGGCCGTCCAGCAACGGAAAGACCACGATCCAGAACACGGAGCGGACCATGGCCCAGAAATCCACGTCCACCCGTTCTCCGGCCAGCAGTTCCACCAGGGCCGGTGTGGCCAGAGGCGCAATGAGGGTGGAGAGAAGGGTCATGACCACGGACAACGGCACGTCGGCCCGCGCGAAGTAGGCGATGACATTGGAGGCCGTGCCCGACGGGCAGCACCCGACCAGAATGACGCCCACGGCCGCCTCGGGCGGCAGGCGCAGCGCCAGACAGAGGGCCCAGGCGATGAGCGGCATGATCAGGTACTGGAGTCCCACGCCGAGCCCCGCCGTCCGCCACTCACGGCCCACCCGCGCGAAATCGCCGAAGTCCAGGGTCAGGCCCATGCCGAACATGATGATCCCAAGCCCCAAGGCGATGTGCGGCTTGATCCAGGCGAAAAGCGGTGGATGAAAGAGGGCCAGCAGGGAAAATCCCACGGCCAGGGTCAGGAAATTGCGTTCGATCCATTGTGCCAGGGTGCGCAGCATGAAGGGCTCCGAAGTTCGTGTTCGCGGTGGGTGAGTGTGGTCCCAAAAGGCGTGGAGAGTCAACGGGATGCAGAGAAAGCGGGGGAACGGCGCGGGCCGGGCGCATGGCCCATCCGTTGAGGAAAGCCCGCCGCAAGGTAACGACTGCCCCGGAAATGCCCCGGGGCCGCCGGTTATCTCCAGTCTTTGCGCGGCGCAGTGGTGACGAGCTGAATGCCGGCCTGATAAAAGCCGGACCAACCGTCCGCGTCTTTTTTGCACCAGCGGATGAAGCCTGTCAGGAAGCTTGGGCTATCGTAGTCGATTGTTCCTCTGATCTCGTCGGCAAGGTAGATGCTCACAGGTACATCGTCGACGGCAACCTCGCGATCCAATTCCAGCAGGAGTCCGTCCGGGCTTTGATTGATGATCCTGGCCAGGCAGGGGCTGGGCAGTGATGGGGATACGACGGCGCAGCGCTGCAGGCTTGCAGTCCTGTTGAACTTTCTGTTTTCCGGCATGGAATGCTCCGAATGTGGGAGTTGCGAAAAATTATGTCTGTGATGCGGCCAAAAACTGCTTCTCAGCAAGCCATCGTGAACGCGATTTATTTGCGCGACATATCCGTTATTTTGCACAATGCCAATAGGTTGCTTGAAATTATCCGGACAGAGGGGGGACGGGCGCATGCGCAGGCGTGGGCGGAGTCCGGGTCGCGTTGGCGCGTTACGCGTGTTTCCGGGCAAAAAAGCGAAAGGGCGTGGACGCATCGGGAGTGATGCGCCAACGCCCCTTGCATGCGCTGGCCTGATTGTCTGCCCTAAACCTCGGCGTTGAGCTGAGTCGAGGCGTCATCGACAGGGGTGGCGCCAGTTTCGACTCCTGAACTCAGATTTTTGTATATATCCAGAAACTTCGAATAGGCCGCGCCGTTGCCCCGAGGTTCGCTCAGCGGAGGTAGCTGCTGTGCCGCTGTCGCATCGCTCTGCAATGTGCCCAGGCTTTCGCTGAACCAGTCTGAAAGGTCCTGCAAGGCGGTTTTGAAAGTCGTGCCCTCTGCAGATTGCTCAAGGCCTTCCTCCAACGCATCGCCCCCCTCCTCGCTCAATGTCGCGGCAAGCTGTTCCGCAGTTTGATCATCGGGGCTCGGCGCATCGCTATCTTCCTGAAGCTCGGCCAGTTCCTGCTCGTCAGGGGCAGGCTCTTCCACGACGGGCACTCCGGCAAACGCTCCTCCAAGCTTCTCAAGGAAGCTTGAGAACGTGGCGTTTATGCTTTCCAGGGTTGTGGACAGGGGCGTTTGCGACGCCTTGTCTCCTTCAAGCAGAAGTTGGATTTCGTCTGCGAAGGACTCGGCCAGTTCCTTGTCCTGCGCGGACAGGTCATACTCTTCTCCAAGTGTACCCGCCTTTGCCGCAAGATCGTCAAGCAGGCCAGGAACCGCGCCTTCAAACGCTTTTGCCGCGTTCTGGGCTGCCGCTTGCTGGAGTTCGTCGTGGAAGTTGATGCGCAGGCGCACGTCCGCGACGCCGCTGAAGTGTCCTTCCTGCAGGAGACGGAGCACTCCTTTCGAGCCTTCCGGGCCGGTGGCCTCGGCCGGTGCCGTGATTTCGTTCTTCCTAGCCTGCGACGCCACTTCCTGCGCGGCAGTGCGCGCTTCGGCGTGTTTGGGCTTGGCGTTCATCCAGGCTTGCTGGACATGCTGATTGTCTGAGGCGTGTACATTCATGATGCTGCTCCTTGAAAAGGTGCCTGATGCCGTTCTTATCGGCGATTCGGCGAGAAATCTTTACCTCTGTGGCCTCCATTGCTGCAAAGAGCATGCTAAGCGCGGAGTGATTGCGCCCTCCCTTATGGCCGATCCACCGGCCATGTCCGGACTGTCCGGAAATTGGAGGCGCTGCGGGTCGGGCAACGTCGATTGTCCTCTGCACGTTTACAATACCCGCTTCATCGGGTAGGGCCGCTCTGCATCTTTTGCCTGATGGATTGATACAGGATTCCGAGAGCCGCCTCTTCAAAGCACGAAGCGTCTTTGTGCCAGTATCAGCTAGCCCTGTGTGCATGGTTGCTGCGCTTCCAGTGTTTCATTGCATCAAATTTGGATATTTTTCACTCGATAATATATTATTTTTTTTAAAATATGGGTTCTGAAGAGACAAGGAGAATGGGAATATGAGCATGGAGTTGAACAAGAAATACGGGCTTTTTACCGCCATCGCCATGGTCGTGGGCATCGTCATCGGCAGCGGCGTCTTCTTCAAGGCGGAAAAAATTCTCACCGCCACCGGGGGCAATCTGCCGCTGGGGATTCTGGCCTGGATCATCGGCGGGTTCATCATGATCTCCTGCGCCTACACATTTTCGCTCATGGCTACTAAATACGAGCGCGTGAACGGCATCGTCGACTACGCCGAAGCCGCCATGGGCAAGAAATACGGTTATTATGTCGGCTGGTTCATGGCGCTCATCTATTACCCGACCCTGACCTCGGTTTTGGCCTGGGTCTCGGCCAGGTATACGGCCGTGCTGTTCGGGTGGGACATCACCGGAGGCGAGTGCATGACCATTTCCGGTTTCTTCCTGGTGGCGAGCTATGCCTTGAACGCCCTGTCGCCAGTGCTGGCCGGAAAATTCCAGGTCACGACGACCGTGGTCAAGCTGATCCCGCTTTTGCTCATGGCTGTGGTCGGCACGGTGTTCGGCTTGGACAACGGCATGATCGTGCAGAATTTTACCACCTCCGTCACGGAAGTCGATCCGCTCATTGCCGTGTTCACCGCCGTCGTGGCCACGTCTTTCGCATACGAGGGATGGATCATTGCCACCAGCATCAACGCGGAACTCAAAGACTCCAAGAGGAATCTTCCCCTGGCTTTGATGGTGGGCACCTTCACGGTCATGGTCGTTTATATATTATACTACGTCGGCCTGGCAGGGGCGGTCACCAATCAGACCCTGATGGAAGGCGGTCAGGAAGGGGCGAAGCTGGCTTTCGAGACCGTCTTTTCAAGCCTGGGCGGAACGCTCATCTTCGTTTTTGTCATCATCTCCTGCCTAGGCACCCTGAATGGCCTGATGCTCGGATGCACGCGCGGCATCTATTCCATCTCCGCCAGAAACCAGGGTCCCAACCCGTTCATGTTCAAACAGATCGACAATGCGACCAACATGCCCACGAACTCCGCCGTTCTGGGCCTCCTGTTGTCCGCGTTCTGGCTGGTGTATTTTTACGGGGCGAATCTCACCACACCGTGGTTCGGCTTTTTCTGCTTCGACCCTTCGGAACTGCCCATCGTGACGATCTATGCCCTGTATATCCCCATTTTCGTGGTCTTCATGAAAAAGGAATCCGACTTTTCGGTATTCAAACGCTACATCATGCCCTCTTTGGCCATATTCGGCAGCCTGTTCATGATGTTTGCCGCCTGCTTTTCGCACGGCATGGCCGTTGTGGCGTATCTTGCCATCTTTGGAGTGGTGATGCTGGGCGGGGTGTTCTTTTCGCGGGAGCGCGAGTTGTAGCGTTCGTTTTCGGAGACTTTTGTTTCACAGATAAAAAATGCCGGGCGGCTGCGTGATTGCAGCCGCCCGGCTTCGTTTTTTAGCGGGCGTTCGTTCAGCTCAGCGCAGCTCCACCGCCCATTTCTCAAGCTCGGGCACGGTGTCCACGATCTTCTCCTTCAGCAGAAAATCCGCGAACCGGGTGTAGCGTTTGTGGTCCAGAGCTCCAGGCCGCAAGGCGAAGCGGGGCAGGGTGTCCTTCCAGGCGCGGCGGTTCAGTTCGTCGTCGAGGCTGGCGCGGTCCCCGGAGACGAAGAGCTTCCAGCTCTCGTCCGGATGGTTGATCAGGTACTGCACCCCTTCCTCAAGCGCGTCGACAAAGGCGCGCAGTTTCGGGTCGGAAAGTCTGTTCGAGGCGGCGACGAGGATCAGTTCGTCGTAGGCGGGCACGCCGTATTCCTCGACAAAAAAGGCCTTGCCGGGGCGGCCCTCGATGTCCATCTGGTTCAGTTCGAAGTTGCGGAACGCACCGATGACGGCGTCGGTCTGGCCCGTGAACAGGGACGGGGACAGGGAGAAGTTGACATTGACCAGTTTCACGTCACCGAGGGCCAGGCCTTCTTTCTCAAGCATCACTTTCAGAAGCGCGGTCTCGAAGCCGCCCACGGAATAGCCGATGGTCTTGCCCTTCAGGTCCGCGATGGACTTGATGGGGCCGTCTTTGAGCACGACCAGCGAATTGAGCGGCGTGGCCACGAGGGTGGCGATACGGGTCAGCGGCAGGCCTTCGCTGACCTGCATCTGGTGCTGATGCTGGTAGGACACGGCGATGTCGGCCTGTCCGGCGGCCACGAGCTTGGGCGGGTCGTTGGGGTTGGAGGGGGCGATGAGCGTAACGTCCAGGCCGTGGTTTTTAAAGAAGCCTTTTTCCAGGGCCACAAAGAGAGGAGCATGGTCGGGGTTGACGAACCAGTCCAGGAGCACGGTCAGCTTTTGGGCGTGGGCCGAGGTGGCGCAGAGGAGGATGGTTGCAAGGAAGAGGGTGATTTTTTTCATTGGGTTATCCTTGGGTTGGGCGCGGGGCGCCGTGGTTTGAAGAATGGGAAATGGTTTGCAGCAGTGCGGCCGCGTTCCGGTTCGATTCGGGCCGGGGCCGCCAAAACTCCTTCACCGGCCTCGTACTGTTTTCCCGTCGCTGCTGCCGAACAAAAGGGCGTGCTTCGGGCGGAAGGCGACGGGAAAACAAACGATGCCTGGCTCAGTCAGACAGTTGCCGCCCCCGGCCCGAATCGAACCGGAACGCGGGGACCGGGGCTGAAATAGTGAAGATCGGATTCATTGGATTCCCTGTTTCGGCTGCCAGAAGACCAGCTTGTCCAGCAGGCGGTCGATCAAAAAATAGAGGGCCAGGGACGTGACCGCCAGGACGGTCAGGGCCGCGAACATGACGTCGATCTGCATGCGGGCGTTGGCGTGGAGCATGTAGAACCCAAGCCCCGCGCTCGACCCGACCCACTCCCCGACCACGGCTCCGATGGGCGCCACGGCCGTGGCCACGCGCAGGCCCGAGGCGAAGGCGGGCAGGGCCGAGGGGATGATGATGGTGCGCAGCACGGCCAGGGGCTTTGCTCCCATGATGCGGGCCAGTTCCAGCAGGTCGGGTTCGGTGCGCTGCATGCCTGAGTAGAAGGACGAAGCCACCGGAAAAAAGATGATCAGCACCGCCATGCCCACCTTGGACGCCATGCCGTAGCCCAGCCACAGCACCAGGATCGGAGCCAGGGCAAAGACCGGGATGGCCTGGCTGACCACCAGCACGGGCAGCATCCAGCGCTTGAGGAGCGGCGAGAGGATCATGATTAAGGCCGCGCCCGTGCCAAGGATCGTGCCCAGGGCCAGGCCCAGCAGGATTTCCGTGAGGGTCGTGCCCAGATGGGACAGGAGCAGTGGAAATTTGTCGAGCAGGGCATGGCCGACGGGCAGCGGTCCGGGCAGGATGTAGGGCGGAGCCCCGGTCAAAGTGACCAGGAGTTGCCACAGGAGGAGCAAGCCTGCCGTCAGGATCAGGGGGCGCAGGATGTTCATGCCGCCTCTCCGTTCATGAGCCGTTTGAGCAGACTCGCATACAAGGCGGTCACTTCCGGGTTGCCTGCTTCTCGCGGGGGGAGGGCGGCGGGCTCGATGATTTCGAGCACCCGCACGGGCGCGCCGCCGAGGACGACGATGGTGTGCCCCAGACGCAGCGCCTCCATGGGATCGTGGGTGACCAGCACCACGGTCGCCCCCACGGTCAGGCGCGCGGCCAGGTTCTGCAGCCGCACGCGGGTCAGGGCGTCAAGAGCGGAAAAGGGCTCGTCCATGAGGATGACGGGCCGCTCCTCCATGAGCGTGCGCAGAAGCGCCCCGCGCTGGCGCATGCCCCCAGACAGTGCCGTGGGCAGCTTGTCTTCGTAGCCGGTCAGGCCCGCTTCCCGGATCAGGGCCAGGGCCTTGGCGCGTTTTTCGTGCGAAAGTTCGCCCCGCAGACGCGCCCCGAGGAGGACATTGTCCAGCAGCGTGAACCAGGGCAGGAGCAGGTCGTTCTGGCTCATCCAGGCTACTGTGCTGTCTGTTGTCGGCTCGAAACGAATCCTTCCCTTGAAATCAAGGTTCGGCGATCCGGCCATGAGCTTGAGCAGGGTTGACTTGCCGCATCCGCTCGGTCCCAGGATGCAGGTCGTCCTGCCGCCCGCAAGCGTCAGGGTCAAATCCGCGAAGAGCGGCTGGCCGGCGAAATCGAGGCTAAGGTCCTCAAGGACGATGTCCGGGGCGGTCTGCATGGGCGTGGAGAGTTGCACGGTTACTCGAAGAACCGGTAGAAGTGATGCACCGGCCCGTGGCCCCGCCCGATGACGTACGCGGCTCCGGCCCGGATGGCCCCGCTTATGTACTCCTTGGCGTGGCGCACGGCCGTCTCCACATCCTCGCCCCTGGCCAGGTTCGAGGCGATGGCCGAGGACAGGGTGCAGCCCGTGCCGTGGTTGTTGCGGGTCGGGATGCGCACGCCCGGCAGGGTCACGACGCGGCCTTCGGGGCCGAGGTAGAGGGTGTCGTCGCTGTCGCCCGATTCCAGGTGCCCGCCTTTGACCAGCACATTCTCGCAGCCCATGGCCGCAAGCTCCGTCAGCGCCTCCATGGCCGCTGCCTGGGTGGCGATCTCCCGGTTCAGCAGCACCGAGGCTTCGGGCAGGTTCGGCGTGATGAGCGTGGCCAGGGGGATGAGCTCGCTTTTCAGGGCTTCGATGGCCTCGTCCTGCAACAGCTTGTCCCCGCTCTGGGCGACCATGACCGGGTCGAGGACAATGGTCCCCACCCCGTGCCGGATCAGGCCCTGCGCCACGGTGCGGATCAGTTCCGGGGAAAAGAGCATGCCGATCTTGACCGCGTCGGCTCCGATGTCGCCGAGCACCGCGTCCATCTGCGCGGCCACGAAATCAACCGGCACGGGGTGGATGCCGGTCACGCCCAGTGTGTTCTGGGCGGTCAGGGCGGTGATGACGCTTGCTCCGTAGCAGCCGTGGGCCGCGATGGTCTTGAGGTCGGCCTGGATTCCGGCCCCGCCGCCGCTGTCGGACCCGGCGATGGTCAATACCCGGTGATATGTGCGCTGGTTCATGGGTGTTCCTTGGCTCGGCGAATGATGGTTTTGAGTTCTGCGGCTGCTCGCTTCGGGTCCGGGGCCGAGATGATGGCCGAGACCACGGCCACCCCGTCGCATCCGGCGCGGATGACCTCGGTCGCGTTGCCGGGGCCGATGCCGCCGATGCCGACCAGGGGCAGGGACACGGCCGCGCGGATGAGGGCGACGCCGTCAAGGCCCAGCGCCGGGGCAGTATCGGTCTTGGTCGGGGTGGCGAAGACGGGGCTGATCCCGACATAGTCCGCGCCTTCGGCCTGCGCGCGCACGGCGTCGTCCACGCATTCGGCCGAGATGCCGATGAGCATGTCCGTTCCGACCAGTCGGCGGGCGTCGGCGATGAGCATGTCGGTCTGGCCCAGGTGTACGCCGTCTGCGCCCACGGCCAGGGCCACGTCGAGGCGGTCGTTGATGATCAGCGGAATGCCGGTCCCGGCCAGCAGTTCCCGTACGGCCCGCGCTTCGGTCACGAACTGCCGCGTCGAGCACTCTTTTTCGCGCAACTGCACGCAGGTCACGCCCCCGGCCACGGCGGCGCGGACGATGTCCACGGTGGAGCGGCCCAGGGACAGTCTCCGGTCCGTGACCAGGTACAGGGACAAATCAGGCATGGTGTTCCTCGCGGATGCGGCAGCCTTTGGCCAGGTCTTCGGGGGAGAGATTGTAGAGGGCGTCCAGAAGATGGATCTGGAAGGAGCCGGGACCGTCGGCGATGTTGCCGGCCCGTTCTCCGGCCAGCCCGAAGAAGGCCAGGGCAGTGGCGGCGGCGGAGACGGGATCCGGGTCCACGGCGTGGAAGGCTCCGACCAGGGCCGTGGCCGAACAGCCCGTGCCCGTGACGTAGGGCATGAGCCTGTGCCCGCCTTCGATGATCAGGGTGCGATGGCCGTCGGTGACAATATCCGTGGGGCCGGTGATGGCCAGGGTCGTGCCCAGTTCGCGGGCCAGGGCGCCGGCCGCTTTGGCCGCGTCCTCGATGGAGTCGGTGGAATCCACGCCCTTGGTCGCGGAGCCCTGTCCGGCCAGGGACAGGATTTCCGAAGCGTTGCCGCGCACTACGCTGACCTTTGTCCAGGCCAGGATGGATTTGGCGGTTTCGGTGCGAAGCCCGGTCGCCCCGGAGCCCACCGGGTCAAGGATGATGGGCTTGCCCAGGGCCGAGGCCCTGCGTCCGGCCTTGAGCATGGCCGCGACCCACACGTCGGTCAGGGTGCCGATGTTGAGCACCAGCGCCCCGGCGTAGGCGACCATTTCTTCGACTTCGTTCTCGGCATGGGCCATGACCGGCGACGCGCCGCAGGCCAGGAGCACGTTGGCGGTGTAGTTCATGACCACGAAATTGGTGATGTTGTGGATCAGGGGCTTGGAACGCCTGATGGCTCGCAGATTTTCGGCTGCTTTTTGGGACAGATCGGACATGGGATACCTCACACGAAGAGTTGTGGAGGCAGCGGAGGCGAGGAATGGTTTGCCGGCGATTGCGGCCAGTCTTGCAATTCCCTTCGCTGGCATGATCCAGATCAGGTTCAACGGGTATCATCTCAGGCTCCTCGCCACCCCTGCAAAAACTCGTCATTGGCTAGGATAAGCGGGGGGAGGTGTCAAGACAGGCGTGCGCCGACGCTGAATTACGCGGGCAGTTTTTTATGTATGACAACAGAATGGAGTTTTATGCGGCCTTGTGCCATGTTCTTACTGATGCGGCTGAACTTGTGGAACAGAAGTAATGACGCGTCCTTTACAAAAATTCAGCCGGCGCCGGAGTTGAGATATGATCCTGTCTGAGAAAATCGCCTTGGCCAGATCGCGGATGGTCGAGGTGCTGGAGCGTTTCGGCCCCGGCGCGGCCGTGGGCTGGACCGGCGGCAAGGACTCCACGGTGGTGCTGGCCCTGTGGAGGGAACTGCTCGCGGCCAAGAGGCTAGGTGCTCCTGTGCGGGCCCTGAATCTGGACACGGGCTGCAAGTTTCCGGAGGTGCTCGCCTTTCGCGACCGGCTGGTCCGCGAGTGGGATCTGGAACTGCACATTGTCCGGCCCGGCGTCGATCTGTCCCGCTACCCGCTGGCTGTCGACCCGGTGGCCTGCTGCGGCGATCTGAAGATCCGTCCTTTGAATGAGGCCGTGCGGGGCTTGTCCATCCCGGCGCTGTTGACGGGGGTGCGCGCCGACGAGAATCCGGACCGGGCGGACCGGCCCTGGCTGGAAGATCACGGCGACCGCGTCCGGGTTCTGCCCATTCTGGAATGGACGGAACTGGACATCTGGACCTTCATGACGCGCGAGTCCATCCCCTGGTGTACGCTCTACGATCAGGGCTATCGGTCGCTTGGTTGCATGCCCTGCACCTCCCGTTCGGGCCATGGCGAGCGTTCGGGCCGCGACGCGGCCAAGGAGGAGCGCATGGGGCAGCTCAGAAGCCTGGGATATTTTTAGGCTTGGTCCTGCCCGGTCAGGGCTTCGAGGACGCTGATGTCGGGGATGCAGATGACGCCGCGCCCCTTGAGCTGGATGGCGTTTTCCTTGGCCAGGGCGTTCAGCAGCGAGGAAACTGTCTGACGGGAGGAGCCGATGATGGTGGCCATCTGCTCGGTGTTCAGCCCCAGGGAGACCATGCCTCCGTCGGAGCAGCCGCCGCATCCCTTGCACTCCACGCAACGCGGCATGCGCCGGGCTTCGTAGACCAGAAATTCGATGAGTCGGTTGCGTACATCCTTGAAGGCCAGGGTGTCGATGACGGAGATGGCGTGCGAGAGAAGGTCGCCAAGCACATGGATCATGGCCGAGTTGAAGCTCGGCATGGAGCCGAGGTAGCGGCGGACTTCGGGTACCCCGGCGATCAGGATCTCAAGCTCGTCCAGGGCCTGCACAAAGGCTCTGGTGTGCGTGGCGTAGACATCCCCGCAGTCGAGCATGGCCATGGTGAATTCCTTGTCGCGATAGGCGAGGTACACGCGGGCCCGGCCCCTGGTCACGATGAATATCTGGTCCCCGGACTTGGGTTCGAAGGCCAGCACTCCCTTTGCATACTTTCGGGAAATGAAGAGCTTGCGCAGAGGGGCCATCTCCGGGCGGTCAAGGTCCTGCAGCAGCGTGGTTTCGGTCAGGCGCATGATGAACTCCGGCTTTCGATCCTGGAAAAGTCGGTCTTGACGGGGGACTCGGTGCGAGTGTCCCGTCTTTTTCCGGATTCATGCTGGCTTCCCGCCCTTGTGTCCAGCGCCGAAGGCCAGGTGTCTTTCACACCCTTCAGGAATTTTTACCCATTGACGCGAGCAACCGGGCGCAGGCCGCATCGACAAGAGGGCCATCGGCCAGATTAAGGACGCTGGCCTGGGCCAGTTGCCGCTCGACCAGGCTCGGCAGGATCGGCAGGTGCACCACGTTGTCCGGCAGGCCCGTCATTTTCGGAAGTTCGGGTTCGCCCATGCCGCGATTGACCGCCAGAACCTGCCGCGTCAGTCCCAGTTCACCGGCCAGCGCGCCCACTCTGGCCGCTGTCTCCAGCGACCGGCGGCTCGGTTCGCTGACCACCACCAGGGCGTCCACCCCGGCCACGGTCCCGCGCCCCAGATGCTCCACGCCCGCTTCCAGATCCACCAGCACGTAATTTTCCTCCTGCAATACCAGATGGGCCAGCACGGACTTGAGCAGAGCGTTGGCCGCGCAGGCGCAACCGTCGCCGGCCCCGGTGATGGAGCCCATGGTCAGGAGGCGCTTGCGGCCCGGCCGGATGCCCCCGGCGGCGGTGACGGGCAGTTCCACGCTGAGTTCACCCGGCAGGTCGGACACATCCGGGTTGAGGCGCAGATAGCCGCCACCGATGCGCTCGCGGACCAGATCCTCGCGCGCGTTCAAGGGCACGGGCAGATCCTCGGGTCCAAGCCCGCAAGCCTGGCCGAGGCTCAGCGCCGTGTCCGCGTCCACCAGCAGCACGTCGTGTCCCTGCCTGGCCAGATAGTCTCCAAGCCAGGCGCATAAGGTGGTCTTTCCCACCCCGCCCTTGCCCGCGAATGCGATCTTCATGCGATTCTCCTTACAAAAGGGGGAAGTCTGCGCTTCCCCCTTTTCGTCCATTCGATTCGTTGGCTAAGCCGGCCAGCCCAGGGCCACTCGCTTGGCCTTGATGCGTTCATCGATCAGTTCTGCCGCCTGCAGTGGGCCGGGCTCTACCGCAAAGCATGCCCCGAAGACGTCATCGAGACCTTTCAGCGCCAGGGTCGTGATCATGGAACTGCCCAGGATGTGTGGCGGGAGCCCCAGGTGGGTGTAGATTCCGCTGGCCACGGCGTAGAGGCCGATGGCCGCCGCCTTTTCGGAGTACCATTCGGGCGCGCTGGCCGCCACGGGCAGGTCGCTGATATCAAGGCCCGCATAGTTGGCCAGTACCGCGCAGATGTGCAGGATGCGCGAGTTGTCCACGCAGCTGCCCACATGCAGCACCGGCGGGATACCCAGGGCCTGGCAGATTTCCGCCAGACCGGCCCCGGCCCGTGAGGACGCCTCAGGTTCCAGAAGCCCGGCCTTGCCCATGGCCACGGTGGCGCAGCCCGTGGCCAGCACCAGGATGTCGCGTTTGATGAGCTCCTGGGCCAGGTTCACATGCACATGGTCGTGCTTGAGCTTGGGGTTGTTGCAGCCCACGATTCCGACCACGCCGCGCACCTTCCCGGCCTGCAGGGCCTGGATCAGGGGCTCGGGCGTACCGCCCAGGGCGCCGAGGATGGCCTCGTTGGAGAAGCCGGAGGTGATGGACATGGGCTTGGACGGAATCTCGACCTTGTCCGGGTCGCGGAGGGAGTAGGCTTCGATGGCCATGAGCACGGCTTCACGGGCCTTTTCGCGGGCGTTGTTATAGTTGAATTCCATGTGGATGCCACCGGGGAACTTGGCCTTGTCCGAGGTGGAGACGAACTTGGTGTGGTAGCATCCGGCCACGTTCACGAGGCTCGGCATGATGCACTGGTAGTCCACGATGACCATCTCCACCGCGCCGGTGACGATGGCCAGCTCGGTCATGAGGTGGTTGCCGGCCATGGGCACGCCCTGGCGCATGAGCAGCTCGTTGCCCGTGCAGCACAGGCCCGCGATGTTGATGCCCGTGGCTCCGGCCTCTTTGGCCTTGGCCAGGATCGCGGGTTCGCGGGTCGCGGCCAGGATCATTTCCGAAACGATGGGGCTGTGGCCGTGGACCAGGATGTTGACCTGGTCCTCGCGCAATACGCCCAGATTGACGGTGGATTTGACGGGTTTGGGCGTGCCGAAGATGATGTCCGAGACTTCGGTTGCGATCATGGATCCGCCCCAGCCGTCGCCCAGGGCCACGCGGCCGGCGTGCAGGCAGATGGAGACCGGGTCGCAGTCCACGCCCATGTGCGTGCGGTGGAGCATCTCCACGCAGTCGCGGTCGATGCCGCGCGGCGTGCAGCCGAAACGCTCCCAGAGATCCTTTCGTTTCTGGGGTGCGCGGCTGCTGAAGGCCACGTTGTGGGAGCGGCACCCGTAGTCCTCGAAGAAGAGGTTTGCCAGGGCCTTGGCCCGTTCCTGCACCGACAGTCCTTCGACATCTATGCCCAGTTCCTTGCAGATGCGTTCAAGCTTGGCTTCGTCGCGGATGCCGTAGTCCGTGGTCTTGCCCTCGCCGATCGCAGCCAGGGTTTCAAGCAGGTCCCGGCCATGATCCGAATGCGCGGCCGCTCCGGCGGCCACAAAGCGGCCGAAGTTGCGGGCCACGGTCAGATCGGCATCGGCTCCGCACACGCCGAGCATTTTCTTCGGTCCCTTGGGATTGATGCGGCAGGGGCCCATGACGCACTTGCTGCACGTCAGGCCTTGTTCGCAGAAGGTGCAGTGCGGCGTCTGGTCTTTGAGTCGGTCCCAGACGAGGTTCACCCCCTCGCGTCCGGCCTTGGCGATCATTTTCTGGGCGTCTTCCCAGGGGCTCAGATCCGAAATTTCCCTTTCTTTGGCCATGCGTGCCCTCCTTCTCGTTTTATGGCTTGCGCCAGGTCCTGGGTGATGGGAGCTGTATTGCCGCCGTGTGGCGGTCCGACCGGAATGTCCTAGCCATAGCATGATTTTTTGTCTGTCGCCTAGCTGACAGCGGGGGGTAATTTTCGGATTTCCCGTCCTTGGCTTTGAAGACCAAATTCATTACGCTCCCCCGCCATGACCCAAAACGATCCATCCGTACTTTTTCCGCGCGTAAGGACCCGCTCCCTCTCTGTGGGCGGGGTGGGCATTGGCGGGGACAACCCTGTGCGCGTGCAGTCCATGACCAACACGGATACTCGTGACGTCGACGCGACCCTGGCCCAGATCAAGGCCCTGGCCGGGGCCGGCTGCGAGATCGTGCGTCTGGCCGTGCTCGATCTGGAAGCGGCCATGGCTCTCAAAACCATCTGCGCCGCCACGCCCGTGCCGCTCATCGCGGATATCCACTTCGATTCCCGTCTGGCCGTGCAGGCCGTGGAGGCGGGCGTGAAGGGCCTGCGCATCAATCCCGGCAACATCGGCGGGCCTGACAAGGTCGATCGGGTGGTCGACGCAGCCCGCGCGGCCGGCGTGCCCATCCGCATCGGCGTGAACAGCGGCTCCGTGGACAAGGAACTGCTCAAAAAACACGGCGGCCCGACCCCTGCGGCCATGGTCGAGAGCGCCTTGGGACATGTGCGGTTGCTGGAAGAGCGCAAGTTTGGGGACATCAAAATTTCGCTCAAATCCTCAAGCGTTTTGGGTACGATCGCGGCCTACCGGCTCATGGCGAAGACCGTCGATTATCCGTTGCACATCGGCGTGACCGAAGCCGGTACGGCCATGCGCGGGGCGGTCAAGTCGTCCGTGGGTCTCGGGATTCTGCTGGCCGAGGGCATCGGCGACACGCTGCGGGTTTCGCTCACCGCCGATCCCGTGGAGGAAATGCTCGTGGCCTGGGAGATCCTGCGCGCTTTGGGCCTGCGCTCCAGAGGCCCGGAGATCGTATCCTGCCCGACCTGCGGCCGTACGGAGATAGGGCTCATCGAACTGGCCAGCGCCGTGGAAGACAGGCTGCGCGGGGTGGAGGACGTCTTCACCGTGGCGGTCATGGGCTGCGTGGTCAACGGGCCGGGCGAGGCGCGGGAGGCGGACATTGGCGTGGCCGGTGGCCGCGAGTCGGGCCTCATCTTCCGCAAGGGCGAGGTTGTGCGCAAGGTCAAGGGCCGGTCGGAGCTCTTGCCCGCCTTCATGGAAGAGCTGGAAAAATTTCTGGAGGAGCGGCGGGGCGTCGCATGAAAGCGCGCCAGCTGATTCCGGCTGATGGAAATGCCTGCCGCACGGGGGTGAGACATGTCTGGTAAGGACTTTCAGGACCGCGCCGTCGGGGCCATCATGGGCGCTTTCATCGGGGACGCCCTGGCCCTCGGACCGCATTGGTACTACAATCTGGACGACCTGCGCCGCGACTATGGCGACTGGATCACCGGCTACACCGACCCGAAGCCTGGCCGCTATCATGCAGGCTTGCGGGCCGGGCAGCAGTCCCAGGCGGGATTCATCCTCGAACTGACGCTGGCCTCTCTGGTGGAGCGCGGCGAGTATGATGCCGAGGATTTCTGCCAGCGCATGGACTATGAGCTGTTTTCCCTGCTCGACGGCACGCCCGTGAGCGGACCGGGGAGCTACACCAGCCAGTCCATCCGCGAGGCCTGGCGGCGGCGCGTCAAGCAAAAGCTGCCGTGGGGACAGACCGCGGGACAGGCCGACACCACCGAGGCCATCGAGCGCACCCTGGCCATCGCCGTGCGCTACGCCCTTGATCCCGCGCAGCTTGCCACGGCCGTGGCCGGTAACGCCGCCCTGACCCAGGCCGATGACCTCGTCCTGTCCCTGACCGTGGCCTTCGGCACCGTGCTCGGGCAATTGGTGCAGGGGCATCCGCTGGACACGGAGATTTCCGACCGGCTCATGAAGCTGGTCAAGACCGGGGAGCTGCCGTTTCACGCCGTGACCCGCGAGAACCTGCAGCCGCCACGACCGGGTGATCCCGATCCGCCGCGCGCCGGGCGTTTCGCGTCTCCTGACGCGCTCCTGTCCCCTGCGTACATGGCCGCCGCAGCTGCGGACCCAGGCGTCCGCATCGAACCGGCCTGGAAGGTCTCTCTGGTCTATGGCATGCCCTGCGCCATCTACCATCAGCTGCCCGCTGCATATTACTTGGCGGCGCGCTTCCGTGACGACTTTGAATCCGCCGTGCTCCATGCCGTGAACGGCGGCGGACAGAACCAGGCCCGCGCCATCCTGACGGGCGCCCTGGTCGGGGCTCAGGCGGGATTTTCCGGCATTCCCTGGCGCTTCACCGACGGCCTTGCGCGAGGCACCGACTTGCTGGAGCTTGCGGAGAGGCTGGCGGAGCAGGCGGCGGGGGAGGGCCGTTGAGTACTAGCCTTTTCCAATACGGTTCCCTTTTGGGAAAGATCAAGTCTCGTATCCGCTCGGCACAGGCGAAAGCGGCGCTTTCCGCTAACGCGGAGATGATAGCCATGTATTGGGACATCGGGCGGATGATCCATAATCGTCAAGTTGAAGAGGGGTGGGGGGCGGGCGTCATTCCTCGGCTGGCTGCGGATTTGAAAAATGAACTGCCTGAAGTTAAAGGATTTTCTGAACGAAATTTGAAGTACATGATTCGTTTCGCTCGAGAATACGGTACGGACCTTGAGGATGGGTTTCTTTCTTCGCGGGCAATTGTGCAGCAGCCTGCTGCACTTTTCGCAGAGGGCGATGATCGAGGACCGATTGTGCAGCAGGTTGCTGCACAATCGGAAATGCCCCTTGCCGTCATATTGGGACTGCCGTGGTTTCATCACATAGCCCTTTTTGAGAAGATCAATAATTAATTTACCTATATTCCATTGAGGAGACATTTCATGCTTTTCAGCAAATTCTACGTGCCCACCCTGAAGGAAACCCCGGCCGAGGCCGAGGTGATCAGCCACAAGCTTCTGCTGCGCGCGGGCATGATCCGCAAGCTGACCAGCGGCATCTACACCTACATGCCGCTTGGCCTTCGTGCCATCAACAAGGTCGCAAACATCGTGCGCGAGGAGATGAACCGGGCCGGGGCCCAGGAAATCTCCATGCCCATGGTGCAGCCGGCCGACCTGTGGCAGGAGAGCGGGCGCTGGGATTTCTACGGCAAGGAGCTCCTGCGCCTCAAAGACCGTCACGGCCGCGACTACTGCCTCGGACCCACGCACGAGGAGGTCATCACCGACCTGATCCGCGGCGAGGTCCGCTCCTACCGTCAGCTGCCCATCAATCTGTACCAGATCCAGACTAAGTTTCGCGACGAGATTCGCCCTCGCTTCGGCCTCATGCGCGGGCGCGAGTTCATCATGAAGGACGCCTATTCCTTCGACAAGGACGACGAGGGCGTGAACGCCAGCTACCAAGCCATGTACGACGCCTACACCCGCGTCTTCACCCGCCTGGGCCTGGAATTTCGGGCCGTCAGCGCGGACTCCGGCGCCATCGGTGGCAGTTTTTCCCATGAGTTCATGGTGCTGGCCGACACCGGCGAAGACACCCTGGCCGTATGTACATCCTGCTCCTACGCCGCCAACCTGGAGAAGGCGGAAACCAAGGCTCAGCCCATGTGCACAACTACCTGCGCCGCGTACGAGCAGGTAGCCACTCCTGGCAAGCACACGGTGGAAGACGTGGCCGGATTCCTGGCCGTGGCCATGACCCAGGTCATGAAGACCCTGCTCTTTGACGTGGACGGCAAATCCGTGGCCGTGCTGCTGCGCGGCGACCGCGAAGTCAACGACGTGAAGCTGAAAAATCTCCTCGGCGCGACCAGCGTCGAGCTGGCCACCCCGGAACAGGTCGTGGCCTGGACCGGCGCGCCCGTGGGCTTTGCCGGACCGGTAGGACTTACGGTCGACGCCATCTACGCGGATCACGAGATCGCGGCGGGCACGGACTTTGTCTGCGGAGCCAACGCCGCCGACGCGCACCTCATCCACGTCGACCCGCGCCGCGACATCACCCTGTCCACGGACGCCGCCCCCACGGGCTACGCGGACCTGCGCTCCATCACCCTGGACGACCCCTGCCCGGCCTGCGGCGGCTCCCTGACCATGCCCAAAGGCATCGAGGTCGGCCACGTCTTCAAGCTCGGCACCAAGTACTCCAAGTCCATGAACGCGACCTTCCTGGACGAGAACGGCAAGGAACAGGTCATCATCATGGGCTGCTACGGCATCGGCGTCAGCCGCGTGGTCGCGGCCTGCATCGAGCAGAACAACGACGCAAACGGCATGATCTTCCCGCCGTCCATCGCACCCTTCGAAATCACCATCCTGGCCATGTCCACCAAGGACGAAAAGGTCATGGCCAAAGGCCGCGAAATCCACGACTGGCTCGAATCCCAAGGCATCGACACCCTGTTCGACGACCGCGACGAACGCCCCGGCGTGAAGTTCAACGAAGCGGACCTGCTCGGCTCCCCCATGCAGATCGTCATCGGCGGCAAGGGGCTCGAAAAGGGCGTGCTGGAGGTGAAGAACCGCAAGACGGGCGAGAAGAGGGAACTGCCCGTGGCCGATTGGCAGAATGCGGTTCTGGAATGGCGCAAGGAAGTGATGAAGGAGTGGGGTCTGGCATAACCTGCCGCCATAAGGAGTCGGGCTGTTGCGCCACTGTCGCAACAACCCGGCCCAACGGACATCATTTACACATGCACATCTTCTCCGTCCGTACCCTCACCCAAGCCATCAAGGATGTCCTTGAAGGCGAATTCCCGTTCGTCTGGGTCCGGGGACAGGTTTCCAACCTTTCTCGTCCGCCGTCCGGGCATGTGTATTTTTCCCTCAAGGACGATGACGCCACCTTGAGCGTGGTCTGGTTCAAGGGGGCGCAGCCCAAGGGTTCCGTGGACGGTGGCGAGCGGGTCAATCCTGTTACCGGCGAGGTGGAGAGCGGGGAGCCTTTTGCGCTGTGCGATGGGCAGGAAGTGCTCGTGGCCGGGCGCATGAATGTCTATCCGCCGCGCGGGGCCTATCAGCTGGTGGCGGAGTTGGTGCAGGGGCAGGGCTTGGGCGAGCTGGCCGTGGCCTTTGAGGCCATGAAGGCCAAGCTTGCCGCCAAGGGCTATTTCGATCCGGACCGCAAAATGGTCCTGCCGCGCAATCCGCGCCGCGTTGCCGTGGTCACGGCTCCCCAGGGCGCGGCCTTGCAGGATTTTTTGCGCATCGCGGATGACCGGGGCTATGGGGCCACCATTCGGGTCTATCCGAGCCTGGTGCAGGGCGAGAGCGCTCCGGCGCAGATTGCCGCCGCCCTGGACCGCGCCGACCGGGACGGGTGGGCCGAGGTCATCGCGCTCATTCGCGGCGGCGGGTCCCTCGAAGACCTGTGGGCCTTCAACACCGAGCCCGTGGCCGAGGCCGTGTTCCGGGCGCGGCTGCCGGTCGTGTGCGGCGTGGGGCATGAAGTGGACACGAGCATAGCCGATCTGGTGGCGGACCAGCGCGCGGCCACGCCGTCGCATGCGGCGCAGATTTTGTGGACCGAACGCGGCGTGCTGCGTCAGCAGGCCGACGAAATTTTTCTGGCTCTGACGCGCGGCATGGATCGCCTGCTGGACCTGCGCGAGCGCGACCTGCAGCGCCATGCGCAGGGTCTTGCCTGGCATTCCCCGGCCCGGCGCATCGAGCGCGGCGGCTTTGAACTGGAGCGCCTGGCTGGCCGTCTGCGGCAGGCCATTCGCACGCAGGTGGAAAGCCGCGCCGCGACCCTGGTGCGTCTGGAGGATCGGATGTATCGATCCTTTGGCCCGGCCGCGATGCTGTCGCTGCGTTCGGAACTGGACAGGGCGCAAGGGGCCCTGGAACAGGTCGGAAGCCGCTTCGTGCGTGTCCGCCTGGAGAGTCTGCGCGGAGTCGAGGGCCGTCTGGCCGCCCTGGACCCTGCGGCCCCGCTGGCGCGTGGATACGCGCTGGTCCGAGGTTCGGCCGGTTTTGTTCGTTCGCGGGAGGATGTGCAGGCGGGGGATGAGATCCGGGTGCAGGTGGCGGACGGAGAATTTTCAGCGGAGGTGCTGCCATGACGTTTGGGCGAGTTCTTTTTTTCATGCTTTTGACCCTGTTCCTGTCAGCCATGCCCGGCCCGGGCTTGCATGCGGCGCAACTGCGCCTGGAATGTCCGGAAGTCATCGGAATCGGCCTGCCCTTCGTGGTCAGGGTCGAGTCCGACGAGCCTCTGGACAGGCTGCGCGTGGAGTGGGCCGGGAAGACGCTTACCGTACCCGGGGCCGGAAAGAAGGCTGTTGAATTTCTGCTCGGAACGGACGTGCTCAAGTCCAGGCCGGGCTCTGAGACCCTGCGCATCCTCAAGCTTGGCCTCAGTCCTCTGGCCGTGCAGACTTCCATTCTGGTCGAGCAGCGCGACTTTCCCGAGCAGCGTCTGACCGTGCCTACGGAAATGGCCAGCCCCCCTGCGGCAGTGCAGGAGCGCATCGCGCGCGAAAACGCCGAGATACGCGCAGTCCTGAACACGGTGTCCCCCGACAGCCATCTCATTTTGCCGCTCATGCGGCCTGTTCCGGGCGAAGTCAGCAGTGATTACGGCCTGAAGCGTTTTTTCAACGACATGGAGCGCAACCCGCACCGAGGACTTGATCTGCGGGCCGCGTTGGGCGATCCCGTACGGGCCGCCGCGCCCGGGCAGATCGTGCTTGCGGCGGATCATTATTACGGCGGCCGATCGGTTTTTCTCGACCACGGCCTGGGCGTGTTCACCGTTTACATGCATCTGGACGATATAAAGGTTCGTCAGGGCGACATGGTCGAGGCCGGGGAGATTCTCGGACTGGCAGGCCAGACCGGGCGGGTCACGGGGCCGCATCTGCACCTGGGCCTCTACGTGCTCGATCTGGCCATGGACCCGGCGGCCCTTTTTTTCGCGAAACAAAGCCAATAAACAAGGCGTGACATGGCAAAAGCACAACAGACTTTCGAGAAACGGCTGGAACGGGTCCGTGAGATCACGGCTCTGCTTGAAAGCGGGGACCTGCCCCTGGAGCAAGGCGTGAAGCTTTTTCAGGAAGGGGTGGCTCTCTCCAAAGAATGCGCGGCGGAACTGGAACAGGCCCGCATCATCGTCGAGAGCGCCGGTCAGGAGTCCTCGGCCCAGAACGGAATGGCACCCGGAGACGAGGCATGAATCCACAGGAAATGAAGGCCGAACTGGGGGTACTGGGCGCTCTGGTGGAATCGCGCCTGGCCACGATATTCGCGGATGGTCGCAGCCCGTCGCCTTTGGTCGCCTCTATGGAATATTCCCTCATGGCCGGCGGCAAGCGCTTGCGCCCGGTGCTCTGCCTGGCCTGGGCCGAACTGGCGGGGGGTAGCGTGCACGCGGTGCTCGATTTCGCCTGCGCTATCGAGTGCATCCACACGTATTCCCTCATCCATGACGATCTGCCGGCCATGGACGACGACGACCTGCGCCGGGGCAAGCCCTCCAATCACAAGCGGTTCGACGAAGCCACGGCCATCCTGGCCGGGGATGGCCTTTTGACCGAGGCCTTCACCCTGGCGTCGTCCCTTGAACTGCGGCCGGAGAGGATCCTCAAGGCCGTTTTTCACCTCTCGACTGCTGCCGGTCCGCGTGGCATGGTCGGCGGTCAGGTTTTGGACATGGGGCTGACCGGGAAATCCGCAAGCCTGCCGCAGCTGCGTGAGATGCACGCCAAGAAGACCGGGGCGCTGATCGAGACGTCCTGCGTCACGGGCTGCGTTCTCGGCGGCGGAGACGACTCCGAACAGGCCAAGGCCTCGGAATATGGGCGGGCCATCGGTCTGGCCTTTCAGGTCACGGACGACATTCTGGACGTGATCGGAGACGAGGCCGCGCTCGGCAAGCCTGTGGGGAGCGACGTGGCCCAGGGCAAATCGACATATCCGGCCCTGCTCGGCATCGATCAGAGCAGGGTCCTGGCCAGACAGAGCGTGGACCAGGCCCTGGCCGCCCTGGCGGGATTTTCCCATCCTCGCGCCGATTTTCTGCGGGCCGTGGCCCTCTATATTTTGGATAGAACGCATTAGGAGCATCAATGACTGAGCAAACCCTGCAGGAACTTTTTCCCATCCTGGCCGCCATCAAGAATCCCGGCGACGTGCAGGCCATGGATGAAAAGGAACTGACCAGGCTTGGCGAAGAGATTCGCCGCATGATCATTCAGACCGTGTCCACCACGGGCGGGCATCTGGCCCCGTCCCTTGGCGTGGTGGAACTGACCATGGCGCTGCTGCGCGTCTTCAACCCGGCCCGCGACCGCATCGTCTGGGACGTGGGGCATCAGGCCTATGCCTACAAGCTGCTGACCGGCAGGCTCGGGCGCTTCCACACCCTGCGTCAGTTGGACGGAATCAGCGGCTTTCCCCGCATCTGCGAGAGCCCCTTCGATCATTTCGGCGTCGGCCACTCCTCGACGTCCATCTCCGCCGCCCTGGGCATGGCCGCCGCCCGCGACCTGGCCCATCAGGATCACAAGGTCGTGGCCGTCATCGGCGACGGCTCCATGACCGCCGGGCTGGCCTACGAGGGCCTGAACCAGGCCGGGGGGCTGGGCAAGAACATGGTCGTGGTCTTGAACGACAACGAGATGTCCATTTCGCGCAATGTCGGGGCGCTGTCGTCTTTCCTCAGCCGCAAGCTGTCCAAGCGCTGGGTGCAGCGCTTCAAGAAGGAAGCCGAATCCATCATGCGCCAGATCCCGAGGATCGGTGACGATCTGGCCGAATACGCCCGCCGCAGCGAGGACTCTCTCAAAAGTTTCTTCACCCCCGGCATGCTTTTCGAGGCTTTCCGCTTCACCTACATCGGCCCCTTGCAGGGGCACGACATGCGCATGCTGACCAATGTCTTTCAGCAGACCCGTGAACTGGAAGGCCCCATTCTGGTCCATGTCCTGACCAAGAAGGGCAAGGGCTACGCGCCGGCCGAAACCAATCCGACCTTTTTTCACGGGGTGGGCTGCTTCGAACCCGAGACCGGGGCGGCCCGAAAGTTCGCGGACTGTCCGCTGCCCAGCTACACCGAGGTGTTCGGTTCCACGCTGTGCAAGCTGGCCGAAAAGGACGAGCGCGTTGTGGCCATCACCGCCGCCATGCCCGAGGGCACCGGGGTGAGCTGCTTCGCGGACAGGTTTCCGGAACGCTTTTTCGATGTCGGCATCTGCGAGCAGCACGCCGTGACCTTTGCCGCCGGGCTGGCCTCGCAGGGCATGAAGCCCGTGGTGGCCATCTATTCGACCTTCATGCAGCGTTCCTACGACCAGATCGTGCACGACGTCTGCCTGCAGAACCTGAACGTGACCTTCTGCCTGGACCGGGGCGGCCTGGTCGGCGAGGACGGGGCCACGCATCACGGCGTGTACGACCTGTCCTTTCTGCGCCATATCCCTGGGCTGGTGGTCATGGCTCCGCGCAACGAACCCGAGCTGCAGCACATGCTGGCCACGGCTCTGGCCCATGAAGGCCCGGTGGCCTTGCGATATCCGCGCGGAGTGGGCGAGGGAGCGGCCCTGGTCGAGACGCCGGAAATTCTTCCCCTCGGCCGGGGCGAGTTGCTGCGCGAGGGATCGGACGGAGTCATCGTGGCGCTGGGCAGCCGGGTCAACCCTGCCCTGGAGGCGGCGCGGATGCTGTGCGAGGAGACAGGCAGGGAAGTGGCCGTGTTCAACGCCCGTTTCGTCAAGCCGTTGCCCGAGGAGCATTTGCTGGCCTTGGCCGCCTCGCAACCCTTTATGCTTCTGGTCGAGGAGAACGCCCTGCCCGGAGGCTTCGGTTCCGCCGTGCTTGAGCTTCTGGCTGACCACGACGCGCTTTCCAGCCTGCGCGTGAAGCGGCTGGGCGTTCCGGACCGCTTCATTGAACACGGCAGCCAGAAGGAACTCCGGGCCCGGGTCGGCATCAATAGGGACGGGATTTTGAATACGTTGCGGGCGCTGGTCCGCTGATATCCTGCAGGAACTGCCTTCGAAAACCGTTGTCATGGGCTACTTTCCGCCCAGTGCTTCGAAGCCGGAGATGACGTCGAACAGTTCCTCGTCGATGTCGCTCTGGCGTAAACGATGAAATGCTGCGTTGAGGCCCTCCAGCAATTCATCGATGTTCTTGTCGGCGCGCTGCATCGCCGACAGGCGACTCGCATTTTCGCTCGCAAGGGATTCGGCGCACGCCCGGAAAAGCGAGACGAAAAGATATTCGCGAATGAGCGCCCGCAAGGTCGACGTGCCGCCACCCATGATTTCGGGCAGGTTTTTCGTCGGCCAGGGGAGTTCGGCCAGCTTGCGTCGCCAATTTTCGTCCAGCGGGAGCAGCCGCTGATTGACGGGCGCGTAAACCGCCCCGGAGGTGGGGCGGTTGTAGAAGAGGTGGAGTTCGGTGACTTCCCCCCGCTTGCGATGCCTCTCGCTCTCCACGAGAATTTGTCCTACGAGCGGCGTGATGCCTTTGACGGAGCCCGGCACGGTGAAGAGTCCCGTCGGCGGCAGGCCCGCATCCGCCAGACGCGCATGAATGCGTTCACCGACGGCCCAGACCTGGGGGGTGCCCGGTAGCGCCGCCATCGTCTTGACCGCGTAATCGGCGACCACATCATTGAACTGGCCCACCAGACCCTGGTCCGAACCGAACACGACCGCGCCAACCACGTCCGAAACCGCATGTCCTTTTCGTTCTGCACTCATTGGCACCGGTTCCTTCTGTCGGAAGCATGTGCCCAGCCCCAGTTCCACGGTATGATAGTAATCGGCCAACGCCCGCACCGATTGTTCGTATTGCCCAATGCTTGAGGCGGCTACGGCTTTCATGGTGCGAACGACGGATTGGAGGTCTCCGGCGGTGCTGATCTTTCGGCGCAGGTTCGCCACTGTGTCGCTCATGACTTCTTCCCGATTCCGGACGCGGCCTCGGGTTTCACCTCCGTCCGGACTTCAGGCCGAGACCCCTGCGGTTTGGGTTCGGGCTTCGACTGCGGTCCGGCCTTGACTCCCAATGGTGCATCTTCTTTGGTTTCCGAGGCCTCCTCGAGTTCTTCTGGCCTGGCTTCAATTTCTGAACCCGGCCCAGGCTCAGTTTTCCTGTCTCCGATTTTTCCCTGACCTTTCTTTTGCTCGACCTGGAAGCGCGCAAGGGAGTTGTGGGCGATTTGAATGATCGCTTCACGATCCGCGTCGCTTAATTTTTCGGCGGAATACAATCGCTCGATCACCTTGGGCGGGATATCCGCAGCCGCTTCCTGCACGGCATTTTCCGCTTCCGTCATCTGCTCAAGCGGCACAAGGTCGAACAGTTCCGCGGTCAAGGCGAGCAGCACGGCGATTTGCGCAGGCACCGAGACCGGGGTGGATTCCTGCTGTTTGAGGCAGGCCCTGATCCGCCGCCCGTGCTCGAGGATTTTGCGGGTGTCTTCATCCAGGCGTGCTCCGAACCGGGAAAAGGTTTCGAGCTCCTCAAACTGTGCATAAGCGAGCTTGAGATCGCCCGCCACCGCGCGATAGGCCGCCCGTTGCGCTTTGCCGCCGACGCGCGAAACGGACTTCCCCACATCGACCGCAGGCAGCACGCCCAGTTCGAACAGCGACGGAGAGAGGTAGATCTGACCATCCGTGATGGAAATCAGGTTGGTCGGAATATAGGCGGAAATGTCCTGCGCTTCGGTTTCGATGACAGGCAGAGCGGTGAGAGAGCCGCCACCGGCCTCTTCGCGCAGATGCGTCGCACGTTCGAGCAGTCGCGAGTGGATATAGAAGATGTCGCCGGGGAACGCTTCGCGACCGGGCGGACGGCGCAGCAGGAGAGAGAGTTCACGGTAGGCGCGCGCGTGATGGGTGAGGTCGTCGTAAACAATCAGCACATCCCGGCCCGCTTCCATGAAATATTCCGCGATGCTGGTCGCGGCGTAAGGGGCGATGTACGCGAGGCCCGGGGGGTCGTTGCCTTCGGTCACGACAATGACGGTGTACTCCATCGCGCCATTTTTCTGCAAGGTTGCCACGGCCTTCGCCACGGCGGACGCACGCTGACCGATGGCGCAGTAGACGCACAGGACATCCTGGTCGCGCTGGTTGAGGATTGTGTCCATGGCAATGGCGGTCTTGCCCGTCTGGCGGTCGCCGAGAATCAGCTCGCGCTGGCCGCGCCCAACGGGAATGAGCGCATCGATGACCTTGAGGCCGGTCTGCAGGGGTTCCGTGACGGGAGAGCGGTCCATGATGGGCGGGGCAGTGCGCTCGACGGGCAGGCGACGGTTTCCGGCCACTGGCCCGTTGCCGTCGAGGGGCCGACCGAGCGGGTCGATGACGCGTCCGAGCAGACTATCGCCCACGGCCACGTCCATGACCCGGCCCGTACGCCGGACTTCATCTCCCGCTTGGAGATGCCAGTATTCGCCGAGCAGGACGACACCGATTTCGTCCTCGTCCACGTTGAACGCAATGCCGGGCACATCGCCGGGAAACATCACCAGTTCATCATAGCCCACACCGGGAAGACCCGACACCTTGGCGATGCCGGTGGCGACACTGGTGATCGTGCCCACCTCCCGCAGCGTCAGTTGCGGCGTGAATGTTTCCCGCACGTGGCTTATGTTGGAGAACACGCTGTCGAAAACGTCCTGAAGGCTCTCTGATTTCATGCTCATTGGCTCTTTGTTACGGGCCAGGGTTCTTTTGGCCCGGGTTCTTCCCCGTCTTCGGATTTGTGTTGGGCGCTGGGCTCGGTTCTCTCTTTGAGAAGTTCAGCGACGCCCATTTCCAGCGATGAAAGGTAATCCTCGATGCTCCAGGCCACCTTCTGTCCATTTGTGCTCAGCTCAATGCCGCAGATCAGGTCCGGCCCGGTCTCGAAGCGGACCTGAACTTCCGCCGCGAAGGTTTCATTAAGCGCATCGTGTATGGCATTGTGCTGCTCCGCAGGCAGGTCGTAGGCGCTGCGCACCAGTGCGGGGCTTGGACCTGCAAGGGCCTTGGCGAGGGCTTCCTTCGCCTGGCCGTCCAGCTCTCGCAAGCGGCGAATGAACGCCTCGACCAGACGCTCCTCCAAACTCGTCGTGGCAAGATCCGTCAGCGTTTTTCTTGCGATGGCGAATACTTCCTGCCGAGTCCGGCGGCTGATTGCTTGACGTAAACCGTGTGCTTCGTCTCTCAGCGTTTCCTGTCGCCGGGCTCTCAAGGTGTCGGCCGCTTCCCGTGCCTCGTCGAGGAGCCGTTGACGTTCGGTTTTCACCTCGTCCATCGCTTTGTTGAGCAGCGCGGCGCGTTGCCGGTCGAACTCCTCGTTTTTCTGCTGAAACTCGTCGCTCTGTTTCCGGGCTTCGGCCTTTCTCCTGTCGGCGTCCGCGAGTTTGTCGGCGATCCGCTTCTCCCGCTCTTCGATGGCGTGAAGGATGGGCTTGTAAAGAAAGCGTTTCATCAACCACATCAGGACCAGAAAGTTGAGCGTCTGCGCTCCGACCGTGAACCAATCGATGATCATGGTCTTACTTCCCCGCCATTTGGGCGATGGCATAATTCCAGAACGGGTTGGCGAAGATGAGAATCATCGAGACCACGAAACAGTAGATGGCTGTGGATTCGATCATCGCCAGGCCCACGAACAGGGTCCGGGTGATGGTGGCGGAGGCATCGGGCTGCTGTGCCAGTGACGTCAGCGCCGTCGCGACCGCCTTCCCCTCCGCCAGCGCAGGTCCCATGGTGCCGAAACCGGTGGTGATGCCGGCGATGATGATTGATGCCACTGCGATAATAGTCATGCTGTCCATAGGTTCTCCTTTTTTTGGAGGTGTTCATGCTTCACTGTGTTGCCCTGGGTTCAGGCCTGGGTTTGCGAATTCGTATGGCGGCCGCGATGTAAACCGCGGCGAGGATGCTGAAGATGTATGCCTGCACCATGCCGGTGAGCAGCCCCAGCATGGTCATGACGATTGGGAAGAGGAAGGGCGTGATCGTGATCAGGATGGCGATAATCATCGCCCCGCTCATCATGTTGCCGAACAGACGGACGGCCAGGGCCAGCGTGCGCGAAACTTCGCTGATAATGTTGAAGGGCAGCATCATGATCGTCGGTTTCATATAGGACTTGAGATAGTCGCCTAGCCCCTGCTCCTGGATGCCAAAGAACGGCACCGCCACGAACACGCACAGCGCGAGCGCAACTGTGGTCGAAAGTGAACCGGTCGGCGGTTCGTAACCGGGAATGACGGTGCAGAGGCTGGCTGCGGCAACAAAAAGGAAGAGCGTGCCCAGGAAGTCGAGATATTTCCGCGGCTGACTGAGGCCGATCTCTTCAATCTGTTTCTCGATGCCGGTGACGACGATTTCAAGAAGGTTCTGCCAGTGGGTGCGTGTCAGGTCCGTGGAAAGTCTGCGCGTAATGATTTTCGAGCCAATGGCCATTACGAGCATCAGTCCCCACGTGAATGCAATGGTGGCGTTGAGTTTGAGAAAGCCGTATTGCCAGAATATGATTTCATCGGGGCTAAGACGCATGTCCGGCCTCCTGTGCCAGGCAAGCCGGCTTTTCCACCGTTCTGGTGAGCCGCGTCACGACAAGGCGCGCAATGAAAAAACCAAGGAGGCACATCAGCAGCCTGCCCAGATGACCGCCCGCGATAAAATGGAACCCTGTCAGGGTAATGCCCATTCTCAGCAACAGGCTGGCGAAGAACCAAAACGCCGGCCGCTTGGACGAAACGCCTTTCCTGACCGTCCACCAGAGGCCGCCAAAGAACAGCCCGCCGAGCAAAACGCCCGCCGCCAGCGCCAGGACCAGTGTCAAAGTTTCATTCATCATTGTCCTCCTTTCCCATTTCCCTGTTTTCCTTGGCCACCCAATGCCAGGCGTTAAAACAGCCGACCGTGAGCCCGGCCACAATCAGCGCCAGGGTCCAGGAATGGCTTCCCGGATGCCGATGGTCCAGCCAGATGCCGAGCGCCGCGCCGAGCAGCGTTGGAATCACCACCGACCAGCCTACAAGCCCCATCATGCCCAGGCCAAACCAGACGCCCGGCGTGGGGTTGCGCCGCGCCTTGAGCTTGCGCGCCGCCTTTGCGCCGACCTCCCGACTGAACGTGGTGCGGTCATCCTTGCTTTTGATTTCCGGTTTTTCACTCATGATGAAACTCCGCCAGGCGGCGGATGAAACCGCTCTCCATTTTTGCCATCACCGAGCGGACGACCTGCTCGCGTTCGTTGATGTCCAGAAACTCCTGCTCCACCGTTTCGCGCAAAAGCGCCAAGTCCTTGCCTCCGACCGCGTTACGCACAGAGACAAATACGTCAGGCCCCGTCTTGACCAGCCCTCCTTCATCGACGGCTACGTAAACCTCGCCCTCGGCTTCGTTTTCGTAGACCAGAATCCCGGGTGCGAGGGCCGCGACGCAGTCGAGCCGGTGCGGCAAGAGTCCAAGCGACCCTTCGCGGGTCTCTGCGACGATGCGGGAAACGCCGGTTTTCTCGGCAAAGATTCCAAACGGCAGGAGAATTTTAAGGCGCATGAATGTCGGCTGCGGCATCTGGGTCCTCCGGTTCAGTTTGTTGGTGCTGTTCGGATTGTGTTGTGGCCGGGGAACCGTTGGCCGGCTTCAGGTCGGCCTGCGCCGCAGGCTTGGCTGCCGGTTTTCCGGGAGAGGCTTTTTTCTTCACTTCGCCAATCGCTCCGATCATGTAGAGGGCGCTCTCTGGGTAGTCCTTGAACTCATCGCGCAGGATTCGTTCGCAGCCATCGAGCGAGTCATTGAGACTGACGAGTTTTCCCTTGATGCCGCTGAACTGTTCGGTGGCGAAAAAAGGCTGTGTGAGGAACCTCTCCAGCCGTCGGGCGCGGGCGACCACCCTGCGATCCTCCGAAGAAAGTTGCTCCATGCCGAGCATGGCAATGATGTCTTTGAGCTGTTCATATTGCGCGAGCGTCCGCCGGATTTCCTGCGCCAAACCGTAATGCCGTTTTCCGACGATGCCGGGTGTGGCCATCTTGGAGCTGGATTGCAGCAGGTCGACAGCCGGGTAGAGTCCTTCGCTGGCCTGCTTGCGCGAGAGCACGATGGACGCCGAGAGATGCGAAAACGTGTGCACCGCCGCCGGGTCGGTCAAATCGTCCGCCGGCACATACACCGCCTGGATGGATGTGATGGCCCCGGCGTCGGTGTTGGCGATGCGTTCCTCCAGTCGCGACAGCTCGGTGCCCATGGTCGGCTGATAGCCCAGACGCGATGGCATCTGGCCCATCAGGCCGGACACCTCCATGCCGGCCTGGATGAACCGGAAAATATTGTCGATGAGCAGCAGCACGTCGCGATGTTCGTCGTCGCGGAAATATTCGGCCATGGTCATCGCCGCATGGCCTACGCGAAACCGGCTACCCGGCGGTTCGTTCATCTGTCCGAACATCATCACCATGTTCGGCAGTACGCCGGCCTCCTTCATCTCCCGGTACAGTTCCTCGCCTTCGCGACAGCGCTCGCCGATGCCGCAAAAAATGCTCACACCCTCGTGGTGCCCGATCATGTTGTGAATCATTTCGGTCAGCAGTACCGTCTTGCCCACACCCGCCCCGCCGAACAGGCCCGCCTTGCCACCGCGCTCGATTGGCACGAGTACATCGATGACCTTGATCCCGGTCTCGAAAATCTCGGATTTGGTGGAACGCCGGGCCAGCACCGGCGGGGCACGATGAACTGTGCGCCATTGGATATCCGTCGGCGGCGCCTGGCGGTCGATGGCGTTTCCGAAAACGTCGAACATTCGCGAAAGAATTCCCTTGCCGACCGGAGTTTTCAACGGCCCCCCCGTGTCTTCCACCGCGACCCCGCGGGCAAGACCCTGGGTGGGTGTCAGCGCGATGCCACGCACGCGATGTGCGTCCAGCTGAGCCAGAACCTCAATGGAAATTTTCCCCTCATGCGCATGCAGAAGTGAGTAGATGGGGGGCAAATGGGCATCGAAACGTATGTCTACGACACTGCCACGCACAGAGACCACTACGCCGCTGTTCGCATGGCCGGTATGAACACTCATACGGAAGCTCCTTTAGTTTCCCATGACGCGGAGTCCATTGGGAACCGCCCGTCGACCCAATCACGGAACCTGGACACGTCGGTCTCCGAAATTCCTTTCAAGCCGTCATGTTCGGCAGACACGCCTGTGAATGTGGTTTTCCCTCCTTCGCGCACAAGGCAGGTTCGGATTCAAGCATTTCGCGCACGCGCGTTATTTGCGTGTTTATCCTCGTGCGGTCATGCTTGGCCTCAAGGGTGCGCCCGGCCAGTTCGGCGATCCATTGAACCTGATCGAGAAGAGCCCGCCTGCGCTGTGGGGTGGTCGTTAAACCGGCAAGAGTCAAAATGGCGTCGATCATCCGGGACATGATGACGAAATTGCCTGAGGCATTGCCTCGAATCTGGTCGAAGGATTCGGTCAGCAGACTTTCAAAGCCGGGGCCCCTTGCAATCACGCGCAGCCGTTCTTCCCCGTAGCGGTACAACGACGTGATTCGCCGGGGCGCCAGACGGGCCAGGATCACCGTCAGATAGTCCACGCACATCACGGCTGTTGTTGTGTCGTTGATGCCGGGGGAGAGTGCTTTCAAGGCCACATCCACGATCTGTCTGATGCCGAAGGCAGCGTCCTGCTCCACCGTGCGGTGGCGACTGATGGTGAACGTTGCCTGCAGGGCGGCAACCGTCTCCTGGTCCAGCGGGTCCCGCAGAGCGAGCGAGACCAGCGCGGTGTCCCGGACAACGAACTCGCCGATGCCGCGCTCCATCCGCACGATGGTGTCCATGTCCTGCGCCACGCGCATGAGCGCGTCGTTATCCACGATCTGGATGTAGCCGCTCTTCCCGGCCAGGACGGTGCGCCAGCTCCTTTCAGCCAGAAGATCCGGCGACGGGTCGTCAATGCTGTCGGCAGGTTCTTGTCCGGGGTTTTCCGGGAAAAGCCGCTCTATGGCCTGGACAGTTTCGCTGGCGACGGAAGCGATGATATTGGACGCCTGGATCGAAGAGGCGATGTAATGAATGAAGAACATGAGGGCGCCCACTCCTCCGAGCGCCAGCACAAAACCAAAGAACACCGCCAGGCTTGGAACAAATGCTCCCTCATCGCCGCCGCGAATGGTGCGCAACACGATCAGGCTGTAGGTGAAAATGCCGGCGAAGATGCCAAGTACGACCTGCGTAACGCGGCTGCGCATGAAGTTCCGCAGGATTCGCGAGGAATACTGGCTCGATGCCAGCGCCAGCACCACAAGGATCATGGAGAACGTGACTCCCACCACGGTCATCATGGAACCGGCAATCGTGGACATCATCCCGCGTGCGCCTTCCACACCGGCCCCGAACAGGCGTGGCCACCGGGCCAGCCACAGGTCGCTGCCGGCTGAGTCCGCTTCGACCAACGCTACCGCCAGGGCTATGCTGAATACGACAATGAGCGAAGGCACAAACCAAAAGCTCGACCGCAGATTGCTCCAAAGTTGCCTTAATTTATTCATGAGTCAGATCCCACTTCCCGTTACGGATTTTTGTCATGTTGAATGGCATGATGATGGAGTTGCTGTTAAAAGTATCTTGAGTTTTTTCACACCCTCATATTTTTTAAATATTTGCGATGTAATGACATGAGCAATAAGTGTTCCTGTGAATTATATTATTTTGTTTTAATGAATAAGCTAAATTAATTATTAAATTTTTTGAAATGGAAATATTGTGCATTAAATCCGTTTGTTTGATCCGCGATATGTTCTGTATCCGCAATATATCACAGCCGTTCAGGACAAGCGTCGCTTTTGTCGTTTTATCCTGAGGGAAAACCACTGCCCGGTTCAGAGCTGGAAATGGAGTGGTGCCAGGGTGGGCCGGATCATCTTGCGGAGCACGGCAGCCAAAAGGAGTTTCCTGTCAGCCTGGTCTCGATGGGGACGGAATTTTTGCGGCTTGTGCATCATGTTGAACTGGGCTCCGCGGTCCCCCCCCATACGCTGAAAAGCCCGGCATGAATCGGGCTTTTCAACGTGCAAACGTTCTTGGCGGCCGCCGCCGGGGGCTGCGGACCGCTTGATCCTACTTCTTGACCACCATGACCGAGCACGGGGCATGTGAAACAACCTTGCTTGAAACGCTGCCGATGAGGAAGCGTTCCACCGCGCCCGCTCCCTTGTTGCCGATGACTATGAGGTCGATTCCGTTTTTCTCGGCATACTCGACAATAGCATCTGCCGGGGAAGCACTCTCTTGTGCGATGACGTTTACCTTAGCGTCGGCAGCTTGAGCCTGGTCCTTGATCCGCTGTATGGTTTCCTGGACGCCTTGGCGGATTTTATCCAGAAAATTTCCCGAAACTTCTCCAAGATACAGATTGTTGAAAGGAGCAGTGGAAATGGTCAGGGCCGTGAGTTCCGCATCTTCCTTGGCCGCAATTTCCATTGCTTTCTTGAGCACCAGAGTTGCGTAGGTCGATTGATCGAGAGCCACCAGAATCTTCATTTTTTCATCCTCCTTTTATACGGGTTTCTTTAGTCCTCCATGCAAGGAAATATCACATCTTTTGTAGCAAGCGGTGAAAAGGCGAATTGGAGCGGGTTGAACTGCCGGGTGTTGAACAGGCGATGTTTATTGAAAACATAACTCTCCCCTCGATCTTTGGCAACGTTTGGGTAAAACCGAACCGCTTCGAAACGATTGTTCAGGAAATCAGCGGGCTGGGATGCATCGAGGCGGGCGGTAACTGCGTAAAAGGCCCGGAAAATCCGGGCCTTTTACGCAGTTAGAGGGGTTGGTTGACAGGGTGCTTGATGAAGGTCCCTTCGTGGTATTCTTTGAAGGCCAGTTCGAGTTCGGCCTTGGTGTTCATGACGATGGGTCCGCGCCAGGCGATGGGTTCGCCCAAAGGGCGGCCGCTGATCAGCAGGAAGCGGATGCCTTCCGGGCCCGCTTCGACGGCCAGCGAGTCTCCGGGGCCGAAGAGGACCAGGTCGCGGTTGGCCACCGCTTGGCCCTCCACCGCGCCCGCGCCTTCGATGACGTAGATGAAGGCGGTGTGGTTATCGGGCAGGGTGTGGGTGAAACCGGTTTCGGCGGGGACGTCGCAATCCAGATACCTCGGCTGGATGACAATATCGTCCATGGGGCCGTGCACGCCCTCGACCTGTCCGGCAATGACCTTGATCCGCGTGCCGTCGGCAAGAGTCGTTTGTGGGATCTGCGCAGCGGTCAGTCCACGGTAGCGTGGGGCCATCATTTTTTCGGCAGCCGGCAGATTGGCCCAGAGTTGAAAGCCGTGCATGGAACCGTTCGGGTCGCCCTTCGGCATCTCTTGATGGACAATGCCGGAGCCTGCGGTCATCCATTGCACGTCGCCGCTGGAGATGATTCCCGTATTGCCCAGACTGTCGTCGTGCTCGACATCTCCCTTGATGACATAGGTGATGGTCTCGATGCCGCGGTGCGGATGCCAGGGGAAACCGCGTTTGAAATCCTCGGGTTTGTCGGACCTGAAATCGTCGAATAAAAGGAATGGATCGAATTCAGGGGCCTCGTAGTAACCGAAAATCCGCCGCAGCTTCACGCCCGCTCCTTCGGTCACGGGTTCGCCCTTATATATGGCCTTGATCGCTCGTCGCATGGTCGCTCCTGGTAATGGCGTTTCCGCGTGTCGCGCCGGTTCGAATAAACGCCTGCTTCGCACGGATTGTCATGAGGGTCAGTTTCTGCGTGGTCCTGGAACCTGGAATATTTTTATTTCGGTCTTGTCTGGCTGCTTGGTGACCAGATATTTGTGTCTGTTCACCGCCCGTTCGGTCAAAAGCAGCATGATGTCCGGCAGGTCCGACTGGGCGTGCATGCGGTTGAACCCCTCGTCGTCCCGCAGTCTCTTGGTAACTTTATAGCCTTGCTTTCCTTTTGGATCGAGAACCACGTCCCCGGGTTGCACCTCGACCTGATCCCCGATTGCCCTGGTCAGGAAGTCAAAGATGGTGCGTTCGTAAAATTTTTTCACGTCTTCCGTAGACTCGGCCGCGTCGATCTGGCTGCGGTAATGCGGCTCCACTTCACGTTGCTGCGCTTTGAAAGACAATTGTCGTGTCATGCTGACCTCCATTAAAAAGTGAAAGAACCGGTTTGAAAAACTGCCTTAACCAGGTTCACGCAAGGGTATTCGCAAAAAAGAGGAGGATATTCGGGGAGTCTGTGCATGGTGGTGAAAATTCAATTTACTGGTTTATTCAAACCATAGCTCGCAGGTGAATATTTGGCAATGCCGGGCCGAAATGAGTTACAAACTCTGCTCTTTCGGTTGGTTAGGGGCCTGATCCGCAGAGCTTGCTTCGCGGATCAGACGGTGTACGCGGTTTCGATGACTGTCTGGAAAGCCGCACGGGAACAGCCGGATGAAGCCGGCAGCGATGCCCGCAGGCCTGGCTGGTTGCGTGAAAGCCCAAAAAAACATAGATTATTGTTATGTCGGATTTCAGCCACATACGTTCAATTTCGCTTTAGCCAATGGACAAATTATGGAATATTCAAAAATTTATAGATTTTTCGTGTTCTTTTTCGGAGCATTTTTCATTGTTTCAGGAATTGCTTCTGCAAGCGAGCATGTGTTGCCTCCGTTGGAAGCGCAAAAACTGATTGAAGCGAACAAGGATAATCCACAGTTCATCATTATTGATTTACGGACAAAAGCTGAATTTGATGATGCTCATATCGAAGGCGCAAAACTTGTTCCTTATTATGCAACGAATTTTAAAAGAATAATTTCTCAAATGGATAGAGAATCAAAAATTCTTCTTTATTGTCAAAAAGGCAGGCAAAGCCCACTTGCTTTGAAAGCTTTGGAAAAGTTGCGATTTTCGGATATGTATATTTTGGATGGTGGGTTTGACGAGTGGATCAATGCGGGGCTGCCGACAGCGTATACTTCTTTTTGAATTGGATATTTTAAATATTTTTAAATATATATAAATACGTTACTGCACAAAAAACGTCATCTTCTTATTCAAGAGGATGACGTTTTTTTGTGCAGTAATCTTATCTTGTTCAGCGGTCCGTTGTCGTCATGGTCTTGAGGTGCGTCGGCTGTCTGACTGAGCCAGGCATCGTTTGTTGAATCGTTGCCTGATGTGCTGTTCGGGTTTTCCGCACTGCACGCAACGATTCAACTCTACGAGGCCGGAGAAGGAGTTCCGGCGTAACTCAAGACCATGGCGACAACGGACCTTGAGGCGCCGAGCACGTGGTTTGGAAAACGCAAAGATTAAAACACAAAACTTAAAACATTAAAACCTATTACAATAACTGCCCTTGAAAGTCTGACTGGTCGTGTAGTTGTCGTATTCAGTCCGTCAGGGGAAAGGGAAGATCCGGCACGGCCCATTGCTTGGGCGCGTTCGTGAACGGGCAGGTGAAGGCCAGGCTTCTGGCCACAAGCTGCAGCTCCTGCACCTGTCTGGTGCCGCGACCGTAGCGCGGGTCGCCCATGACGGGATGTCCCAGGCCGTTCAGGTGGCGGCGGATCTGGTGTTTGCGGCCTGTGTCGATGCGGGCGAGGAGCAGGGTCATGTCGGAGGCGGGGTCGCTTTGGACAACATGAAAGCGAGAACGCGCCTCTTTGCCATCCAGGGGCTCGTTAACCTCGATGTCGGTCCAGTCCGGAATGCCGCGCACGATGGCCGCATATTCCTTGACTACCGCGCCTTGGCGAAAAAGTTCCCCCAGTTTGGCGGCTGCCTTGCCGTCGTGGGCCAGGAGCATGATCCCGCGTGCTTCGCGGTCCAGGCGGTGGACCGGGTGCAGCTCGTTTCTGGAGCCGAGCTTGGCCTGGGCCAGACGGGGCAGGGTGCAGTGGTCCGCGAAACGCGTGCCCTGGGACAGGACTGCGGCAGGCTTGTTCCAGACGGAATAGTGCTTGGCCTTGGCAATGAGTTCCGGCTGGGCCGGAACCAGGGCCAGCAGGGCGGGATCGTAATTGATCTCCAGGCGTTCGCCGGGTTTGACTTCCGCGGAGGCCCGCCGCAGCCGGGACGTCGAGCGTCCGGGGCGGGACCACCACACGCCGCCCTTGGCCATGCAGTCCTTGATGCGGGCCTTGGGCAGCCCGGTCAGGCGTGCCAGGGTGTCGCAGGCCGGGGCGGCTTCTTCGACGGTGAAGGTGCTGGAAAAAGTTTCGGGTGTTGTGTGCATCAGGGTTTCCCGAATCCGGGTCCGAACCTGTCGACGTGCAGTTCCCCGCCCGTGGCCCAGTTTTCGCGTTCGAATTCATGTAATTGGATGGAGACAATGTCTGGCGGAAGATCCAGGGTTTCGGACACTGCCCGGGTGACTTCGGCCACGAGTTTGCGTTTTTGTTCGATGCTGCGGCCCTTGGCCATGCGGATGCTGATAATGGGCATGTTATTTTTTCGCCGGCAGGTAGGGCAGGTAATCCTCGCGCACGGGGGAGAATACCTCGATGGCCAGGCAGGTTTCGTGGATGACCGCGCCGTGCTCGACTCCCGGGGCGATGCACCAGCTGTCGCCTGGGCCGAAATGGTGCTCCTGGGTGCCTATTGTCATGGTCATATGCCCAGAGACCAGATATCCGGTCTGTTCGTGCATGTGCGAATGGACCGGGAGGAATGAGTGCTCTTTGAGTTCGAAACGGGCCATGAGGGTCTTGTCTCCATGGACCAGGGTGCTGACACTGATGCCCGGGATGAGCTCGTGCCAGGCGGTATCATCGTTCTTGGTGATCATATGGGTGCTCCTTTGGTGCTCGTGACGCATGTGTGTATCCGATCGATTATGACTTGACAAACGTTCAGTGCGTGGGGCAGTGCTTTTCTTCATGAATACTACGGCCAGCAGCGTTTCCCTTCTTTGGTGGCGGCATGAAATACATGCCGTGGGATGCGTCTTGGCCTGAAATCCGTCAAAGGATAAGCAAAATACCAACCGCGGCAGTGCAGACTGACCGCGGTTTTTTTTTATTCGAACCCCAAGGAGACTCCTCATGACCATGCCCACAGCCGACGGTTTTTTTGGCACCTACGGTGGACAGTTCGTCCCCGAACCGATCAAGGACATCCTGAACGAACTGGCCGAGGCCTTTGAGCGTTACCGCAATGATCCGGATTTCATCAAGGAATACGAATACTACCAGAAGCAGTTCACGGGCCGTCCCAATCCGCTCTACTTCTGCGCCAACCTGACCAGCCGCTGCGGCGGGGCCAAGATCTACCTCAAACGCGAGGACCTGAACCACCTCGGCGCGCACAAGGTCAACAACACCATCGGCCAGATTCTGCTGGCAAAACGTATGGGCAAGAAGAAGATCATCGCCGAGACCGGCGCGGGGCAGCACGGCGTGGCCACGGCGGCCACCGCCGCGCTCATGGGCATGGAGTGCACCATCCACATGGGCGCGGTGGATGTGGAGCGCCAGAAGCTCAACGTCTTCCGCATGCAGATGATGGGGGCCAGGGTCGTGCCCGCCGAGAGCGGCCAGAAGACCCTGAAGGAGGCCGTGGACGAGGCGCTGATGTCCTGGGTTCAGGATGCCCAGAATACCTACTATCTGCTCGGCTCCGCCGTGGGTCCGCATCCGTACCCGCTCATGGTGCGGGAGTTCCAGTCCATCGTCGGTCGGGAAGCCAAGGCCCAGATCCTGGAGGCCGAAGGGCGCCTGCCCGATTACTGCATCGCCTGCGTGGGCGGCGGTTCCAACGCTATGGGTCTTTTTTCCGAGTTCATTCCGCACAAGGAAGTGCGGCTTGTCGGCGTGGAACCCGCAGGCCGGGGACTGGGATACGGGGAGCACGCGGCCACGTTGTGTCTGGGCGAACCGGGCGTCATGCACGGCTTCAACTCATACATGCTCAAAGACGAAACGGGCGAGCCCGCCGAAGTCTATTCCATCTCCGCCGGGCTCGACTACCCCAGCGTCGGCCCCGAACACGCTCACTTGAAGGACCTGGGCCGCGCCGAATACGTGCACGCCAGCGACAAGGAAGCCCTGGACGCTTTCTTCCTGCTCTCACGCACCGAAGGCATCATCCCGGCCCTGGAATCATCCCACGCTCTGGCCCACGCCCTGCGCATCGCACCGACGCTCTCCGCGGACACGATCATCATCGTCAACCTGTCGGGACGCGGCGACAAGGATGTGGATCAGATCGAGCGCATGGTTGAAAGCGGCGAAATCGTGCCTCCGGTCCTTTAGAATACAGCGGCCCGGTCGATTACCCGACCGGGCCGTAAGTCCATACATTCGCGCGGGTGTTCCCCGCCTGGTGCTCAGCCCACCAGCCCCAAGGGCACGCCGACTTCGGCCTGGGTCAGGGTGTCGGCCAGACCGAGTTTGTCCAGTTCCTTTCTGAAAGCATCCACGTTCTGCTCCAGGGCCGGGAACGTGCCCCAGTGCATGGGCAAAACCTTCTTGCACCGCAGCATCATGGCCGCCAGGGCCGCCTGGGCCGGGTCCATGGTGAACACGCCGCCGATGGGCAGAAGGGCCAGGTCGATCTTGTAGAGTTTGCCCCACAGGGCCATGGACGAGAAGACTCCCGTGTCCCCGGCGTGGTAAACCGTGTATCCGTCCTCCAGACGGATGATGTACCCCACGGGCACGCCCGACTCGCAGGAGTGGTGGGCCTGGGTCATGGTCACGCTGATGCCTTCGTGGGAAACTGTGCCTCCGATGTTGAAGCCGATGCCGTTCAAGATCTGGCTGCCCGGCAGCCCCTGGGCCTTGAGCTTGGCGGCCAGTTCCACGATGCAGCCCAGGGTTGCGCCGGTGCGTTTGCAGATATCCAGCGCCTGGCCCACATGATCATCGTGATCGTGGGTGACCAGGATCAGGTCGGCCTCGATGTTCGCCGCCGCGGCCTTGGCTGAAGGGTTGCCGTCGAACCAGGGATCGACGAGAATGGTTTTTTGATTGGATGTGATGGCGAAGGCCGAGTGGCCGTGCCAGGTCAGTGTGTTCATGCTGTCTCCTTCAAGTGTGTTCGCCCGCAAGGGCGATGTGCAGTTCTTCGAGAATGCCGCCTGTTGTCAGCAGCAGGCTTTCGGCCTCCTGACGCAGGTTTTCGGGGCTCGCGCCGGCGCGGGCCGATTCCTCCACTTTTTTGGCCGCGAGGCCTTCCTCGGTCAAGCCCATATTCAGTAGCACGCCTTTTATGCCGTGGGCATGGTGCATGAGTTTGTCCGCTGCGGCGGCTTCCAGGCAACTTTTAAGGCCCTGTTCGTGCGTGGTCAGGGTCTCGGCCAAGCTGTGGATGAGCGGCATGGCTTCTTCGCGGTCAAGTTCGTACTGGGCGCTCAACGCGGCCAGCATGCGCTCGACGTAGCCGGTTGCGCCGGACGCTGGTGCCGCCTGCTGTCCGGAAAACGTCGGGATCGGATCTGACGGCGTTTCGGGCTGGTCCGGGTTTTTCTCCGGCTCGGGGGGAGAGTCGAGGGTGTCGCTGAAGCGGCTCAGCACCGCGTGCACTTCCTCCAGACGCAAGGGCTTGGTCAGGTAGCCGTCCATGCCGATGCCCAGACAACGTTCCTTGTCTTCGAGCAGGGCGTGAGCGGTCATGGCCACTATGGGTGTGTAGGTGCCGTGTACCTTTTCGCGTACGGCCCTGACCAGAAAACTGTCGTCCATGTCCGTGGGCGCGGGCAGGCCCTGTTCGCAGGCGCGGATGATGCCCGTGGCCGTGAATCCGTCCATGACCGGCATCTGCAGGTCCATGAAAATGAGGTCGTAGGCGCGTCTGCTGATCATGGTCAGCACGTCCAGGCCGTCGCTGGCCTCGTGCACCGTGTGTCCCATCTTGCCGAGCAGCAGTCCGGCCAGCTCCCTGTTGGTGGACACGTCGTCGACCAGCAGAATTTCAAGCGGGCGCAGCCGGGGCAGACTCCGCTCCGTGGGTTGATTGTCCGGCAGGTGCAGGCGCAGGCCGAAAACCCGGGCCAGGGCGCGCAGCAATTCGTCCTGGAGCAGGGGTTTGGTCAGCACGGCCTTGACCTGTCCCGCGCCGGAAGTGATCGACGTGTCGCCAAGCTGGGTCAGCACGATGCTCGGGAGCTCATGCAGGGCTCCGCCCGAAAGCATGAGTTCCATGCAGGCAAAATCTCCGAAATCCGTGTCCATGATCGCAAGGTCGACGTTTTTTCCGTCACGGCCCATGCATTCCATGCAGTCCGCGTCCTCGGTGTCGAGACCCCAGAAGGCGAGCAGTTCCTTGACCTGGGTCCGGATCAGCGGGTTGTTGGCCACGACCAGCACCGTGGCCGCGTGGTCGAAGATCTGGGCATGGGCCGTGTCCGGTAATGAAACCTGGCCCAGGCGTGCGTGAAATTCAAAGGCGCTGCCTTGTCCGGGAGTGCTCTGGACGAAGATGTCGCCGCCCATGAGCTGCACCAGCTTGCGCGAGATGGAAAGCCCAAGGCCCGTTCCGCCGTAAACTCGGGTGGAGGAGCTGTCCACCTGGGTGAAGTCCTCGAAGATGGTCCCGAGCTTGTCCGCCGGAATGCCGATGCCGGTGTCCTCGATGCGAAAGCGGACCACGCAGTCGTCGCCCGCTTTCGGCTCCACCTGACAGGAACAGCAGACATGGCCGGAGGGAGTGAACTTGAGGGCGTTGCCGAGCAGGTTCATGAGCACCTGGCGCAGGCGGATGGGGTCGCCCTGCATGTGTCGGGGCATGTCCGGAGGCAGGCGACAGATCAGTTCCAGCCCTTTTTCGGCGGCCGTGAGCCCGAGGGTGCTTACAGTTCTCTCGACCTCGGCGCGCAGGTCGAAGGGGCGTACTTCCAGTGCGAACTGGCCGGCCTCGATTTTGGAAAGATCAAGGACCCCGTTGATGAGATTGAGCAGGGACTCGGAGGCGTTCTTGACGATGGTCAAGGCGCGGTGCTGCTCCGGCGTGACTTTTGTGTTCAAGACGACGTCGGTCATGCCGATGATGGCGTTCATGGGGGTGCGGATTTCATGGCTGAAGTTGGCCAGAAATTGCGATTTCATCCGGCTTGCGGACTCGGCCTGCTGCTTGGCCCTGTCCAGTTCCGCGACCAATTGCGTCAGTCCGGCCGCGTCTTCGTGCTGAAGATTCAGGGCAAGACCTCGTTCATCAAGACGGCTTTTGAGTTCGCGAAGCTCTTTTCGGCACGCGCGGAGTTCAGATTCAAGATCGTGTGCGCTGGATTTTTGGCGAATGCTCATGAAATTCGGGTTCCCCTTGATGGGTCGTTCGGGAGGTGCTTTGTTCCGCTTGTCGGATTTTGCCACGGGTGCGCCGCGAGATGTTATTTTTCAGGTACCAGAATTCGTGTCCGTGTCCAAGCGGCCCCTGCTTGCCGTTCCGGGAGGGGAGACGTGCCGGGTGCCGGAGCCTCCCAGGAGAACGTGCGGCCGTGATGGTGAAAATTATGGCATGGAATTGATTTTCTTTTTCTTCTTTCTTGGGTAGTGTCGGTGTTGTCAAATGCGGACGTTTTAAAATGATGGATGTTTGCCGGCCATGAAGAGATCAATCCGTTTTTTCTGTCTGTTATGTATTCTTTTCGCATCCTTTCCACTGGGGCATCTTTTTGCCGCAGAGCATTCGGTGAGTGTCCACCGTGTCGCCGCAGGGGATAGCATCCGTCAGCTATTGCTGAAATACGGCTGCATCACCTCCATGGGCGAGTACGCGAAGGTCCGGGATGTTTTTGCGAGGCTCAATCCCGGAATTTCTCATTCCGCGCTCCTGGCTGCGGGAGGCGATGTCTCCGTGCCCGTGTTCGTGAAAAATTCGGGCACGACCTGTCTCTCTTTCGCGGAACAGCGCATCGTGCGCGTGGAATTCGAGTCCCTGGCCTCCGCCGAGCGGGTGCGCATCTATCTGGACGGTCCCGTGCTGCCCGACGTGTTCACGTTGAAGACAGCCCTTCCGGTCCGGCTGGTGTGCGACTTCGACGGCGTCCTGCCCATGGCCGACCTGCCCAGAGAAATCCTCTGTGAGGGTCGCATGGTGCAGAAAATCAGAGTCGGGCACGAAGACAAACCGTTCAAGCGCGCCAGGATCGTGCTTGATGTCGTTGAACCCCTGATCGGCCGCATCGAGCAGGAATTTTTTGAACAGGAAAGCCTTTTTACGATAACGGTTTTTGAAGAGTCTCCTAAATGAGGTTTTGATTCCGCGCCGCGAAACCCCTCAAGCATTTTGTCCGGCGCTTCTTCATAAGGATAATCTCATGTACGTCGCAGTCCCACCTCTGGAGATAGAAACCCGCTCCCTGGCCATTATCGACGCAGAGGTCCCGGAACCTCGGCCTTTTGCAGGGGAGCAGTGGGTTGTCGCCCGGCGGATGATCCATACCTCTGCGGATTTCGATCTGCTCTCGCACATCCGCTTTCACCCTGACGCCATCCAGGCCGGCAAAAGCGCATTACTGGCCGGAGCCGACATCGTGACCGACACCCGCATGGCCCTGTCCGGCATTCCGGTCCGGCGGCTTGAGCCGCTTGGGTGTCGCGTGCGGTGCCTGATCGATGATCCCGCCGTGGCCAAAAGGGCTAAAAGCGAAGGCGTGACCCGCGCCTGGGCCGCAGTGGACGAAGCCATGGCGCATGGCGGGGCGGACATCTTTGTCATCGGCAATGCGCCGACGGCCCTTTATCGCCTCCTGGACTGGATGGAGCGAGGAGCCCGTCCGCCCAAACTCATCGTCGGCATGCCTGTCGGTTTCGTGAATGCGGCGGAATCCAAGGAACTGCTCCTGGCCCAAGACGCCATCCCCTACATCACCATCGCCGGGCGCAAGGGCGGCTCAAGCCTCGCGGCCTGCGTGATCAACGCCCTGCTCAAACTGGCGCGGGAGAAGTCGGGCGTCTGAGGCAAGATGGTCTGAGCATGACAAACCAAAGCCCCCGCATGAACAATCACGCGGGGGCTTTTTCGCATCGAATTTGAAGAAGCGTCGAATTTGAAGAAGGGGAAGATTTTGCTATTTGTGGAAAACGGTCCGCTGTCGGCAGGGTCTTGAGACCCGTCGGAACTCCTTCTCCGGCCTCGTAGAGTTGAATCGTTGCGTGCCGGGCGGAAAATCCGGGTGATCCGTCAGGCAACGATTCAACAAACGATGCCTGGCTCAGTCAGACAGCCGACAGTTCTCAAGACCCTGCCGACAGCGGACCTTGAGGTGCTGAGTAGGTGACGAGGAAAGGCAAATCCGAAATTGAGAACCTAAAACTTCAGTTTCCTAAACTTCTTCAACAATAGTCAGCTTCATGTCGAGCACTATATCCTTGATTCTGTCCTCAAATCCCCGCATGTGGCCTGAGCGCAGGTGACTTTCCAGCGCCCTGCGGCTGGTCCATTTTTCCAGCACCGTGACCCGGTCCGGGTCGAGGGGCTGGAAATGCAGCCCCATGTCCACGTCCCGGGCCGGGAAGTAATCGACGCAACCGGGTTCCTGACGGACCAGGACGGCCAGATCGCGGAATTCCCGCAGGAAGACAGGAGCGGTGCCGGGTCTGAGGGTGACATGGGCCACGACATGGATCATTTGGCCCCCTTTGTCGCGCCGGCCCCGCTCAACAGATAGACGCCGAATATGACGGCCACGCTGCCGGTCAGGAAGCAGAAAAGGCCGACCCCCGCCTTGAGCAGAAAGAGGGGCATGTAAAGGTTGCGGTAGAGCAGGGATTGCGCAGGGTCGTCCGGATCGACCAGCGCGGCCACGGGCCGCTTTTCCTCCTGCGCCGCACGCAGGGACAGGTGCAGGTCCTTTTGCGGACATTCATCTCCGATGCATGAGAATTGTCCCTCAAAGGCGCGTCCTTCGAACTCGTAGCGGTAGTCGACCAGGGTCTGGTTGCCCAGCGCCTGGTCCTCGCTGGAAAAATGATCCACGGAAACGAGTTCGACAGTGATCGGCGTCCATGATGCGGCGGCCTGATGAACCAGGGCGCTTTGTCCGGCATCCAGCAGGAAGCGGGTGCCGAGGATGACAAAAGGGATGCCCAGCACGAGCAGAATCATTTTGCGCAAGGTGGAAAACATGCACTAATCCTGCGGGTCGAAGCCGATTTTGCGGATCGCCTCTTTGACCTGGTCGAGATTGATCTCGGGCGCGGCGTCGAAGCTGGCCTGGCCGGGGGTGAGGGTCACGGTGATGTTCGAGATGCCGGGCGTTGCCTCAAGCAGCCTGGTCACGGAACCCGTGCAGTGGGCGCATGACATTCCTGAAATTTTGATAACTGGCATGGGTGCCTCCTTTTTTTGCGACCATGGCCGAAAGAGTCGTGGAAGGCAACGTTTGCAGACACTGGACAGAACGGTGCGTTCTGGGACAAGTGATACGGAAAACATCTAACAAGGGCATGTCATGCTTTTTCGCAATTCGAAATTACGACTGAACCGCCGGAGCTTAAGCTCGTCCGTGGCGGATGAATATTGGAAACGGTATCGCATCAAATTGAAAGACAAGGCCGCCGTGGCGGGCATCGCACAAGCCGGAGATCTTGTGGTCCGCACCCTGAACATGATCGGCGTCCACATTGCTCCCGGAATCACGACCGATGCACTGAACACCCTGGTCCACGACTTCACTCTGGAACATGGGGCAGTGCCTGCCCCCCTCGGCTATCGGGGATTTCCGAAGAGCACGTGCGTATCCGTCAACGACGAGATCTGCCACGGCATCCCCGGCCCGCGCGAGCTGCGCGAGGGCGACATCGTCAACGTCGACGTGACCAGCATCAAGGACGGCTGGTTCGCCGACGCCAACCGCACGTTTTTCGTCGGCGAGGTCTCGCCCGAGGCCAGAAGGCTGGTGGACGTGACGGCGCAGTGTCTGGCCCGCGGCATCGCGGCCGTGCGTCCGGGGGCGACCCTTGGCGACGTGGGCCATGCCGTTCAGAGCCATGCCGAGGAGGCCGGGTATTCCGTGGTGCGTGAACTCGTCGGCCACGGGGTGGGGCACGCCTTTCACGAACAGCCCCAGGTCAACCACACCGGGCGTCCCGGCCTTGGCATCGTGCTGGTGCCGGGCATGGTCTTCACCATCGAGCCCATGATCAACCAGGGCGGCCTGGCCATCCGGCGGCTCGATGACGACTGGACCGTGGTCACGGCCGACGGCTCCCTTTCGGCCCAGTTCGAGCAGACCGTGCTGGTCACCGAGAAAGGGGTGCGTAGTCTGACTCCGTATCCGCTCTGATTTCACGTTATTTTCGGTAAGACGAAAGGAAGACCCGCGCCTACGGATGGCCGTGAGCGCGGGTCTTTGTTTTTAGAGAGGCCGGGAAGCCGTCTTCCCGGCCAGCCGATGGAGGAGGGCCTTCTGGACTAGGCCTTGCTTCTGGAAGTCGAGCCGAAGAGCTTGGCGAACATGGCCTTGCGGTTCATGAGCCCAGGCGTGGTGGCTGCGGCCACCGCAAAGTCGTGAAACTTCTGCGGTGCCATCTGGTAGAGGTAGATGACCCTGGTCGAATCGGCGTCGCCCAACACCGCGTCAGGGAATTTCTTCTGCACCTCGGCCAGACGTTTTTCAGCCAAAGCCAACATCTCGTCCCGATCTCCGAAGTTCATTGTTCCGGTCGGGCAGGCCTGCACGCAGGCGGGTTTGAGGCCGTTCTGCACACGGTCAAGGCACATTGTGCACTTGGTCATGACCTTGGTGGCCGCATCCTGACGCGGAATGTTGTAGGGGCAGGCTTCGCGGATTTCATCGAAATCAGGCAAATCCTTGGTTTTTTCAGTGAAGGTGATGGCGCCGGTGACCTCGTCCTGCAGAATGGCCGTGTCGTCATAGGCATCGGCGGTCATTTTGCAGGGGGGTTCGGTGCAATGCCGGCACTGTTCCGGAAAGAAGAGCCAGGCGGCCATGAAGCCCTTGTCGTCGGCAACTTCTTTCATGTGCACGGTTTTATAGGTGATGGCCGAAACATCCATGGGGTTCTGGTGCGACCCATGGTTTCTGGTCTGCTCGGCCGGGAGTTTGTTCCACTGCTTGCATGCGATCTGACAACCGCGGCAGGCCGTACATTTGGTCAGATCGACGAAGAATGATTTTCCTGACATATTGGCTCCTTACGCTTTCTTCACGTTGACCATGAAGGCCTTGGTTTCCGGGATGCCGGTGTTCGGATCGCCGACAGCAGGAGTCAGCAGGTTGGCCGCATCCCCGCCGTCCTTGGGCCAGACCCAACCGTAGTGCCAGGGGATACCCACGACATGGACAGGGTTGCCCATGACGTCAAAAGGCTTCAAGCGCTTGGTGACGATGGCGATGGCCCAGAGCTGTCCGCGCGGATTCTCCAGAATGACCTTTTCGCCGTTCTTGATCCCTTTGAGTTCAGCCAGTTCCTCGCTCATTTCGCAGAACATCTGCGGCTGGGCTTCCGTCAGCCAGGGCAGCCAGCGGGTCAGTACGCCCGTCTGCCAGTGCTCGGTGACCCGGTACGAGGTGCACACGAACGGGAAGCGCGGGTCGCAGGTGGTGCGCTTGTGAGCGTCTTCGGCAAACATGAGGGCCGTGGGGCTGTTGAGCTGCGTGGAGAAGGGATGCTCGGTGACCGGACATTCCAGGGGTTCGTAGTATTCGGGCAACGGACCGTCGTTGAGGCCCGGGCCATAGATCTGTCCCACGCCATGCTTCTGCATGATGAAGGGATACTTGGCGCCTGCGTCTCCGCCGCCATCGACCACGTCGATGAGCCACTTCTTGTTCGCGCCGTCCCATGCCAGGACAGGCTTCTGCGGTGCCCAGGGTTTGCCGGTCATGTCGACGGAAGCCCTGTTGTAGATGATGCGGCGGTTGACCGGCCAGGACCAGGTCCATCCGGGGAAGAGGCCGATATTGGCCTGTTCCGGGGTCTGGGTCTTGTCGCGGCGTTCGGACATGTTGCCCTTGTCGGTGTAGGAGGCGGTGTAGATCCAGTTACCGGCGCAGGTCGAGCCGTCGGCCTGCAGCATCACGAAGCTCGGAACCTGGCTGCCCGCTTTGTACACGGTTTCCTTGCCGTCAGCGCCCTTGATGGTCGTGTCTTTCAGGAAGTAACCGTTGATGAGCTTTGCGACCTTGTGCGGATCGAAAACGTGTCCATCGCCCCAATCGTCGACGTTGAGGCCGAGGACCGGATCGGGGAACGCGCCCTTTTCCTTCTCGTACAGCTCGCGGATTTTGAGCGCCAGTTCATAGATGATGTCGCCGTCGGGCTTGGACTCGCCCATGGGCTTGGGACCGGCGTAGCGCCACTGCATCCAGCGGCCGGAGTTGGAGATGGAGCCTTCCTTTTCTACCGAGACCGAGCAGGGCAGGAAGAAGACTTCGGTCTTGATCTTCTTGGGATCAACGCCCGGGCCCTTCCAGAAGGAACCAGTCTCGTTCTCGAACAAGTTGACGTTGACCATCCAGTCCAGCTTGGACAGGGCTTCGCGGGTCTTGTTGGAGTCCGCGCCACTGGCGGCGGGGTTCATGCCCCAGGCGAAGAAGCCCTTGAACTGGCCTTTGAGCATCTTATCGAAGAGTACCAGCCAGGAGGCATTCTGTCCTACATCGAGCTTGGGCATCCAGGTGTAGGCGGTGGGCAGGTCGGCTTCCTTGTAGAAGGACTTGAGCAGGCTGGCTAAGTACTTGGGTTTGTGCTGCCACCAGTTGACGCTCTTGGGGTCCTTGCTGACCGGAGTGTTGGCCTTGTTGTAGTCTTCCAGGGTCGCCCAGTTGGCACGCGGGGTGGCCATGTAACCGGGGATGATGTGGAAGAGCAGGGCCTGGTCGGTGGAGCCCTGGACGTTGGATTCGCCGCGCAGCGCGTTCACGCCGCCGCCGGCCACGCCCATGTTGCCCAGCAGCAGCTGGATGATGCTCATGGCGCGTATGTTCTGCACGCCGACGGTGTGCTGGGTCCAGCCCATGGCATACAGGATGGTGCCTGCCTTGTCCGGTTTGCCCGTGGCGGTGTACGCCTTGTAGAAGGCCAGCAGCTGGTCTTCGGGAGAACCGGAGATGGCGGAAACTTTCTTGGAGTCGTAACGCTCGTAGTGTTTTTTCAGGATCTGATACACGCAGCGGGGATCTTTCAAGGTCATGTCCCGCTTGGGCACGCCGTTCTCGTCCATTTCAAAGTCCCAGGACTTCTTGTCGTACTTGCGTCCAGCCTCGTCGAAGCCGGAGAACAGGCCGTCCTTGAAGCTGAAATCCTTGGAAACGAGAAAAGAGGCGTTGGTATAGTGGAGAACGTATTCCTTCTGAGTCAGGTCATTGTCCAGAATGTACTTGATCATGCCGCCCAGGACACCGATGTCGGAGCCCGACCGCAGGGGAACGTACATGTCCGACTTGGAGGAGGTGCGGGTGTAACGCGGGTCGACGTGAATGACCGTCGCGCCTGCTTCCTGCGCCCTGGTGACCCATTTCCAACAGATGGGGTGGTTTTCGGCAGCGTTGCTGCCCATTATCAAAATGCAATCACTGTTCTTGAAGTCGATCCAGTGGTTGGTCATCGCGCCGCGTCCGAACGACTCTGCCAGAGCCGCAACAGTTGCGCTGTGTCAAATACGGGCCTGATGCTCTATGTACGTTAGCCCCAGACTGCGCAGGAAGGCCTGGTAGATCCAGCATTCCTCGTTGTCCATGGCGGCCGAGCCGACGGAGGCCAGGCCTTCGGTGCGGTTGACGACTTCGCCCTTGGCGTTCTTTTCGGTGAAGGATTCGTCACGGACTTTCTTGACGCGCTTGGCGATCTCCGTGATGGCCCAATCCCAGCTCTTTTCTTCCCACTTGTCGCTGCCGGGTGCACGGTACTGCACCTTGGTGATGCGCTGGGGATTTTCCGCCAGCTGGTAAATGGCCGCGCCTTTGGCACAGAGGGCGCCTTCGTTGATGGGATGATCCGGGTCGCCTTCGATGTTTATGGCGCGCCCTGTTTTCTCGTCGGTGGTGACGATGAGTCCGCAGCCTACCGAACAGTAGCAGCAGACCGAGGTGGTTTCCTTGCCTTTGCGCAAGCTCAAAAGCTGAGCATGGGCCTTGGTCGGCGCCAGGTCAAACCCGAGGCCCCCGAAGGCCGTGACCGCTGTCGCAGCGGCCGTGAGTTTGACGAATTCTCTTCTTCCCAGTTTCATGCAGTTCCTCCTGACAATGTTTCTGGTGTTTACCTACCACGAATTTCCCGGCCGAGGCGCAATTGCAGCCACCGGCCCGAAGGGAGAACGGAATCGAACCTCAGAGGTGCCACGGGCCGGGCTACCCTGCTTCCAATTATCCTCACGCGGACGCGTCTGGTCAGAACCGGACGAAGGTCAAAACCAAGTCCGGAAAAGGGCAGCATGGACTGCGTCCGGGAAGGTTTTGATTCCTGCGTGAAAGATGTGGATACTTTCGATGCGTTTTCCGATTTTTTCATGTTTATGCATATGCATGAAAAAAAGAAGCATGTGCAAGAAGATTCTTAATCCTCAAAGTCCGGCACCATGGCGCAGAGATATTCGGCCAGGATGGAGAATATATCATCGTTCTTGTGATTGTAGCGGAATTCCAATTCCTTGATGTAAAGCGGGAAGTTTCTGGGAGAGATGCCTTTCAAACGTCTGAACCAGTCCTTGGAGAAGGACCAGAATCCCTTGGAGGAATCTATGAACAGTCCTTTGTCGGCGTGGCGGATGTTGTAGATTGCGGACAGATGACTGCCACCGACCAGCAGCGCCGCGTACTGCTTGAAGCGGTCCGTGTAGATGATTTTGCCCAGACTGGCGGTCTTCAGATGAAAGTTCATCTTGAAATGGATGATGCTGTCCCCGTCAAGTTCGGGAATGAGGTCGGCGAATACGTGCGGGCCGCGTTCCACGATGCCGAAAACGGGCATGCGGCCACCGGTCTTCGTGCTCATGTCCAAATGGAATTTTCCGGATTTCGAGAAATCAAGGCCCTCGATGGAGCGGATGATCAGGCGTGCGTCCAGGGAATGCGCCAGGATGGCCATGCGCAGGGTGGTCGCCGCCTTGTAGGCGGTGTTGTAGGTGATGCCGAGCTGTTCCGCCATGCGGCCCGTGGGCACCTCCAGTTCGAAGAGTTTGATGAGGCGCAGCCATTGCTGGGCGGAAAGATTGCCGTTGTTTATGAAGCGCTGGCTGAAGTCGTGAAAGGTGTACGAACAGCGGGAGCAACGCCGCTTGCCGTCCCGCAAGGAATAGAGTTTGCGGCTGCGGCATTTGGGGCAAAATCGTTGATGGTTTTTCCAGCAAAATTGCAACATAAACTTTTTTGCTGAATTTTCATTTTTTACTATATTTTCAAAATCTTGAAAATTCATTTATGAAAAATCCTGTGCAAAATTGTGGGTAATAACGATTATGTGCTTTTTGACGGATATCTTATTTAGACAAGATATGTTTGGATTAGATTCTGTCACAAAAGACATAACGCCTCGTGATCACAAGGAGGAAACTCATGGTTTTGCACAGAATACAGCCCTTGCTCCGCGAGAGCAAGCCTCGGAGTTTCAGTGGCGCATGCTGTTTTTTTTAGCTAATCAAGATCCGAGCATATAACGATTTCCCCAAGGAGGCTGATGTGCGCGGAGGATTGCGGATTCTTCTTTTGGCGTTGTGCGCGTTGTGGCTGGCGTCCTGCCAGGATGCGGAGGTCCAGATTCCTCTCGCCCCGGTTCAGCTCGGAGTGACCGATAGCGAAGTCATTTTCGGGTCTTCCCTGGCCTTGCAGGGGCACGCCGGATATTTGGGGCAGGAAACGCTGCGCGGAGCAATGAGTTATTTGCAGCACGTCAACGAACAGGGCGGAGTGCATGGACGGACAATACGTGTCATCACCCGAGACGATTCCTACGATCCGCCGAAGTGCCTGGAAAACACCCAGCGTTTTCTCATCGAGGATCAGGTCTTTGGGCTTTTCTGCTATGTGGGCACCCCGACCACGGTCAAAATCCTGCCTTTGGTGGAAGAGGCGCAGGTTCCGCTGCTAGGTATGTTCACCGGGGCCAATGCGCTGCGCGAACCCTTCATGCCTTACCTTATCAATGTTCGCGCTTCGTACTATCAGGAAACCAACGCTGCGGTGGAGCATCTGGTGCAGGATCTCAAACTGACCCGCATCGCGGTCTTCTACCAATACGACGCCTTCGGCTTCGACGGTCTGACCGGTACGGAACTGGCGCTCAAGCGGTTTGGACTGGAGCCCGTGGCCAGAGGAAGCTATGTGCGCGGCACGCATGACATCAGCGAGGGCCTGCAGCGTATCCGAGAATCCGGGGCCGAGGCCGTGGTCATGATCGGCACATCGGACCCATGCGCGAACTTCATCAGAAAATCTCTTGAAAACGATTACGCACCCATTTTTTACATGGTCTCCTTTGTGGGCGCCAAGGAGTTGTCGCGCAACCTCTTGCAGTCCGAGACGAGTCGTGTGGACGTGATCATGTCCCAGGTCGTGCCACCGCCCCTGAGTCGCGACGGCACCGTGGCTGAAAGTGCAAAGGAATTCGCGCAGTTGCTGGAGAAATATTTTCCTGGCGAGGAGCCAAACTTTGTCGGGTTCGAGGGGTATATCAATGCCAAGGTCCTCGTGGAGGGACTCCGGCGGGCCGGACGGGATTTGAGCCGCCAATCCTTTCTGGAGGCCATCACCTCCATGACGGATTTTTCTCTGGGCGGTGACGTCGGGCTGACTTTCGGCCCCCAGGATCATCAGGGCATGGACAAGGTCTACTTCACCCGCCTGCGTGAAGGCCGGTTCATACTCCTCGACGATTGGACGCAGCTTGTCAGGGAGGGGCGCCGATGAAGCCGTACGCACGCATTTCGCTCAAGAACAAGATATTCGCCTCCATCCTGGCCGTTATCCTCATCATCAGCGTGACCATCGCGCTCCTGGCCCGCTGGATCCTCATTTCCGGACTGACCAAGGAGCTGGAGCTGCGCGGTATTGCAGTAGCCCACTCCATTGCCGAACGAGGCGGCGGGTTTGTTCTCGACAAGAACTATTCGGAGTTGCTCAGCCTCATTTTCGAAGAAGCGCGCCTGCGGGAACGCCAGCACATGATCAATTACATCTTCGTGCTCGATCGCAGCGAAAAGGTTCTCTCCCACACCTTCACGGTGCCTTTTCCCGGCCCCTTGAGCACTGCCAACCCGGTGCTCGAAGGAAAAATGAACAGCGTGCGTCTGGTCGCGGTGGGAGCGCAGACCTCCTACGACATCGCCGTGTCGATGAACGAGGGCCTGTACCGCATTGGAACGGTGCACGTGGGCCTGAGCAAGGAGCATATCGACAAACTCGTTTCCAAGCTCAGATTCATGTTCCTGGGGTTCATATCGGCGGTCATCATCATCATCTTTTATGTCAGCCATCGCATTTCGCGCTACATAACCAGTCCGATTTCTCGCCTGACGAACATTTCGGATGAACTCAGCCGGGGAAATTTCGATGTGCATCTGGACCTTGGCGAGGACCTTGACTGGGCGGTGACCAACTGCCCGGCCTACAAGGACACCAACATGCCCTGCTGGCATTTTGATGAACAGGGGCGCAAATCCCTCAAATCCAAGGGCAAGACCGGCCAGGTCTGCGCGACCTGTCTCTTCTATCGCAAGCGGGAGGGGGACGAGGTCATCCAGCTCGCCGACTCGTTCATGAGCATGGTCTGGTCCATCCGTCTCTACCGCAAGCGTCTGCAGGAATCGGAGATGAAGTACCGCTCCCTCTTTGACTCCGGCCCCGACCCCATTTTTGTCGTGGACTGCAACACGGACCGGATACTCGACGCCAACCCCAGAGCCGAGGAGCTGTACGAGTATTCCAAGGGCGAACTGCTGGGCGTGTCTTTCATGGTGCTGGGACACGACCAGGTCCGGGAATGCCTGAACTCTCTCAATGAGGCGCAGACGAACAGCGGCTGCGTCTATTATCCGAAGGTGCTGCACTACAAAAAGGGCGAACGCCCCTTTTACGTCAACATGCACGCCTGCCCCATCAGCTACGGGGGCACTCACGCCATGATCGTGGCCGTGACCGACATCACCGAGATGATGGAGAAGGACGCACAGCTCGTGCAGGCGGCCAAGATGAAGACTCTGGGCGAAATGAGCGCGGGCATCGCCCACGAGATCAACCAGCCCTTGAACGCCATCAAGATGGGCAGCGAGTATCTGAACCTGCTCATCGAGCAGAACCGGCAGGTGACCGAAACCCAGATCCGGGACATGGCCACGGAAATCAGCCAGCAGGTGGACCGGGCCACGGACATCATCAACAACCTGCGAGCCTTCGGCAAAAAGTCCGGACTGGTCATGGAGCGGGTGGACATGAACGAGCCCATCCGTGGGGTGCTGTCCATCATCGGCCGTCAGTTCTCCATCCAGCGCATCACCATCCGCCTGGAGCTGGGCGAGGGCTTGCCGTACATCAAAGGGCACAACAACCGGCTGCAGCAGGTTTTTTTCAACCTGCTCAACAACGCCCGTGACGCCATCCAGGAGAAGATGGAAAATGAGCCCGGCATGTGGGGCGATATCCTGGTGCGTACCTATACCCAGGACGGCCGCGTTTTTGCATCCTTTGCAGACAACGGCCCCGGCATAGCCGATTCGGTCCGCAATAAGATCTTCGAGCCTTTTTTCACCACCAAGCAGACCGGCAAGGGCATGGGGCTCGGCCTCGCCATAACATATGGCATTGTTCGGGATTATGGCGGAATCATTACTATTGACAGCCAGCCGGGTCAGGGGACAACGTTCATCTTAAGTTTCCCGAGCGTCGAAAGTCATCAGGCGCTTGAGCATAACGCAAGCCGAGTGGACGAGAACCCGGCACAACCCAGCGAGATATCCTAATGACGCAAGACAAAATCCTGGTCATCGATGATGAGAAGGCAACGCTCAAAATGTTTCGGCTTTTTCTGGATGTGTACGGATTCGACATCTTTACGGCAGAATCCGGGGAAGAGGGACTGGACGTTTTTGACAGGGAAAAACCCGATATCGTCCTGACCGACATCAAGATGCCCGGCATGGACGGGATCGAGGTCCTGCAACAGATCAAGAAGCGTTCGCCCGCCACGGAGGTCATCGTCATCACCGGGCATGGCGACATGGATCTGGCCATTCAGGCCCTCAATCTGGACGCGGCCGATTTCATCAACAAGCCCATCCAGCGTCAGAGCCTTGAACAGGGTCTGTCCCGGGCCAGGGAACGGCTCAAGCTGGCCAAGAGCCGGCAGAACGAGGTCAGCGTCAGTCGGCAGGGCCGGGCGCTGGTCATTGAAATCCAGGGCAGCGTCAGTTCCCATAGCGAACCGTATCTGCGCGAAGCCTACGCCAAGGCCCAGGAGGCCAAGGTGCAGCGCATCGTGCTGCATTTCGACCCCAACACCTCCGTAAACGGGGCCGGTATCGCCATTTTGACCCAGCTTGTGCTGGAGAGCGAAAAGGACGGTATTGAGATTGTGATGGCCGGACTTTCCGAAAATTTCCGCAAGGTTTTCGGCATAGTGGGCCTGACCCGCATGATTCAGATTTTCGACAGCCTGGATCAGGCCTGCGCCTAGGCTTTTTTTCGGCCCGGGGCCAAGGAGTTTTCATGACAGGTTTTATCCGAATCGCATTGTGTCTTTTTCTTTTCTTTGCGGCCCAGCCCGCCCTGGCCGCTCCGCCTGCCACGGGCGACACCATGCCCGAACTGATCCTGCCCGTCCCCTTCGATCCGGCCGGACAGGAGATGCTTGGCCTGCAGGGGAAATCGACCTTTACCCTTGCGGACCTTGACGCCGAACTCATTTTTATCGAGATCATCGGCGTGTATTGCCCGCAATGCGTGAAGCAGTCACCGGGCTTCAAGACGCTTTTCAACAGGCTTGGCAAAGGCAAGCTCAAAGGGCGGGTGGCCATGTTCGGCCTGGCCGCCGGCGGGACGGACGCCGAGGTCAAGCAGTTGCTGGCTACGGGGCAGTATCTTTTTCCTGTCGTGAGCGATCCCGACTACGTGGCCCACAAAGTGCTGGGCGAACCGCTTACGCCCTACACCATCATCTGCCGGCCGGACGGAAGCGTGGTTTACGACCACCTCGGAGTCATTCAGGACATTGACGCGCTGTACCAGCAGATCAAGACACTGCTCGACTGACCGCGGAGCGGGAGATGACGGTTCAAACCGATAGCGATGCCGATCGCGCCAGATACCAGTTTCAGATTCTGTTCGAGACGGCTGCGGAGCTGAGCGGGGCGCGTTATCCGCACAAGATCCTGGAGGCCTTTTTACTCTCGGCCCAGGGCGGGGTGGGCGCCAGGGGCGGTTTTGCGGCTATTCTGGGGCAGAGCGAATTTCAGCTCATGACCCGCTCCAGCCTCTCAAAAAGCCTTACTCCGGAGTATGCGAAGGTGCTGCGCGAGCATCTGGACGCTCTGGGCGAGGAGCGCAAATCCTCTTTTTTCGTGCCTTCGCTGCAGGGCGAACTCTGCCCCGGAAAATGCGAGCTGCTCCTGGTCTGTCCTCTCGATGACGGCCAGGATGGTGTGCTCGGTCTGGAAGAGAGCCTCGCCGGGCGTCCCTACGACGAGAATGACAAGCAGCTCGTAGCGGGTCTGGGCACCCTTTTTCAGACCAGCCTCAGGTTCTCGCTCTATGCCACCCGTGTCGAACTGCTCAACGCCGAGCTGACCAAGCAGAACGATACCCTTGATCGCCAGATTTATCATCTGAGCGCCCTGCGCGACCTTTCCGGAGAAATCCTGCGCGTGGACATGGCCGAGGTCATGTCCACGTTTCTGCTGACCCTGCTCGGGCACTTCGCCCGCCCCCAGGGCCTTCTCCTGCTGCATGATCGCACCTCGCGGCAAATCCATGAAATTTCCAGCGGCCTGAAAGCAAAGCCGGGCCTTGGCGAGCAGGACGTGGGCAGGCTGTTTTTTCTGTGTCTGGCCGGAGTCCGCGAGAAGCATCTGCAGCCCCTGCAGGTCGAGCCTGTCGAAGACATGGGCGGGCTGGCGGAGGTTGCGCTGGGTTTTGCTCCTGACCGGGGCTACCTCTTCATGCTGCGCGAAAACATGTACGGAGTGCTGCTGTTGGGGCAGAGTCTGGGCGCGACGGTTCCCGCCGAGGACGGCCTCCTGCAGGCTTTTGTTTCCCAGGGAGTCCTGCATCTCAAGAATGCCGACTCCTTCAGGACCATCATGTCGCTGAATGATGACCTGGCCAGGCAAAACGAAGAGCTGCGCCGCACCATCGACGAGCTGACGACGGCCAAGGACCACATCAGCATGCTTGAGGCCGCGGGCAGACGAATCGCCGGCATCGTGCACAGCAAGGCCGAGAGCCTGACCCGGGTGCGCCTGTTCGATTTCTTCCTCATCCTCGTTTTGAGCCTCGGCCTGGCGCTCGCGTTCAACCAGCAGAATCCGCGCGGGATCGTCCTCATCGAGGCGCCCGGCCCTGAAATTCCGTTCGTCACTCTGGACGAGGCTCTGGAGCTCATCGCAAAAGAGGACGCGCTCCTTGTCGATGCCCGCCCGCGTGAGTTCTACGAGCGCGAACATGCGCAAAAAGCCGTCAATGTTCCGGCGCAGCTTTTTGATCTGGTCTACATGATGCAAATGACCGCAGAGGACCCTGAGCGGCCCATCGTGGTCTTCGGACGCAGCGTGAGCCGTCGCTACGATCGGATCGTGGCCGCGAAATTCCTGGGCAGGGACCATGAGCGGGTCTATATCGTCAAGGACGTTCCGCCCTTGGCCCTGGACGGAGGCGCGCAATGATTTCACGCTTGAAGGCTCTCCTGACCCACCCTGTCCTTGCCCTGCTCCTGCGCCTCTATCTGGCCGGGGTTTTCATTTACGCCAGCCTGCACAAGATCAATTTTCCTGCTGAATTCGCGGACAACATCGCCGGTTATCTCATTGTCCCGTATTGGCTGATCAATCCTCTGGCCGTGTTCATGCCCTGGCTGGAGCTGGTCTGCGGGCTTTTTCTGCTGGGCGGCGTCAGGGTGCGGGCGGCGAGCCTGCTCATCGGCGCAATGCTGGTCATGTTCACCGTGGCGGTGCTGGTGGCCCTGATTCAGGATACGCCCATCGGTTGCGGCTGCTTTCAGAGCGTGGGAGAGCCCATCTCCTGGTGGACGGTGCTGAGGGATCTGGCCTGGCTGGCCATGGCCGCGCATGTTTATTTTTATGACCGGCTGGTTCACCTGGACCGGCTCTTCATGCTCAAACCGGAGGAACTTGGGCTGTGATGAAAATACTGCCGTTTCTGATGCTGCTGCTCTGCCTGTCCTGCTCCTCCCGGCCCGATCTCGCCGGGCGCTACGAGGCGTCGCACACAGGACCCAGCGGGCCGGTGAACGCGGTCATGACTCTTGCCGAGGATGGCAGCGGAAAATGGGAGATCGAGGGCGAGGTGCTGCCTTTTTCCTGGTTCGTGCGCGCCGGGGCGATCAACGTGCACACCCGTGACGGCGCGGTGGTCGAAGGCGTGCTTGAAGGCGACAACGTGCGTCTGGACGTGCCGGGGGTTGGAAAGCTTGATTTCGTTCGCGGGAAATAGGTGTTTTCAGCGGCCTTGCAGCTGCTCCAGGTCGGCGGGGTAGTTGACGTTGAAGAAAAGGCGCCGCTCGTCTTCATTGTAGATCAGCGTATGGCGGAGTTCGGCCGGGATGAGACGGCTGAGCTTGAAGATTCCCCTGGCCACGCCATCCTCCAGCAAGGGCAGGGATTCGGGTTCGTAGATCGCGACCAGGTTTTCGATGAATCCCGAATCCTTGAGCTGCCAAGTCGTCAGCACGCAATCGTGTGGACGCTTTTCGCGGGCGTCCATGAGTCGTTCGATGATGCTGTCCTCCATGAAAGGCAGGTCGCAGGCGAGGACGAAAATCGGTTTTTCAAATTTTCGCAGCGCCGTGATGATGCCTCCGGCGGGTCCTATGCGTTCCGTCTCGTCGGTGATGAAAGGCCAGGGGCTATCTGTTGCAGGGGCATGCCGGCAGGAGACATAGACCTGGTCGATATGGCGTTGCAGCAGCGTGGCCGTGCGGGTGAGCAGGGTCTGCCCTTCATGCACGACACGGGTCTTGTCCTGTCCGAGCCGGGAAGATTTTCCTCCAGCGAGCACCAATCCGATCATGATTTTCCCTGTACCGCGATCCGCAGCCGGAAGGCAGCGGGTGAGGCATTTTTTTGGTTTACAGCTTGAGCCAGGGAGGCCGCGATCCGGTTCGATCCGGGTCGGGTTCGCCAAAACTCCTTCAGCGGCCTCGTACTGTTTTCCCGTCGCTGCTGCCGAACAAGCGGATGCGCTTCGTGCGAGAGGCGACGGGAAAACAAACGATTTCAGGCTCAGTCAGACAGTTGCCGAGCCCGACCCGGATCGAACCGGATCGCTGGGACCGGGCGTTGGTCGGGTTAAGGCTGTTGTATAGATGCTGTCTGTCTAGCGCTCTTAGAATCCCCAGGCCGAGAGGGTGGGGCGCTTGTATTTCTTTTCCCGTGCCGCCACGTCAAGGCTCAGGGATTCCAGGTCGTCCACCAGGGGCAGTGTTCTGCGGTCCAGATTTCTAAAATCCGTGAGCTTGATGTACAGATTGCAGGTTTTGCAGGCGTTGATGCGCACTCCGGGCTCTTCATCGGATTCATAATATTCGAGCTTGGCCATGTCCTTTTCCAGACAGAAGGGACACTGCAGCCGGGGCGCGTGATATTCTGCGTGGCAGAATCCGCAGATATTGTATCTGAATCCTTCCTTTTCGCGCAAATCCGACATGATCGGCAGGCTTCCGCACAGGGGGCAGTGTCCGTGGTCCCAGGACTGCGAAAGGTCGGTCCGGGCCTCCAGGGCGATGGCGGCGCGTTCCAGGGACGGGGTCATGGCCGCCTGCACGAGCATGGGCAGGATGCGCGGCGCGGAAGGAGTGGCGGCGGTCCAGGTGGAGAAAAAACCTTCGTCGCCATTCAGATGCGCCTGCATGGCCAGGTCCAGATCCAGGGATTTGTCCGCGATGGCTGCGGTGATTGCCGTAGCGGCTTCGCCGAGGGCCGGGCTGACCGATTTCGCCAGCTCCAGAAATTCGTTGAAAAGATCAAGGCTCTGGCTTTTATCAAAGGGAAAATTGGCTCTTTCGAGCAGCGGCGCGCCCTGGCTGTGCTGAAGCGGATCGGCGATTTCCTGTGTCGCGGCGGCGGGAACCTGGGCCTTGTCCCGGGCTTCGAGCTGGCGGGTGTAGATCTTTTCGACCAGATCGATCAGTTCCACGGGCAAAAAGCCGCGTTTTCTGCACGAGTCGATTTTCTTGGCAAGCAATTCCTGGGCTTTTACAGCTTTGATCATGGGCATTCTCCGTTGGTGAAGGGCGAGGTGTGAATCCGGGCCGGAACCGTTCCTAACGTGTCTTTTGACACATCACAATGCTTGTTTTGTATCTGGCTTTGATTTAACAAAATATGTGTTTGAATTTTAATCACATCATCCTCATCACAGGAGGAGGAATCCATGACCGAGTCCAAAGTTGAGGGCACCTTGACCTTGCGTTTGCATGTCTGGTTCGAGCGGGACGAAAAAATTTTTCTGGGCATCGGCCGGGCTCTTTTGCTGGAGAAAATCGAGGAGTGCGGGTCGCTCAGGCAGGCGGCCACGGACATGAAGATGTCGTACCGGGCGGCCTGGGGGAAACTCAAAGCCGCCGAGGAGAGCATCGGCAAGCCTTTGGTGCAGAAGATCAAGGGCAAGGGGCAGCGCTATGAGCTTACCCCCGTTGGGCGTCAGCTTGCCAGGCAGTTTCTGCAGCTGCAAAGCGACATCGAGACCTACGCCAAGGGCAAGGCCCAGGATATCTTTGGCGAGGAAGTGCAGTATTACGCCGACGCCTACCCGGAAACCAAATTATCATCTTTATAAGGCGGATTACGAATGGATCATGGTTTTTTCCGGGTGATCACTCCGGCCCGGTTTTGTGAGTTGCTGCGCGGTTTCGCGCCCGTGGGCTCCGAAATCTGTCCCCTGGAGGACTGTCTGGGCCGCGTCCTGGCCGAGGACATCCTGTCCGCCGAAGACATCCCCGCCCTGGACCGCTCCTGCATGGACGGTTACGCCGTGCGTGCCGCGGACACTTTTGGCGCGAGTGAGGGCAATCCCGCCTATGTGGAGCTTGCCCGCAGCGCGGCCATCGATGAAATTGTCAGTCGCCCTCTGAACTCCGGGGAATGCATGGGCATCGCCACCGGCGGGAGCCTTCCGCCCGGCGCGGACGCCGTGATCATGGTCGAGCATACCCAGATGCTCGGGGATACGACCGTTGAGATCCGCAAGACCGTGACCCCCGGCGAAAATGTCATGCTGCGGGGCGAGGATGTGGGCCAGGGACAGGTGGCCGTACCTGCCGGTCGGCGTCTGCGTCCGCAGGATGTGGGGCTCATGGCCGCCATCGGCCGTCTTTCGGCAACGGTTTTTCGCCAGCCTCGGTGCGGCATTGTCTCCACGGGCGACGAGCTGGTTCCTGTCGACAGTTTGCCCAGACCCGGGCAAATCCGGGACGTCAACTCCCACACCCTGGCCTGCATGGCCCGGCAGGCGGGAGCCCTGGGCTGTGTTCACGGGTTGGTCCCCGATGTGCGCGAAGTGCTGCGGGAGGCCCTGGCCCAAAGTATGGAAAAGAATGACGTGGTCTTCATCTCCGGCGGCAGCTCCATCGGGACCCGGGATCTGACCATAGAGGTCCTGGAATCCTTTGCGGACAGCGAAATCCTGGCCCACGGCGTGTCCATCAGTCCCGGCAAGCCGACCATTCTTGCCCGCGTCGGGGGCAAGCCGGTGCTTGGGCTCCCCGGTCAGGTCACCTCCGCCCAGATCGTCATGCTGGTTTTCGGGCAGCCGCTTCTGGTGCATCTTGGGGGCGATGCGGGAGCCTTCGATCCCGGACGCATGATCCTGCGCCCGGCCAAGCTCGGGGCGAATCTGTCCTCCAAACCCGGCCGCGAAGACTATGTGCGGGTGCGGCTTGAAGAGCGGGACGGGGAGTGCGTGGCCATGCCCCGGCTCGGCAAGTCGGGGCTGCTGCGGACCATGCTTGATGCCGACGGGCTGGTGCGGCTGCCTGCCTCCCTGGAAGGCATGACGGCCGGACAGGACGTGGATGTCTGGATATTCTAACCTGTGAAAAAATAATGAAAAAAAGAAATATATATTTAAAGACGTTGCCTGTTCCCGAAGCTCTGCGGCTGACCATGGAAGCCCTTGACCGGGACCGGCTGGTCAATCGGGAAACAATCCCCTCGCACCAGGCCTGCGGCCGGGTCACGGCGCAGGCGGTGTACGCGGTGTGCTCCTCTCCGACGTTTCACAGCGCGGCCATGGACGGCTACGCACTCAAAGCCGAGTCTACCTTTGCCGCTCGCGAAGGACGGCCCGTGCGGCTGCTCAAGGGCAGCCAGTGCGCGGCCGTGAACACGGGGCACCCTCTGCCCGAGGGCATGGACGGGGTGCTCATGATCGAGAAGGCCGTGCGCGACACCGATGACGCCATCGAGCTTGAAACTCCGGTCTTCCCCATGCAGCACGTACGCCGCATCGGTGAGGACATCGTGGCCACGGAGCTGCTTCTGCCGCAGAACAGGCTGCTGTCCCCCTACGACGTGGGCGGGCTGCTCAGTGCCGGCATCTGGGAGGTGCCGGTCTGGGAGCAACTGCGCATGGCCTTCATCCCCACCGGCGACGAGGTCCTCGACTTCGCCACGCGCCCAAGCCCGCGTCCGGGCCAGGTCATCGAAAGCAATTCCCAGGTCTTCGCAGGCCTGGCGGCCGCCCAGGGGTGTCTCTTCACCCGCGTCGATCCGGTCCCGGACAATGAGGAGGCTCTGACTGCGGCGGTGCGCGAGGCCGTGAACGGCCCCAACCATGTGATCGTCATCGGAGCGGGCTCCTCGGCCGGTTCCAAGGATTTTTCCCGCTCCATCATCGAGAGCCTCGGGCGGGTACTGGTGCATGGGATCGATCTCATGCCCGGCAAGCCGTCCATTCTGGGCGTGGCGGGCGGCAAGCTGATCGTCGGCGCGCCGGGGTATCCGGTCTCGGCGGTGGTCTGCTTCGAAGAACTGCTCATTCCGCTTTTGTCCTGGCTGTCCCGCAAGACGCCGCCTGTCCGGGCGGTTGCAACGGTGGAGCTGTCCCGCAAGGTGCCCTCCAAGCTTGGCACCGAAGAGCTGGTCCGCCTGGCCATCGGCCGGGTCGGGGAAAAGCTGGTGGCCACGCCCCTGGGGCGCGGGGCGGGCATGCTGACCACCCTCATTCGCGCCCAGGGCGTGACCCGCATCCCGGCGGACAGCGAGGGGGCCGAGGCCGCCTCCATGGTCCGGGCCGAGCTGCTTGTCCCGGAAGCGGAGCTGGATCAGACCCTGGTCGTGGTCGGCAGCCACGACAACATCCTCGACGTGCTTGGCAACGAGCTGATGGGCCTGGCCCGGCCGGTGCGCATCGCCTCCAGCCATGTGGGCTCCATGGGCGGCCTCACGGCCCTTAAAAACCGTTCGGCGCTCATGGCCGGCACCCATCTTTTCGACGAGGACAGCGGGGATTTCAATTTTCCCTTTTTCCGCAAGTACCTGCCCGGACTGAGCGTGGCCTGCGTCAATCTGGCCATCCGTCATCAGGGGCTCATCGTGGCCAAGGGCAACCCCCAGGGCATCACCGGAGTCGAGGATCTGGTCCGGCCCGAAGTGCGCTTCATCAACCGTCAGCGCGGCGCCGGAACGCGCATCCTGCTCGACTATCACCTGCGGCAGGCCGGGATTGGCCCGGAGCAGGTGAACGGGTACGAGAAGGAGGAGTTCACGCACATGGCCGTGGCCGTCAACGTGCTGACCGGAACGGCCTCCTGCGGATTGGGTATTTTCGCGGCCGCGAACGCCCTGGGGCTTGATTTCGTACCCCTGGCCAGGGAGCGCTACGATCTGGCGTTTTTGCCGGAACTTGCGGACTGGAAGATCGAAACGGCGCTGGAACTGATCCGCTCCCGAGTCTTCAAGGAGCGGATCGAAAAGCTGGGCGGCTACGAGACCACGCTCACCGGCCGCATCATGGAGCCGGGTCAGGGGCTGGGGTAGCAGGCTGGCCCAAAACGGCGATCTGCTTTGTCACTGCAGAAAATCCAGCCCCTCACGTATATCAGAATACGCTTCGGGCCTGGATTTTCTTTGTTCCTCGCATCTCACCATTTTGGAACAGCCTGACAGCCGTTTTTTGAACAATCAGCTAAACCCTTCTTTTTCCTTGACGCTGGAAAGTGGTTGAAGTAGCTGCATGATCCTCGCGGGCGGGAGTAGCTCAATGGCTAGAGCATCAGCCTTCCAAGCTGAGGGTTGCGGGTTCGAGTCCCGTTTCCCGCTCCACGAGAAAATGGCGGCATAGCCAAGCGGTAAGGCAGAGGTCTGCAAAACCTCCATTCTCCAGTTCAAATCTGGATGCCGCCTCCATAGAAATGCGGGAGTAACTCAGTGGTAGAGTGCAACCTTGCCAAGGTTGAAGTCGCGAGTTCAAATCTCGTTTCCCGCTCCAGATTTTTAGGCCGGTCCTAGGCTGGCTCATATCAATGACAAACCCTCGTCGTAATTTTCGACGAGGGTTTCTTTTTTCTCAGACCAGTTGAAACGCGAGACAGGATTTCCTTCGACCATAATGGAAGCGGAGAGCAGATGGGCGTTCCCATTTGCCCTCCGGATCTGTGCTATTATCAAATTGCTGCAAACAGATCGTCAGACCCTTGCCAAGACCGCAAATATTCATTTATGGTTATAAGTGACTTTGTTGACGAATGCACAATCAGTAAGGCTGTCTGAATGATGTAATATTCAAAAATAAAAGGTTTTTTTTGCCAGCAAGGCAGGGAGATATGTCTATGAGTGCAAAATCAAATACAAAAAAAGATCATCACAAAGATCCTGTCTGCAATATGGTTGTATCAAGTGATTCCGAATTCCATACCCATCATAAAGACAAAGACTATTATTTTTGCAGTGCTGATTGCTTGAAAAAATTCAAAAAACATCCGGATAAATATCTGGATCAGCAGAACGTGGAAGGTCAAGAGGCACGCCGCGAGGAGAGCCTTTACACATGCCCCATGCATCCTGAAGTTCAGCAACCGGAACCTGGAAATTGCCCCAAATGCGGGATGGCTCTGGAGTCGATGAGCGCACCGGCGGCCTCGGCCCAAGCCGAGTACACATGCCCCATGCATCCCGAGGTAGTACAGGATCATCCGGGTAGCTGCCCCAAATGCGGGATGGCACTCGAACCAGTTGAAACATCCGTCGGCGATGAAAAGAATGAAGAACTCGTCTACATGACCCGACGATTCTGGGTGTGCTCCGCGCTCACTCTACCTGTGTTTTTCCTGGCCATGATAGCCGATATGGTCCCCGCCTGGCTGCCGGATTGGCTTTCAATGCAAGCGGTCCAATGGATCGAGTTCGCGCTTGCTACTCCTGTTGTGTTATGGGGTGGCTGGCCCTTTTTTGTGCGTGGCTGGCAATCTCTTTGGTCCTGGAACCTCAATATGTTTACGCTGATTGCGCTGGGTGTCTCTGTAGCCTGGGGGTATAGTGTTGTAGCCTTAGTGTTCCCACATCTTTTTCCGCCGGTCATGCAGCTGGAACATGGTTTGGTCGCTGTCTACTTTGAAGCAGCAGCCGTGATTACGACTCTGGTCCTTATGGGGCAAGTGCTCGAATTGCGCGCCCGCTCACGAACTAATACGGCCATTCAGAAGCTGCTTGGCCTTGCTCCGAATACAGCCCGCATCGTGAACGACGACGGAACCGAAGAAGATCTTCCGCTTGAGAAGGTAAAATCCGGCGATACCTTGCGGATCCGGCCGGGCGAGAAAATCCCGGTGGATGGTACGGTCATCGAAGGTGAAAGTAATGTCGATGAATCCATGGTGACCGGAGAACCGGTTTCGGTCCCAAAATCAAAAGATGACAAACTCATCGGCGCGACGGTGAATGGAACCGGCAGTTTGCTGATGCGGGCGGAAAAAGTCGGCTCCGATACTCTGCTGGCGCAAATCGTAAAAATGGTGGCTGATGCACAACGCACGCGAGCGCCCATTCAAAAATTGGCGGATATTGTCGCAAGTTACTTTGTCCCTGCGGTGGTCGGCGTGGCCGCGCTCGCTTTTATTGTCTGGTGGGTGTGGGGCCCGGAGCCGCGTCTGGCGCATGCTGTTGTGAATGCTGTTGCTGTGCTTATCATCGCCTGTCCGTGCGCATTGGGGCTTGCCACGCCAATTTCTATCATGGTGGGAACGGGGCGCGGCGCTCTGGCCGGAGTCTTGATTAAAAATGCCGAAGCACTGGAGATTATGGAAAAAATCGACACCCTGGTGGTGGATAAGACCGGCACGCTAACCGAAGGCAAGCCCAAGCTGGTTGCCGTGCAGGCGGAAACAGGATTTAGCGAAGATGAAATATTGCGCATGGCCGCCAGCCTCGAACGCGCCAGCGAACATCCTTTGGCAGAGGCTATTGTGCGTGGAGCGGAAGAAAAGGGAGTTGAGTTGGTCAAGGCCAACAGCTTTCAGTCGATTACCGGTAAAGGCGTCACCGGCGAAGTGGATGGGCACAAGGTAGCTGCCGGGAACATAAAATTATTGGAAGAGCAGGATATCAGTACGGGAGACGTATCTCAGAAAGCGGATAAACAACGCGTCAAGGGGATGACGGTCATGCTGATTGCTATTGACGGCCAGGTAGCAGGTTTAATCGGCGTCGCTGATCCCGTCAAAGCCGCAACAGGTGAAGCCATTCGCGATTTGCATGCCGAGGGTATTCGGATCGTCATGCTTACCGGTGACAGTAACGCCACTGCAAAAGCAGTTGCCGACCAACTGGGGATCGATCAGGTGCATGCTGAAGTTTCTCCTGAACAAAAAGCTGAAGTAATTAAAAAGCTCCAAGCAGAGGGCCGCATCGTCGCCATGGCTGGTGATGGTATTAACGATGCCCCGGCATTGGCGCAGGCCCATGTCGGTATTGCCATGGGCACAGGTACAGATGTGGCAATAGAAAGTGCTGGCATCACTTTAGTCAAAGGAGATTTGCGGGGAATTGTCAAAGCCAGACGGCTGAGTCGGGCCACCATGAGTAATATAAGGCAAAATTTATTCTTTGCGTTTATTTACAACGTAGCTGGCGTTCCGGTTGCGGCAGGAATATTGTATCCGTTCTTTGGAATACTGTTATCGCCAATGATTGCGGCTGCTGCAATGAGCTTCAGTTCGGTGTCCGTGATCACTAATTCACTCAGGCTTACACGCGTAAAGTTGTAACTAACGAACCATGATGCCAATATTTCAATCGGAACGGTTCAGGAATAAAAAAAGCTCCCGAAAGGGAGCTTAGAAGTGTCGAATGCAAGAAGTTTATATCTCGCCCATGGAGTAGCGCAATCTGAGTTCGTTCAGGATGGCGTTCTCGTAGTGCATTGATGGCGGTTCTTCGTGTTCCGCAGGCTCGAGATAACGGTCGAGCATCTGACTTTCTTCCCAGAAATCGAGCAACTCGTCGTTGCCGAGGATCTTGAGCTGGTCTTCCAGGGTGAAGGGATCCTCATTGGGAAGGAATCGTGCCATGAACTGCTCCTTGGGAGTGAGTGGTGAACGGTTGCGTACGCGTTGACCATTACGCACCCGTTTCAGACCTGTCCACCAAAATGTCCGGCCTTGGCAGACTGTTTTTGGCGGAGCTTTTGCCCTGCGTGCAAGTGCTTGACCTTGCCTCTCTTTTGGGCAACGTAAAATGACTTGGCGTGGGCTGGTGAAGCATCCGCCCGAACGTATTGGAGGCTCAAAGCCGCTCCTTACCGGGGGCGGCTTTTCCCCGTTCCTTTCAACTTCAGACCGGTCGAAACGTGATCATCCCCCAAGCCTTGCAGAAGCTCATCGACGGATCAGAGCGTCAAACCAGAATCTTCAAAAGCGGTCCCGCTTCGCAGATGTTTCTGGCTCAGGCGTTGATTGAAAAGGGCCACAATGTCGTGCTGGTGCTGCCGCCAAGCGCGGATCTGCCCTTGTACGACTCCCTGGCGCGCCTCTTTTCGCCTGCGGACAGAAACCTTTCCTTTTGGGAGCGGCGCTGGCTGCGTTTTCCCCATTATTCAGTGGAGGACCCACGTCGTTCCCCTTGGCCGGAACGCTGGCGGACCCTTTTTGCCCTGACGCAGAAAAAGCGGGGACGCGGGGTGCTCCTGCCGCTTGAGAACCTGATTCAGAAATGGCCGCACCCGGAACTCTTGCAGCGGGAGCATCTGAATCTGTCGGAAGGCGAGGAGATTTCCCAGGAGGATCTCCTGGAGACTCTGGTCAACTGGGGGTATGCACGCGTTTCCATGGTCACCGCCGTTGGCGAGACGTCCCTGCGCGGCGACATCATGGATATTTTTTGTCCCGGCTACGACCACCCGCTGCGACTGGAATTTTTCGGCGACACCCTGGAGCGCATCCGGCTTTTTGAACCCATGTCCCAGCGGTCTCGCGCCGAACTCAAATCCCTGACAATTCTGCCCGTGGCCGGATGCATAGGTGCCGACACATACAAGGAAGAAGCCCGGAGCATGTTCGACGGATGGTTGCGGCTGGGTGAGATTGCAAAGCCTGCTCGCGCGGGGCTTGAAAAGGAGCTGCTGCAGGTCCATCCGCATTTGCCGCCGAGCATGTACTACCCTCGGACCGTCGGCCTGGAGGCCTGGCTTCCCGAAGGGAGCGTCTTCATCATGGCCGAGGCCCAGGATTTGCGGACCAAGCTCGACGAGACAAGCTGGGCCTGGCAGAATTATTTTCGCGACGACGAGCGGCAGTGGCCCCGGCACGGCCTGATCCAGACTCCGGGCGACGTGCGCAAGACCTGGGAGGACAGTCGGCAGATTCTCTGCGAGAGTCTGGTCATGGGGGTGCGCGAAGAAGGGCTGGACCTGCCTGAAGAGGGGGTAAGTTCGTTCGAGGAACTTTTCTGGACCCCGGAAAGCCGCTCCCGGCCATGGCGGGCGCTGATGCAGGAACTTGCCGTCTGGCGCAGAACCTACGCCCAGACCATTTTTTGTTTCCATACCGAACAGTCCCGCAAAAAATTTCTGCAGCTCGCGGCCCAGGACGACCATGTGCTCAAAACCGAGTACGATGCCCAGGGCAAGGGAATCTTCGCCCTGGTCGGGTCTTTGGGACATGGCATGCGCCTGCCTTGGGCCGAAATCCAGATTCTGCCCGAGTCCGTGCTCCAGCCGGGGGCTCCCAAGGCGCAGCGTAGCGCAGGCAAGGCATTCAAGGGTCTCGATGCCTTTGACGAGCTTGAAAGCGGCGATCTTCTGGTTCATCGCGATTATGGCCTGTGCCGCTTTGGCGGCTTGCATCGCATCAAGTTCGGGGACGTCGCCAACGATTACCTGCTGCTGCAGTACGACGGTGAGGACCGGCTCTATCTGCCGGTGGACCGTCTGGGGCAGGTGCAGCGCTACAAGGGGCCCGACGGCGCGGCCCCGGCTCTGGACCGTCTGGGCAGCGCGGCCTGGAGCAAGGCCCGCGAGCGCACTCGCCAGTCCATCGCCAAGATCGCGCGCGACCTGGTCGAGATGTACGCATTCCGCAAGATCGCCAAAGGTTTTCAGTACAATCCCATCTCCGAGCTGTATTGGGAATTCGAGGCCAGTTTCGGCTTCGAGGAGACGCGCGATCAGGAAAAGGCCATCGCCGACGTTCTGGCCGACATGGAAAAGCCCGAGCCCATGGACCGGCTGGTCTGCGGCGACGTGGGCTTCGGCAAGACCGAGGTGGCCCTGCGCGCGGCTTTCAGAGCGGTCCTGGACGGCAAGCAGGTGGCTCTCTTGTGCCCGACCACCGTTCTGGCCGAACAGCATTTCCAGACTTTCCGGCAGCGCATGGAGCCGTTCTCCATCACCGTGGGGCTCCTGAGCCGCTTTGTGCCTGCCGCCGGACAAAAACGCACCCTTGAAGCCGCGCGCCGCGGCCAGGTGGACGTCCTCATCGGCACCCACCGCATGCTCTCCAAAGACGTGGAGTTCGCCAATCTGGCCCTCCTGATTCTCGACGAAGAGCAGCGGTTCGGCGTCAAGCACAAGGAGCGCATCAAGAAAATGCGTTCGACCATCGATGTCCTGACCCTGACCGCCACGCCCATCCCGCGCACCTTGCAGCTCTCCCTGTCCGGGATCCGGGGCCTTAGCGTCATCGAGACCCCGCCGCGCGATCGCAAGCCGGTGGAGACCTCATTGCTGGAACGCGATCCGGCCCAGCTCAAGGTCATCCTGGAGCGCGAGCTGGCCCGGGGCGGCCAGGTTTTCTGGGTCTACAACCGGGTGCAGGGACTAGAGCGGGTGGTGGAGTTCGTGTCCTCCCTGGTTCCCGGTGCGCGGGTCGGCATGGGGCATGGCCAGATGAAGGCCCACGATCTGGAAGAAACCATGCACAAGTTCTGGCATGGCGAGCTCGACGTGCTGGTCTGCACGGCCATCATCGAGTCGGGCCTTGATTTTCCCCGCGCCAACACTCTCATCGTCGACCAGGCTCAGCTTTTCGGGCTCGGCCAGCTGTACCAGCTGCGCGGCCGGGTAGGGCGCTCCAGCGAGCAGGCCTACGCCTATTTCATCATCCCCGACCTGGACCGCCTGCAGGAAACCTCGCGCAAACGCCTGAAAATCATCCTCGACATGGACTACTTGGGCGCGGGCTTCAAGGTGGCCATGGAAGACCTGCGCCTGCGCGGAGCCGGCAACATCCTCGGCGAGGCCCAGTCCGGGACTATCGGCAAGGTCGGCCTCGACCTCTTTTTGGAAATGCTTGAGGAAGAGGTGACCAGATTGCGCGGCGGAAAGGTCGAAACGGAGATCGAGCCGGAGCTCAATCTCGGCTTCCAGGCCCTCATTCCCGAAGAGTACGTGGCCGACGGCAAGGAACGCCTGCATTATTACAAGGCCCTGTCCTCCTGTCACGACGAGGGGGCCATCGTCGAAATCGTGGACGACATGCGCGACCGCTTCGGCTCTCTGCCCGAGGCGCTGAAGACCTTTGTGGCCGTGCTCATGATCAAGATTGACGCACGCAGGCTGGGCGCGGTGCGGGTGGACCTGTTCGAGGACCGGGCGCTTATCCACTGGGACGAAACCCGGCATAATGTCGACCTCTCCAAGCTCATGGGTTGGGTGGGCGAAAATGCCGCCTGCGCCCGGATTTTGCCACCGGCCAAGCTGGAGCTGCGCCTGCCTGCCGCGGCCTCGCCGACCCATGCCATGCATGGGTTGAAAGACCAGCTGCTGGTGCTCAGAGAGCGGATCAAGCTGTGACGGACCTCGCCGGGAGCTTCCCAAGTTTGAACTGGACTCGGTCTGCGCTGAAGGGTAGTACCTTGTGCGCATTGTCAACTTCTTCGCAAGCTGCCAAGTGGTTTCCGGGATACCGGATTTGCCTGCTCCGGAATATTTCATGCGGGGCAAATGGTCTTGCGAGGTTCCTTAAAAAAAATGAGACCTGATTTATGAAAAAATTCGGTGTTCGTGCTGTTTTGACGTTTTCTCTTTTCTTTGTTCTCGCAGGCCTTGGACAGGCTGCGCAGTTGGTTGATCGCATCGTGGCCGTGGTCAACGGCGAGATCATCACTTTTCAGGACCTGCAGCAGCAGATCCGCCTGAGCGTGGGCCAGACCCCTGATCCTGCCACAGCCGAAAAAATCGCCCCGCAGGTGCTCGACGGCATGATCGACGACGTCATCCTGCGCCAGGAGGCCCAGCGGCTTAAAATCGAAGTCTCCGATTCCGAGGTGGATAACGAAATTCGCCAGTTCAAGGCCCGCCGCCGTTTGAGCGAAGAGGATTTCGAACGCACATTGCGTCTCCAGGGCCTGACCCCGGAACAATTCAAGGAACGCAGCCGTGAAGACATCACGAAGCACAAGATGCTCGGCTACATGGTGCGGCGCAAGGTCGTGGTCACCCAGGAAGAGATTGACGCGTACATGGAGCAGAACCGCTCTGAATTGACCACTGAGCGCATCGTGGATGTGCAGATGCTCGTGCTTGTGGATGAGGAACGCGCCAATTCCCTCTGGAAGTCCTTGAGCGAGGGGGAGGTCAGCCTGGAGGAGGCGGTGGAGCGTTATTCCATCGGTCCCAAGGCCGAAAATGGGGTCATGCGCGATGTGAGCTGGCGGGAATTGGCCGAGCCCTGGCGCGATGGCCTGCGGAATTTGAGCGCGGGCGAGCTGAGCAAACCTTTTCTGGTCCAGGACAAATGGGTTATCTTGAAGCTGCTGGACCGTCGGGACGGCGTGCGTCAGGAAGATGCCGCCGTGGAAGAAGAGGTGCGGGAAGCGATCATGCGTCCCAAACTCGAAGAGCGCTTCAAGGAATACATGAATGGATTGCGCAGCAAGGCCATCATCCAGAAGAAGCTTTAATTCTGCGTTTCGACAAACCATCCATGGAGTTTCCAGCATATGGATTTGATTGAGATCGGAACCGCGTTGCGCGAAGGCCGCGAACAGAAGGGGCTGACAGTCGAGGCGGTCGAAGAGAAGACCAAGATAGCCCCTTCCGTCATTATCGCGCTGGAAGAAGGCAACAGCGCACGATTTCCTCATGCAGTCTATGCCAGGGGGTTCGTACGGAGCTATGCCATGCTGCTGGGCCTGGATGCGCAGGAGTTGTGCGCTCATTTCAGCCGTGAATATCCTGTGCCCAAGGATACCGACCAGCCGGATTCCCATGCGCCCCAGATTCACGTCAAAATGCACGATTCAGGCAATGTCGTGGTCACCGTGCGCATTGTCGCGATTCTCGGCATTCTGATCCTCGGAGCCCTCGGCTGGTATGTTTTCGATCATTATCGTTCACGGGCCTCCGAGGCACCCGCCCCGGTGGGAGAGCAGACGGCGCCTCCCGCCCCCCCCGCGGAAGTCCTGCCGTCCGGATCTCTGCCTGCTCCATTGACCCAGATGCAGGAAGTGGCGGCCACGCCGGCAGAACAGCCCGCAGCGAACATGACCGCGAGCAACGCCTCTGAAGAAGCGCTGAACGCGACAGCGGGAGTTTCGTCTTTTGCCGCGACAGAGGCCGTCCCGGGACAGGACCCGGTCGCCGCGCCGGAACCGGTCGTCGCAGCGGAACCGGCCGCCCAGACGGAAACGGTCACTGCATCCGCGGCATCCGCCGGGGAGCGTACTATGCGCATCGTGGCCCATTCCGCGAGTTGGCTGCAGGCACGGCCGGACGACAGGATTCTGGATTATTTTTTGCGCAAGGGCGAAACGACCACCATCACCTTCAGCGAGTCCCTGAGCATCAAGTTCGGCAATGCGGGCGGGGTCAAGCTTGAACTCGACGGCCAGCCCTATCCTTTCGAGGGAACACTCGGCGAGGTCAAGACCCTGGTCGTGGAGTAGGCGCGGCAGGCGCGGGTCCGGGGATGCCACATGGAATTTTCTGAGAAGGTCCTGGTGCTGCGGGTGGGCACTTTTCGAGAAGCGGACTGCTGGGTCCGTTTTTTTTCTCCCACTCACGGCCTCCTGACCGCTTTCGCCTTTGGAGGACGCCGTAGTCGCAAGCGTTTCTGCGGTTGTCTGGACCAGCTCAGTCTGGTCCATTTTCGTGTCAGCCAGGGGAGGCAAGAGTATTTGTGCCTGCAGGAAGGCACGCTCATCAACGGCTTCGGGGAGCTGAAACGCGATCTCAAAAAGCTCGGCATGGTCAGCAACTGCGTACGTTTTTTCGAATCCCTGCCATTCACTCCCGACGGGTACGCCCCTGCCCACGAGCTGCTGCTGGAGACTCTGGAGGCCCTGGACGAGGAGCGGCCGGGGTCATGGTTCATCCCGCTCATGTTCCGCGCCAAGATGGCCTTCTCCCAGGGCTACCAGCCGGATCTGCAGCGGTGCCGGCAGTGCGGCGGGCCTCTTGACGCCCATCACCGTGCCGTGTTCGCCGTGCAGGAGGGCGGGCTTTACTGCCTGCGCTGCCCTTCCGGCGGCGGAGCCAAAATTTCCACTTCCCGCGAAACCCTGAGCCTGCTTTTTCGCCTTGCCCGCTCCGGCCCCAAGGAATGGGCGGACTGGGTGCCTTCGGCCCGGGTGCGGGAGGAATGCGTCCATCTGGTGGACGCCTTTGTTCAATGTCATCTTGGCCTGACCTGCGAAGGCAACCGCTTCGTGCGGAGCTGAGCGGAATGGATCCCTTTTAAGGAGCTGTGCATGAATTTTCAGGACGTGATTACCAACCTGCAGCGTTTCTGGGCCGATCAGGGCTGTGTGCTGCAGTTTCCATACGACATGGAAGTCGGGGCGGGAACGTTCAACCCGTCCACTTTTCTGCGGGTGCTGGGGCCAGAGCCGTGGAAGGTGGCCTATCCCGAATCCACCCGCAGGCCCACGGACGGCCGCTACGGCGAAAATCCGAACCGTCTGCAGCACTATTTCCAGTTTCAGGTCATTCTGAAACCGTCCCCGGCCAATGTCCTGGAACTGTACCTGGACAGCCTCGGCGTTCTTGGCATCGACAAGCATGTCCACGACATCCGCTTTGTCGAGGACGACTGGGAGAGCCCGACGCTTGGCGCCTGGGGCCTGGGCTGGGAAGTGTGGCTGAACGGCATGGAAGTCACGCAGTTCACCTATTTCCAGCAGGTCGGCGGCATCAATCTGGAGCCCATCAGCTGCGAGATCACCTACGGTGTGGAGCGGCTGTGCATGTACCTGCAGGAAAAGGAGTCGGTCTACGACCTGGCCTGGAACGACCATGTGACCTACGGACAGGTCTATCACCAGGCCGAGGTGGAGCATTCCAAGTACAATTTCGACCACTCCGACCAGGACATGCTGCTGGGGTTCTTCAACTCCTGCGAGGCCGAGAGCGCGAAGCTGTGCGAAGCCGGCCTGCCTTGGCCCGCCTATGATTTCTGTCTGAAATGCTCCCACACCTTCAACCTGCTGGATGCGCGCGGCGCGATCTCCATCACGGAGCGGGCCAAGTACATTGCGCGGGTGCGGGCCCTGGCGTCGAACGTGGCCAGGCTTTACGTGGAGCAGCGCGAGGCGATGGGGCATCCGCTCCTGAAATCCTAACCGTCCCCCCTTTTTTCGGGGTTTTAGATAGGGAGTTTTTATGAGGCATTTTGTTCTTGAAATCGGCGTGGAGGAAATGCCGGCGCGTTTCCTGCCCCTGCTGGACCGCGAGCTGGCGGATCGTTTTTCAGCCCTGCTTTCCGAAGCGGGCCTTGCGTATGGCCGTGTCGCCACGGCCTCCACCCCTCGGCGGTTGGTGGTGGACATTACCGGCCTGTCCGCTGTGCAAAAGACCGAGGAGATCGTCGTGTCCGGGCCCCCGGCGCGTATCGCCTTCGATGCGGACGGCAATCCGACCAAGGCGGGCCTGGGCTTCGCCAAGTCCCAGAACGTTGAGTTCGATCAGATCTACGTCGAGAAGACGGACAAGGGCGAGTATCTGGCCCTCAAGAAAACCGTGGGCGGGCGCACGGCCGGTGAGATTCTGGCTGAAACCTGCATGGCGATCCTGCCGAACCTCACTTTTCCCAAGAAAATGCAGTGGATGGGCAAGGAATGCACTTTCGGGCGCCCGGTGCGCTGGATTCTGGCCATGCTTGACGACCAGATCGTGCCCTTCGCCTTTGCCGGACTGACCGCGTCCAACCAGACCCGTGGTCACCGGGTCATGGGTCCCGGTCCGTTCACTGTGCCCCATGCCGACGAATATGCCCGGATTTTGAACGATCAGGGCAAGGTCATTCTGCATGCGGCCGACCGCAAGCAGGCGATCAGGGCCGAAGGCGACCGACTGGCGGCCGAGATGGGCGGCAGCGTGGAGTGGCTTGAATCCCTGCTCGATCAGGTCGCCAATCTGGTTGAAACCCCACGCGCCATGCTTGGCGGATTCCATGAGAAGTTTCTGGAACTGCCCGCCGAAGTGCTGCTGACCAGCATGGAGACGCATCAGAAGAGCTTTGGCCTGCGCGGCGCGGACGGAAAGCTGTTGCCGTACTTCCTGACCGCCGCCAATATCGAGTCCCGCGAACCGGCTTTGGTGCGCAAGGGCTGGGAGAGGGTGCTGCGCGCCCGCCTGGAGGACGCCCGCTTTTTCTGGGAGGCCGACTGCGCCGCGACCTTCGATCATTGGCTGGACAAGCTGGACAAGGTCATTTTCATCGGTCCGCTTGGCACCATGGGCGACAAGACGCGCAGGCTGGAAAAGCTGGCCGCCTTCATCGCCTCCCGTGTCGCGCCGGAACTTGGCGAGTCCATGAGGCGCGCCGGGCGGCTTTCCAAGGCCGATCTGGTTTCGGAGATGGTCTACGAGTTCGACGACCTGCAGGGCAAGATGGGCGGCATTTACGCCCGGCGCCAGGGCGAGAGCCAGACAGTGGCCGAGGCTCTCTATGAGCAGTACCTGCCCGCCGGACAGGATTCGCCCCTGCCTTCGAGCAAGGCCGGAGCCATCTTGTCCCTGGCCGACAAACTCGACAACCTGGCGGGCTGTTTCGGCCTCGGCATGATGCCCACGGGCGCGGCCGATCCCTACGCCTTGCGCCGCAACGCCCTTGGCGTGTGCCGCATCATTCTGGAAATGGGACTGCAGGTCGACATCGAGGTTCTGCTGCGCGAGGCGCAGAAAGGCTATGCGGGCGTGACCTGGAAGTTCGGCGAGGACGAAGCCCTGGAAAAACTCATGGATTTCTTCGGGCAGCGTCTGCGCGCCTACTGGAACGGGCAGGGCATCCCGACCCTGGTCATCGAGGCGGCCATGGCTCCCGGTTTCACGGACATTCATGACACCTGGCTGCGGGTTCGCGCCCTGGCGGAGTTCAGCCGCGAGGATGATTTCGAGGCTTCGGTTCTGACCTTCAAGCGTGCGGCCAACATTATCCGCAAGCAGGCCGATCAGGATCTTTCGGGCGCAGTGCGCGAAGATCTTCTTGAGGTCGATGCGGAAAAATCGTTTTGGGCCACCTTGCAGGGGATCGAGCCTGTCTGGGCGGAACTGGCGGCCACGGCCGACTATGCGCAGATGCTGTCCCGTCTGCGGGTGCTGCGTCCGGCCGTTGACGGATTCTTCGACGGGGTCATGGTCATGTGCGACGACCTTGCGTTGCGCACAAATCGCTTGAATTTGCTGTATCGATTGGTCAACACCCTGGGGCGTGTTGCCGATTTTGGTAAATTTCAGGTCTAGACCGTCTCAAGGCTTGACAGCGCTAGGCCGCTTCGGCTAATGACGCCGGATTGCAGAGGCATCTTGATGCTGATAGAAACACGCGTTTAATTTGAGAAGGAGTTATATTTTGGCTAATCACAAGTCTGCCCTGAAGAGACACCGCCAGAGCCTGAAGGCTCGCGAGCGCAACAGAATGATGAAGACCCGGGTGAAGAACGCCACAAAGGCCTTGCACGCCGCCATCGCGTCCAACGATAACGAAGCCGTCGCAAACGCCCTGAAGAACGTCACCTCCATTCTGGACAAGGCCGCGAGCAAGAAGATTGTTCACTGGCGCACCGCAGCCAGAAAGATTTCCAGGCTCTCCGTGGCCTCGAACAAAATCTAGTCCCTCTACGCCTTCACTTGAGTCAAAAAAGCCCGTCATGATGCTGCATGATGGGCTTTTGTATTTCTGGGGGAATAGGTCTTCTAGGATCCATGAGACCCATGAAACCTATGAAAAGCCCAAGAATTGACACTGCTGTGCGATCGGGTTATCGATTATCGTTCAACAGCCCTTTTCTTTGTTTTTTCTTCAAAATTTCCGGAGGTTTCCATGAACGCGGCAAAATGTGTCGTTGCTCTTGTCGCCTATCTGCTGACTTGCGTGCCGGCTTTTGCGGCCGATGCCATCAAGATCGGCGCCATTCTTTCCGTGACCGGCCCGGCGTCCTTCCTGGGAGAACCCGAGAAAAACACGCTGATCATGCTTCAGGATCAGCTTAACGCCGCCGGCGGCGTGAACGGGCAGCAGGTCGAGGTCATTGTCTACGACGATGAATCCGACGTGAACAAATGCGTCATGGCCGCCAAGAAGCTCCTTGATCAGGACCAGGTTGCCGTGGTCATCGGACCCAGCATTTCCGGCAACACCCTGGCCATCTCCAAGTTCTTTTCCTCCGCCGAGGTGCCGCTTGTTTCCTGCGCCGCCGCCGAGAAGATCGTGCGTCCCGTAGACCCCTGGGTGTTCAATACGCCGCAGCTGGATCGCCACGCCGTGACCAAGATTCTTCTGGACGCGAGGGCCAAGGGGTTTTCACGGCTCGCCATCCTGACCGTATCCGACGGCTACGGCCAGGCCGGACGCGGCGTGCTGAAGGAGCTCATCCCGGCTCAAGGGTTCGAGCTTGCGGCCGATGAGGTCTACGGACCCAAGGATACGGACATGACCGCGCAGTTGACCAAGATCAAGGGCGCCGGCGCGGACGCCATCATCTGCTGGGGCACAAATCCCGGCCCGGCGGTGGTCGCTCGCAACCGTGTGCAGCTCGGTCTGGGCATACCTCTGTACATGAGCCACGGGGTGGCTTCGAACAAGTTCATCGAGCTCGCCGGAGATGCCGCCGAAGGGCTGGTGCTGCCCGCCGGCAGGCTGGTGGCCGTGGACCAGGTGCCGGCCGATCATCCCCAGAAGGCGGTGCTGGAAGCGTATGTTGCGGGTTACACCAAAACCTACGGCACCCAGATTTCCTCTTTCGGCGGCTATGCCCACGATGCCTTCGCTCTGGTCATGGAAGCCATTGCCAAGGGTGGGTCCGCAAAATCCGCCGATATCCGCGACAATCTGGAAAAGATTTCAGGCTTTGCGGGCACCTCGGGCGTTTACACTTATTCTCCCGAGAATCATAACGGCCTCGACGAGTCCGCTTTTATTATGGTCACTATCGAAAATGGCGGCTGGAAGGTCGCGAACTAAAACGCATAAATGATCAAAAAGCCGGTGGGATTCAGGTCCGCCGGCTTTTTTCATGTGAGAAAATGGATCCATCCAGTCTGCTGCAATATCTGATCACGGGACTCACGCTGGGCAGCACCTACGGGCTGACCGCCCTGGGGTTCACCATCATCTTCAATACCACTGGCGTGATCAATTTCGCCCAGGGTGAATTTGTCATGCTCGGCGGGATGATGAGCGTCTACTTCATGCACTCGCTGGGCTTTGGCGAGCCTGCGGCCGTGGTGCTGGCCGTCCTTGGTGCGACTATGGTCGGCGCCCTGGTGGAACGGCTGGCCATCCGTCCCGTGCGGGACTGTCCGGCCATCAATCTGATCATCATCACCATCGGTGTCTCCATCCTTATCAGAGGCCTGGCCATGCTGCTGTGGGGCAAGGACACGCATGTCCTGGAACCCTTCTCCGGCAATCAGCCGATCATGTTCCTGGGCGCGGCCATCATGCCGCAGGCCATCTGGGTCCTGACCATTAGCCTTTTTCTGCTCGGGGCCTTGAAGCTGTTTTTCTCCGGCACCATTCACGGCAAGGCCATGCTGGCCTGTTCGTATGATACCAAGGCCGCTTCACTGGTCGGCATCGGCGTGCAGCGCATGGTCCTTTTTTCCTTCATGATCTCCGCCCTGGTCGGAGCGGTGGGCGGCGTGATCCTGGCCCCCATCACCATGACCTCCTACGATGTCGGCATCATGCTTGGACTCAAAGGTTTCGCGGCCTGCATCCTGGGCGGGCTCGGCAACCCGTTCGGGGCGGCGGCAGGAGGCGTGATCCTTGGCGTGCTGGAATCCCTTGGCGCGGGGTTTGTCTCTTCGGCCTATAAGGACGCACTGGCCTTCGTCATTCTGCTGATCCTTCTTTTCGTCAAACCCTCCGGGCTGTTCGGCCTCAAAGACTCCAAAAGGGTGTGAAGTGTCATATCGTAAGGACATGATCTGGCTGGCGGCCTTTTTCGGAGTGCTCATGCTGGCTCCGACGCTGCTGCCCAACAACTACTACCTGACCATCCTCATCCTGGGCTGTCTGCACGCCATGAACGCCGTGGGGCTGTGCCTGCTGGTCGGGCATGCCGGACAGATATCCCTGGGACATGCCGGGTTCTACGGGCTTGGCGCATACACGACTTCCTATCTGAGCACCACTGTGGGGCTTTCGGTAGGCCTGTCCATGCTGGCGGGTGTGGGCCTGACCGCGATCGTCGCCGTTCTGGTCGGCCTGCCTTCGCTCAAGCTCAAAGGGCATTATCTGGCCATGGCCACGCTGGGATTCGGCATCATCCTGTCCATTCTCTTCACCGAAACCGTGGACATCACCGGGGGCCCGTCGGGGTTCGTGGGCATTCCGCGTTTGTCCCTCTTCGGCTGGGAGCTGCGCAAGGACGTGACGCTTTTTCGCCTCGTGGCCGTGATCCTGTGCCTTTTCGTCTGGCTGTCCTTCAACCTGCTGCACAGCCGTGTCGGCCGGGCGCTCCGCGCCCTGCACACCTCCGAGCGGGCAGCCGAGGCCATGGGCGTGGACATCGCCAACTACAAGCTTTTGGTCTTTGTGCTGTCCGCCGCTTTTTCGGGCTTCGCCGGAGTCCTCTACGCCCATTACCTGACCTTTATCGCGCCGTCGTCTTTTGGCTTCATGTTCTCGGTGGAGCTTATCGTCATGGTGGTGCTGGGCGGCATGATCAGCGTGCCGGGGGCCATCGTCGGGGCTTTTTTCATCACCGTGCTGCCGGAATTTCTGCGCGCTTTTGAAAACATCGAGGTTTTGCTCTTCGGGGCCATTCTGGTGCTGTGCATGATGTTTTTGCCCGACGGCATGGCCGGGGGCTGGAACAGGCTGTGGGCCTGGGGCAAGGCACGGCTTTCAGGGGCTGTTCATGGATAGCGTGATTCTCGGCTGCAGCGGCGTCGCTGTGCGTTTCGGCGGGGTGCAGGCCCTGGCCGACATCCATTTCGAGGCCGTGCAAGGACAGATCACGGCCATCATCGGTCCCAACGGAGCGGGCAAGACCACGCTCCTGAACGTCATCTCGGGCATGGTCACGCAGAGCCATGGAACCCTGACCTTCGAAGGCCGCGACATCACGGTCCTGCCGGCGCACAAGCGGGCCTGGGGCGGGATGGTGCGCACCTTCCAGAATCTGGAGATTTTCTCCAACATGACTGTGCTTGAAAATGTGACCATGGGTTGCCACGGGCGATTGTCCCTTCCGGCCTGGCACAGCCTCCTGCGCACACCGAAATCCAGGCGCCTGGAGAATGAGGTCCGCCGCGAAGCCTTTGAAGCGCTTGAATTCGTGGGCATGGCCGATCTGGCCCAGGCCACGGCCAAGGATCTGGCCTTCGGCAAACAGCGCTTGCTCGAACTGGCGCGGGCCCTGGCCGCACGGCCCAAGCTCCTGCTCCTGGACGAGCCTGCGGCCGGGCTCAACATCGCCGAAACCCAGCTTCTGGCCGACCTGATCCTGCGCATCCGCGACACCTACAATTTGTCCGTCATTCTGGTCGAGCACGACATGGAACTGGTCATGCGCATCAGCGACGCCATTCTGGTGCTGTGCTTCGGGCAGACCATCAGCCGAGGCACTCCGGCGCAGGTCCAGAAAGACCCCAAGGTCATCGCCGCGTACCTGGGTGGGGACGAGGACTGATCATGCAGCCCACCCTTCTTTCACTCAAGAATATGGACGTTTTTTACGGCCGCATCCATGCCGTGCGCCGAGCCACCCTACACGTGCGCCAAGGCGAGATCGTGGCGCTCATCGGCGGCAACGGCGCGGGCAAGACCACCATGCTCTGCACCATCTCCGGTCTGATTCGGCCCGGGCAGGGCAGCATTCTTTTCGGGGACACGGATCTGGTGCATCGCAGTCCGGAGCAGATCGTGCGTGCCGGGATCTCCCATGTGCCCGAGGGGCGGCTGGTTTTTAGTCCCTTGTCCGTGGAAGACAACCTGCGCCTCGGGGCCTACACTCGATCCCGGTTTCGGCAGCGGGCAAGCATCGCCGAGGATCTGGAGATTATGTTCGCCATGTTTCCGGTGCTACGCGAACGCCGCACCCAGGCAGCAGGGACATTGTCCGGCGGGGAACAGCAGATGCTGGCCATCGGCCGGGCGCTGATGGCCAGACCCCGGCTTCTCCTGCTGGACGAGCCGGGCATGGGGCTTGCCCCACTGGTGGTCAAGGATATTTTCCGGCATATCGTGGAGTTGCGGGATCGCCTTGGGCTGACCGTGCTCCTGGTGGAACAGAATGCCCGCAGCGCGCTCAAAATCGCCGACCGGGGCTATGTGCTGGAAAACGGGCGGGTCATCCTGCAGGGCACGGCCGACGAACTGCTGGCCAACCGTGATGTGCAACGGGCGTATCTTGGTCGGGAACTGGAAGAATAGGGGGAGGCAAGATGTACTGGCAGAGCGAATATGAATGCATGGAGCGTGGGGAGCTGGAACTCTTGCAGCTGGAGCGGTTGCAGGCCACCCTGAACCGCGTGGCCCGCAATGTGCCGCTGTATCGCAAGCGTTTTGCGGAACTGGGCATCGACCCCTATGACGTGCAGTCTTTAGAGGACGTGAAACGCCTGCCTTTCACCACCAAGGACGATCTGCGCCAGAACTATCCGTACGGCCTTTTCGCCGTGCCCCTGCGCGATGTCGTGCGCATGCAGGCTTCCACCGGCACCACGGGCAAGCCTACGGTGGTGGGGTACACCTCCGGCGATGTGCGCCGCTGGTCCGAGCTGGCGGCCCGCATCCTCACGGCGGGCGGGGTGACCAAGGACGACGCCGTGCAGATCGCCTTCAACTACGGCCTTTTTACCGGCGCTTTCGGCGTGCATTCCGGCGCGGAACTCATCGGCGCGTCGGTCATTCCCAGTTCCGGAGGCGACCCGCGCCGCCAGATTTCCATCATGCAGGACTACCGCACCACGGCCCTTGTCTGCACCCCGAGCTACGCCCTGCATCTGGCCGACACTCTGGACGAGATGAACATCAACAAGACCGCGCTCAGTCTGCGCTTCGGCCTGTTCGGCTCCGAACCCTGGACCGAGGAGACGCGCCAGGAGATCGAGACCCGGCTCGGCATCCAGGCCACGGACAATTACGGCCTGAGCGAAATCACGGGCGTGGCCGGGGAATGCCTGGAACGGGCCGGTCTGCACATCAACGAGGACCATTTCCTGGCCGAGATCGTGGACCCGCAGACCGGAGAGGTCTTGCCTGCCGGAGCCAAGGGCGAGCTGGTGCTGACCACCCTGACCAAGGAAGCCTTCCCCCTGATCCGGTTCCGCACCGGAGACCTGACCACGCTCACCGACGCCCCCTGCGCCTGCGGCCGGACGCTGAGGCGCATGACCCGTATTCCCGGCCGCAGCGACGACATGCTCATCATTCATGGCGTGAACGTTTTTCCGGCCCAGATCGAGGCGGTCATCTCCGGCACGGGACTGACCGATCCTCATTACCAGATCGTGCTGGACCGGGTCGGGCACATGGATCTGGCCACCATCATGCTCGAAGCCCCGGAATCCTTCTGCACGGACTCCATCAAGATATCCCAGCGCATCGTCGAAAACGTGCGTATCCGACTACAGACGGAGCTGGGTGTGGCTTTTGAGGTCCGGCTGGTGGAACCGAGGACCATCGAGAGAAACAACGGGAGCAGGATCGTGGATCGTCGCAAGATGTGACCGTATCGAAAATCTCACCGAAAACGCTTCCGGTCGGTCTGTAAGCCGTTCACGATTATGTCGATAAGTTAGAGTGGCTTAACTTTCTGTTTTTTTTAAGTATTTTTTGAATATTGTGAGGGACTCGTTCAGCAAAGGAGCATTTTGCTTCGTGAACCCCGGGGTGTTCTGAGCCCTTAAGAGCTTCTGGTAACGATATCGTACTGTTTAGGATTCGGATACTATGAAAAGTGACATCACCATCTTCGAAGAAGCGAAAATTCGACGTGTTTACGATGAAAAAACAGAAATCTGGTTCTTTTCAGTGGTAGACATTATCAGAGTGCTTACCGACAGCCCCGACCCTGGTGCTTACTGGCGGAAGATGAAGCAGCGTCTCAAAGCTGAAGGAAGTGAAACCGTGACAAATTGTCACGGGTTGAAACTGACAGCCGAAGACGGCAAGCAGCGGTTGACTGACGTGGCCGACGCAGAAACGCTTTTGCGTCTGGTTCAGTCCGTTCCCAGCCCAAAAGCGGAGCCGATAAAGTTATGGCTCGCCAAGATTGGCTATGAGCGCATGCAGGAAATGGCCGACCCGGAAATTGCCCTGAATCGTTCCCGCGATTTATGGCAAAAACATGGTCGGTCTGAAAAGTGGATTGAGCAGCGCATGCTCGGGCATGAAACGCGAAACAAGCTGACAGATTACTGGAAAGATCACGACATCAAGGACGGCCAAGAATATGCCATTCTGACGAATATTATTCACCAGGAGTGGTCTGATCTGAGCGTGAAACAGCATAAGACTCTGAAGAGGCTCAAGTCGCAAAATCTTCGTGATCACATGACTGAAGCCGAACTCATTTTCACCGCCCTTGCCGAACTCTCTACCCGTCAGATTGCGGAAAGCATGAACGCGACCGGCCTTGAAGAAAACAAGGTTGCAGGGAAGCATGGCGGCGGTATCGCGCGGCAAGCCAGAAAAGAACTGGAAGAAAAAACGGGGCGTAACGTCATCAGCAGCGAAAGCGGGCTTATGCCCGGTATTGAAGAATAGCCGGTTGAGATCCAGAAAGCGCACATTCCCAAGCCCGGCGCAGGCCTTTTCCAGTTCGGTTCGCCCTGTCCCAAAGCCGCAGAAGACAAAATCGATGTCCGCTCCATGTTCGGTGCAGATTCGAGCTGCGTTCGAGAGGATCGGTCATCGACCGGCGCAAGATGTAGAGCATTCTCTGTCCCGAAAACAACACGCCCCTGGCCGCTTGGTCTGGGGCGTTTGTGCGTGGAGACGAGTGGCGAAGATGCGCGAAATCAGTCAGGCCCTGTCCTGTTTCCCGAGCCCAAGCAGTTCAAGAATGCTCAAGATCACGAAGCGTGGATTGTGAAGAAGGTGGCGCTTCCATAGCCGACGCGGTTCCACGCACAGGCGGAACAGCCATTCCAGGCCACGGTCCCGCATCCATGACGGAGCCTGCGGGATCGCTCCGGCATGGAAATCAAATGCCGCGCCTACACCGAGCATCACGGCCTGCACGCGTCCCTTGTGCTGGTGCATCCACCTTTCCTGCTTTGGGCAGCCAAGGCCCACAAAGAGAATGCGAGCGCCGGAGGCGTTGATGTCCCGGACTGTTGCCTCGTCTTCATCCGACGTCGGTTCCCGGAAGGGCGGGCTACAGGAATAGGTGACACAGAGGCCGGGAAATTTTTGTCGCACGTTTACGATCAACGCGGCCAGCACATCAGAAGACGCGCCGTAAAAGCCCACCGGGACCTCCTGCATGGCGGCGGCTTCCAGCACCCGCAGCGTCAGGGTCGGTCCATAGACCCTGTCTTTCACGTCATGTCCCAGCAATTTCAAAATCCACACAATCGGCATGCCGTCCGGCGCGGCCAGATCCGCGCCGTTGACCTCTGCCTCGTAGGCGGGATCGTCGTATGCCTCCATGACCATATGCACGTTGGCCAGGCAAACAGACCGGCTTTCAGCCCTGACCGCCCAGCCAAGAATCAGGGCGGTGGCGTCGCGGTAGGTGGTGGGGTGGATGATTGTGCCGAGGATGGTGGGGGGAATGGATGGACGCATGGTGGCAGGTTTTAGATTCTATGTTCAGATAACGTGGTCAATTTTTTTCAAATTTAGGGAAATGGAAATTGTGAATTGTATTCTGATAACAGAGCCAATTCTGTAACTCTATACGGTTTGATACGTATATGATTTATCGAATTTTGCCACGACTGTCGCTCAACTTGAGGAAAATGATATCAGAGGCGGGACTGCGCAGGTTCTGTCTTTTCATTTTGCGCCCTGCTCTCGATCAGGCCCGATTCATGGAAGAGGGACGGAAAAACCCCCGCCGCAGTGCGCGACGAGGGTTTTTCAGAGCCATTGTCAGGTTATCTTATGCCCAGGGGGCAGATCACGATTTCCAGGAAATCTCGATCTCCAGCTTGGTCTTGGTGCCGCCGTCCTTTTCCTTTTGTTCCACGCTGTATTCGAGTTCCACATCCTTGGGCACAGTCACCGTGACGGGGCCGTCCTCGGTCTTGAATTCGAACTGGCGGCGGGAGAGGCCTTCCGCGACTTCCTTGAGCAGCATTCCAGCCATATAAGCCAGGCGGGTCTCTTCAACTTCGATGATTTTTTTCTTGTCGGACATGTTTCCTCCGGGTTCTTTTCGGGATTTATTGTCTATTGGTCATTCCATTAAAGATATTCCGGAACCGGGAAAGTCAAGGTCACGCATTCTGTGTGACCGCATCGTCACATTCGGCCCGCGCTTATTTCTTCTCCAGTCCGATTCTGTACTGAAAGTAAACGTCCTTCATGCTCGTGTAGTGATCAAAGGATTCTTCCTTGATGCTCTTGTAGGCCGGAAGGTTGGCCGAGGCCGTGTTGGCTTTGTCATGTCCGATCAGAGCGTATTTGGCGCTGTCCGGGGTCACGAGTGAAAAGGGGTGTACAAAGGAGTCCGCAACGGAGCCCACTGCGTCACGCAGAGTGGTCGGCCCGAGGATGGGCAGTACGAGATAGGTGCCTGAATCCAGCCCGTAAAAGGCCAGAGTCTGGCTGAAATCTTCGGGTGAAGACTGCAGGCTCGGCATGTTGTGCGTGATGTGGAAAAGACCGCCCACGCCGAACACTGTGTTCAGGGCAAACGACGCGGTCTCTTTGGCCATCTTGTCGAATTTGAATTGCAGCAGGGCGTTTATAAGACGGACGGGATACCCGAGGTTACGGTAAAAGTTGCCGAATCCGGCGCGGATGTCCGGGGGGAAGAATCCGGTGTAGACCGTATCGATGGGTGAGAAAACGTAGGTTATGAATCCGTCGTTAAACGAAAAAACTCCCCGGTTGAAACCTTCCAGAGAGTCGGGATAGCCCCCGTTTTCCGCTGCATCATAGCTTTCCTCATATTCCTGCTCCGCTGCGACGTCTTGATTCAGGGAAGAACCGGCTTTCTTGCCGGCGCAGCCCTGTAGCAGAATGAGGCCCAAGGCCAGACAGAGCAGTAGAAGACGCTTATTCATTGGTTTTTTCCCTTAAAGTGGCAATGAGTTTATCGGGCGAATTGTTTTGCAGAATGCTCCGGAATTGGGAGCGGTAGTTTTTGATCAGGCTCACGTTTTCCACAGAAACATCGTAAACCTTCCACGAAACATCTTTTCTGATCATGTAGTAAATGATCGGAATGTTCAAACTGGGGGACGTGACTGTTGTATGAACTTCAGCAAGAGTATCTGATTTGATGATTTCCTGGTTGTAATTCACCACTTCGCCATTATAGGTAATGGATTTTTTGAGATAGACCTGCTTGATGAGTTTCAGGAACAGGGGTTGGAATTCTTGTTGCTGCTCGGGAGTGAAAATTCTCCAATATTGTCCAAGGGAACGCTTGGAAAGCTCTTCCGAGTCGAAAAAATTGTCGACTACGGCTTCAATCTGGCGCAACTGCTCAGTTTTATTTGTTTCCGACTCATATTCAGGAGACGCCAGAATGCTCAGCACTTTGTCAATGTTGGCGCGAATGTAACTTGTCGGGTTGTCCTGCGACAGCGCTGTAGCCGGCAGGAGCAGGATAAAAAGAAGAAACAGTACTCTCATTTGTCGACACTTCCGAATACATATTTTGAAATCATTTCCTCAATATCGAGGGCAGCCTGTGTATCCATGAGGACCTCTTTGTCCTTCAAGAGCACGTCGTCGGCTCCGGGAATGATGCTCACGTATTTGTCGCCGATGAGCCCGCTGGTCTTGATCGCCGCCGTGGAGTCAACGGGAATGCCTACGGCGTTTTCAATGCTCATGGTGATTACCGCCTGGTACAAGGTCTGGTCCAAAGAGATGCTCGACACTTTGCCCACCGCCACGCCGGAAATCTCCACGTTGCTGCCGGCCCTGAGTCCGTTCACAGCCGTGAATTTGGCGGTGATCGTGTAGGAGTCGCCGGAAAAAAAAGTCGTGTTCGCCAGGGTCATGGCCAGATAGGCGGTGCAGACCAGACCTATGATGATAAAAAGGCCAATGGAAAGATGCAGAGAGGAATTGTTGGTCTTCATACGTACTTCTTGGATGTTGCAAGTGCTTCCTGAATGGCCGAATAGGCGGTCAGTTCTTTGTCTGTCAGCGCTCCGCCGATTTCGACCTGAAGTCTGTGTTTGTGACAATATGTTTCAATGGTCAGGTTGGTGAAGTATCCCTCAAGTTGATTCAGAAACATCTCAAGGGTCGACTCGTCTTCTGTTTTGTACGCCAGAACCAGGATTTCCTTGGAAAACATGCCCGCGCAAGCGTCACTCGGCAGAAAGGTTTGCACGAATTTGGCCAGGTTCTTGATGAAGGCGTGTGCCAGCAGGTCGCCCTTGTAGTCGATCATGGTTCGCATGCCCAGGAGTCTGACCGTGACCAGGACAAGCTTTTCACCGTCTTTGGCTTCGGCCCCGAAGGCCTCGATTTTGCGCATGAGCGAGAGCCTGTTGTGTAGGCCTGTCAATTCGTCGATGAGCATCTCGTGACCATGCGTATAGGTGTAAAGCCCCGGATCCGAGGATTGTTCGAGGGCCACGGGCGAGCCGGAAAAGATGATCCTGCCCTCATCGAGGATGTTCACGGTATGGGCGATGTAGAAAATGTCCGGGATGTCGTGGGTGATGATCACCGCCGTGAAATTGAGCTGTTCATGGTAGCGGTGGATCATGGAGAAAACCGTCTTCTTGCGGATGGGGTCGAGGCCCGTGGTCGGTTCGTCGAAGAAGATGATCTCCGGTTCGGTGACCAGCGCGCGGGCCAGGGCCACGCGTTTCTGCATGCCGCCTGAAATCTGTTTCGGGTACATCTGAGCCACTTCGGCCAGTTCGAGCTGTTCGATGCGGGAGCGGACCTTGTCTTCAATGTCCGCCTTTCCGAACGTGAATTTTTCCCGCAGGGGCAGGGCGATGTTTTCGAACACGGTCATGGAATCAAAAAGCGCGTTGTTCTGAAACATGTAGCTGCAACGGTTCTTGATGGCCGAAAAGTCTTTTCGCTTCATGGTCGAATAGGGAAGCCCGTCAAAAATGATCTCTCCGCTGTCGGCAGTGATCAGCCCGATGATGTGTTTGACCAGGACGCTCTTGCCGCCGCCGCTTTTCCCGATGATGGCAGTGATTTCGTTTCGCTGGATGTCAAAGGTCGCGCCCCGCAGAATATCCCTGCCGCCGAACGCCTTTGAAATGTTGCGAAGCTGAATGAGAGGAGTTGTGCTGCTCATGGGTCACATCAAAAAGGATGTTATGACGTAGTCCGAGACCAGTACGTAAACGCATGACTGGACAACGGCGGATGTTGTTGAGTTGCTGACGCCTTCGGCCCCGGCACTGGATTGGTTCTGGTGCGTGTAATATCCGCAGTAGCAGGATATGGTGATGACGATAAAGGCAAAGACGAAAGATTTTATGAACCCTCCGGTCACGTCGGACAGGAGCAGGCTCGATTGGATCTTGCTGAAAAAGATCCCCGAACGGGAGCTTAAGAGCACGGAGGAAAAATAACCGCCCAGGATGCCGACACAATCAAAAATTGCGGTCAGGAGCGGAAAACAGATCAGCGATGCGATGATCTTGGGCGTGACCAGATAGCGCACCGGGTCCACGTCCATGGTCGAGAGGGCGTCGATCTGCTCGGAGATGCGCATGATGCCGATCTCGGCGCTGATGCTCGACCCGGCCCGGCCGATGAGCATAATCGCCGTCAGCACCGGCCCGAGCTCGCGCACCAGGGACAGGGCTACGGCAACGCCGAGCATTCCTTCGGCGCTGAACTTGATCAGGGTGTAGTAGCCCTGCAGTCCAAGGACCATGCCTGTGAAGAAGGCCACAAGAATTATGATATTCAGGGATTTGAAGCCGATGAAATATATGTCGTAGAGGATTTTGGGTATGAGCCTGCGTATATGGATCATGCCCAGGACAGCCGTGAGAGAGAAGACTCCCCACTGACCCACGTTTTTGATGATACCGAGTGATGTTGCCCCGAGCAGTGCGGGGATGGCCAATATGTTTTTCATGCGTCCGTCATGCCGGCATGGAAGCTTTCCATGTAGCGTGCGATGGCGAAAGCCACGGCGTCACTATTTTCCGGAGTTGTAATGTATTTGTCTTCATCGTCCAGAAAAGCGTCTGCGACTTTGAAGGGCATCTGCACCAGCTCAAGCATGTCCCTGTCGTTGTGGTCGTTGCCGATGGCCGCGCTGGGAGCCCCGTGCAGGCCGTAATGATCGACAAGGTGCTTTATGCCCGAGGCCTTGGAGACATCCGCCGCAAAGATTTCGATCCACACGGACTGTCCGTCAAGCGGGGATGTGGCCCTGATGACGCTGTGACGTGCAAGTTCCCGGCAGATACGGTCATGCATTGCCGCATCGCTTCCGTCAACGATAACCACGATCTGGGACGCGGCGCGCGCATCGGGGACGCTTGTTTTTTCCTGGCTGTGGCTGGCGTACAGGGCCAGGCGTCGATCAAAATCCGCGACGTTCTTGTGCCCCCTGTGGTACGCGAAGCGATGATTGTGCGGAAAATCCTCGTGCACCATGAAGCTCAGGCCCTGTCCATGTAAAAAAAGACAGATGTCCTGCACTTCCTGGCCAGACAGGAATGCGGAGCGCAGAACGTTCTGCGTGGGCCAGTTCACGATCTGGTTTCCGGTCGAAAGAATCAGGTAATCTGCCGGAAAATCATCCGCAAGACAGGATTTGGCCGAATACAAGGAGCGGCCCGTGGCGATGACGCGCATGATTCCCTGCTCGCTCAGGCCCCTGAAGGCCTTCAGGTCGCCTTCGGAGATGCGGCCGCCACGCAACAGGGTTCCGTCAAGATCGCTGACGAATATTCCACGATATGGGCCTGTCATATCAGTTCAAAGCTGCTCATGGACACGGGGGCGTTCAGGCTCGGGAGCACCCGTTCCAGAAAAACCCCTTCACGTTCCGGAAAATTGTGACCGAAGGTGGCCCGGATGGCCATGGAGACAAACTGCACGGCCCGGTCCAGTGATAAAGGCAGGGAATCGCCCTGCAACAGTGAACCTGTTATCACACTGGCGAAAATATCTCCAGTGCCAGGGTAACATGCAGGAATATAAGGGCATGCAACCTTCCAGAAACGATTTGCATCCTTGTCGAAGGCCACGACCGACGTCCCCCTGCCGTGCTCTGCAGGGACGCTGGTGATGATGACGCAACGCGGGCCCAGATCGCTTAAGGCCCGGGCCCAGGCCTTTATCTCTTCGGTGCCGGAGATGGCCAAAGGACCGGCCTTGCCCAGCAGCAGTGCCGCTTCGGTGATGTTCGGGGTGATCACGTCGGCCGAGGCGACGAGGCTGCGCATGCCGTCGACCATGGATCTGTCCATGGTGTCGTAGAGCTTGCCGTCGTCTCCGAGCACCGGATCGACCACGACCAGGGTGGAGTCGGTGCGGAATGTCCTTATGAAATCTGTGACGATGTCGATCTGTTCCGGCGAACCCAGAAATCCGGAGTAGATTCCGGCAAAGGACAGGGACAGCTCTCGCCAGTGGTCGATGATGTGCCGCATGTCCGAGGTCAGGTCGCGGAAATGAAAATTGGAGAAACCGCCCGTGTGGGTCGAGAGGATGGCTGTCGGCAGACTGCAGACCTGAATTCCCAGGGCTGAAAGAATGGGGATCACCGCCGAGAGTGACCCCCCTCCAAACCCGGAAAGATCATGAATCGCTGCAACGCGTTGGATCACGGAATGCAATGCCGAAGCTCCATAAAAAGACGTCCAATCCGTTCGGGACGAACCGACTGTAGTCTTTCTTTAAGGTGTGCCGCGAGCAATTGCGTCAAAACGGCCCCTCATGTCAACGATTCTAACCGTTGAGATAGTCCAGCAGACCTTTTCCAGCCTTGAAAAAAGGCATTTTCTTGGGCTTGACCTGCACTGACTCCCCGGTTTTGGGGTTGCGGCCGATGTATCCTTCGTATTGCTTGATCTTGAAACTGCCGAACCCCCTGATTTCAATCCTGTCTCCGCGCAGCAACGCGTCGCGCATGGAGTCGAAAAAGCTGTCCACAATGGTGGATGCTTCATCGTTGGAAATCTTGATTTTCTCTGCAAGGGACTGAATAAGTTCGCTTTTGTTCATTGTTCGCTCCAGATTGCGATTCGTGAAAACTCATGATCCTCGAAGGGATGGGTCATGGACGCCGGGGTAATCGTTCCAGGCAGACCGGGTCAGGTCCAAAGCAACGGCTTGGGGTAAAAGACGCGATCCGCCGTGAAAATTCAGAACTTCATAATAAAAATCAAGAACTATGGGAAGTTATTCTCTTCATGTTCTCAAAAAAAAATCAATTGACGACACGATCCTGGTCGCGCTTGGCCTTGTCCTTCCTGCCGGCAAGGGTTTGGCCGAATCATAAATCTTCTTCTATTTGATATTACAGCCTAATCTTAAAAAAGACAATTCACTTCTTGAAAAGTGTGCACAAAAAAATGAGAGCGCAAAAAAGTCTCCCCGGCAGGCGTGCTGCGCAAAGGGAGGCGTAAGTCGGTCAGCGGTTTGCAGGTACCAGAGCGATTTTATTTCTTTTTGCGGCCCGTCTTTGTCTTGCCGGGACGGGGAAGGGGCCTGGAATTGCGCGAAGGAGCAGGGCATCGGCCGGGACAGCTTTTCGGGTGAGGTTCGCGCTGCGTGTCCTTTGGACGTTTGGCGCCTCTGTCCTCAGGCGGGAGCAGGATGCGATGTTGGCGCAGCCGCTCTTCGTCGGTGCGCGGCACATGGACGGACTTTCCTTCCGGGGTGATGCCCGCATGGTACATGGCCGTGGCCACTGCTCCGGGGATGGGGATGAAGCACTGCACCTGTTTGGGCTTCCAGCCCCGGCTGCCGAGCCAGCGGGCAAGGGCGTGCATGTCGTCGTCGGTGGTGCCCGGGAAGGCGCTCATCAGGTAGGGGATGACGTATTGCTCCTTGCCCGCGCGCTTGGATTCGCGGTCAAAGATCGTCAGAAATTCCTCGAAGACGCGGTTGCCGGGCTTGCGCATCAGGCGCAGCACATGGTCGCAAACATGCTCGGGCGCGATTTTCAGCTGCCCGCCCACGAATTCGCGCAGATAGCCCCCAAGGGCGTCCATGTCTTTCAAGGCCAGGTCGAAGCGCACGCCGCTGGCCACGCGCACTCCGCGCACTCCGGGCGTGCGGCGCAGGGTGCGCAGCAGATCGAGGTGCGCTTTCTGGTCCATGCGAAAGTGCGGACAGACGGTCGGAGTCATGCAACTGGGGCGCTTGCAGGGCTGTCCTTCCTTGGCGCAGCTTGCCCCCCACATGTTGGCGCTGGGGCCGCCGACATCGGAAACATGGCCCTTGAAATCCGGGCTTGCGGCCATGCGCCGGACCTCGTCGAGGATGGAAGCCCGGCTGCGCGAAGCGATGCGCCGACCCTGGTGCAGGGCCAGGGTGCAGAACGAGCACCCTCCGCCGCATCCTCTGTGGCTGGTCACCGAGTCGCGGATCATCTCTTCGGCCGGGATGGGCAGAAGATAGCCGGGATGAGCCTTGCGGGCGAAGGGCAGGGCGTAGATCGTGTCCATTTCCGTCGTGGTCAGGGGCGTGGCCGGTGGCGCGACAAGGATGGCGCGGTTGGCGACGCGCTGCACGGCCCAGTCCGTGCCGTCATGGACCTGCTTTTCGAGCAGCAGCGTGGCCCGCATCAGTTCCTTGGGATCGGCGAGCATGTCTTCGTGGCTCGGCAGCTCGATTTCAGCTGGAAAATCCTCGCCCACGGTCACGGTGCCGGGGATGCCCAGGATGTCCCGGCCCGCCGCGAGCCGGTCCGCGATGCTCAGGATGGCCCGCTCTCCCATGCCGTAGACCACGGCGTCGGCCTTGGCGTCGAGGAGGATGGGCTTGCGCAGGGCGTCGGTCCAGAAATCGTAATGCGTGATGCGGCGCAAGGATGCCTCGATCCCGCCCAGGATCACGGTCAGGCCGGGAAAGGCGCGGCGCAGCAGGTTGGTGTAGACGATGCACGCCCGGTTGGGCCTGGCTCCGGCCCTGCCGCCCGGTGTGTAGGCGTCTTCGGAGCGTTTTTTGCGAAAGGCGGTATAGTGGGCCAGCATGGAGTCGATGGCCCCGGCCGAGACCCCCGCGAACAGGCGGGGGCGGCCCATGGCGAGCAAATCCTCCGGGCCGTCCCAGCGCGGCTGGGTGATGATCCCGGTGCGCAGTCCGTGCGCCACCAGCGCGCGCCCGAGCAGGGCCATGGCAAAGGATGGGTGGTCCACATAGGCGTCGCCGCTGACCAGGAGCACATCGAGTTCATCCCAACCGAGCGCATCCATTTCGGCGCGGGTCATGGGCAGGAATTTGGGCTGGGGCAGGGATTTGCTGGAAAAAAGGCTCATGGTTCGGGCCTATAGGCTCCCGGAGTCATGTGGGCAAGAACAAAAAAGGCGGCCCGGAGGCCGCCTGAGACTGTGTCTGCTCTGCGCGTGATGCAGCTGGATAGGACGTTAGGCATCCGGAGCGCCGGGAGCGGCGTCCAGTTCCGGGTTCATGCCTTGGCCCATGCCTTGGCGCATGCCGCGCTGGCCGAAGTCGCCGTGGCCGCGTCCACCCATGCCTCTGCGCTCATCCATTCCAAAACCCATGGGCAGATCAATGCCAATTTCCTTGCTCACCCGGGATTGCAGGGCCTCGCGCCTGGTCTGCGCCTGGGCGCGCAGGTCGCTCAACTCGCCAACCAGGGCGGTGATGGTTTCGGGCTTGGTGTTGGGGTTGACGGACAATGTTTTGAGCAGGGTGCGCTTCTCCCACATGGCATTTCGCATGGGAGTCATTTCTTTGCGGTGTTCGTCCAAAATGTTCTTAAGCTGGTCCTGCTTTTCCTGGGTCAGCTGCTGCACTGCGGGGTTCTGATTCCAGCCCGGGCAATCGCCGCGCATTCCCTTGCCGCGCATGGGACCGGCGAAGGTCAGGGTGCTGAGTGCGATGATGCCGAAAATGGCCAGGATTGCGATGGTGGTCGTTCTTTTCATGAGATCCTCCGAATGGTTTTGAGTGCCGATTGTACCAGAGAGGATATCAAGTGCCGTGCCAGAGTGGCTTTTAATATCTAACTATTTGTTTTATTAAATGTTTAAATGATTAACGCGGTGTTTGCCGCGTTTTGGGCCCCGTGGCGACGGATAGAATCTGACCACCTGCTGTCCGGGGCTGGTCAGAACCTGACCAGTTTCAGGACGAATGCAGTTTTGGATTGTTCCGGTGGCGATTCGTGTCGCGCAGGGTTTTCTTTTCCAGGTTGCGGCGCATGGACTCCGTCAGGTCGACTCCTGTCTGGTTGGCGATGCAGGTCAGAACAAACAGGACATCGGCCAGTTCGTCGCCCAGATCGTTTTTCTCGTTTTCCTTGAAACTTTGATCCCCGTAACGGCGGGTCATGATACGGGCCACTTCGCCGACCTCTTCCATCAGAATGCCGAGGTTGGTCAGTTCGGAAAAATAGCGGACCCCGATTGTTTTTACCCAGGCATCGACGTCTTCCTGCAATTGATTGAGACTCACGAAACGCTCCTTTTCGGCCTGCCTACGAAATCCTGCCCAGGGTGGCAATGCGTCCGTGGCGGATGCATTTTCAAAGTCCGCTTCGGTCAGGCAGGGTATTTGCTAGAAGTGGGCTTCGTTGATAGTTTTCATGTTTACGGATCATCAACAGACCGCAAGGCGTGCCGGGCATGTCTTGCTTCAAGGACGGCGCGGGCAATGCAGAATCAGGCTCCCTTTTCGACATCCATTTTCTGGCGACGGCGCGGCCTGGTCCTTTTTGTGCCGGCGGTGCTGGCGGCCGTGATCCTGATCTGGTTCGCCTTGCAGGGGCGGGCGCGGGAGCAGCGCACCATCGCCCGCATTCTGACCACTCAGGGCGAGACATTGATCCGGTCCGTGGAGGCCGCCCGCCGCATGGGCATGCGGGGTCAGGAGGGGCGGCAGTTTCGCCTGCGATTTCTTATGGATGAGATGATCCGGCAGGGAGATCTGCGCTTTTTGGGACTGGTCGATGCCCAGGGGAGGTTCGAGGCCTTGAGCGAGGCCGAGCCCGGCAGCGGCGTCGCAGCGGAAGCGCTGACCGCCTTGCCTGCCTCCTTCGAGCCTGCGTGGTCGATCATCCGGCCTGGCGAGGAGCCGCTCTTTGTGGTTTATCGCTACTCGCGCCCACCCCGGCGCACCATGCAAGGGGGCATGGAACACAACACGTTTCCGCATCCACCCGGAGAGCGCACGCTTATTGCCGTGGGCCTTGACGCCTCGCTCTATCTGCGCGCCGTGCGCAAGGATGTCTTGACCTTGGCCATGGCCGGCGGTCTTGGTCTGGCCCTGGCCTTTGCCGGGGCGGTCACGCTTTTCTGGCGGCGCAAGGTGGCAGGTCTCGAACGGGAGGTGGCCAGGCAGGAACGCCTGGCCGCGCTCGGCACCCTGGCTGCCGGAGTGGCCCACGAGATCCGCAATCCTTTGAGTTCCATCAAGGGGTTTGCCACCTATTTCGGCGCCAAATTCAAAGCCGGGACGCAGGACCGGGAGTTGGCCGAGGTCATGATCGGCGAGGTCGACCGCTTGAACCGGGTCGTGACCGAACTTCTGGAGCTGACCCACCCTTCGGAGCTGCGCCTTGCGCCCACCGTTGTGTCCGATCTTGTCCAGCACGCCCTGAAACTCGTGGAGGGAGATTGCCGCAGCAAGGGCATTGCCGTGCAACTGCGCATCGCGGAGCTCGAAGCGCTGCCCCTTGATCCGGACCGCATGCTGCAGATCCTGCTGAACCTGTTCCTGAACGCCATCCAGGCCATGCCGCAGGGCGGCACCCTGACCGTTTCCGCCCAGCGCGTGAAGGATCGGCTGGAATTGCGCGTGGCCGACACGGGCCACGGAATCCCTGCGCAGGATCTGGACAGGATTTTCGATCCGTACTTCACTACCAAAAATCAGGGTACGGGCCTGGGGCTGGCCACGGTGCGAACCATGATGACGGCCCATGGCGGCCAGGTGCGGGTAACTTCCGAGCCGGGGCAGGGCACGCAAGTGATTCTTGATCTGCCTTTAAAAGGAGAACGCCGATGACGGCGCGAATTCTGGTGGTTGATGATGACCGGGCCCACATGACCATGCTCGTGGCCATGCTCGGCAGCTGGGGATATGAGGTCGATACGGCGGATGACGGAGCCATGGCCGTAGCCAGGGTGCGCGAGCGGGCCTACGACGTGGTCCTGACCGACGTGCGCATGGCCGAAGTGGACGGGATAGAGGCCCTGCGCAGGATCAAGAGCTACAATCCCTACCTGCCCGTGCTGATCATGACCGCGTATTCTTCCGTGGACGTCGCGGTCCAGGCCCTGAAAGCCGGAGCGCTGGATTATCTGCACAAGCCGCTTGATTTTGAGGAACTGCGCTTGGGCCTTGCGCGGGCATTGGAGCAGGGCATGGCCCACCGTTCGGCGCAGGCCCCAAGCGGCGAGGCTGACCCGGTTTCGGAGATGATCGGCGACTCGCTCCCCATGCGCGAACTCGCCGCCATGATCCGGGCCGTGGCGCCGTCCGAAGCTTCAGTCCTCATCTTGGGCGAATCCGGCACGGGCAAGGAATTGGTGGCCAAGGCGCTGCATGAGGGGAGCCCGCGCAAAGCCAGACAACTGGTCACGGTCAATTGTGCGGCGCTCGCGGAAAATCTGCTGGAGAGCGAACTCTTCGGGCATGAAAAGGGCGCGTATACAGGGGCGCAGCGACAGCGGGACGGGCGGTTCGTGCAGGCCGACGGGGGCACCCTCTTTCTGGACGAAATCGGAGAGATGGCTCCCGCGCTGCAGGCCAAGCTTCTGCGCGCCTTGCAGCAGGGAGAGGTGCAGCGTCTGGGCAGCGACAGATCCATCCGCGTCGATGTACGGGTGCTCGCCGCCACCAACCGCGATCTGGAGGCCGAGGTGCGCGATGGCGGTTTTCGCGAGGATCTGTACTACCGCTTGAACGTCATCGCCCTGCGCGTCCCCGCTCTCAGGGAGAGGCCCGAGGACATTCCGCTATTGGCCCGGCATTTTTTGCACCGTTTTGCGCAGCGCAACCGCAAGACCTATCGCGGTTTTACGCCCAGGGTCATGGACCTGATGCTGCATTACGACTGGCCGGGAAATGTGCGCGAGCTGGAAAATGTGGTGGAGCGCGCCGTCATTCTCTCGCCCGGTGAATTTGTCACGGAGAACGACCTGCCCGCAAATATGCGCGGGGCTGAAAAGCCGGTGAATGGTCCGGCGGTGGGCCTGTCGTTGGAGGACGCGGAGCGTGAGGCGATTGCACGCACTCTGGAGCAGGTGGGCAACAACAAGAGCGAGGCCGCGCGCGTGCTGGGGGTGACGCGGGTCACCCTGCGCAACAAGATGAAGAAGTTTGGGCTGGATTCGTAAGGGTGCGGCCTAATAGCGGTCCGGCGCGTAGCGCCTGGCCGGCAGACCCGTAGCCAGTTCCAGCTCCAGCTGTTGGACCAGAAGTCCCGGCTGCCCGTAGGGCTGGTGAGCCAGACATGAACCTTCCGGCGAGACCAAACTGGTGGCTGAATCCTGGAAGTTCAGGGCATAATTCACGCTGGCGAAATAGATGCCGTTTTCAACGCTGCGGCAGACCATGGCCATCTCGTAATAGGGCCCGTCAGGATCTCCCCATCCCTGGGAGGTGCGTCCGGCCGTATTGCTGCCCGTGCATTGGGGATGAAAGACGATCTTCGCCCCTCGGCAGGCGGCCCAGCGCACGGTTTCCGGATAGCGCCATCCCTCGTGGCAGATGGCCACGCCGAATTTGACCCCATTGATTTCAAAAATCTGCCGTCCCCTGCCGGGAATATAAAGTCCTTCTTCGCCCGGGTCGAGTTGGGTCTTGCACTGTCGCCCCATGATCTTTCCTTCGGGCGATATGACCTGCACCAGGTTGTAGCGGCCCTGCTCCGAAGGCCACTCCATGGGCAGGATGACCCCCAACTCGTGGCTGGCCGAGGCCTTGCAGACCTGATCCAGAGCGTCACGCAGTTCGGCTTGTTCGCACAAGGGGATGGAAAAATGCTGCCCACGCATTCCGGGCAGATAGGCTTCGGGAAAGCAGAGCAGGTCCACATCGAAAGATGCGGCCTGGTCCATGAAATCGAGGATATTCTGAAGCGACTGCTCCAGGGACTCGGGAACGGGGGCGGTGGCAAGTCCGATGCGCATGAATGATCCTTGGATGAGAAGAAGGATTGCATTAATGGAGGCGCATATAACGTGGAATATTTAAAAATTCAAGTACGTAGGTAGGGGTGATCGGTATGGGGTTTGAAGAGAATGCGTACTTAATTATGCTCAAGAGGGTGATGACGGCCAGGTGTTCCAACCCGTTCTCGGTATTGGTCGCCGTGAGCACCACAGAGCCATGATCTTCCAGATGGTCGACCAAGGTTGACCTCAAAAAATCTTCATCTTCCGCGATCAAAATGACAAGCAAGACAGATATGCATTCTCCAGGGATTTGGATGGTCTGTCTTACATGTATCGTTGCCAAATGCGTGACCTCGGTTTTGCGCGAAATAATCGAAAAATAATTCCTCGAAGTGAAAGCACGTGCTGCTCTCTACCGTCTTGTCCCATGGCATTGCATCACGAATGCGGTACTCCCTGTCCGTTGTGAACATGTGTAGTGTTCTCAGTGGATCAGCATGATATAGTGCGCAATAAGTTGCTCGGTTGTATTTTAAATCTTTCAGTCGTCAATCTTAAGTCATAACCTCTGGGTATCAATGAAAAAGAATGTATTGTATCCGGTCAGCGGCATGCATGGACAGACAAGCGGTGCAAAGGTGGGCGCGGGTGGCTGCTCGCCGTACAGGGCTTTGTACATTCCATTTGCCGAGAAAGTGATGCAGGCTTTGTGAATTTTGATACAAGGTGTTTTGCCGGACTCAAGCGGCATTTCGATTCACCGTAACCAGGGAGGACACCTTGCCAACCGTATCCATCAACAGTCTGGATCATGAAAAGTTTCAGGATCTGGTCAGAAGAAAAAGAATTGTATCCGTGATCCTGAGCACTCTCATGCTGGTCATTTATTTTGGTTTCATTCTGGTCCTGGCCTTCAGAAAAGAGCTCCTCGCGATAAAAGTCGGCGAGCACCTGACCATGGGCGTTCCCGTTGGACTTGCGGTCATCATTTCGGCCTGCGTGCTGACAGGCATTTACGTCACCTGGGCCAACAGCGCGTACGACGATGCGGTGACAAGCATTGTCGGCAACATGAAGGAGAAATGAGATGAATGAGTTTACCTCCTCCATCGGACAACCCAACGCGGTTTCCATCGGGTTCTTTCTGGTCTTCGTGCTGGCCACTCTGGTCATCACCTATTACGCAGCCAAACGCAGCAAAACCGCCTCACAGTTTTACGCCGCCGGCCGATCTGTCACGGGGCTCCAGAACGGCATCGCCCTGGCCGGAGACTACATGAGCGCGGCGTCCTTTCTGGGCATCGCGGGCCTCGTGTCCCTCAAGGGCTATGACGGCCTCATCTATTCCATCGGATTTCTCGTGGGCTGGCCGATCATCATGTTCCTGATCGCCGAGCCGCTGCGCAACCTGGGCAAATACACCTTCGCCGATGTGGTTGCCTATCGCCTCAAGCAAAAACCCATCCGCATCGCGGCGTCCTGCGGCTCGCTCATGACCGTGGCCTTTTATCTCATCGCCCAGATGGTCGGTTCCGGCTCGCTGGTGAAGCTCATGTTCGGGCTGCCCTATGAAGCGGCTGTCGTCGTCGTGGGCGTGATCATGATCGCCTACGTGCTTTTCGGCGGCATGCTGGCCACGACCTGGGTGCAGATCATCAAGGCCGTCCTGCTGCTGGGTGGAGCTTCCATTGTGGTTTTCATGGTCCTGGCACAATTTGACTACAACCCGGTCAATCTTTTCGATGCCGCCGTGCTCAAGTATGGCGCCAAAGTTCTGGAACCGGGCGGTCTGGTATCGAACCCTTGGGACGCCCTTTCGCTTGGCATTGCGCTCATGTTCGGAACGGCCGGACTGCCGCACATCCTGATGCGCTTCTATACCGTGCCCGATGCCAAGGCCGCACGTAAATCGGTGCTCTATGCCACCGGCCTCATCTCCTATTTCTACATTCTGACCTTCATCATCGGCTTCGGCGCCATGGTGCTGGTGGGACAGGACGTGATCGCCGGGTTCGACAAGGGCGGCAACATGGCGGCTCCGCTGTTGGCCGAAGTCACGGGTGGCATCATGTTTCTGGGATTTATCGCGGCGGTTGCATTTGCGACGATTCTGGCCGTGGTAGCGGGCCTGACCCTGGCCGGGGCCACGACCTTTTCCCATGATCTGTACGCCAACGTGTTCCGTACCGGGCGTTCCACAGAGGAAAACGAAGTGAAGATGGCCAAGCGCGCCACCGTCGCCCTGGGGATTCTGGCCATCGGGCTTGGTATCGCCTTCAAGGGGCAGAACGTGGCCTTCATGGTCGGCCTGGCCTTTGCGATCGCGGCCAGCGCCAATTTCCCGGCCCTTTTGCTCTCGATCATGTGGAAGCGCTTCAGCACGGTCGGCGCGACGGCGAGTATTGCCGTGGGAGCGGTTTTGGCGGTAGGGCTCATCATCATAAGCCCCACGGTGTGGGTCGATGTGCTCGGCAATGCCCAGGCCATTTTCCCCTGGAAGAATCCGGCCCTGATCTCGCTGCCTGCCGCCTTTGCCGCGGGCTGGCTCGGTTCGGTCCTGGTTCCTGACGAGGGCGCCGAGGCCAGATACGAGAACCAGCGCGTGCGCAACTACCTCGGAGTGGGCGCTGAATAAACGCGGGAAAGGCATGGTGGCCGGACCTGGCGGCCACCAAATTGCGAGGTCTTATGTCCTCAGATGTGCATTTTTGCCGGGATTTTCTGCGCAAGGTCTACCCCTTCAGCCTGCTCTCGGCGGAGACACTTGAAGAGTTGCTGCCCGCCGTGCGCGTGCGGCAGCTTCCGGCGCGCGAGATGTTCGTTGAACCCGTGGTCGGAGTTGTCCTGCACGGCGCAGTCCATCTGACTTCCCAGGGAGTTCATTTCGAGCGGATCATGGACGGCGATGCCTTTGGCTTCGAGTCCGTTGTTGATGTGCGTCTGCCCTTTCTGGAGGTGCGCGCCGAGGAGGACACCTCCTTTTTGGCCATCGGGCTTGAAGCTTTCAGGGCAATGCTGGACGGGGAAAATGCGCTCAAGGCATATTTTGTCCGCAAATGCGAGCGGCTTGCGATGCTGCTCGATGCGTCGCGCTTGCGGGGGTCCGAGCTGGAAACCGATCCATTCCTGCGCCTCGCCGTGGGAAGCATTGGCCTCAATGACCCGGTTTTTGTCCCTGCCTCCATGTCCGCTTCCGAGGCGGCGCAGACCATGCGCGAGCGCGGCGTTTCCGCCTGCCTAGTCGGCGATGCGGCTCAGGTTGCCGGGATTCTCACCGAAAAGGACGTGGTCGCCCAGGCCGCGCGCGGAACGCTCGATGTCAGGGTGGGGGAGATGATGACCGCCGGGCTTATCACCGTGGGCGGCGAGGAGCTGGTGTTCGAGGCGTTTTCAACCATGATCCGCCACGGCATACGCCGTCTGGTCGTGGTCGATGAGAACGAAAAGCCGCGCGGCCTGCTCCAGGAGCGGGACATGCTCTCGGCCCGGGGGGAGAATCCGCTGCATCTGTCGGGCGAAATCGCATCGGCCCAGTCTTTTGCGGCTCTGGCCCAGTGCTTTGAGCGTCTGCGCCTCATGGTGCTGCGCAGCGCCGCCGAGAGGATCGGCGCTGAAAAAGTGGGCCGGTTCGTGGCCCATATCCACGACCAGATCTTGGTCCGCGTGGCGGGGCTGGTCATGGAGGATCTGGGACGTGGGCCTCGGGAATTTTCGCTCATGGTGCTCGGCAGCGAAGGGCGCAGGGAGCAGTTTCTGGCCACGGACCAGGACAACGCCCTGGTCTTTTCCGATGAAGGGGAAGACGTGGACTATTTCGCCGCCTTTGGGCAGCGCTTTGTGCGTGCTTTGGTGGAGATAGGTTTCCCACCCTGTCCCCACGGAGTGATGATCGAGAATGCGCTCTGGCGGCAGTCATTATCCGCGTGGCGGGACAGCATCGACGCCATGATGCGTGTTGTCGACGCGGACGCGGTGCTGCGCCTGACCCAACTGGCCGATTCCCGGCATATTTTGGGGGCGCCCCGGCTCTGCGAGCGTCTGCGGGAACATCTCTTCAGGCAGGTGCGCGACACTCCGGTGCTGCTCAAGTACATGGCCAGGGAGGCTCTGCGTTTTTCTCCGCCCATGGGCTTTTTTCACAATCTCGTGGTCGAGAAGAGCGGTCCGGCCAAAGGCTGCCTTGATCTGAAAAAGGGCGGGATTTTTCCGCTGACCCAGGGCATCAAGACCCTGGCCCTGGAGCATGGGCTACACGAGACGGGAAGCATGGAGCGCCTTCTCAGCCTGCGCCGGGAAGGCGTCTTCTCCGAGGCAATGGCGGCCAATATTCATGACGCCTTTGATTTTTTCCAGAGCCTGCGCCTGCGCGTCCAGGCCGCCGGTGTGCGTGCGCGGCAGGCTCCGGACAATCATGTCCGTATCGATCTCCTGGCCGCGCTCGAACGGGAGCGGCTCAAAGACTGCTTTGGGGTGGTCATCGATTTTCAATCCTTTCTGCACACCAAGTTCGGGCTGCACCTGATTTCTTGAAGATCGTCCATGCGTTGCGGCTTTTTTCTTTTCGGAAACGAACACGTACTGTTGACTTATGAATATGAATGCACAATATTTCTAGCTGCCCATGTTTTTCACGGGGCGGCTTTTTTTGCCATCGAGCGAGGATAACCGTGAGTTCTTCCGCACACTGCATGAGTCCTGAGTTGCTGTCTGTTCTGGAGCGTTTTGATTTTTCGGCCTGCATGGTCTGCGGGTCCTGCGCCAATGGCTGTCCAGTCACGGGCACGCCGGGCATGGCCGGGTGGGATACGCGCAAGGTCATGCGCATGCTGGCCAACGGCCTGGTCGACGAGGTCGTTGCGTCCGATTTTCCCTGGCTGTGCACGGGCTGCGGACGCTGCGCCGGGGTCTGCCCTGCGGGCATCGACATCCCCTCCGTCATGGGCCACATGAAGAGCCTGCGTCCGCGCGAGGCGGTGCCGGGCTCCCTGCACAAGGGCATGGCCAACAATCTGGCCACGGGCAACAATCTGGCCATCAGCCGCGAGGAGTACCTCGAAGGCATGCGCGATCTGGGCGCGGATCTGGCCGAGGAATGCCCCGGCTTTTACGTGCCGGTGGACCGAGCTGGCGCGGACATCCTTTTCTTTCCCAATTCCAAGGAAGTGTACGGCGATTTCGAGGACCAGTTCTGGTGGTGGAAGATTTTCTATGCCGCCCGCGAAAACTGGACCGTGCCCTCCGAGGGCTGGGAGGCCGTGGACTGGGCGCTCTTCACCGGCAACTACGACGCCAATCGCGAGCTGGCCCGGCGCAAGATCCGGTACATGCAGGATCACTCCATCGGGACCATGATCATGCCGGATTGCGGAGGCGGTTCCTACGGCTGCCGCAAGGGCATGAGCGCTCTGGTGGCGGAGAACCCGAGCGACTGTGTGGGCTTTGTCTATCTGTACGACTATCTCCTGCAGCTCCTCCGTTCGGGCCGCATCCGAGTGGACAAGAGCGTGCACCAGGGCAAGCGTTTCACCTATCATGACTCCTGCAAGCACGGCCGTGAGCTGGCCGCGCACTATGGACGCGGCTTTTTCGACGAGCCGCGCGAGATCGTGGCGGCCTGCGTCGATGATTTCGTGGAAATGACCCCGACGCGGGAGAAGAATTTTTGTTGCGGCGCGGGCGGCGGCATGTGGCCCATGCCCTTTGAACAGCAGTCGGCCTGGCACGCGCGCTACAAATATCAGCAGATCAAGGATTCGGGCGCGGACGTGGTGGTCGTGGGCTGCTCAAACTGCCGCGACCAGATCATGCGCCGCATCCCCAAATTCTATCCCGACTGCACCTACGAGGTGAAATACATCTGGCAGCTGGTGGCCGAGGCCCTGGTCATCGAACCGTGGGAAGCCGAGCGCATCGCCACGGCGCAGGCCGAGGCGCGGGAGCAGTGGGAGCGGCTCGGGATGGAGCCGCAAGAAGAGTAGCCCGGCTTGGCCGGGCTTTGGCCTATTTCTCGAACGCCTTGATCAGGTACGACATGCCGATGATCGCGGTGCCCTGGGCGCACGCGTCGAGGATGTCGCTGTCCTTCCAGCCCATTCCGCGCAGAGTCTCCATTTCCTTTTCGTGCACGGCTTCCTTGGCCAGAACTTTGCGCACCACGTGCAGCAGGGCGTTTTCGGCGTCGGAAAAGACTTCAACGGGCACGCCTCTGGAGAGGTTGTCCATGTCCTGAACGCTGAGGCCGCTTTTGGTCAGCCAAGTCCGGTTCAGGATCTGGCAGTGGTCGAAGCAGGCCTGACTTGCGGCCAGAAACCGAATCGCCGCCAGCATGGGAAAGTTCAAGCGCTCATGGCCCATGAAGTATCTGATCTGCTCGAACTGCAGACCAAGCATTTCAGGACTCGCGCTCAAGAGTTGCAGAGGCGCGGGGACTTCCGTGCGACCCAGAAAATGGGCGTAAATCTCAGCCACGCCGTCCGTGGCCTGTCCGGGTTTTTGATAATCCAGAAGGAACATGGGGCACCTCAGTAATAGACCGGTCGCCTAGTTGGAGGTTGAAAAAAAGATGCCGGGCGGCATCCGATTCAAGCCAGCAGGACTTGAAACACCATCGTCTGAAAATTGTCCAAGGGTTCCGGTCCGGCCGCCGCCTTCATGCGCAGGAGCGCCCCTTGCCAGGCCGAAATGATGAATCGGGCCGTGGCCTCGGGTTCCAGTCCGCTCGCCAGTTTACCGCGCTCCGACGCCTGTTTCAGGACAATGGTCACGGCCTTGATCAGGTTTTCCAGGCTCTCGTGGAGTTTTTCGCGGAAGGCAGGGTTCACGTCGCCCATTTCCTGGGTCAAGTTGCCCAGAGGGCAGCCCTTGATGAATCCTTCGCGCTCAAAATTGTCCCGAAACCAGAGGAAAAACCGGGCCAGCCGCTCCAGCGGCGCCTGACTCTCGTCTCGCAGAATGGGACCGGCCTGATTCGCGAGCTCGGCGCGGTAATGGTCGATGAGGGCAAGCCCGAATTCTTCCTTGCTCTTGAAATAGAAGTAAAAAGAGCCCTTGGGCACTCCCGCCTCGGAGAGGATCTCCTGCAAGCCAGTAGCAGTGTACCCCTTGTGGTGAACAAGGCGGCCTCCGACGTCGAGGATGTGTTCGCGAGTGGTGTGTGACATGGGGATGGTAATAGACCGGTCGTCTATGGTGTGTCAATATGTGGTGAGCGAAAATTCATGGCAGACTGATTGAACTTGGATGGGTGCCGATCACCAAGCGTTTCTTGTTTTTCAATGATAAAGGAAGCGCTTGCTGCTTCCGCAACTTTTATTGTAGCGACGTTTTCGAAATAAGTTCCAAAGTTCCAGTTCGGCGAAAGGGCTGGAGATGGCAAAATTCAAGATTTAAGATCTGTCCTTTGCTCCTACTAGGTTCATTTGTATTCAAGACAAAGAATGGCTAACAAAAGACATTAGCATGTTCATCATACGTTTCTCCACCCTGAAAAGAGAATGAGATGAAGAAAAGAGCCAGAATACTTTTCGAAAAGTCATTAGACTCCCTTTTGTTGTCAATCGAGCACTTCAATCGACCTTGGGATAGGGGCCGCCCAGAGGTGGTTTTGATACTGCTTGATCGGTCTTATGAGCTTCTATTGAAAGCAATAATTTTGCATAAAGGGGGAAAAATTAGAGAGCCATTTGCGAAAGAAACTATAGGGCACGAAAAATGCGTTAGGAAATGTCTAACAGAAGAGCAAGTAAAATGTCTGAATGAAGAACAAGGGTTAACAATTCAGATAATCAATAGTTTTCGTGACGCAGCTCAACACGATCTTGTCGAACTGTCCGAGCAAGAGCTTTACATGTATAGTCAGGCTGGTCTTACTCTTTACAGGGACCTAATAAAAAGCGAGTTCCAGGAGAACTTAAAAAACTATCTTCCGGAGAGAGTGCTCCCCATTTCGGTAGAGCCGCCCAAGGATCTGCATAGCATGATAGATGCTGGGTTTGCTGAGGTAAGAGAACTGCTAAAACCACGATCAAGAAGACAAATCGAGGCTAAGGCTAAATTAAAATCATTGGCAATTGTTGAAGCTTCACTTGAGGGCATTCGCTCGCTGACCTGCCGGGAAACTTCGGACCACTCAATTCTTGAGAGTTTCCCCACGGTTCAGGTTTTTCCCATACTGCCGACAGAAATGTTCTGGCGTCATGTTGTTCAGGCTTGAATGCGGACGAATGGAGTTGTAGTGCCGCCTCCATTCCTCGATCACAACCCGCGCCTCGGACCGACACCGGAACCATTCCATCGACAGACACTCATCGCGAAATTTGCCGTTAAAACTCTCGTTCAAACCGTTCTGCCATGGCTTCCCAGGCTCAATCAGCGCCAGATCCAGAGACTCCTGAGCCGCCCATCTGAGCAGCGCCTTCGACACGAACTCCGGTCCGTTGTCAGAACGCAGGCTCAGAGGGGCTCCACGTTCGCTGATCAGGCGGGACAGCACCTCGATCACCCGGCCTGATCTGATGCTGCCGGCAACGTCTATAGCCAGGCATTCCCGCGTGTATTCGTCTACCACAGTCAGGCATTTGATCTGCTGACCATTGGCGCAGGCGTCATAGACAAAGTCGTACGCCCACAGTTCGTTTGCTCCCATCGGCAGTTGCGGTCTCGGGCGGGACGCCGCCACTCGTTTCCGAGGCCGCTTCCTGGGCACCTGCAACCCGGCCTTGGACCACAGGCGGAACGCCTTGTCGGCGCCCATGACATGCCCCAGACGCTCCATGAACACGTTGATCCGGCGATATCCAAAGCGCGGATACGTCGCAGCCAGATCTGTCATAGCCGCCATCAGTGGCTTGTCCCGGGCCTCCAGCCGTGACTCGTAGTGGAGCGACGACCGGGAAGTGGATAACAGCGCACACGCCCTGCGTTGTGAAAGTCCGCGACTCCTGGCGTATGCCACCTGGAGGCGTCGGGCGGGTGCGCCTACCACTTTTTTGCGGCGATCTCCTTCATGACCTCGATTTCGAGGTCCCGTTCCGCAAGGATCTTCTTCAGTCGCGTGTTCTCTTGTTCCAGCAACCGCAGCCGCTTCACGTCATCGGCGGACATGCCGGCAAACCGCTGTCGCCACGTATAGATCGTCTGCTCGCTGATTCCATGCTTCTTGGCCACCTGGGCCACCGGACTGCGGTCAGCTTCGCGCAGGATGCCCACCATCTGCTCTTCGGAAAATCGTCCCTTTTTCATCAGTTCCCTCGTGGTTGAGGGGGAACCTATCTCAAGTTTCGACTGGTCTGAAAAGTGCCGGGCAGGTCAGGATCGGGCGTTCCGCTTTGGGATAGATGTACCCTTCAGGCAGGACGCCGAGGCGAAGCATCTCGGCCAGCCAAGCCGCATCACTGGCGTCGTCGCTGTGCTTGAGCCCAGAATACTTCTGGATGGCCGCCGGATTGGCCAAATGCACCCGATACCCTTCGTCCATCAAAGCATCGACGATCCAATACCAGTTAAAAGTCGACTCGATAGCAATTCCTTGGACCTGCTCTCGATAGGCAGCAAGCGGATGCAAAATTGCCTGGACATCGTTAGCAAGTTTTCGTTTTTCAATGATCTTTCCTGCACTATCGACCACAGACAAGAAATTTGAATTTGAATGCAAATCGATTCCTGCGTATATAGCCATTGGACACCTCCGATACGAGTGTTTGCCAACTCCTATATAGCAGAGGAATCGGTCACCTGCTATTTTCGGAGGTGTCCTTTTGTATGGTTATCAGATCTGTAAAATCAGATCTGTAAAATCAACCCTGCAGACCGGTTTGGATTTGTGGTACTTCTTGGTTATGGGCATACTCTCCTCCTTTGGTTTGTCGGCAAAAGGGCCGTTTCGGAATGCTTCACAGCGTTGACCCATTGCAGGGCAGGCAGACGCGGACAGTGGTAGCGCCGGGTTTCGAACAGTCCAGTTCGACGTCGCCGCCCATGGCCCTGGCCATCAGTCGGGCCGAGTAGGTCCCGAGGCCCATGCCCCCCTTCTTGCCGGATGTGGCGTACTTCTCGAAAAATTCGTCCCGCAATTCGACCGGCACTTCGCCGGCATTGCAGATGATGACGTAGCAACCGCTCAGCCGTTCAAGTGATACGTTCACCTCGCCTCCACTGGGCGACGCCTCGATGGCGTTCCGAACAAGATTGGCCAGTATCGCATAACACATGAGCGTCTCTCCACGGACCACGAAGGGGTCGTCCCACATCAACGGCCAGCCCTCCCGCTCCAGTTCCAGGCACACGTTGAGCTGACGCAGCAGGCTGTCCAGTTCGGTCCTGATGTCCCGCAGAATCCGGGCCAGATCGACGGCGACGGGATTGAGTTCATAATATCCTTCCTCCATCAGGAACAGGCGCTGGGAAAGGAGGATCATGTCCAGCATCCTCTGCGCCGAAACCATTATCAGCCTGACTGTTTCCAACTGACTCTGGGTCAGGTTCGATTCAAGCCGCAACACCTGAGACAAGCTGATGACGGCATTCAGAGGGGTCAGAAGGTTGTGCCTGGAGATGCGGTCCGCTTCTTCGAGCCCTATCCGGTTCGGCCGGGAGTTCCTGTCCCGCTGATTCCGGGAGCCTTCTTGGTCGGACGGCTCAGGAGTTGTCAGTGTCCGTGTTCTGGTTGTCTTGTTCATGTTCGCTCCCTTGATAATTGATAAGGAATACTGACGCAGGTCCGCATGGCGGATTCTCCCGGTCGGAACTTTTCATGAACGTGAAAATACTGAGAACCAAGGGCAGGGCAATACGAATTGAATGCAGGTTGCATCATGGGGAAATACTGTCATCGCGGTTTTGTCTTTTCATCCGTGAGGGCCATCAGATACGCGCCCAGCGTAACCTTCTTGCCGACAAGTCTCAGCTTTTTCCGGATGGACGCGCGATAGAAGTTCGCCGTAGTCACGGACAATCCGAGCGCGACGGCGATTTCCTTGCTGGTCATGCCGGAGCGGACCATGTCCGCAACCCGGATTTCGTTTCCGGTCAGCGTCCTGTATTCATCATTGAGGATGCGGGCGAACCCGGACGTGATATCTTCAAGAGCCTTCACGGCGGAATCCAGATTGTGCGCCGCCTGCGACGAAAGGTTCTCGCCGCGTACGGCAGCCAGATACGGCGTCACGAGCATGCGCATGTTGTCGAGCACGCGGCGCTCCATCTCCAGGCGGTCCTGCTCGCGTTGTTCAAAGACTACGCGCAGCGCCACGTGCATGTCCTTGAGACGGGCGGTGGTGGCGTTGAAATCCTTCTCCAGGCGTTTGCGGTCCGTTATGTCCAGACCGACCGAGATAATCCGCTTCGCATCGGCGATCTCGATCAGTTCGCCGCTGATCAGCATCGCGGCGAGGCTTCCATCCCGCCTGCGAAGCGCCGTCTCGAAATTCCGTACGGCTCCGTGCCGTTTCAGCAGAGAGGCGTAGCGCGCCCTTCGTTTCGGGCTAGCCCATATTTCCAGGTCGGTCGTGCTTTTCTGCAGGGCTTCTTCCCTGGAATAACCCATGCTTTGCTCGAAAACATCGTTCACTTCCAAAAGTTTTCCATCCTCGATGGCGCAGATGATGGTGGCCATGGGAAGGGAATTGAACAGCGTGTGGAACTTAACCTCGCTCTCCAGCAGCATGCGTTCCGCCTGCTTGCGTTCGGTGATGTCGCAGAACGTGACGACGATTAGGTCGACATCTCCCAGACGCAACGGAAGGGCCGAAGTGCTGACCCAGGTAACCCCGCCAGCCGTATTCTTGATGCCCATTTCGACGTTCTCTACAAGCCGGTTCTCTTCAACTGCCAGCATGCAAGCGAACTCCGCAGGCGGCATGGACGAGCCGTCGGGACGGATCATTTCCCTTTTCGGCCCATGAGCGTTCCGCGAATGCCGCTTTGAGCCGGGCATTCCCAGCAATGTGCTGGCGAACCCGTTGGATTCGATGATGCTCCCGTGGCGGTCAAAGACGGCAACTCCTACGCGGAAGGTATTAAGCAAAGCGCGATATCTTTGTTCGGTATCTTCAAGGCTCGCCGTGCCAGCCTCGTGGTCCGCCAGTTTCTGCCGCGTTTGGTGCAGTTCGGCTAGAAACTGCGTCCTGGATTTCTCGAAATCACGCATGCGCGCCCCTGTCTATGCCTGGTTGAGGATGTTTGAAGAGAATGCCCGTCACTTGAAACTGCAAAGCAGGAAAGGCGAGATCGTGAATGCTGAATGTCCGACTCCATTCCCCCTCTATGATCGCCGTCTTGCGGCCATGCTTGTGCATATGCGCTGATTCCAGGCAGAAAAGTACCAAGCCCATAGCGCACTGAGAAGGCGCGATTCAAGAAATAATTTCAGAGAGTTGAATGATACGTAGACAGTTGTCCTGTTTTGTTGACGGACGAGTAGGTAAGTCGCAGGCGTTGGCTAGGCATCGATACCTATCAATTTTGCGGCAGTCATGCCTACAACGCATCGTTAAATGGGAAATGGGGGTCAGGTCTCTCGAAACGGGGGTCTCTCGAAACGGGGGTCAGGTCTCGCGTTGACTTATAATCGTCCTTCATTTATGAGGCATCCATGGCCAGACCTTTACGCATCGAATTCCCCGACGCCTGGTACCACGTCATGAACCGTGGACGCAGGCATGAAGAGATCTTTCTGGATTCCAGGGACTATCAGGCATTCATCGATCTGCTCAAAGCCGTCTCGGAAATGTTCAACGCTCAGGTCGCGGCATATGCCCTGATGCCCAACCATTACCATCTGCTTCTGCGTACTCCCGAGGGCAACATCAATCGCATCATGCGCCATGTCGGCGGCGTGTACACGCAGACCTTCAATCGGCGGCACGATCATGACGGCCAGCTCTTTCGCGGTCGATACAAGGCCATTCTGGTGGACGAGGATGAATACCTGCTCGGCCTTGTCCGCTACATCCATCACAATCCTCTCAAGGCCGGCATTGTAACGGCGCTCAAAAATTATGAGTGGATCAGCCACAAAGGGTATCTTTCCGACGATGACGCATGGGCGTGGCTGTATCGCGAGCCTGTTCTGAAGAGGTTTTCCAATCATCTGGACGAGGCTCGGAGCGGATATCTCCACTTTATGGCCCATGACGATGACGAGAAAGTCGAGCAAGCTTTTTCCAGGATGAATTTGCCTGCGGTCCTGGGCGGAAAGGAATTCATCAGAAAGATAAAGGATCGTTTCTTTACGGCAAAAACGAATCGCGAAGTGCCCACCGCAAAGCATCTGGCTCCGTCTGATCAGGAAATCATGACGGCTGTCCTCGCAGTTTACGAAGTGGAAGATGCGACGCTCTTCATCTCCAGGCGCGGCTCCACGAATGAACCCCGCGATGTGGCAATTTATCTGCTGCGCACTCTCTGCGGACAACCTCTTCAAAGAATTGCCGAATCCTTGTCAGTGCGCAATTACAGCACCGTCAGCACCACCTTGACCCGCGTTGAACGACGACTGGCAGAGGATGCGGAATTCAAAAAGAGATTGGAAAAGGTGCGGGCGGTGTTAAAGAAAAGTCAACGCGAGACTTGACCCTCAATCTGACCCCCAATCCCCAAAGTCAACGTGAGACGTGTTCCCCACTTAGCGGTTTCCCTTGATCTAGCGTGACCAGCCTCGTCATATATGGCGTATTTGTTGGATTTGGCAGGTTGCGTTGCGAACTTTCTCTGCTCATTTGCTCTGTCTCTACATTTAGTCCCTTATAATCAGCATGTTGTGAATATTAATGTCTGCGACCTTCTCCGGCACGGGTGTTGCGAGAAGCTCGGCAGGCGGGGTCATGTATGCTTTTTGGCGCTTGAGTGTTCAGTTGCAACAAAATGGCGCAGAGTTTTAATTGCAGCGAAGAAAGCAATTCTAACTGGTGCAGCTATCTTTATGGAATCTTCCCTGGTCCGGATTTGGTCTGGATCGTGGTTGTGAGCAACGGCATTCTGCATGAAATAGTATATTCCAAAAGATCCAATTGGTGGCGCAACCTCTAACTGGAGGGAGTTTTATGAAACAGATATTCAAGGTTTTTTGTCTCATCCTTATGCTTGCGGTCGTTTTTTCCTTGGCCGCGTGTCAAGACGAGGGTCCCGCAGAAAAAGCCGGTAAAACAGTTGACGAAACGACTGAGAAAATCGGTGATAAAATGGAAAGCGCGGGTGACGCAGTCGTCAAAAGTGCTGAAAATGCTGGTGTTTACATGGACGACACCGCAATTACAGCCAAGGTCAAAGCGGATATTTTGCAAGATCCGCTCCTGAAGGTGTTTGAGATTGACGTCGTCACGACGGACGGAGTGGTGAAATTGGGCGGCATGGTGGATTCAAAGGCAAGTATCGACAGGGCGACGGAAATAGCGCGTAGCGTTAAAGATGTGAAGTCAGTGCAGAATGATTTGCTGATTAAGGAATGATGGATTTGTATTTCGTATTATATTTGTACGAAGATATTCTGTTGCCATGCTGTTGAGAATCCGTGTTTTTTCCAGGAGAGGAAGAATGGAAATCAAATCGAAATTTAAAAGTTCATTACTCATGTTGTGCATATTTTTGTGCATTGGAAGCGTCGCACACGCTGAAACAGAATTGAAAGTACTGGGAACAAGTCCGTTTTCGCAATACGAGTTGAAATCCGTAGATGATTTGCGACAGATGGTTGAGAGCTTACGCTCAGATTTGAAGAATGGCTTTGAAAGGGTTGGCGCTGCGGATTTGTTCGAGGGGTTTTTGACCCAGGTCAATCAGGGAAATGTTGACACCATCGAGGTCCAGCCTGGCCAAAAAATGCAATGGATGATTTTCAGGAATGCAAGAGCGGTCAAGGTGATTACGGACTTGGTTTGGGCCGGTGATGAACCGTTCACGGCATATCAGCTTGATGTCGACAAGTCCGGAACCCGGTATTCGTTCATCATACCCGTCATCTGCGGCAATGTTGCTTTAGCCCAGGCAAGCACAGTTCCTGCCTCTGCCGCGGCGCCGATGCCTGTCGCCGCTCCCCAAGAGACTGCGACTCCTGTGTCTCCGCCAGCGGTCGTCGAGCCCGACAAAGGGCATTTTGTCGCGGATATCGGTGTGATGTATATGGATGAGCCGGTCACCTATCTGCCGGTTCGCGTCGGGTATGACTATTGGTTTTGCGATTATTTCTCGCTCTTGGGACTGGTCGGATATGCTCCGGTCATCCATGGCAAAGGCGGAATTGATGACGGCGCGATAATGGCCGATCTGCTAGGTGTTTTCCGCTATGGGCGAATGTTTCTCGGTGCGGGTGCGGGTTACTGGCATTCCGATCTGAGTGAGCATGTGGACGGTATCGCAGAGCTTGGATATATTATTTTCGGCGAACCGGCGGAGCAAAATGTGTCTCTTTTCGTTGAAGGCCGGTCGGCATTTGATGAATTTGATCATTTAGAAAAGGGCCGTATCGGCGCAGGCGTGCGTTTTCAGTTCTGATACAGAGGGAAACACAAGCGAAACGTGCTATCGAGGGGGTTAAGGTCAAACGGTCTTAACCCCCTCTTTCTTTTCCGACTTCAGTTCGGGACGCCCTCGGAAACTGCTTGGCGAATCATGTCCCCGGCATCCCCCGGAGCCATGGGTTTTGAGAACATGTAGCCTTGGGCGCGGTCGCAGTTGATGGATTGCAGGCGCTCAAGCTGCTCCTGCGTCTCCACGCCTTCGGCGGTGACTCTGAGGCCCAGGCTGTGGGCCATGTCCACGATGGAGCGGACGATCTCGGCGTTCTCCTTGGGCGTGTCCGTGCCGCTGATGAAGGAACGGTCGATCTTGAGGATGTCCATGGGAAACTGGCGCAGGTAGCTCAAGGAAGAGTAGCCGGTGCCGAAATCGTCCACCGCCAAGAGCACGCCGATCTCCTTCAAGCGGCGCAGCTTTTCCGCTGCGGCGGCGGGGTCGAGGATGATGGCGCTCTCGGTGATTTCCAGCTTCAGGCGCGGCGGGGCGATGTCGTTCTCGCGCAGCGCTCTTAAGATCATGTCGACCAGGGTGTGCTGGGCGAACTGCTTGCAGGAGAGGTTGACGCTCATGGTCAGGCCGTATTCGGCGGTCCCGCTCTCGTCGTCCCAGCTTTTGAGCTGCCTGCAGGCCGCGTTGACCACCCACTGTCCCAGGGGCACGATCAGCCCGGATTCCTCGGCCAGGGGAATGAAGCGGTCGGGCATGATCATGCCGTGCTCCGGGTGCCGCCAGCGCACCAGCGCCTCGAACCCTTCGAGTTTGCCGCCGTCGACATCGAAAATCGGCTGATAGTGGAGTTCGAGGCTATTTCCTTCGATAGCCCTGCGCAGCTCGTTCTCCATGTTGATGACCTCCAGCACCTCCTGGCGCATACGGTTGTGGAAAACGAGATGTCCGCGTCCGCGCTCCTTGGCCTTGTACATGGCGATATCGGCGTCCCGCAGGATGTCCTCGGCCCCTGCGCAGTCGCGCGTTTGCAGCACGATGCCCACGCTGGCCCCGGAGACGATCTCCTTACCGTTCCAGAGAAAGGCGCGGCGCACCTCGTTCTGGATGCGGCTGGCCACAGAGATGACCTCCTTGTTGGTCCGGAATTCTTCGAGCAGGATCGCGAACTCGTCTCCGCCCAGTCTGGCCACGGTGTCCACGCTGCGCACGCACGACTTCAGGCGCGAGGCGATTTCCACCAGCAGGGCGTCGCCGGCCTGATGTCCGAGGGAATCGTTGACCCATTTGAACTTGTTCAGATCGATGAGCATGGCGGCGAAGTGATAGTCGGGCCGCCTTTTTGTTCTTTCCACGGCCCGTCCGAGGCGTTCCCGGAAGAGGGAGCGGTTCGGCAGGCCTGTCAGGGAATCGTGGAAGGCCTGATGGGTGATCTGCCGCTCGAATTCCTTGCGTTCGGAGATGTCCTGGTAGATCCAGAAGATGTTGGTGATCTCGCCGCCGATGCGCACCGGATGACCCAGAAGGTTGACCGGGACGATGTCGCCCCGACTGGTCCGCCGGAGCGTCTCCCGCTGCACCGTCTCGCCGTCGAGGATGCGCTGGCGGATGCTGTTGATCTCGGACAGCTGTTCCTCGGGCACGATGAAGAGCCTGTTGTCCTTGCCCAGAATCTCGGCGCGCTTGTAGCCGAAAAGGGTCTCGAAGCCGCCGTTGACTTGGGCGATGCGGCCCACGGTGTCCACCAGGGCGATGGCCAGGGGGGAATCCTCGAACAGCTGCCCGAAGAGGGCCATCTGCCGGTCCAGGGCCTGCTGCATGGCGCGGCGTTGGGTGATGTCCATGACCGTGCCCTCGTAGCAGACGACATTCCCCGCCGCGTCCTTCACTGCCCGCGCATTCTCCGAAATCCAGATAACGGAGCCGTCCTTGCGGCGTATGGCCGATTCGAAGTCAAAAATCTCCTCCTTTTCCCCCAGCAGCCTGATGAACTCCTCCCTGCGGCCAGCTTCGACATAGAGCTGGCGACTGATGTCGTCGTAGTGGCGCATGAGTTCGGCCGGGCTTTCAAATCCGTAGATTTTCGCCAGCGCCGGGTTGGCCTGCAGGTAGCGCCCATGGGGGGTGGTCCGGAACATTCCCTCGACGGCGTTTTCAAAGATGCCCCGGAAGTTCTCTTCGGCCTTGCGCAGCTCGTTCTCGTAGCGCTTGCGTTCGGAGATGTCGCGGAAGGTGCCGATGAAAAAGTCTCCCTGGCGCCCGCTCGACTGCGTGATCACCGCCTCAAGTGTCACCTGAGAGCCATTGGCCCTGCGCCCCGTGACCTCCACCTGATTGCTTGAGCGCATGGCGTGCAGCAAAGAGGCTTCGTTGTCGCCTGAACCGGGAATTCCCCAGGCGGGCAGCAGCTCGGGGATGGTCATCCCTTCCAGACGCAGGGCGGGATGCCCGAAGATGAAGCTCGCGCCGGGGTTGGCGGAGATGATGCGCAGCGTGTCCGTGGTGAAGACAATGATTGCGTCGGCGGCGCTTTTGACGATGGCTTCGGTCTTGGAGACGGCGTCGTGCAGGGCGTCCAGCACGTGGTTGTAGCGGTGGGCGATATGCCCGACTTCCGTGAAGGGTTCCTCGGGGGCGCGCAGGCTGAAATCCCTGGTGGCGGCCTGCCTGTCGAGAATTTCGAAGAGGTCGTGGATGTCGGTGTGCGCACCGTGCTCGCTCACGTTCAGCCCTGTATCCTCGTCCTCGGGAGCCACGCGCAGGGGGAACAAGGGGTCAATGAATCTGAGCACGACAAAGGGCACCACGAAGGCTACGCCAAAGGCGGCGAAAATGCCCAGGCATTGCACCCAGAGCTGTCCAGTCATGCTCAGCCCGGTTTGCAGTACGGCCGGGTCGCCGAAGAGAGCCACGGCGAGGATGCCCCAGATCCCGCACCCCAGATGCACGGGTACGGCGCCGACGGCGTCGTCGATCCGCAGGCGCACCAGCAGCAATTCACAACCGAGACAAACCGCGCCTGCCACCAGGCCGATGCACACGGCGTCGAAATTGCTCACGGCATGGCAGCTCGCGGTCACGGCCACGAGGCCGCCCAGGACGCCGTTGACGAGATACGTGATTTTGGGCGTCCGGGTGGCCATCCAGCCCAGCAGCATGTTGCTTGCGCCTCCGGCGATCCCGGCCAGCACGGTGCGCACGATGATGTGCGGCACGGTCTGGTTGAGCGCGAGGGTGGAGCCGCCATTGAAGCCGAACCAGCCCAGCCAGAGCAGGAATGCTCCGAGAACGGTCAGGGGCAGGTTGCCGGCGTTAATCTCGCGCGGCGGGCCGTCCGCCGGAAATCTGCCCTGGCGCGGCCCGACCACGAGTAGCGCCGCCAAGGACAGCCAGCCGCCAACGCCATGCACGACCATGGAACCCGCGAAATCCACGAAGCCCATCTCTCCGAGCCAGCCCGTCAATTGGCCTGCGTCCATTCCATGCCATGCCCAGTGTCCGAAAAGCGGATAGACAAAAAGGGAAAAGACGAGGGCGACGATGAGGTAGGAGGAGAAGCGCATGCGCTCGGCCACGGCGCCGGAAAAAATCGTCGTGGCCGTGCCGCAGAACATGACCTGGAAAAAGAAGAACGCCGCCTTGAAGCCTGTCGCGTCCTCCAACGTGGGGGCAAAACCCGTGGCACGAAAATACTCCCACGAAATATCCCCGAACATGAGTCCGAAACCCAGCAGCCAGAACACGCCCGCCGAAAGTACAAAATCGGCAAAATTCTTGATGGCCACGTTGATGGAGTTTTTCGATCGGGTCATTCCTGATTCAAGGCACATGAATCCGGGTTGCATCAGAAATACCAGGGAGGCAGAGATGATTATCCACAACATGTCAACATTGTTCATTTTTTAAGTCACCTTGTCAGTTTTCGAGCGGGGGAGTCGCGGCCCAGGGCCGAACGGGGCAAGGTGCTGAAAAGCAAGGATGGGACCAGTGCGGCAAATATTATTTAACATGCTAGAATGACAATACTTTTAAATTTCGATTCGGCCTTTCTTGCGCATGCGGGTCCTGGATGCTGAGCGGTATGCGTTATTTTTTACAAAAGGGTTAAATTATTGGAATTTATTTCGCGCCAATTGTGGTTTGGGCGAATCATCGATGTGACGAAGGAGCCCGCCGGTCACAGGGGAACGTGAAAGTGCGTCAGAGGAGTCCCGGCCCGCCTCTTGCCCCGTACGGGGTTTTGCCCTAGGTTTGCGCCCCTAGCGTTCAATCCATCAGCAGGGTTTTCCATGATTCATCCGACCATTCTCTCCCTTATCGGGGCCACTCCCGTTGTGTATCTGAACCGCGTCTTTCCGCATCCGCGCATCCGCCTGGCGACCAAGCTCGAAGCCCAGAATGTGGGCGGGTCCATCAAGGACCGCGTGGCCCTGGCCATGATCGAGGCGGCCGAGGCGTCGGGCGAGTTGACGCCGGACAAGACCGTCATCGAGGCCACCAGCGGGAACACCGGCGTGGGGCTGGCCATGGTCTGCGCGGTCAAGGGCTACAAATTGACCCTGCTCATGCCCGATTCGGCCTCGGAGGAGCGAAAGCGCATCATGCGTGCCTTCGGAGCGGAGCTGCGGCTCACTCCCGGCCGTCTGGGTACGGACGGTGCCATTGAGGAAGCCTATCGTCTGGCCCGCGAAGAGCCGCAGACCTACGTGCTCATGGACCAGTTCAACAATCCGGCCAGCATTGCCGCGCACTACATGGGCACGGGCCGCGAGATCATCGAGCAGACCGAAGGGCGGGCCACCCATGTAGTCATCAGCCTCGGCACCTCGGGCACGGCCATGGGCATCGCAAAACGCATGAAGGAATCGGCCCCCGGCATTCAGGTCGTGGCTGTGGAGCCTTATGCGGGGCACAAGATTCAGGGCCTCAAGAACATGCAGGAATCCTATCCGCCCGGCATCTATGACAAGCGCGCCCTGGACCGGATCATCCATGTCGAGGATGAAGAGGCCTTTGCCTGCGCGCGTCAGTTGGCGCGGGAAGAGGGGATATTGTCCGGAATGAGCGCGGGAGCGGCCCTGGCCGGGGCGTTACGTATCGCCAGGGAGCTGGACGAGGCCGGGGAAGAGGGGCTCATTGTTTTCATCTGCCCCGACACGGGGGAGCGCTATCTTTCGACCACGCTTTTTTCTCCCCTTGCCCGGCACGGTCTCGGGGTGCGTAGCGTAGCCACGGGTTGCCTGGAATGTCTGGGCAGTCCTGCCGGCGGGCACGCGCTGTTCACGCCGGGGCCGAGCCTTGACGACCTGGGCGAGCTGGATGTCTGGCGGCGCATTGTCTGGCTGGACGTCCTGGCCAAGGCCCTGGTCGAGCGGGGGCAGAGCGTGCGCCTGGCCGTGGGCCTGGCGGACATGGATGACCGCGCCCTGGCGGCGGCCCGGGAGGCCAAGATCGGGTTGCAGGATTTCGGGCTGCGGGCGCGGGAGTTCATGCTCGCCCACGCGAAAGCCCTGGGTGTGTCGGATACGGTGCTCTTTCCTCTGGCCGGAGCCAGTCAGGAGCGCGCCCTGGGCCTTGCACGCAAGCTGCTGGTCAAGGGGCAGGCCTACGAGAAGCTCCGGTCCGTCTATTTCGACGTGACCCGGGACAAGACCTACGGGCAGATCTCGTGCGTGGACACGGCGGGCATGAATCTGGGTTATACCGTGGATCTGGCCGACTATGTGAAGGATAATCCGGCCGACTTCACGCTCCTCAAGAGGGCCACCTTGCAGGACCTCAAGCTCGGTGACGTGATCGAGACCGAATGGGGCAAGGTCCGGCCGAGCTGGTTTCTGCAATTGGCGGCCACCGCCCTGGACGCCCTGGGTTCGGTCTCGGTCATGTTCGCGGCCGAGTCGCATCGCTTTCCACATCTGGACAATTTCAGCGCCATCTGGAGCGCCGGGGCCGGGGTGCGTCCCATGGCCTGGATGGTGTCCCAGCCCGTGACCCCGCGTGAGCCGGGTGAGGCGGTGCCCTCGCTCGCGGAAGCCCTCGAAATCGCGGGCACAGGACCTGCCCTGCGGCTGTGGCTGCTGTCCGCGTCCTACCTCAAATCCCTGGCCTATTCGCCGGAAAGTCTTGTCATGTGGGTCAAAAATCAGAACCGGCTACAGGACGCCTATGTGTCTGCATCTCTGGGCGGCGCTGGAACGGGCGTATCCGCGGAGCTTGAGCAGGCGATTTACGACCTGAAAACCGCTTTTGCCACGGCCCTCGACGACAATCTTGATCTGGCCCATTTTTGGCCGGCGCTCTTTGCCTTCGCCAAGACCGTCAATTCCCGGGCCGGAAAGATGAGCACGGACGAGGCCGCGCTAGTGGCCGAGCAGCTTCTGGCCTGCGACCGGGTGCTGGGTTATCTGGATCACGCGCGCCTGCCGCTGGCTGAAAAATCCTGGCCGCGCGAGGCTGCCGATCTGGTCGGGCGTCGCGAGGAGGCACGCAAGGCAAAGGATTTTGTCCGGGCCGACGCGCTTCGCGCGGAGTTGGCAGGCATGGGCCTTCGGCTTGAGGATCATCCCGCCGGAGTGCGTCTTTTCCGAAGGACATGAAGACGCTCGGCCGGGAGATTTTTATGGGTTGCCGTGATGCTGAAAGTGATTTTTGACGCTTTCCGAAGCTTCAAGGATTTTGGCTTCAATTTTTTTGTAGGCTTCTTCGATGCGCTGCACGTCTGAGGCAGAGTAACATGCCGACTCGAGTTCTTTTGCCACCCTGTTTATCTCGGTAGCGCCGATCATGAGTGATGACCCTTTGAGGCTGTGTGCGAGGCGCAGGCATTCCTTGATGTTTTTGGCCTTCAAATAGGATGAGTAGTCGGAGATGAAAGTCGCACCGTAGCGGGGAAACTCACGCAAGATGCTGAAAAACGCGGATTCGTTCCCCAGGAAATTAGCCAGGGCCAAAGACATGTCAAAGCCCTTGATTTTTACGGTCTGAGCAGTGACCGCTTCGGGCAGTTCTTCATTTTTTTGGGTGGAGAAGAAAGACATGACCTGAGCTTTGTCCAAGGGCTTGTGAAAGATTCGAAGCGTGTTTCCCGCCTGTATTTTTTTCAATACGGCTTCCGGTTCTTCACCCGTCAGCAGAAAAATTCTATCTTCCGCGGCGGCGCCGCTTTCCTGCAGGAGCCTCGCGAGGTCTATGCCGTTCATGGAGGGCATGTACAGGTCGAGCAGGATCAGGTCGTAGTGATTTGCTTTTGCAAGGCATATCGCCCGACCAGCGTCCGCAGCATGGTGGACCGTAACCCCAAGGTTTTCCAGAATTTCGGAGGTGACGCAGCGGCATATTTCGTCATCATCAACCAAAAGGACCGTTTTTCGGGGACAGGACAAATTGCTTTCGTGCATTGATACGCCTTTCTGTTCGGGAAGCCCCGCGATTGTTCTTGCAGGAGTCGTTTTACGGGGTTCGACTGTTCAGGTTGTTGAAGATCCGGTTCATTCAAATGCGTGCCACGTCGTCTTAGTCTTCCGGCAAGAAAAGACTCCCGTGGCGCAACTGGTTGCTGCTGTTGATGCCGAGCTTGCCCAGAATGTTGGAGCGGTGTTTGTCCACCGTCTTTATGCTGATGAAGAGTGATTCCGCGATTTCCTTGCTTTTCCAGCCATCTATGATATGCCTAACAATTTCTTTTTCGCGGGCGGTGAGGTTTTTCATGGGCGGCAGGGCTTTGCGTTGCCGGTTCACAAGAAGGTAGTCCCGGACAATAACCTTGGCCAGATGAGGACTGATAAACAGACCGCCCTCCAGGGCATAGTGCACGGCCAGGAAAAGTTCATCCGGGTTCGCCCCTTTCAGAACATAGGCATTGGCGCCATGTTCCAGTGCCTCGAAGATGAAGTCGTTGTCGTCGCTGGCTGTGAGTACAATGACTTTCACGCTCGGCTCGATTTGCCTGATCCTTTGCAGAACTTCCGTACCGGGAATATCCGGAAGGCGCAAATCAAGCAGAATCACGTCCTGCTTTTTCATTTTAAATGATCGCAGCGCGTCTTTTCCATTGGCGACGTCATCGTCGATCACGTACTCGCCATGCAGGTCGATCATGGATTTGAGCCCCATCCGCAGCAGATGGTCGTCCTCGACCAGTAGAATTCTTTTTTTTGTCATGGGCGTGTTCCTTATGTTTTTGTCCGGGTTGCGCCTTGTCTTTTCAATCGCGAAAAGCCATGCCCGCAAACAAGCGCCCCCGCATGGGTAGGCAAACGTGTTTCCATCAGGGCGCCCCCTTTTTTTTTCAGGTGGTTGGAAATGCGTAAATTCCTTCTCCAAGGGGGGGGGACGCATTTTTACCTAAGATTTTTACAGCGCCTATTAATGAGTTCTCCTCTTTATTTTAATAGACATCGCGCAGTATTTTTTACTTACAGATGCTTAGGCTCTTTTTCGCGTGTGAAGATGGATTGCGGAATTCAGGGCGGGACGAATGCGGGCGTATTAAATGATTTTGTCCATAAGGATGGATAGGTACGCTGAGTGGGGCCTTGCCGAGGACGCAGGTACCGGTCTGGTTATCCTTCGTACGCAGATAGCGTTCGTGGCCAGGAAAAAACTGTGCATAGCACGAGGGCGGCATCACATTTGCCACCAGGTTCGGCATTGCGGAGGGTTTGACTTTGGGCGGTGGCAAGTCCAAAAAAAAAGCCGCGAGGGGCGGCTTTTTTCGGGAGGATCGCAATGAGTTATTTGCGTGAACTTTTATTGATTGTTTCCACAAGTTCCGCAGCGACCTGGATTTCGACATCCTGCTGGTCCTGTTCGTCGATAAGCTGGGATTTGGGCCATCTGCACCTGTGATAGGATATGGTGGCTTTTTGCGACAACTGCTCGATCTTGGTCAGCATGATGCCCATCGCTTCCTGTGTTATGATGAAATGTCCACATTCGGAACATTTGGGGGCTGGAACATCTTCGAAGCAAAACAGGTGGTTACGGCATTCCATCTGGTAGGAGATGGTTTCATCGGTGACACTGTCGCTTCCGCATTTCTGGCAGATCATGGCATCCTCGTATGGTCTAATTTGAATCCGAAATAATCGTTCCTTATAAGTATGTTTTTTTGCTTTGGCAAATAATTTTTTTTCTGCTGAAATTGCAGTACACTCGAATTTTCAGTTTTATGTGAATGCCTCCGGCTTGCGGCGGATGGCTGTTTTGGTTTGAGAATTGCACATAGTTTGAATTAACTCTGGAGGAATCATGAGCAAAATAGGCTGGGTCGGAATCGGTGTCATGGGGCGTTCCATGTGTGGTCACCTGCTTGCGGCAGGTCATGAGGTCAAGGTCCATACGCGCACCAAGGCTTCCGGCCAAAGCACCATCGCCGCTGGAGCGCAGTGGTGCGACACCCCTGGCGATGTCGCTAAGGGGTCGGAATTCGTGTTCACCATCGTCGGTTATCCGGCCGATGTGAGAGCCGTGTATCTGGGTGAGGGCGGGCTTGTGGATCAGGCCGCGCCAGGGGCGGTGCTTGTGGATATGACCACCTCCGAGCCGGCTCTGGCCACGGAGATTTATCAGGCGGCGCGGGCTCGTGGAGTGGCCGCTCTGGATGCTCCGGTCTCCGGCGGCGATCTCGGTGCGCGCGGCGCAAGCCTGGCCATCATGGTCGGCGGTGAGCAGGAGCCATTTGACCGGACCCTGCCCCTGTTCGAGAAGATGGGGAAGAACATCCGCCTCATGGGCGCTCCCGGTGCCGGTCAGCACACCAAGATGAGTAACCAGATTCTCATCGCCGGGACCATGATCGGAGTTGTGGAATCCCTGCTCTACGCCGTGAAGTCCGGTCTGGACGTGGACGACGTCATCGACGTCATCGGCAGCGGGGCGGCCGGGTCCTGGTCCATCAACAACCTGGGTCGTCGGATCGCCAAGGATGACTATGATCCGGGCTTTTTCATCAAGCACTTCGTGAAGGACATGGGTATCGCCCTGGCCGAAGCCCGCAAAATGGGCATCGCCTTGCCCGGCCTTGCCCTGGTCGAACAGCTTTATATCGCGGCCATGGCGCAGGGATTGGAAAACATGGGCACTCAGGCTCTCTATATCGCGTTGAAGAATTTAAACGCTGTAAGATAGATTTTGTTGAAACGGTTCGTCAAAGATCCATATATCTTTGACGAACCGTTTCAATTTTTGCATTGAACTTTTTGGAGATCGCGTGCGGAATATATTTTTTTGTCTGCTCATGTTTTTATTCATCCCTCATGCTTTTGGTCAGGATGAAAAAAAGATTAATGTATTGTACATAAATTCTTACCATAACGGATATGAATGGTCCGATAGTATATTCGATGGCGTGCGCGAAAAATTCAGGAGTAGCGGGAAGAATATTTATCTTCAGATAGAATATATGGATTCGAAGAGATACTCTGGAGAAAAAATTAATGAAATACTTTTTAATTACTATAAGTTTAAGTTCAAAACGACGCATTTTGATCTTATCGTCACTTCTGACAATAATGCTTATGAATTTATTTCAGAGCACGGCGAGGATCTTTTTCCCAATGTTCCCATCGTTTTTTGCGGAATCAATGACGTGGAGGCTGGGCAGGTGCCCATGCGTTCACGCATGACCGGAGTGCTGGAAGAATTCGAAGTGCCGTGGAATATCGAACTGGCGCTTCAATTTCATCCGGGAAAGAAGCGCCTGGTGGTCATCGGTGATCAGAGCATGACCGGGGTGGCCATTGCCAATCAGGTCCGGGCGCAGGTTCCCGGCCTGCCCAAGGAGATCGAGGTCGAATTTCTGGATGAGTTCACTCTCGACGAATTGGTGGCAAAAGTGCGTTTCGCTTCTGCCGACAGCATCTTTTTCTTCATCCCCTTTTACAAGGATGTGGGCGAGGCCGTGTATTCGGCCCAGGATCTGCTTGAAATAGTATGGCGGGAAACGGGCGTGCCGCTCTACAGCGCCTGGGAGTTTTTGCTCGGCCACGGCATGGTGGGTGGAAAGATGATCAGCGGATTCAGCCACGGCCAGGCCGTGGCGGAGATGGGGCTGCGCATTCTGGACGGCGAATCCCCGGCCGACATTGAAATATCCATCAGTCCGGACGATCCGCCCAAGTTCGACTACCGCGTCCTCATGCGCCTGGGCATCAATCAGAACCTGTTGCCCGAAGGCAGCATCCTCATCAACGAGCCTTCCCCGTTCTATTCCATCAACAGGCACCAGTTCTGGACCATCATCATAAGTCTGGTCATCTTGTCGCTGGTGCTCATCCTGCTGGTGATCAACATCTGGGAGCGCAAGCAGATCGAGGTGCGGATCAAGAACCAGCTCTCGTTTCTGCGCACCCTCATGGATACGCTGCCCATCCCCATCTATTTCACGGACCGCAGCGGAGCCATCGCTGGAATAAACCGGGCGTTCGAGCACTGGTTCGGGGTCAGCTGGGAGCATGACAAGGGTTTCGAGTCCCAGGAGCTGGCGCTGGTCGAGACGCGTTTTGCGCCCCTGCTCGACCTGCGCATGGATTCCTACGAGGCCCAGATCCGGCACGGCGACGGCACGTTGCGCCCGGCGGTGCTGCACAAGGCCACCTACGCCGACGCCCAGGGTGAGAATGCCGGGATAGTCGGCGTCATCTACGACATCTCCGATCGCAAGAAAGCCGAGGACGATCTGCGCGCAGCCGAGGAAAAATACCGCACCATTTTCGAAAATTCGGCCCTGGGCATTTTTCAGACCACGCCCGATGGCTCCTGGATGGTCGCAAACCCTGCCCTGGCCAGGATGCTCGGCTACGCGAGCCCGGAAGCGCTGATCGCGGGCAATCCGAATATCTCGTCCCTGTATTTTCAGCAAAGCGATCGGGAGAGGGTTGTCGACCTCTACCAGCAAAACAGAGGCAGTGTGGAGTTCGAGGTTCTTTTCCGCACCCGTGCCGGCGAAATCATTACCGCCAATCTGAACGCCCGTGCCGTGCGCGGATGCAATGACGATTTCTGCCATTTCGAGGGATTCGTGGAGGACATCACGGACCGCAAGGCTGCGGAGCTGGCTCTGGCCGCATCCGAGGCCATGTTGCAGCTGGTCCTTGATACCATCCCCCAGCTTGTGCACTGGAAGGATCGCGAATTGAGAATCATCGGCGCGAATCGAAATTTTCTGGCGCATGTCGGCCAGACCGAACTTTCGGTCATTTACGGCAAGAAGTACGCCGAGGTTGTGAGCTATGCCCATGAGGTGGAGCAGATTTCCAGGCTCGACCAGGAAGTGGTCGAGACCGACGAGCCGCGATTTCGACTGCGTCTGGAGACGCGCAACCTGGCCGGCGAGAACATGTGGCTGCTGGTCAACAAGGTGCCCCTGCACGGACCGCACGGGGAGGTGGTGGGTATCCTCAGCACTGCCGAGGACATTACCCAGACCATGAACCTGGAAAAACAGCTGCTACAGTCTCAGAAAATGGAGGCGATCGGCACTCTAGCCGGAGGAATCGCCCATGATTTCAATAATATATTGACATCGATCATGAACTCTACCGAACTCGCCATGGAAGATATCCCCGAAGACAGCCTGAACTGGAAGGATCTGGAGCGCTCTCTCAAGGCCGCTGTTCGCGGCAGCGGTCTGATCAAGCAGATTCTGACTTTCAGCAGGCCAACCCAGGAAGGATTTCTGCCCACGGACCTGCGTGAGGTCGTCAGTGAAGCCGTGGCCCTCATTCGCGTGTCCATGCCGCGCAACATCACGGTCCTGGCCGAAATTGAAGACGACCTGCCGCTCTGCCTGGCCGACCCGACACAGGTTCATCAGATCGTCATGAACCTTGCGACCAACGCATTTCAGGCTTTGGGCGAGGGCGGCGGCAATATTTCCATCCGCTTGAGCAAAATGATCTTGGACCGCGATGACGCGCAGCTCGGCAATCTTGTCCCGGGAGTCTACAGCAGGCTGTGTATCGAAGACGACGGTCCCGGCATCGACGAGGATATCCAGGACAAGATCTACGATCCGTTCTTCACCACCAAGGGCAAGGGCGAGGGGACCGGCCTGGGGCTGGCCGTGGTGCATGGAATCGTGCGCAACCATGGTGGCGAAATCAGGCTCGTCAGCACTGCGGGTTTCACCCGCTTCGACATCCTGCTGCCGACCATGAACGAGCTGTGCCTCCTGCCCGGCGAGTGTGCGGGCGCTCTGGCCATGGGCAATGAGAGGCTGGCCTTCATCGAGGACGACGAGGACCAGTTGCTGCTCATACCCCGTGTTCTTGAGCAGCTCGGCTATGAAGTGCATTCCTTTCAGAATCCTGCCGAAGCCGTCTTCACTCTTTGCGAGGAGGGCTTGCCTTTTGATCTGGTCATTACGGATTTTGACATGCCCGGCATGAACGGCTTCGATGTTGCAGGAATTTTGCAAGAGCGTCGGCCTGATTTGCCGGTGATCATGGTTTCCGGGAGAAAGCAGGCCGAGGAATTTCTGGGCCAGGCCGGAAACATCAAATTTTTCCTGAGTAAACCGTACAATAAGGACATGCTCGGACGCGCCATCCGCGATGTTCTGGACAAGGAAGCATAATGGCCAGGATACTCATTATCGACGATGATCCGCAGGTTTGCGAGACGCTGCAGAGCCTGAATTTGCGTCTTGGGCACGAGTGCCTCGCGGCCCATACCTTGAAGGACGGGCTGGCCTATCTGGGACGCATGGAGTTCGACCTTGTCTTTCTCGATGTGCGTCTTCCCGACGGCAACGGCCTGGAAGCGCTGGGCCAGATTCGCAACCACGAAGCTCCGCCCGATGTGATCGTATTGACGGGCCAGGGCGATCCCGACGGCGCTGAATTGGCGATCCAGGGCGGGGTTTGGGACTATCTGGTCAAACCCTCGCCCATCAAGCAGATTAAAGAGACCCTGAATCGCGCCCTGGCGTACCGTCAGGAGAAAAAAGCCATGGGCCAGGCAATGGCTCTGGATTTGAAAGACGTGGTGGGGGAGAGCAGCGTCATGCGCCAATGCTACGAACGCATTGCCCAGGCCAGCGGGTCGGACTCCACCGTACTGGTCACCGGAGAGACGGGAACCGGCAAGGAGCTGCTGGCCCGCACCATCCACCGCAACAGTCTGCGCTCGGCGCGGGCTTTTGTTGTCGTCGACTGCGCCTCCCTGACCGAATCCCTGCTTGAGAGCATTCTTTTCGGCCATACCAAAGGCTCGTTCACCGGCGCGGCGCGCGACAGGACAGGGCTGGTCAAGCTGGCGGATCAGGGTACGCTTTTTCTGGATGAAATCGGGGAGTTGCCGCTTTCGGCGCAAAAAACCTTCTTGCGTGTCCTGCAGGAGCGCCGCTTCAGGCCGGTGGGTTCAAACCAGGAACTGGAAAGTGATTTCAGGCTCATCTCGGCCACGAACCGTGACCTTGCGGTCATGGTCAAGGCCGGTGAATTCAGGCAGGATCTGTTCTATCGCATCAACACCATCCAGCTGCATCTGCCCGCCTTGCGCGAACGCGAGGAGGACGTGATCATCCTGGCTCGCCACCATATCGACAAACTGTGCCGGCAAAGAAACATACCGATCAAGGAGATGGATCCGGAGCTGGTCGAGATGCTCAAGCGATACGACTGGCCCGGCAATGTACGCGAACTATTCAATACCATTGAACAGGCGTTCGTGCTGTCGGGGGCCGAGAAAACGGTCTATGCCCAGCACCTGCCCCAGGCAGTGCGTATTCGGGTCGCCAAGACCAAACTGGGTAAAGGGAGAGCTGATGGGGAAGCGGGGCCGGAGGATGCGTTGGATGAAGTGGAGGAGGCCCTGCCCACATTGAAGGACTTCAAAACGTCCAAGGAAAGGGAATACCTGCTTCGGCTCGTGGGCAGCCACGGCAAGGATATTCAGAAGATGCTGGCTGTTTCAGGGCTTTCCAGGTCGCACCTTTACGCCATGCTCAAAAAGCACGATATCGAAGCCTAATAGTCCTGTTCTTCGTCCTGCTCTTTTCCGAGCCAGTATTCTTTCCAGGAATCAACAATATATTCCGTCTTGACCAGGACGCTGTCGCCGTCGTTGATGCGTTGCTTTTGCATGGATGTCAGCAATTGTGACAACTGCATCGTTTCGTTTTGCGACAATCCTCGAATCACGCCATTTTTTGTTATGCTTTTTCCTTTCATGTTAGACCTCCCATTAACTCTATATATAGCAGTTTTAGCCTTCTTGGCAAGCTGCTTGGTTACTTTGATGTGCAAAATTGCTGCCAACGCCTGTGTGGTTTGGTGTTTCCGCAGTTTGTGACGCTGGAATAAACTCGTTTTTCCAATACGTTGCCGTCGAGAACTGCCTCCTCGTATCGATTTCGGAGCGCACTGTTTCATCTGCGTTATTGTGCACATTTGAAACACCGGACGCGTCAGGATGATACGATTTGTGCAATTTTGAAACAGCTGTGGTTCCCGGAATCGAGGCTGTCCAGAGCCCCGCATGACGACTCTGAATCGAGACTGAAGAAAAATGGTTGTTTAGTCAACCAAATTGTAATACACTTAAAAGATCAGTTCGTGTCCGGAAAATCGGACGGAAACATGGGCCTGACACCTCAGGCGATCCCCCGTTGAGGGGTGGGAAAGGCGTGAATCGTGGAAGTGTGGGGCAATCTTTGTTCGGAGATCGCATTATTGAGGGAAGCCGATTTCTTTTGTCCGGAAAAATGGACGCCGGTTTGAAATTCTCTTTTTTGACCATTAACCAGCCATTTAAGCGCGTTAACCGGATTGAAGTTGTATGTTTGCATTCCCGAACTAACGTGCTATTTCCACGGAAAAATATATATTGTCTTTTTTTTCAGACAAACCGGAAGGGGGGCTATGACAAATATGATCAGTGTCTCATAAGTTTTCTTTATTTCAATTGGTTAGGTAGTTTTTGTTGAGTGGCACAAAACTTGTTTAAAGCGAGCCGAAGCACGAGAAACGTTGCGAAATCGCTTGAAAACAACAACTTGGCTTTTAGGAGAAGATACATGGCTAAAAATATGAAAACCATGGATGGAAATACCGCCGTCACCCATATCGCTTATGCGATGAGCGACACGGCAGCAATTTATCCGATCACCCCGTCCTCGACCATGGGAGAGATCGCTGATGAATGGGCCGCGCAGGGGCGACTCAATATTTTTGATCAGAAGGTCATGGTTCGCCAGATGCAGTCCGAGGCCGGCGCTGCCGGTGCGGTGCACGGCTCCCTGGCCGGTGGCGCGCTGACCTCCACCTTTACCTGTTCCCAGGGCCTTTTGCTCATGATCCCGAACATGTACAAGATTTCCGGCGAATTGCTTCCCGGCGTCTTCCATGTCAGCGCACGCGCCGTTGCCGCGCATGCCCTGTCCATCTTCGGCGATCATCAGGACGTCATGGCCTGTCGCCAGACCGGTTTCGCCATGCTGGCTTCCAGCTCCGTGCAGGAATGCATGGATCTGGCTCTGGTCGCGCACCTGTCTTCCATTGAATCGAGCATCCCCTTCCTGCACTTCTTCGACGGCTTCCGTTCTTCCCATGAAATTCAGAAGATCGAAGTCATCGACTACGAAGACATCAAGAAGGTCGTCAATCACGAGGCCATCGCCGAATTCCGCGAGCGCGCCATGAGCCCGGCCAATCCGTCCATTCGCGGCACCGCCCAGAATCCGGACATTTACTACCAGGGCCGTGAAGCTTCCAATGTCTACTACGATCAGCTCTCTTCCATCGTGGTCGAGCAGATGAAGAAGGTCACCTCCATCACTGGCCGTTCCTACAAGCCTTTCGACTATGTCGGCCACCCGCAGGCCGAGCGCGTCATCGTGGCCATGGGATCTTCCTGTGAAACCATCGAGGAAGTGGTGCGCCACCTCCTGGCCAAGGGCGAGAAGGTCGGCCTGGTCAAGGTCCGCCTGTATCGTCCGTTCCTGCCCGAGTACTTCCTGCAGGTTCTGCCCGCCACGGCTTCCGTCATCACCGTGCTCGACCGCACCAAGGAGCCCGGCGCCAAGGGCGATCCGCTCTACAAGGACATCTGCACCGCCTACATGGAACGCGGCGAAATGCCCGAGATCGTCGCCGGCCGCTATGGCCTCGGCTCCAAGGAGTTCACCCCGGCCATGGTCAAGGCCGTGTATGACAACATGATGGTCGCTCAGCCCAAGCATCACTTCAACGTCGGCATCGACGACGATGTGACCCACACCTCCCTCGACGTGCCGGCCTTCGCCGACACCACCCCGGCCGGCACCGTGCAGTGCAAGTTCTGGGGCCTGGGCTCCGACGGCACCGTCGGCGCCAACAAGGAAGCCATCAAGATCATCGGCGACAACACCGACATGTACGCCCAGGGCTATTTCGCCTACGACTCCAAGAAGTCCGGCGGCATCACCGTGTCCCACCTGCGTTTCGGCAAGGAGCCCATCCAGTCCACGTATCTGGTCAACGCCGCAGACTACATTGCCTGCCACAAGGCCAGCTATGTGCACACCTACGACGTGCTCGACGGCATCAAGGACGGCGGCACCTTCGTCTTGAACTCCAACTGGACCGCCGAGGACATGGAGAAGGAACTACCCGCATCCATGCGCCGCACCATCGCCAAGAAGAACCTCAAGTTCTACAACATCGACGCGGTCAAGATCGCGGCCGAAGCCGGCCTTGGCAACCGCATCAACATGGTCATGCAGACCGCTTTCTTCAAGCTCGCCAACGTCATGCCCTTCGAAGAGGCCGTGGCTCTCTTGAAGAAGGCCATCAAGAAGGCCTACGGCAAGAAGGGCGACAAGATCGTCAACATGAACATCGCCGCCGTGGATCAGGCCTCCGCCAATCTGATCGAGATCAAGGTTCCGGCCGCCTGGGCCGACGCCGCCTGCGAATGCGCAACGGATCAGGATGTGCCTGATTTCGTCAAGAACGTCATGCGTCCCATCCTGGCCCAGAAGGGCGACAGCCTGCCTGTCTCCGCTTTCGAGCCCGATGGTCTGTTCCCTGTGGCCACCTCCCAGTTCGAGAAGCGCGGCGTGGCCATCAACGTGCCCGAATGGATCGCAGCCAACTGCATCCAGTGCAACCAGTGCTCCTTTGTCTGCCCGCACGCGGCCATCATCCCCGTGCTCTTGACCGAAGAAGAGATGGCCGACGCTCCCGAGACCTTCGAGACCCTCGACGCCATCGGCAAGGAATTCAAGGGCATGAAGTTCCGCATCCAGGTCAACGCCCTGGACTGCATGGGCTGCGGTAACTGCGCCGACATCTGTCCGGCCAAGAACACCGCCCTGGTCATGAAGCCCCTGGAGACCCAGACCGGACGCGAAGTGCCCAACTACGACTTCTCGGTCACCGTTCCTTTCAAGGACAACCTGACCCGCCGTGACACCGTCAAGGGCAGTCAGTTCCAGAAGCCGCTGATGGAATTCTCCGGCGCCTGCGCCGGTTGCGGCGAGACCCCGTATGTAAAAGTCATGACCCAGCTCTTCGGCGAGCGCATGATCATCGCCAACGCCACGGGCTGCTCCTCCATCTGGGGCGCTTCCGCTCCGACCACTCCGTACACGGTCAACGCCGATGGTCATGGTCCTGCCTGGGGCAACTCCCTGTTCGAGGATGCGGCCGAATTCGGCTACGGCATCCAGATGGCTTATGCCCAGCGTCAGGCCAAGCTGGCCGACCTGGTCGCCAAGGCCCTGGAAGGCGAACTGCCCGAAGATCTGGCCGAAGCCTTCAAGGGTTGGCTCGAAAATCGCGCCAACGCCGAAAAATGCAAGGAATACGGCGACAACGTTCGTGACATCCTGGCCTTCATGCACCGCGACGAACTGCTCGACGCCATCTATGAGCGCGAAGAGCTGTTCGCCAAGAACTCCTTCTGGATCTTCGGCGGTGACGGATGGGCTTACGATATCGGCTATGGCGGGCTGGATCATGTTCTGGCCTCTGGCGAAGACATCAACGTTCTGGTGATGGACACGGAAGTGTACTCCAACACTGGCGGACAGTCCTCCAAGGCGACTCCGCTTGGTTCCATCGCCAAATTCGCTGCCGCAGGAAAGCGGACAGGGAAGAAGGATCTCGGACGCATGGTCATGAGTTACGGCTATGTCTACGTGGCCACGGTTTCCATGGGCTACGACAAGCAGCAGCTCCTCAAGGCCCTGCGCGAAGCGGAAGCCTACCCCGGACCGTCCCTGATCATCGCCTACGCTCCGTGCATCAACCAGGGGCTTCGCAGAGGCATGGGCAAGACCCAGCTCGAATCGAAGCTGGCCGTACAGTCCGGCTACTGGCCGCTGTACCGCTTCAACCCCTTGTTGTCCGAAGAGGGCAAGAATCCGTTTATCCTGGACTCCAAGGCTCCGGACGGAAGCATCCAGGAATTCCTGGCCAGCGAAAACAGATACGCTCTGCTCGAAAAGATCGCGCCCGAAGACTCCAAGAGACTGCGGACCCAGATCGAGCAGGATTATCTGCAGCGTTTTGAAATGTACGAGTACCTTGCCAAGCAGGAGCCCACGGCGGGCAAGGCGGCTTCCGCTCCTGTCACCGTATCTGCTGCGGCGGGCGAGGGTTGTACATTGACGGCGACGGCGGAGCATGCGGGGGCGAATAAGCCCGGCTTGCCCTGCGATGACGGCCGCGCCGGCAAATAGGTAAAGGCAAGCTGCCGGCCCGAAAGGGTGGGGTCCCTTTCGGGCCGGCGGTCCATTCATCAGTTTTATTGGAGGGAGATATGTCAATTACTGTCTTGGCAATGGTGGCTCTGTTGCCCATTCTGGTGGCTCTTGTTCTGATGGTCGGCATGCGCTGGCCGTCTACGAAAGCCATGCCCCTTGCGTGGCTTGTGTGTGTCCTCGGCGCAATTCTCGCGTGGAATCTGCCCGTCGGTTATGTCGCGGCCTTGTCGCTTCAGGGTATTGTGGTCGCCATCGGCGTTTTGATCATCGTCTTCGGCGCGATCATCATCCTGTACACCCTGAAATATTCAGGTGGCATGGAAACCATTCAGTACGGCATGCAGGGCATCAGCCGTGACAAGCGCATCCAGGCCATCATCATCGGCTTCATGTTCGCGGCCTTCATCGAAGGCGCGGCCGGTTTCGGCACGCCTGCCGCCCTGGCCGCTCCGCTCTTGCTGTCCCTGGGCTTCCCGCCCTTGGCCGCAGCGGTCATCTGCCTGGTCTTCAACTCCTTCCCCGTATCTTTCGGCGCGGTCGGAACACCCATCCTGGTCGGCTTGAAGTTCCTCGGACCGTTGGCTACAGGCGCGGTCGAGGCCGGCACCGTCGGTTTGAACTTCACCGATTTCGGTTCCTTCGCCAAGGTCATCGGTCAGTGGGTTACCGTCATGTACGGTCCCATGATCTTCATCCTGCCCATCTTCATGCTCGGCTTTCTGACCCGCTTCTTCGGCAAGAACAAGTCCTGGAGCGAAGGCTTTGCCGCCTGGCAGTTCTGTGTTTTCGCCGCCGTGGCCTTCATTGTTCCTTACCTGACCTTCGCTTGGCTGGTCGGACCTGAGTTCCCGTCCCTGATCGGTGGTCTGGTTGGTCTGGGCATCATCGTTGCCGGCGCCAAGGCCGGTTTCTGCGTGCCCAAGGAAAGCTGGGATTTCGGCCCGCAGTCCACATGGGACTCTGACTGGACCGGCACCATCGCCACGTCCACCAACACCGAGTTCAAGCCCCACATGAGCCAGTTCAAGGCATGGCTGCCCTACATCCTGATCGGCGCCATCCTGGTCGTGACCCGTATCCCCGAACTGGGCCTCAAGGCCGTCCTGGCCGCCCAGAAGCTGCCTTTCAACGACATCCTCGGCTACAAGGGCGTTTCAGCCTCCATTGATTATCTGTACCTGCCCGGCACCATTCCTTTCATGCTGGTCGCGCTGCTGACCATCCTGATCCACGGCATGAAGGGCGAAGCCGTCAAGCAGGCCTGGACCGAATCCTTCGTCAAGATGAAGGCTCCGACCATCGCACTGTTTGCCGCCGTGGCCCTGGTTTCCATCTTCCGCGGTTCCGGTGTTGCCGATGCCGTCCTGAACCCCAACAACTACCCCTCCATGCCTCTGGCCATGGCCAAGACCGTTGCCGCTTTCGCGGGTAACGCCTGGCCGATGCTGGCCTCCTATGTCGGTGGCCTGGGTGCGTTCATCACCGGCTCGAACACGGTCTCCGACCTTCTGTTCGCGGAATTCCAGTGGGGCGTGGCCCAGCAGCTCGAACTGCCCCGTCAGATCATCGTGGCCGCCCAGGTCGCCGGTGGCGCCATGGGCAACATGGTCTGCATCCACAACATCGTGGCTGTCTGCGCCGTGACCGGCCTCATCGGCCGCGAAGGCATGATCTTGAAGCGCACCTTCTGGCCCTTCATGCTCTACGGCATTGTCGTGGGCATCATCGCCACTTTGATGAGCTTTGTCTTCCTGCCTCACCTGTTCTAAGTTACCAGGCGGTCCCGAAGGTTCGCGCAAGGCTTTCGGGACCGCATTTCATGAGAATCCATAAGAATCTCACGCAAGGAGAGAATAATGATTTCGACGAGTCTGCTCACTGAGTTCACAAACCTGCTGGGCAAAGAAAATGTCCTCGAGAGCGAGTCCGACCGGCATTCCTATTCATACGATGCCGCAGTGCTTGACGCGGTCATCCCGGAGCTGGTTTTGCGTCCGACAAACAGCGAGCAGCTGGGCAAAACCGTGGCTCTGTGCAACGAGAACAAGCTGCCCATGACCGTTCGCGGCGCCGGCACCAACTTGAGCGGCGGCACCATTCCCACCAAGGAACATGGCGTCGTCATTCTGACCAACGGTCTCAATAAAATTTTGGAAATCAACGAACAGGACCTCTACGCCGTGGTTCAGCCCGGCGTGGTCACCGCCAAGTTTGCGGCCGAAGTGGCCAAACGCGGCCTGTTCTATCCGCCGGATCCGGGCTCCCAGGCTGTCTCCACCCTGGGCGGCAACGTCAGCGAGAACGCCGGCGGCCTGCGCGGACTCAAATACGGCGTGACCAAAGACTACGTCATGGGCGTCAATTTCTGGAACGCCGAGGGCGAATACATCAAATCCGGCGGCAAGACCGTCAAATGCGTCACGGGCCTCAATATCGCCCAGCTCATGGTCGGTTCCGAAGGGACCCTTGGCGTCTTCGACGAGATCATCCTGAAGCTCGTTCCGCCGCCAGTCGCCTCCAAGGCCATGCTCGCCGAATTCGACGACATCGCCAAGGCTTCCGAAACGGTCGCGGCCATCATCGCCAACAAGATCGTACCCTGCACCCTTGAGCTTCTGGACAATGCGACCATCAACTACGTCGAAGACTTCACCAAGGCCGGCCTGCCGCGCGACGCCGCAGCCATTCTGCTGATCGAGGTCGACGGCGGGCATATCGCCCTAGTCGAGGACGACGCCGAGAAAGTGGTCGAAATCTGCAAGAAGCACGGCGCTCGCCGTGTACAGATGGCCAAGGACGCCGCCGAGAAGAACAAGCTCTGGGAAGCCCGCCGCAACGCGCTGCCCGCTTTGGCCCGCGCCCGTCCGACCACCGTGCTCGAAGACGCCACCGTGCCGCGCAGCCAGATCCCGGCCATGATCACGGCCATCAACAATATCGGCGCCAAGTACAAGCTGCAGATCGGGACCTTCGGCCATGCCGGTGATGGAAACCTGCACCCGACCATCCTGACCGACAAGCGTGACAAGGAAGAATTCCATCGCGTGGAGCAGGCCGTTGACGAGATCTTCGACGTGGCCCTGTCTCTGGGCGGCACCCTGTCCGGCGAGCACGGCATCGGTACGGCCAAGTCCAAGTGGCTGGAGAAGGAAACCTCCAAGGCGACCATCATTTACTCGCGCAGGCTCAAGAAAGCAGTGGATCCCAATTACCTGCTCAATCCCGGCAAAATCATCGGAGGCTAGTCATGACTGCAGACGTACATCAACTGGCCAAAATGCTGCATGAACTCGACGACCAGATGGTCGCGTGCATGAAGTGTGGCATGTGCCAGGCGGTATGCCCGGTGTTTGCCGAAACCATGAATGAGGGGGATGTGGCCCGGGGCAAGATCGCGCTCCTGGAAAACCTGTCCCATGAAATGATCAAGGACCCCGAAGGCGTTCAGGAAAAGCTCAACATGTGCCTCTTGTGCGGCTCATGCGCGGCCAACTGTCCCAGCGGCGTGAAAGTGCTGGACATCTTCCTGAAAGCCCGCGTCATCGTGAATACGTACATGGGCTTGCCCGCAGTCAAGAAGGCCATTTTCCAGGGTCTTTTGACCAAGCCCGGCGTGTTCAATTCCGTGATGGACCTGGCTTCCAAGTTCCAGGGCGTGTTCACCAAGCCCGCCAACGAAGTCATCGGATCGTCCTGTTCACGTATCGATCTGGCTGCCATCGAAGGCCGCCATTTCATGCCTCTGGCCAAGAAGTCCTTGCGCAAGCTGGAGCCGTCCCGCAACACCCGCCCTGGCAAGAGCGGATACCGCGTGGCCTTTTTTCCGGGCTGCGTCATCGACAAGATATTCCCGCATGTCGGGCAGGCCGTGCTCAAGGCTCTGACGCATCATGAGGTTGGCATCTACATGCCGACAGGGCAGGCTTGCTGCGGTATCCCGGCTCTGGCTTCGGGCGACAAGGGGTCTTTTGACAAGCTTGTGAAGCGTAATCTGGAGATCTTTGAAAAAGAGAACTTCGATTATCTGCTCACTGCCTGCGCGACCTGCACGGCGACCATGCATGAACTGTGGCCGCTCATGTCCGGGGACAAGACCCAGAGCATGCAGGATCGCATCGCGGCCATGTCGGCCAAGGTCATGGACGTGAACCAGTTCATGGTTGACGTGCTGAAGGTCTCCATGCCTGTCAGCGGACACGGGACCAAGGTCACGTATCATGATCCCTGTCACCTCAAAAAATCCATGAAGGTTTTTGAACAGCCCCGTGCGCTCTTGAAGTCCAACCCGAACGTGGAGCTTGTTGAGATGGCCGATGCGGACCGCTGCTGCGGTTGCGGCGGCAGCTTCAACCTGCAGCACTACAGCGTATCGAAGAGTATCGGCGACCAGAAACGGGACAATATCGTTGCTTCCGGAGCTCAGGTAGTGGCCACAGGATGCCCGGCGTGCATGCTGCAGATTTCCGACATGCTTTCACAGCACAAGGATCAGATCGCAGTCAAACACGTCATGGAAATCTACGCGGAAACGCTTTAATAAGACATGGCGTCGGCGCAAAGGGCTTTGGCCCCGGCGTCGGCGCCTTTTCGATTAATAAGGCAGTTGGTTGAAATTCCGGTAAAAAAAAGGCATTGACTAATCGTTCTCTTTTTTTCACAAATAAGCGGATTGTGTAACCAACCAATTTGACGGGTCGCCGCGAATCACTCACGGTGCGCGCCCCAGAAGAAACCGGCTTTCAAGGGAAGCACTATGGCCAGAAATCTATACATAACGGCAACGGAATCTCGAAGCGGAAAATCAGCCATCGTTCTGGGCGTCATGCAAATGCTCCTGCGCGACATTCGTCGGGTCGGTTTTTTCCGGCCCATCATCAATGATGTTCCCGACCGCAAGGACCACGATATCGACCTTGTCCTGTCCCAGTTCTATCTGGGCCTGCAGTACAGCGAGACCTACGCGCTGACCATGCAGCAGGCCAAGGAACTGGTCAACGCGGGCCAGCACTCCCTGCTCATTGAAAAGGTCATCAACAAATACAAGGAACTGGAGAGCAAGTGCGATTTCGTGCTGCTCGAAGGCACGGATTTCGAAGGAACGAGCCCCGCGTTCGAGTTCGACATCAACGCAGACATCGCCGCCAATCTGGGCAGTCCGCTCCTGGTCATATCCAACGCCTGTCAGAAGACCGAGCACGAGATCATAAGCTCGACCAAGCTTGCGGTGGAATCTTTCGCCGACAAGGCCGTGGACATTCTGGGCGTGGTCATCAACCGCACCGACGTTCCGGACCGCGAAGCACTGCGTATCGCCCTCAAGAAGTCCATGAACAAGCCGGACACCCTGCTCTACATCATCCCCGAGGTGGCCATTCTGGGCAAGCCCACGGTGGGCGACGTCATGAAGTGGGTCGGGGCGGAAGTGCTTTATGGCAAGGAGAATCTGGGCGCGCAGGTCGACGATATCGTCGTGGCCGCCATGCAGATCGAAAATTTCCTGAATTACATTGAACGCGGCAGCCTCGTCGTCACCCCCGGCGACCGCTCGGACATCGTCGTCAGCAGCCTGGCCTCGCGGCAGTCGTCGTCCTATCCCGACATTTCCGGCATCCTGCTGACCGGCGGCATCCGTCCCGGCAAGAGCGTGGACCGGCTCATCGAGGGCTGGACCGGCGTGCCCGTGCCCGTGCTGCTCGGCAAGGAGGCCACCTTCCAGACCGCGCGCCGCCTCTACAACATGTACGGCAAGATCGAGCCGGGCGATCAGAAGAAGATCGCCTCGGCCCTCGGCGTGTTCGAAGAGAACGTGGCCACGGATGAGCTACGCCAGCGCCTCGACACCCGCAAATCGACCAAGGTCACTCCGCAGATGTTCGAATACGGCCTCATCGAGAAGGCCAAGAAGCACAAACAGCATATCGTTCTGCCTGAAGGCGGCGATGACCGCATCCTGCGTGCCGCCGATATCCTGCTGCGTCGCGGCGTGGTCGACCTGACGATTCTGGGCGACCCCAAGTCCATCGCTTCCATGACGTCACAGCTCGGTCTCAGCCTGACCGGCGTGAACATCGTCGACCCGGGCGTTTCTCCCGATTACAACGATTATGTCTCCACCTTCATGGATTTGCGCAAGAAAAAGGGCGTATCCAAGGAAGTGGCCTGCGATTGCATGGTCGACCCGACCTATTTCGGCACCATGATGGTCTACAAGGGCCAGGCCGACGGCATGGTCTCCGGCGCCATCAATACCACAGCCCACACCATTCGTCCGGCCTTCCAGATCATCAAGACCAAGCCCGGCGCGTCCATCGTGTCGAGTGTGTTCCTGATGTGCCTGAAAGACCGTGTCCTGGTTTTCGGCGACTGCGCCGTGAATCCCAACCCCACTGCGCCGCAACTGGCCGAGATCGCCCTGAACTCTGCCGAGACGGCCCGTATTTTCGGAGTTGAGCCGCGCGTGGCCATGTTGTCGTATTCCACCGGCGATTCCGGGGCGGGAGGAGACGTGGACGTGGTCATCGAGGCGACCCGCATCGCTCGCGAAAAGGCTCCGAGCCTGCTTCTTGAAGGCCCGCTGCAGTATGACGCGGCCATCGACCCCGAAGTCGGCGCCAAGAAGCTGCCGGGCAGCCAGGTCGCGGGCCGGGCCACGGTCTTCATCTTTCCGGATTTGAACACCGGCAACAACACCTACAAGGCCGTGCAGCGCGCCGCCAACGCCGTGGCCATCGGGCCGGTTCTACAGGGTCTCAACAAGCCCGTGAATGATTTGAGCCGTGGCTGCTCCGTCGCCGACATCGTCAACACCGTGGCCATCACGGCCATTCAGGCCCAGGCCGAAAAAGGTTTAATATAGCGAGGATATTATGAAGATATTTGTAGTCAATTCCGGGAGTTCCTCCCTCAAATACCAGCTTCTCGACATGGACAGCGGCGTGGTCATGACCACCGGCCTGGTGGAGCGCATTGGCGACGCCATGGGCAAGGTCAGCCAGAAGTCCTGGCCGGGCACCGAGCGTGAGGCCGAAGTCGAGCGCGAAGTGGCTTTCCCCGACCATCGCGCGGCCATGCACACCGTGGTCGAGCTGGTCACCGGCGCGGACACGGGCGTCATTGCGTCCTCCGCTGAAATCGACGCCATCGGGCACCGCGTTGTCCAGGGCGGCGAGACCCTGTTCAAGAGCACGCTCATCGATGACGATGTGGTCGAGAAGATCCGCGAAAACTGCCACCTGTCCCCCCTGCACAATCCGGCCAACCTGGTCGGCATCGAGGTCGCCCGCGAGCTTTTCGCCGGTGTGCCGCAGGTGGCCGTGTTCGACACCGAATTTCATCAGACCATGCCGGCCGAAGCCTTCATGTACCCGATCCCCTACGAGCTCTATGAAGAACTGAAAATCCGCCGTTACGGCTTCCACGGCACCTCGCACCGCTATGTCGCGCAGCAGGCGGCCGCCATGCTCGGCAAGGCCGAAGATGATGTGAATCTGGTCACCCTGCACCTGGGCAACGGCTGCAGCATGGCTGCCGTGCGCGGCGGCAAGTGCATCGACACCTCCATGGGCCTGACCCCTCTGGCGGGGGTTATGATGGGCACCCGCAGCGGCGACATCGATCCCGCTATCCTTCCTTTTCTCATGAAGGAGAAGGGTCTCTCCATGGATGAGGTCGACTCCATCCTGAACAAGCAGAGCGGCCTCAAGGGCATCTGCGGCATGAACGACATGCGCGACATCCACGCCGCGGCGGAAAAGGGCGACAAGAAGGCTGCCCTGGCCGTGGACATGTTTGTCTACCGCATCAAGAAATACATCGGCGCCTACTACGCCGTGACCGGTCCCCTGGACGCTCTGGTCTTCACCGCCGGCATCGGCGAGAATGACGAGATTGTCCGCGCCCGTGTCTGCGCAAATCTCGAGCATCTGGGTATCAGCATCGATCCCGCCCGCAACGCCGGACGCAAGAAAGTCGCCACGGCGGTACAGGCGGACGGCAGCAAGGTTGCCATCCTCGTTATCCCCACTAACGAGGAGCTGGCCATCGCCAAGGCCACGTTAAGCGTCCTGAAGTAGAAAAAAAGTCCCTCCCCCTCCTTGTACCCCCCTGGAAACTGTTTCCAGGGGGGTCATTTTGTTTCAAGGCCTGCGGCTTGATTTTGGCCGCGCTGGGAAGTGCTTGATATGAGTTGTTTTCTTCAGCATGTTGTGCCAGCAGGTAGCATGTGGCGTTGAATGGTGACAATTTTGGGCGGAGTACGCCTGGAGGCTGAGTGAAAAAGTTTTTGTTTTTTTTGATCGTCCTTGCCCTTGGAGCTTATGCGGGAGCCGCATACATGTTCGGAGGCCAGGCTCGGGAACAGTATTTTTCAGCTTTGGAGAAATATGAGCGGTATGGCTTTTTCTCACTTGCCAACCAGAGCTACGAGCGCGGCTTTTTCACCTCCACGGCGCAGACCGTGGTCGAGCTGAGAGTCCCCGAGGGGCTGGCCGATTCAAACGCAAATGAGACAGTGAGTTTTGTCGTCAGCCATGACCTGCGCCATGGTCCCTTGACCGGCGAGGGCGCGGACTTTTTTCGCAAGCCGGGACTTATGCGGGTTGTCAGCACTGTCGAACCCTTGGCCACAGACCAAATGTCGCAGGGCCTTTTCAGCCGGATTCCCGAGTTGGCGCAGGCCACGTCGGAAGTCCTTGTCGGTTTTGACGGCGAGGTCGCGGGCGATGTGCTCGTTCCCGCCATCGACCGGACCATCGATGGCGAACATGTCGTCTGGGGCGGTCTTGCCCTGCAGGGCGAATATGTTCCCTTGACCCGCTCCGTGCGCGGCGAGGTGACCATGCCGAGCCTGATGGTGAAGACCGGGGACGGCACCATGGAACTTGAGGCCCTGTCGTCCGATTTCGATCTGGTCGAGGTCCTGCCGCTTGTCTATGCAGGGCAGGTTGACGCCGGCATTTCGGCCATGAACTTCATCCCGGCGGAAGGGGACGCGGTCCGCGTCAGGAATCTGCGCATTTCCTCCAACAGCAGCTGTGACGGTTCTCTCTATAATTACGCGCAGGTCCTTGGCGTCGAAAGCGTAAGCGTGAGCGGGGCGACCTATGGTCCGGCTTCCTGCGAACTGGCTGGCAAGAACATCGACGCGGCAGCCATGAGCGAATTCCAGATCAGCCTGCAGCAACTCTACCACTCCATGACCGATACGGATTCAGAAATATTTTTTGATCAGGTCGGCGAACTCTATGCAGGCCTGTTCACCAAAATACTGGCCGGAAAGCCGGAGCTGCATATGCCGCTCCTGCAGGTGACCACGCCCATGGGTGAATTCACGGGTGCATTTTCAGTCAAGCTGCTGTCCCCGGTCGCGGATACGACGCTCAATCCCCTGTTGTTGCTGCAGCATCTTGAAGCCGATGCGAAGATGGCCGCGCATGAGGAGCTGCTCAAGGGCCTGTTGCGTATCGCTTTGGAAAAAGAGCACGTTGAAGGAGATCTTGAGACCGTGGTGCAGCAGCGCTACGCTGAGCAGATCGAGCCGCTGCTGGCACGCAATCTGATCGTGCGCGAAGACGGCAGCATCAAGACCCAGGCCATGTTCTCCCAGGGCAGGTTGACTGTGAACGGTCAGGACATGCCCCTTTTCTGACAAGCGGACTGACACGAAGCTTCTTCAAGGATGCCGATTCTTACATACCTTACGGACACAGGCACAGGTGGACGCAATGATCCTGAACGAGGCCTCTGAGGGAGCATTTATACCCGAGAATCCGCGCATGCTCGAAAAACTTCGGGAGCGGCAGCTGGAATTTCTCGTCACCAACTCGCGGGTTTCCATAGCTGCGAACGTGTTCAACGGGAGCCTCTTCCTGGCATTTCTCTACGGCCATCTGCCGACCTTCGAGCTCTTGTTGTGGTATGGCGCCCTCGTTCTTTTCTCCGTTCCGCGTCTGCTCGTCGTGTTCTTCTTCCACCGGCTGCGTGCGCGGCTGTCCGTGGTGCAATGGTCGCGGGTTCTGGCCCTTGGCACCTTGTGCTCCGGGATCATCTGGGGGCTGTCGGCTCCCCTGTTTTTCGCCAAGCTCCCCCCTCTGGGACAGGCTTTCCACATCCTCCTCGTAGGGGGGACGCTGACGGGTGCGGCCGTCTACCTCGCCCACCTGCTGCCCAACTTTGTGCTCTTCGCCATCCCCCAGGCGCTGCCCATGCAGATCATTCTGATGACCCAGGCCGGAGATCCGTTCTTCCGGGGCATGGCCCTGCTATTCTTCATTTTCACCGCCATGATGTTCATCATGGCCTTCAGGACCAACCGCCAGTTCGCCAGGTACACCCTGCTGCAGCTGCGCAACGACGCGCTCATGGAGAAGCTCAACGAGAGCGAATACCTTTTCCGGACGCTGACGGAACATTCCTCCATGGGCGTGCTGCTCCTCGACGACGGGCGAGTTCTCTACGCCAACCCGGCCGTCGAGGCAGCAACCGGATACGGGCTCGACGAGCTCATGGGCATGATGATCCGGGAGATCGTCGACCCCGAGCATCGCGGCGTAGTCGACCAGAGTACTCCGGGCTCCGTAGGGCAAGCCATCGGGCGGTCCGAGTTCAGAATTCGCCGCAAGGACGGCACCGTGCGCTGGGTCGAGTATGTTCCGGCCCTGGTGGAGTTCCAGGGCCGCAAGGTCGTCCTCGGGGCCTGCGCGGACATCACTGACAGGATGCTGGTGCGTCAGGCCCGGCAGGAGAACGAGGAGCGCTACAGGGTGCTGTTCGAGACCGCCAGTGACGCCATGTACGTGGTGGGCCTTGATCCGGAGGGTCGGCTCGACCTCTTCCGCGACGCCAACGTCCAGGGCTGCGCTGCCCTGGGCTATTCCCTGGAGGAACTGCTGCGTCTGGGACCCAGGGACATGACTCATCTCTACGAGCTCAAGCACGCCGGCGAGCTGCAGCGGCGGCTGCGCAGCGACGGCTGCGCCGTGTACGATGCCCGCCATGTCTCGCGTGACGGACGGTTCTTCCCCGTGGAGGTCAGCGCCAAGCTCTTCAGCCACGAAGGGAAGCAGGCCGTGCTGTGCATTGCCCGCGACATCAGCGAACGCAAGGAGGCCGAGCTCCGGCTTGAAGCCGCCAAGAAGCAGGCCGAGGTGGCCAATCAGGCCAAGAGCGAGTTTCTGGCCAACATGAGCCACGAGATCCGCACCCCGCTGAATGGTCTGCTGGGCATGCTGCAGCTCGTGCGCATGGGCGACCTGGACGCCGAGCGCAGCCAGTACCTCGATGTGGCCATGAATTCGGGCGAAGGTTTGCTGGCAGTCATTAACGACATTCTCGACCTGTCAAAAATCGAGTCCGGGAAGTTTGAACTCGCGCCTGTGGATTTCAACGTGCACGCCCTAGTCCAGAGCGTCGGCGAGACCTTCCGCTTCCCTGCCCGCAGCAAGGGGGTGGAGCTGATCGTCGAGACCGATGCGGACATGCCCGTGTTCATCCATGCGGATCAGGTGCGGATTCGCCAGATCCTCTACAACCTCGTGGGCAACGCAGTGAAATTCACGCTCGCGGGGGAGATACGCATCAGCCTTTCGATGCCATTCCAGACGGGCAACAGGGGGCAGATGGAAATTCGTGTGGCCGACACTGGAGTGGGCATTCCGCTGGACCAGCAGGCAGCGCTCTTCGAGCCCTTCGTCCAGGCCTCCACGGCGCCCAAGACCCGTGGTTCGGGCACGGGACTGGGACTGTCCATCGTCAAGCGCATCGTCGGGTTCATGGGCGGCAGGGTCCGCCTCGACAGTACTCCCGGGGAGGGGACCACGTTGACGGTGAGCGTGAAAGTCGGGATCTGCTCGCAGGCGCCGACGGAGGAGCTGCCTTGCGCCTTCGAGCAGACCTGTTGCCCCGTGGCCGGATCCGGGTTGCGAATTCTGGTGGCCGAGGACAACAGCGTCAACCAGCTCATGATCGTCAAGCTCCTGGAGAAGCTCGGCCATACAGCCGTCTGCGCCCATGACGGGCAAGAAGCCCTGGAACTCCTGAGCCTTGCGCCCTACGACTGCGTCCTCATGGACATCCAGATGCCCGGCCTGGACGGTACCGAGGCCACGCGCATGATCCGCCGCAGGGCTTTGTCCGGCATCGACCCGGACGTCCCCATCATCGCCCTGACCGCCTACGCCCTGTCCGGTGACCGGGAGCGTTTTCTGGCCATGGGCATGAGCGGATATCTCTCCAAGCCGGTCTCCATGGCCGGCCTGTCCGCCGCACTGAGCGGCATCGTTCCGCTCGCCCGTGAGAGGGTCACGGTCTCCTGACTCGAGTGCCGGGGCTTGCATCGCGGGCGGCATTACTTCATGCTTCGTCGTTGAAACGTGACCGCGCCGTAACCGGGAGATTTCATGTTCCGCTTCATTCACGCCGCAGACATTCATCTGGACAGCCCCCTGCGGGGCCTTGAGTCCTATCCCGACGCGCCCGTGGAGCAGATCCGGGGCGCTGCGCGGCGGGCCTTCGACAATCTGGTCAATCTGGCCATCGAGGAGAGGGCGGCCTTCGTCCTTTTGGCCGGGGATCTCTTCGACGGGGACTGGAAAGACTACAACACCGGCCTCTATTTCACCCACCGCATGGGCCGCCTGCGCGAGGCTGGCATCCGGGTCTTTCTGGTGTCCGGCAACCATGACGCGGCCAGTCCCCTGACCCGCGCCCTCAGCCTGCCGGACAACGTGACCCTTTTCTCCCACAAGAAGCCGGAAACAAAGACCATTGATGAGCTGGGCGTGGTCATCCACGGCCAGAGCTTCGCCGGGCGCAGCGTGACCGAGGATTTGAGCCGCGCCTATCCGCAGGCCCTGCCCGGTCTGTGCAACATCGGCCTGCTGCACACCAGCCTGACCGGCCGCGCCGGGCATGAACCCTATGCCCCGTGCACGCTGGAAACTCTTGTCTCCAAGGGGTACGATTATTGGGCGCTGGGGCATGTGCACCAGCGCGAGGTCGTGCATGTCCATCCGTGGGTGGTGTTTTCCGGCAACATCCAGGGGAGGCATATCCGCGAAGCCGGTGTCAAGGGCTGCCAGCTGGTGACCGTCGAGGATGGGCGGATCACGGATGTGGATTTTCGCGAGCTCGACGTGCTGCGCTTTGCGCTCTGCCGGGTGGAGCTGAACGGCTGCGAGAGCCTGGACCTGGTCACGGACCGGGTGCGCGAGGCCATGGAGCGTGAGCGGCAGGGCACGGATGGCCGCCCTCTGGCTGCGCGCGTCATCCTTGAAGGCAAAAGCTCCCTGCATGAGCAGATACATCGCAACGAGGAGAAGCTGCGTGAAGAGTTCCGCGCCGTGGCCGCGGACCTTGGCGATGTGTGGCTGGAAAAATTCCGCATCGCGACCAGTCCGTTGGCCGAAGGCCCGCTTGCAGGGGATACGCCCCTGACCGGACTTATGCAGGCCGTGGCGGAACTGCGTCTTGATTTTGTGTCGCTGACGGAGCTGGTGCCGGAATTCGAGGCTCTGCGCTCAAGACTGCCCGCCGATCTTTTGGGGGAGAATGATCCCTTCAACCCGGACGAGGAGGGGCTGGCCGTGGTGCGCGATGAGGTCCGGGACGTGCTCATGGCCAGACTGGCGGAGGGCGGCCATGATTATTAAGCGCCTGGAATTCAAGGCTTTTGGTCCCTTCAGCGATCGAGGGCTGGATTTTGATTCGGCGCTGCCCGGCCTGCATATCGTGCACGGCCCCAACGAGGCCGGGAAATCCAGCGCCATGCGCGCCCTGCAGGCGCTTTTTTTCGGTTTTCCCCTGCGCACCGGCGACAATTTTCTGCACCCTTACGACCAGCTCCTGGTCGGCGGCTGCCTGCGTCACGCAGACGGCGGCGAACTCTGTTTCTTCCGCCGCAAGAAAAACAAGAACGATCTTTTCGACGCGAAGGATCAGCCTCTTCCCTCCGACGCTCTCGCTCCTTTCCTGCAGGGATTGGGGCAGGATCTTTTTGCCAGCATGTACGGGATCAACCACGAAACCTTGGTCCAGGGCGGGCAGGGCATCCTCGATCAGCAGGGCGAGGTGGGACAGGCCCTGTTTGCCGCCGGGGCTGGCTTTGCCTCCCTGAAATCCGTTCTCGCCGGGCTTGACGCCGATGCCGACGAGCTTTTCCGGCCCCGCGCCGGGAGCAAGGCCATTACCCAGGCCCTTGGCCATTACAAGGAATTGCAGGTCCGCCTGCGCGGCGTCAGTCTCGGCAGCCAGGAATGGCAACGGCAATGCGCCTCCCTGGCGCAGGCGGAAGACGAGCTGCGGCTGCTCACGCAGCGCAGTCAGGACCTCAGGCGTGAACTTCACCTGCTGGAAAGGCTCAGCCGGTCTCTGCCTTTTCTGACTCAGCGGCGTCTGTATCTGGAAAAACTTCAAGTGATGGGTGAAGTTGTGCCTTTGCCGGAGGATTTCGGCATGCAGCGCCGTCGGCTCGAAGAAGAATTGCGGGCCGCGCGAGCCAGGCTCCACGGCACGCAGGAGCGCCTGACCGAGTTGCACGACAGGCAGGCGGCGGTTGGCCTGAACAGGGGCGTTTTGAATCTTGCCGACGATATCGAAGACCTGCATCTGCGCCTGGGCGAATACCGCAAGGGGCTGCTGGATCGGCCACGCCTCGAAGGCATGCGCATCGCCTTCAAGACCGAGGCTTCGAACCTGCTGCGCCGCATCAGGCCGGACCTGGATGTCGAGCAGGCCGAAAGCCTGCGGCCCGGCCTGGCCAAGCGCAAGACCGTGCAGGCGCTGGGGCAGCGGCATGAGGCCGTGCGCCAGGAGGTCCGGCAGGCCGAGGATCGCTTGCGGGAAGTGCGCCGTGAGTTGGGCGGCAGGCAGGCGGAGCTGGCCTCGCTGGGCCAGCCTGTCGACGCCGTATCCCTGCTGCGGGCTGTGAACGAGGTGCTTAAAAAGGGCGATCTCGACGCCGAACTCGGGTCGCGCCAAGACGATCTGCTGCGCATCGAAACCGGCTGTCAGGCCGCCTTGCAGAGGCTCGGGCTTTGGAACGGAACCCTTGAGCAGGCGCTGTATATCGCCCTGCCCCTGCCGGAAACCGTGAACGAGTTCGAGGCTGCGCTGCAGTCGGCGGACGAGGAGCTGCGGCTGCTCTCCTCGGAAGAGGACAGGACGGTCCAGGCTTTGACCGTCCTACACAGGGACCTTCGCGCCATCGAGCACGCCGCCGTGGTGCCCTCCGAGACGGAGCTTCAGGCCTGCCGCGCCCGCCGCGAACAGGGCTGGACGCTTTTGCGCAGGCAGTGGCTGGACGGGGAAGACATGGCAAAGGAAAGTTCTCTCTACGCCCCAGATCATCCCTTGCCCGAGGCCTATGAGCACAGCGTGACCCTGGCCGACCGGACCGCGGACCGGATGTACCGGGAGGCGGATCGGGTTCAGAAGCATGCCCAGCTCCTGGCCGGGATCGAAGCCGCAGAGGCCGCGTTGGCCGGGCTGCGGCAAAGACGGGAAGCTGCGCAGGCCGCGAACGAGGAATTGTTTGCCCGCTGGCTTGAGCAATGGGCCGGGGCGGGGATCGTTCCCCGTGGTCCGCGCGAGATGCGGGCCTGGATCGTCAATTTCGAGGCCTTGCGCTTGCAGGTCGAGGAGCTGGGCAGGGCAAGGGCCGAGATCAACGCCAAGCAGCGGGGGCGGCAGGAACTGCGCGCGTTGCTGGACCAGGAGCTGGCCCTGGTCGGTGAAGGGGCGGAGCTGCCCGGAGCCGGGCTGGGGGAGGCGCTGCGCAGGGCCCAGGCCGTGGCCGAGCGGCTCCGCGACGGCAATGCCCGGCGCGAGACCCTGCAAAAAGCCGTGCGTGAACTGGAGGCGGCGGCGGAGCGGGCCGAAGCGGGCCTGGAGACTGCCCGGCGTAACCTGGAGGAATGGCGGGCGGCCTGGGAAGAGGCGCTTAGCTTCATGGGGCTGTCCGGCAACTCCTCTCCGGCCGAGGCCGCCGATTATGTGGACACGGTCCAGGAATGCCTGGCCAAGCTGCATGAGGAGTCCGAACTGCGCAAGCGTCTCAAGGGCATCGATCGCGACGGACAGACCTTCGAGAATCGGGTGCGCGAACTGGCCGCGATGGTCGCTCCGGACGCGGCCCGGCTCGATGCGGCCCTGGCCGTGGCGCAGATGAAGGGCCTTTTGGGGCAGGCCGTGCGGGAACACGCGGTCTGGTCGCGGCAGGAAGAGGAAATTGCCGCCCTGGACAGGCAGGCCCTCGTCGACCGGGAGGAATTGCGGATTCTGGAGGAGGGCAGGGCCGCGTTGCGCGCCCAGTCGCGCTGCGACGACGACGAATGCATGATCCTGGCAGAAAGGCGTTTTGCGGACTATGCCCAGGTGCGGAGCAAGCTCGACGAGGTCGAGTCGAACCTTGCCGCCATTGCCGAGGGCGGCACCCTGGATGATCTGGAAGCCCTGGCGGCCGGACAGGACGCCGACGCCCTGCCCGGAAAGATCGCGGCCTTGCGCATGGAGCTTGAAGAAGAGATCGAGCCGCGCATCCGTCCTCTCGCGGAAAAGGTCGGGCAGGAGAAGAACGAACTGGCGCGCATGAACGGCGATGACGCCGCCGCCCGCATCGCCGAGGAAATGCAGGAGGTGCTGGCCCGCATCTCGCGCATGACCGACCGCTATATCCGGCTGAAGCTCGCCTCCAGGGTGCTGCGGGCGGAGATAGAGCGTTTTCGGGCCGCCAACCAGGGGCCGCTTTTGGCCATTGCCTCCGATCTGTTCGCGAAATTGACTTTGGGCTCTTTTGCCGGTCTGCGGGCGGACATCGACGAGGCCGACCGGCCCGTTCTCATCGGCGTGCGTGCAAACGGTTTGCTGGTGAAGGTCGAGGGCATGAGCTCCGGGACCAGGGATCAGCTCTACCTGGCGCTGAGGCTGGCCAGCCTGGAGCTGCGTTCAAAAACCACGGAGCCGATGCCGTTCATCGTTGACGACATCCTGATCAATTTCGATGAAGAACGCTCCCACGCGACTCTTGAAGTGTTCGCCGCCATGGCCGAGCGCACCCAGATAATCATGTTCACCCACCAGGCCCGCATTGCCGAACTGGCTCATTCCCTGGGCCGGGAAGACCGGGTGTTCGTGCACGGGCTGTAGGAACCGGAAATGGATAACGTTTCTTCCTGGTCAAGTCGGTGGGCGCGCGGGCGGGGCTGGCCGGAGCCGGAGGGTCGACTGTTTGACCGATCCTGGCATCGTTTGTTTCTCCGCTGCTGCAACGTACGCAGCGCAGGCCGATGTTCACTGCACGCAGCGGGGAAAGATTACGAGGCCGGTGAGGGAGTTTCGACACTCCGGCTCCGGCCAGCCCCGCCCGCGCTCGGAGACAGTGTTGAGGTAAGTGCTGTCTTCTCCTCTTCTTTATAGTTTTCCCGCCTCAACCCGCATCCCGTCCTTCAGCGTATCCGGCGGGTGGAGGATGACCGTTTCGCCTTCGGCCAGGCCTTCCCGCACCTCTGCTTCCAGTCCGTTCTCACGTCCGACGGCAAGTTTTCGCAATACCGCCTTGCCCCCTTCGAGCACGAAAGCCCGCCATTCGCCGCCGTGCCGGAAAAGGGCGCCTGTGGGCACTTGCAGCACGTTCTCCCCCTGCCAGGTCACGATGCGGGCCTGCACTCCGTAGCGGTCTCCCAGCAGCACTCCCGGCGGCGGGGCGTCGACGAGCTCGGCCCGCACCGTGACCCGTTGCTCCTCCACGCCGATGGCCGAGACCTTGGTGAATCCGCCGGGTTCCACCACCGTGATCCTGGCCGCAAGGCTGCCTTCGCCGCCCCAGTGCTCGATGCGGGCGTGCGCTCCGGGAGCAACCGCCACCGCGTCCGTGGACAACAGTTCGATTTCGATCTCCAGGTCACTTGGGTCGCCCACTTCCATGATGGGCGTGGACGCGGTCACGGCGCGGGCGTTTTCCTCCATGACGGCCAGCACGTATCCGTTCACCGGGGCCAGGATGGGCACGCTCTCGCCGTTCTCCGGTATCGCGCCCTTGGTCAGCACGGCCCTGGCGGCTGCGGCCTCATGTTCGGCCACCTGCAAGGCAAAGGCCGCGGCCTGCACCCCGCGTTCCAAAACTCGAACCTGATTTTCGGCCCGGTCCCATTCCTGGCGAGCCACGGCCCCGCTTTGAAGCAGCGCGTCCATGCGCCCAAGCTCCGTGCGGGCCAGTTCCAGGCTCACGCCCACGCGCTGGGCCTCGGCCCGTCGGGCCTTGACTGCGGCCTCGGTCGCGTCCACCCGTGCCAGGGCCTCGGCTCTGGCACGCGAATTCAGGAAGGTCGAAGCCTCCGGAGTGAGCACGGCCAGCACGGAGCCGGCTTCCACACGCGCCCCGGCGCGGAGCTCCACGCGCTGCAGGTGTCCGGCCGTGGGCGGGTAGACAAGGTAGCGGCTGTGGATGCGCGTCTTGCCCTCCTCGGTCACGCTGACGGTCATGGGTCCCTTGGCCACGGAGGCTGTCTGCACGGGCAGGGGGCTTGGCCAAAATCCGTAGGCCAGCAGGGCGGCCAGGATCAGGAGAACGGGGATGAGGATGCGCCACGGTCGGCGCTTGCGTGCGGTGTTCATTCGGGAGCCTTCAGCACGGAGAGCAGTTGCAGGTTTTTGATGCGGCGGCCGACCACCAGAAAAGACGCCAGGGAGGATGAGAGAACGATGAGCACGGCCGTGGCGTAGGCGCGGTCCGTCAGCACCAGCGGCATGCGCACGGACTCGGTGTTGGCCGTCATGACCAGGATGCGGGCCAGTTCGGTCCCGATCCACAGGCCGGGCAGCAGGGCCGCGAGGGTCAGCACCGCGAGTTCGGAAAGCAGGACGACCGTAGTCTCGGCCTCGGAGAAGCCCAGTACGCGCAGCGTGGCCAGGTCGCGGGTGCGTTCGGACAGGGCGATGCGCGCGCCGTTGTAGACCACTCCGCAGGACACGATGATGGCGAAACCGAAATACACGGCCTGGACCACGCCCATCATGTCGCCCATGGCCGACTGGAAGCTCTCCCGCGCCGAGGAGGTGAACACGGCCGAGGCGATGGCTGGAGTGTCCGACACCTCGTGCAGAAAACGGTCCCGGCGGCTCTCGTCGAGGACGAGATGCGCCCCGCTTATGACCCGTTCCTCGCCCATGAGGCGCCCCAAGGCGTCAAAGTCCATGTACGCGCCCACCCCGGCGAAATCGGTGATGGTCCCGGCCACGAACGTTTCAAGCACGGGACGCCGTCCTTCCTGGACCTCGATGCGCACCGGGTCGCCGGGGACGAGTTCCAGCACCTCGGCCAGCTTTTCGGACAGCAGCAGGCCCGACAGGGGCAGGTCCACGGTCCGGCCTTCGGCGTCGAGGAGGAGGTTCAGGCGCGCTCCTGGCAGGCGGCCGGTCAAACCGACGCGGCGTTCGAGCAGGCCGCTGACGATGCGTCCCTGCACCACGCGGAAGGGCTCGGCATGCATGACTCCGGGCATGGCGGACAATGCGTGCAGGGCGGACGGGGAGCCGGGTTCGATGAGAGTCACGGTGGCATCTTGGCGCTGGGCCAGGCGCCACTGGAAGTCCATGAGGTAGTCGATGCCGTCGCCCATGGCCCCGGGCACGATGGGGATGGCCGTGGCCATGGCCAGGCCCAGGGTCGTGAACAGGGCCTGCCAGGGTTTGCGCTCCAGGTTGCGCAGAGCCATGCGCTGGGTCGGGGAGAGCAGGCGCAAGAGGCCCATGCGTTCCAGCAGCGACGGCCCGAAATGCGCCGGAGGCTCCGGTCGCATGGCCTCGGCCGGAGGCAGGCTCACGGCCTGACGCACCGCGCCCAGCACCCCCGCGAAGGACGCCCCGGCGCTGGCGGCCAGGGCCAGGCCCAAAGCCCACCAGTCGGGCCTGAAGACAAGGTTCGGGAACTGGAAGAAGCGGTGGTAGATTTCCACCAGATTTTGTCCCAGCCACAGACCGACCACGGAGCCCAGCAGCGTTGCGGCCAGCACCGCAGCCAGGGCGAACTGGAAATAGTGCCAGCCCACGGCCGCCGAGGAGTAGCCGAAGGCTTTCAGCTGCGCGATCTGCTCGCGTTGCAGGCGCACCAGCCGTGTCAGGGCGGCGCTGGTCATGAAGGCGGCGATGGACAGGAATATGACCGGGAAGGCGATGGCGAAGCCTTTCAGCATGGCGATGCGGTCGTCGATGAGCTTGGTCGAGACGTGTTCCGAGCGGTCGAAGGCCACCAGTGCGCCATACGGGGCCAGGATGCGGTCCAGTTCTTTCTTCACGGGCCCGGTTTCAGCTCCCGGGGCCAGGGTCAGGATGACGCTGTTGAAGGCTCCGCTCAGGTCGTAGGCTTCGGCCAGAGCGCCCTCGCTCATCCAGAAGGTGCCGTAGCGGCGGCTGTCGGGTACGGTCTCGCCGGGCCTGGTCTCGTACACGAACTCGGGCGAGATGCCCACGCCGACGATGCGCAGCGTGGTCCGCGCCCCGTGCATGGTGGCCTCCAGGGTGTGACCGGGCATGAAGCCGTGGGCCTTGGCGAAGGGCACGCTGACCACGACCTCGTGCGCGCTGTACGGCTCGGGCAGGCGGCCCAGGCGCAGGTGCAGGCGATTGACCTCGGTCTCCCGGCCGTCGGGCAGGGACAGCACCAGCCCGTCGCCGGGTTCGCGCAGGCCGGGCAGGTGCAGGGTCAGGGTGCCCTTGATCCGCGTCTCCAGAGCCGCCGTGCCATCGATCATCCTAAGGCGCTGCTTGATGGCGTTCGGTGCGCGTTTGAGGTCGCAGAAGACATCCGACAGCAGGTGTGAAGAGTAGTATTTGTCCCGCGCGGTTTCCAAGGACATGACCAGTCCGCGGGCCATGATCATGACCATGAGCCCGCAGGCCATGACCAGGGACACCGCGGCCATCTGCCCCTTCATGGACCACAGGTCGCGCCGGAGTTTCACGTTCAGGGCGCTCACCAGACCAGCTCTTCCGCCCGGCGGCGGGTCCCGTTGGTCCGGATGTCGGTGATGCGGCCGTCAGAGAGCAGGATGACGCGGTCGGCCATGTCCGCGATGGCCACGTTGTGCGTGATGACCACGGCCAGGGTGCCAAGATCCTCGTTGATGCGCTCGATGGCCGTGAGCACCGTGATGCCGGTGCGCACATCCAGGGCGCCGGTGGGCTCGTCGCAGAGCAGCACGTCGGGGTTCTTGGCGATGGCGCGGGCGATGGCCACGCGCTGCTGCTCGCCGCCCGAGAGCTGGGACGGGAAATGGTCCAGCCGGGGCTCAAGGCCCACCAGGGACAAGGCTTCGGCCGGGTCCATGGGATTGTCCGCGATGTCGGTGATGAGCGCCACATTCTCGCGGGCCGTGAGGCTGGGGATGAGGTTGTAGAACTGGAAGATGAAGCCGACGGACTCGCGGCGGTAGGCGGTCAGGGTTTTCTCGTCGGCGTGGGTCAGGTCCCGGCCACGGTAGGACAGAGTGCCGCTGGTGGGGGTGTCGAGGCCGCCCAGGATATTGAGCAGGGTCGACTTGCCGCTGCCCGACGCGCCCAGGAGCACAACCAGTTCGCCCGGAAAAAGGTCCAGGCTGACCCCGGCCAGGGCCCGCACTTCGACGGCCGCGCCGGAATGATAGACCTTGGTCAGGTCTTGGGCGCAGAGGAGGGGGGAGGGTTGCGGCGTGGTCATGCTGGAACTCCGTGTATTTGGTACGGAATTACTGAAGCACAATGGGGGGTGGAGGTCAATTTTTGAGGATTATGATTGTGCAGGATGAAGGGGCTTGAAGAAGAATTTGGGGCTGTGCAGGGCGTCGCATTCCGGTTCGCTCCGGAAAGGTCTCTCGAAACTCCTTCGCGGGCCTCGTAAGGTTTACCCGTCGCGTGCAGGGCGATTGAGCGTGGAAAAGTGGGGGGCGACGGGAAAACCAACGATGCCTGGCTCAGTCAGACAGTCGAGAGCCCTTTCCGGAGCGAACCGGAACGCTTGGGTTTGAGTAATTGGTGATGGGAATCAGTTTGGCAGGTGTGGGAGCCGCTAGGCACGAACTGGAGCGTTTTGGTTTGAGTAATGGTGGTGGAAATCGGTTTAACAGGCATGGGAGACGCCCGAGGCGTTCAGGCCGCTTTGGCTTGAGTCATGGCGTTGAAAATCATTATAGCAGGCATGGCAAGCCGCCAAAATCATTCCGCCAGTGCGTCAAGGGCCGTTGTCGATGTGGTCCTCAGCCTCGTCGGCTGTTTGACTGAGCCAGGCATCGTTTGTTGAATCGTTGCCTGGAGGGCTGTCCGGATTTTGCGCCCTGCACGCAACGATTCAACTCTACGAGGTCGGTGAAGGAGTTCCGGCGGGGCTGAGGACCGCATCGACAACGGGCCGCGTCCCGCACATCTCAAAGTTTATGAAGCTCCAACGGGGGTTAGAGCCACAAAATTTACTGCACGTGACAGCTGTTGCAGGCCAGGGGGGCGTCGCTGGGGCCCTGGCGCTTGAGCTCGCGGTGACAGCCCACGCAGCTCTTTTCCTTGTCCTGGGTGGTGTGGAAGGTCCGGTAGACCGAGGAAACTTCCGTGCGATCCTTGATGTTGTCGTGACACCCTTCGGTCATGCAGCTTTCGATGGTGTAGGTGTCGGCCACGGTGTGGTGGCACTGCTGGCAGGCGATATCCATGTGTGAAGCATGATTGAAGGTCACATCCCCTTTCTTGGGCGTGTAGCCTTCAAATTGCTGCGGGCTCATGGTCACGCTCTCGGGAATCTCGAAAGTTTCGCTCAGGGCGATCGTGGCGCTGCCAAAAAGTATCAGTCCTACCAGGGCCAGCGTACGAAGACGGTTCATCATTTCCTCCTTGAATGTTCCAGATCTGGTTCCCGTGACCCTTTTTTCATCTTCCACAGGGGGAAATAAAAGAGTCAGGGCGTCCCTCGGGTTGATTTTTTCCCTTATATTCTTACCTGCTGGAGGGCAAGGACTCAAATGTGAACTTTGTCACGAAGAGGCCCCTCACGCGATATTTCCATTTAACCCGGCGGGAAGGCTATTCTTCGCCTTGACAGGAGGCGGGCTGCAAGTAGGACATTCCCGTGCCTGGCGATCTTGTCTCGCCTTGCCGCTGTGTCTGCCGCAGTCGATGCCGGCGGCGTTCACCATTTTTTTCAAGGAGTCCCCATGGCAGATCCCCAGCCTTTGGAACCTCTGGTGCAGATGGATATAGTCAAGGTTACGGCCGCCGGTTTCGCGCAGGAGACCGATGTCGTGGCCACGGAAGTGCCCGTGACCATCATGGCCGGTGCCACGGAGATCGCCACCCTGATGTGCACGCCCGAACATCTGGACGATCTGGCCCGGGGCTTTCTGCATACCTCCGGGCTGCTTGGCAATCCGGACGATTTTTTGTCCTGCGAAGTCGATCCGGCGGTTTGGGCCGTGAACGTGCGTCTGGCCGTGGCGGTAGAGCCGGAGCAGCTCTCTCGCCGCACCTTCACCTCCGGCTGCGGCAAGGGCGTCATGTTCGCCAGCGCTCTGGAACTGGCAGGGAGCGATCCGCTGCCCGCCGGGTTCACTTTGCCCGCCGGGCGCGTGCAGGAGCTTGCCAACTGGTTTCGTCGCTATTCGGACCTGCACCATGCCACGGGCGGCGTGCACACCGTGGCCCTCAGCGCAGAAGGAGAGGACCCGGAGCTGATCCGCGACGATGTCGGCCGCCACAACGCCGCCGACAAAGTCGTGGGACGGGCCCTGGCCCAGGGCGTGGACCTTGCGCGTACGGTCATGATCACCTCGGGGCGCATCTCCTCGGAGATCGTGCACAAGGGCAGAAGGGCCGGTATTCCCGTGCTGGTTTCCCTGGGCGCGCCGACCCACCAGGCCGTGCTCTTGGCCCGGGACATGAACCTGACCCTCATCGGGTTCGCACGCCAGAACCGGTTTTCCATTTTCTCGGCTGCGGAGCGAATCCTGTGAACAGGCGTCCGACTCGGGGTGTGGCCATGCGATTTGCGGTGGTGGCCGCCTTGTCCATCATGCTGCTGTTCTCGGCTGCGTGCCGGGCACAGGACGAGCGGCTGCTCGAACCCTCTGCAGCCGCCGATCTCATGCGCGTGAACCGGGACAATCCCGATTTTCTGATCCTCGACGTGCGCACCGCGCAGGAATTCGGGCAGGGCTCCATTGAAGGAGCAGTCCTGCTTGACTACTACGCCTCGGATTTTCGGGAACGTTTCGCGCAGCTGGACCGCGATGCGACCATCCTCACATACTGCCGCAGCGGCAATCGCAGCTCGCACGTGCTGAAAATGGCTGATGATCTCGGATTCAAGAATGTGTATGACCTGCGCGGCGGGATTCTGGCCTGGAGAGAAGCTGGATTGCCCTTGATCAAGTGAAGCGCGAACCCGGGAATTGTTCCGGGTCCGCGTGCGTGGTTCGGAAAAACGGGATTGTTATAACGTGATGACTTTGTCGGCCACCTGCTGGCTGGTGACCACGTCGAGCATGTTGGTGACCTGGCCGACTTCCTTCTGATCCATGAGCTTGAAGAACTCCAGACAGGTGCCGCAGACCAGAATGGACACGCCGGCTGCTTCGAGTTTTTTGAGCGCCTCTATGGCCGGGTTTGTCGCCGTGGCCAGCTTCACCGCGCCGTTGACCATGATGATGCGCCACAATGCCTCGCCAAGCTCCGGCAGGGTGTTCAGGAAATTGCCCATCAGCCGGGAGCCCAGCGTGTCGTCTCCCTGTCCCACGGTGTCGGAGGTCAGAAAGACCAGAATCTTTGCGGTGCCGCCCTGTTTGGGCTCTGCTTGCGCCGGTGGCGTCTGAACGGCAGGGGAGGCGTCCGCGGAACCAGCCTGCGAGGCCTTGATGGTCCACAGTTTCCCGTCCTTGTTCGTCTCGTCTACGCGCATGCCCTTGCTGGCCAGATAGCGGCTGACGTTGTCCATGGCCGCCTCGTTGTCGACGATGACTTCCATTTTTTGAGGCGTTTGCTCGTCCAGAAGCCGCTTGCAACGCAATACGGGGTTGGGGCATGGTTCGTTTTCGCAATTGAGGACGATGGGCATGGTGAGACTCCCTTTTTTTTTTTCGGATGATTGACGCGACCGCGTGATCTGGTCAAATCGTTTAAACCTATACATTTTTTATCTTTCCATCGAAAAAATCGATTCTATTCCGATCCGATAAGGAGTTGCATGGTGCGGGTTCCCGTTTCTCCCAGGTTTTTAGGCACCGCTTTGGCCTGGCTTGTGCGTCTGTGGCACCTGACCCTGCGTGTTGAGCGTATCAATACCGCTGTCTTCACGGACCCGCAGCTTCGCGCCAGGCGGCCCGTGATCATGCTCTGGCATGACGAGATTTTTCCGCTCATCCCGGCCCATGCCGGTGAGCGTATGGCCTGCGTGGTCAGCCAGAGCAAGGACGGGGAAATCCTGGCTGCGGCGCTGAAGAGTTTCGGCTTCATGAGCGTGCGCGGCTCCAGTTCGCGCGGCGGCATGCGGGCCCTGATCGCGGCCAAGCGGGTCATGGACGAGCAGGGCGTGGGCGTCATTTTCACCGTTGACGGGCCGCGTGGTCCGCGCCACAAGGTCAAGCCCGGAGCGCTCTTTTTGGCCAGGCTCGCCGGTTCGCCCATTGTGCCGGTGCGGGCCGTGATGAGCCGGGCAAAAGTCTTTCATCGCGCCTGGGATAAATTTCAATTGCCGTGGCCGTTTTCCAGATGCACCATCATTTACGGCGATCCCATCGTCTTGCCCGATCCCGGAGATGATCCTGCGGAAATGCAAAGGCAGTGTGAATATCTTGAACAGATCATGAACTCTCTTGGAAAAAACGCGTGAGACATATAGCCTACAATGCTTTTTTGCCCTTGGGCACGTCCTTATCGCTTGCGCGGTTGCATGCCCTCGGGAACGGAATCGGCAAACTCATCTGGGCCGTTTTGCCTTCTCGGCGCAAAGAAACCACGGTCTGCATGCAGGAACGCCTCGGCCTGGATGAGCGTGAGGCCAGAGCGATGGCCAAGGCCAGTTTTCAGCACAGCGCCTGCTCCTTTCTGGAGCTTTTTCACGCCCGCTACATGGACCACCGCTTTTTGGAAGAGCGCATCGAATACGAAAATCCGGATCTCTTTGTCCGGATGGGCTCCACATTGCGACCTGTCGTGGGCGTGACCGGGCATCTTGGATGCTGGGAACTTTTAGGCGGAGTGCTCAAGCGCTTCAATACCAAGACCGATTGCCAGGTCGTGGCCCGTTTGCCCAAGGACGTCGCTCTGGCCGACCTCTTGATGCACATGCGCACTCAAAGCAAAATCCGGGTGCTGCCCCATCGCGAGGCCGCGACCGAAGCCCTGGGAAAACTGCGTAGCGGTGGACTCTGCGCATTTCTGGTCGACCACAACTGCAAGAGAGCCGAGGCGCAGTTCCTGCCCTTTCTGGGCAAGGTCGCCGCAGTGAACAAGGGGCCGGCCATCCTGGCCTTGCGCGCCAAGGCCGAGGTCTGGCCCTTTTTCCTCATTCGTCTGCCCGAGGGCCGATTCCGGGCCGTGACCCTGCCTTGCCTGGATACGGCGACGCTTGAAGGCAGCAGGGCGGAACGCATCGAACAGATCTGTCGTTTTTATACCGAAGCCGTGGAAAAGATGGTGCTGCGCTATCCGGAACAGTGGTTCTGGATGCACAGACGCTGGAAAACGCGGCCCTGACCGGATTTTTCCTACAAGACGAGGTGAATATGCCCATGAACAGCCTGCTGCATGCCGCCCGGGGCGAGGCCCCTGTGGATTTGCTGGTTCGTAACTGTCAGGTGGTCAACGTCCTTTCCGGGGAGATTCATCCTGCAAGCGTTGGCGTCAAGAACGGGACCATCGTTGGTTTCGGCGAATATGAGGCTCTTCAGGTCGTCGATGCCTGCGGGCGATACCTCTGCCCGGGGCTGATCGAGGGGCACATCCACATCGAGTCCACCCTGCTCGATCCCGTCCGCTTCGCGCAGGTGGCGGCGGCCCACGGCACGGCCGTGGTCGTCTGCGACCCGCACGAGCTGGCCAATGTCCTCGGACTGGACGGAATCAGGTGGCTGCTTGAGATCACCCGCGACCTGCCCCTTGATATCCGCTGCATGATGCCTTCCTGCGTGCCGGCCACGCACTTGGAGACCGCCGGAGCGACCATCACCGCCCAGGACATCGCGGCCATGTTCAAGGAATATCCGGATCGCATCCTGGGCCTTGCGGAGATGATGAACTATCCCGGCGTATTATATCAGGACCCGCAGGTCATGGGCAAACTCGTCGCGGCCGGGGACCGTCCCGTTGACGGGCACGCCCCGGGTCTTTCGGGTTTCGACCTGAACGCGTACATCCTGGCCGGGCCGGGCAGCGACCACGAAGCCTGCCATCTGGACGAGGCCCGGGAAAAGCTGCGGGCGGGCATGCATGTCATGATCCGCGAGGGCAGTTCCGAAAAGAATCTCTTCGACCTGCTGCCGCTCATAAACGATTTCAACAGCCAGAACTGCTCCCTGGTCACCGACGACCGCCACTGTGACGACCTCTTGCGCGACGGACACTTGGACCACACCATCCGGCTGGCCGTGAGCCGTGGCCTCTCGCCCTTGCGGGCCATCCAGATGGCTTCCATCAACACCGCCCGCTATTTCGGCCTGCGCCGCAGGGGGGCCGTGGCGCCGGGCTACCGGGCGGATTTTGTGCTGCTTGATGACCTTGAGTCGTTTTCCATTTTTCAGACATATCTGGACGGAAAGGTGATAGCGCCCGCTTCCTGGCGGCCCGCCGCGACGGACCTTGTCGTGACACGAAGTGTGCACCTGGGCGAGACTGGACCGTCCTGCCTCAAAATGCCCGCCCCGGCTCCCGGGAAGAAAGTGCGCGTCATCCGTACTGTCCCCGGGCAGATCGTGACCGAAATGGACATGGTTCGGCCGTTGGTTCAGGATGGCCGGATCATGGCGGACCCCGAAAGCGATGTGGTCAAGCTGGCCGTCTTCGAGCGCCATCACGGCAGCGGCGGCGTGGGGCTCGGACTGGTGCGGGGCCTGGGACTGAAAAGCGGTGCCATCGCGAGCACCGTGGCCCACGATTCCCACAATCTGATCGTGGCCGGCGTCTCGGACAGCGATATGCTCCTGGCCGTGCGCGCCCTGGCCGACTGCGGCGGGGGATTTGTGTGCGTGCGCGACGGCTGGGTGCTCAACCTGGTGCCCTTGCCCCTGGCCGGGCTGATGAGCGATCAGGATCCCGAAATCATTGCGACCGGGCTGGATCACTTGAACGCCAGTGCTCGCGAACTCGGCTGCCCGGAAAACATCAACCCTTTCATGCAGCTCTCTTTTCTTTCCCTGCCGGTCATCCCAAGGCTTCGCTTGACGGACAAGGGCCTGGTGGATGTGCAGGACTTCGCTTTTACGCCGCTATCTGAATAATTTCCTGCGGTTGCTGGTTGTGAGAGAGTTATTTTCCCAGTGATCCTCATTGTTCCTTTAAATGCATTTCGGAGAGAATATGTGGTATCGTCTCAGCCTGACCTGGAAGGTGCTTTTGATCATCCTCTGTGGTCCCATCGTGCTGGCCGTCATCATGGCCTATCTGCACATCAGCGACATCCAGGAGGCGGCGATCAACGGGCGTCTCAAAGAAAGCCGGTCCGTGGTCATGATGGCCGAATCAGTACGCGAGGACATGGCGCACAAGCATAAGGTCGGCGTGCTCCGGCCCCTCGACGAACTGCGTGATGATCCTGCGAAGCTGCTGCAGGCCGTGCCCATAGTGACAGCCATGAACACGGCAGCGGCCAAGGCGGCGGAGGCGGGCTACGAATTCAGAGTGCCCAAGGAGAATCCGCGCAACCCTAAAAACGAGCCTGACGCTTTGGAGAGGGAGGTCCTGTCCGAGTTCTCGCGCACGGGACTGCCGGAAAAAGTCATCGTCGAGAAGGACAGGCTGCTGTATTTCAAACCGATCCGTCTTTCCGAAGACTGCTTGTACTGTCATGGCGACCCCAAAGGTGAAAAGGATCCGACGGGCGGCGTGAAGGAAGGCTGGAAGGCGGGCGAGGTGCACGGAGCCTTTGTCATCATCTCTTCCCTCAAGGAAGCGAACGAAGCCGTGACCATGGCCGCGCTCAGCGTGGGGGGATGGACTTTCGGCATTTTGGTCCTGCTCGGTTTTTGCGGGTGGATGCTGGTCAGGGCCAACCTGCTCAAGCCCCTCAAGGCCACCGGCGATTTTTTGGAGCGCATGGCCACCGGCGACATGAGCGGGCAGGTCGAGGTTCGCAGCGGCGACGAGCTGGGTCAGATGCAGATGCATTTGAACAAAATGGCCGGCAGTCTGAGAGGCATCGTGACCGACATTGCCGAAAGGGCCAAAGTGCTCATGGGGTCTTCGGTCGAGCTTGAGACCATGTCCGACGGACTGCTCAGAAACGCCGAAGAGCTGTCGCACAAGTCCAACACCGTGGCCACGGCTTCGGAAGAGATGAACGCGAACATGAACACCGTGGCTGCCGCCATGGAACAGGCTTCCATCAATGTGGGCACCGTGGCTACCGCAGCCGAGGAGATGAGTTCGACCATCCACGAGATCGCCGGAAACACGGACAAGACCCGCGAGGTGACCATGCGGGCCGTGGACAAGGCCACCTCCGCTTCGGAGCGCGTCGATAAACTGGGGATCGCGGCCAGGGAGATCGGCAAAGTCACCGAAGCCATCAACGCCATTTCCTCCCAGACCAACCTCCTGGCGTTGAATGCCACCATCGAGGCTGCGCGGGCCGGAGACGCGGGCAAGGGATTCGCCGTGGTGGCCAATGAGATCAAGGAACTGGCCAACCAGACCGCCACGGCCACCGACGATATTCGGCAGCGCATCGAGGGCATCCAGAGTTCCACCGCCGCCACCGTGGAGGAGATTGCCCAGGTCATGGCCGTCATCGGGGAAGTGCGCGACTTCGTTGCCACCATTGCCGCCGCCGTGGAACAGCAGTCCGCCGCCACCCGCGAGATTGCCGAGAATGTCGGCCAGGCGTCACTGGGCATCCAGGAAGTCAATGAAAACGTGGCTCAGGCCTCCACGGTCACCGGCGAAATCGCCAAGGATATCGTGCAGGTCAGCGAAGCATCCGGACAGATCTCGGGCAACAGCACCGAACTCAAGCAGAGCTCCGAGAACCTGTCCCTTTTGGCCGAGGCCCTGGAACAGCTGGTGAAGAAGTTCAAGCTTTAGGAAGAACGTTTATCGTGAGTTGTTTTTTCAGACGCGCCTTTCGGGGCGCGTTTTTTTATTGTGATGCCTTGGAGAGAAGAGGGGGAATGGTTGGCTGGGCGGCCGCGTTCCGGCTCGTCCCGGTCAAGGCCCGCCGAAACTCCTTCGCGGGCCTCGTAGAGTTTATCCGTTTTGCGGCAGCGCGGGAGGCCGGGGCAATACGACCGGCAACGGATCAACAAACGATGCCTGGCTCAGTCAGACAGTCGGCGAGCATTGACCGGGACGAACCGAAACGCTTGGTTCAGAGTTTTGGGCAGTATTTTTGTTCTGCTGTGCTGGAGGACGCATTTTTTGAGGCCACAGCATAAAAAGATTTGACAAGATATTAACTTTTGTTAATTATCCGCACATGAAATTTGACGACTTCTTCCAGAGGGTGGCCAAGACCACGGGTATCAGCACTCAAAAAGAGCTGGCCGGTTTGCTTGGCATCGAGCCGGCCGCCATCACCATGGCGAAAAGCAGGGGCGTGCCGAAGTCCTGGGGACTCAGCATCGCCGCAGCGTTCGGGGTCAATCCGGTCTGGTTGAAGACGGGCTCGGGGCCGGTTTATCAGAATGAGCAGGCGAGCACCGTGCTCGTTCCCAAGGTAGCCGCCAAGGCCTGCGCCGGAGGCGGTTCGTTCGAGCTGAGCGATATGATCGTCGACGAGTTGCCGTTTGACCGCTCTTGGCTGAGCAAAAAGGGCAACCCCGGGCGCATGGTCGCCATGGAAGTCATTGGCGACAGCATGTCTCCGGAGCTGGAACCGGGCGACAACATCCTTATCGACCAGAGTCAGAATCAGGTTGCGGACAACAATCTCTATGTTGTCGGCCTTGCGGACAACATCCAGGTCAAACGCGTGCAGATCCGTCCTGGCCTGGTGGTTCTGTTCAGCACGAATCAGCGTTATTCACCCGTCACCCTTCAAGGCGACGAGATTGATACTCTTCGAGTCATCGGCCGTGTTTTGTGGAGCAGCCGGGCGTACGCGTAAGAATTTTTTTTGTCGGGCTGGTTAACATAAGTTAATTCTCAATAAAGAGGGGGCATTCCATGCAACAGCGATTTTGTGAATGTGGACATCCGGTTCTGGTGGCGTACGTGATCACGAAAAATGGAATTCTGCACGTGTACCGGATCAATGCTCGCTTCGGTTCCCCGATGCGCTGTCCTGCGTGCGGGAAGCATGTGGATATCAACGAATTGAGATAGGCGCGATTATTTGGGCTGGTCGTGAGGGGTATGACGCCACATTCCGTGCGTGTCTTGAGGGGCATTCGAAAGGGCAAGAAAAAAGGAGCAAACAGTGTTTGCTCCCTTGTTTCTCAAATGGTGCGCCCGGCATGATTCGAACATGCGACCTACTGATTCGTAGTCAGGCACTCTATCCAACTGAGCTACGGGCGCGTCGAGAAGTCGGTGTCTATGGACAAGTAGGCTGAATGTCAACAGTTTTGCTTGAAAAAATCATGGCTGTGGCATTTTTTTGAGCTTGTCCGGTTCATTTTATGAAGATCGCCTTGTCCGGATGGTCTGATCGGGTTTTCACGGCTGCTCCGGTGCCTGACAGGCGTTCCCTCCTGCCGGGCATCAGGGGAAATATCGTGCTCCACGGGGTAAAACCCAGCGGAAGTTGCCCATTCATCCGGCACATCTTTCAATCCGCAGCCAGGAGCGCATCTTCATTTTCCTCTTCAAGCGGCAATGAAAGAAGGACTGAAGACTCGGCGATGGGCATCTCCTGGACACTTTGCAGCTTGCGGCCGATGACCCGCGTCCTGACTTTGGCCTTCTCGATGGTCTCGGACGCCTGATGGATTTTTTTCTGCACCGCATCCAGAATCTCGCCGTACTTGCCCCATTCCGTCTTGACGGCGCCCAGCAGATTCCAGACTTCGCTGGAGCGTTTCTGGATGGCCAGGGTGCGAAAGCCCATCTGCAGACTGTTCAGAATGGACCACAAGGTCGTGGGCCCGGCGATGACGATCCTGCAGTCGCGCTGAATGCTCTCGGCCAGTCCCGGACGCCGGATGACCTCGGCAAACAGGCCCTCGATGGGCAGGAAGAGAATGCCGAAATCGGTTGTGCTTGGGGGGCTTACATATTTGTCGCGGATTTCCTTGGCGCAGGATTTGACCCGAGTCTCCATCTGTTTTCCCGCACTTTCTATGGCCTCCAAATCGCCGCGATCCTGAGCTTCGAGCAGGCGCTGGTAGTCTTCGATGGGAAATTTTGCGTCGATGGGCAGCAGGACGGGCGCTTCATTGTCCTGGCCCGGCAGCCTGATCGCGAATTCGACCCGCTCCTGGCCGCCTTTTGTGGCGACGTTCTTCGCATACTGCTCGGCGCTGAGCACCTGCTCCAGAAGAGCGCCAAGCTGCACCTCGCCCCAGGTTCCGCGCGTCTTCACGTTGGTGAGGACTTTTTTGAGGTCGCCGACACCCGTGGCCAGGGACTGCATCTCGCCAAGGCCTTTGTGGACCTGCTCAAGGCGCTCGCTGACCTGCTTGAAGGATTCCCCCAGCCGCTTTTCCAGAGTTCCCTGAAGTTTTTCATCGACTGTCTGGCGCATGGTTTCAAGCTGCCTGGCATTGTCTGTCTGCAGCATGTGCAGCCTTGTCTCCACGGTGCTGCGGACCGTTTCCAGTTTGGCGGCGTTGGTTTCGGAGAGGGTGGCGATGGCGGCGACCATGGCATCCAATTGCGATTTTTGCGTTTGTCCCAATTCGCTCACGGTCTTGGTGGTGGTCTCTGAAATGCCGCTTAAGGTGACCAGTATTTCCTCCCGTAACGCTTTGGAGTTGGCGGAGGATTGCTTCCCGAGGCTATCGAGTTGAGTCAGGTTCGCTGTGGCGAACGAGGCGAAATTTTGCGCCAAAGTGTCGAGCTGCCTTGATTGCGCGCAGCCGGCGTCAAAAATTCTCTGCATGAGATTGCCGCCCAGTTCCTTGAATGCGACGATCACCTCGCGGCGTTGCTCAAGCAGCAGTCGTCCGGTTTCATCCCGGTTTTGGCTGATCTCGTCATGCAAAATCCGTTCGGTCCGTTCCAAGGACTTTTCGATGGCATCCAGCCGGGCGCTCTGGAGCAGGGTGTTTTTTGACGTGCGCAGCATGAAGGCCAGCAGCAGGAGCAGCGTGAGAGCGGGGAGCGCGATGGGGGCATAGAGGAGGAGTTCGTGCACGAGAACCTCGGGAATTTTTTACTGGTCAAAATTACAGAGCTGCGTCGTTGACAAGATTGCAGACATCCATTTGTGCAGGTTCTTTTTTGATTTTATCTCGGCCGTAGGGGGGCAAGATCGATCTTCACTGACCGGATTTAAGGATATATCCGAGCCAGACATCCCTGTTGCCGAGCAGGGATCGGCTTCGCGAATGTTCAAGGATAGTCAATTCCTGCCGGTCGAATTCCCGCCGCAGTTCCGAATCCGACCAGAGCTGGAAAACCCGCCCGTCCTCGCTCTTTTCGCTTCCGCCCCAGGCTTTCATGCTCAGATACATGATCCCGCCGGATTTGAGCATGCGCATGACGCTGCGCAGCGCTTGCGGGAACTCGGGTTTAGTGAGGTGGACCAGCGTGCCGATGAGGAGGATGCAGTCGTAATGGATGGGGGGCTGATATTCGAACAGGTCCGCGATGGAGACCGGGCAGTCCGAATGCTCGCTGGCCATGATCGCCAGGGACGGGGAGCGTTCCAGTCCTGATGGTTTGAAGCCCTTGCCTTTGAGCCATTTGAGGTCCCGCCCCGAGCCGCAGCCGATGTCGAGGATCGTGCTGCCGGCGCGCAGGTGACGCAGCAGGGGCGTGAGGATGGGAGCCGGGTCGACGCGGTTGGTGCGTTCGAAGTAGGCGCGGGCGTTTATTTCGTAGAAATCAGGCATGGGCAGGTGACTTTTGAAGGATAAGGTGTGGATGACTTTTTGAAAAGTCCCGAACTGTCGGGTGTATGGAGTCTTGTAGCGCAGGTGGTGCAAAAAGTCACCATAAGCAATTCCCGCGGAACGTGGCGCGTCTTGTGGTCATCGGACTGACCAGGCAGTTTGTACCGGCGGCGTCCCGGGTCTTGAGAGCCTCAGTTCGCATGTGCGATGTTTACAAGGTCCGGTTCAGCGGCGGCATTGCGCCGTCCGCTGAACCGGTTGAAAGCTTGGGGTTTTCCGTCCTCAGCCGTGAATTCTTGTATGCATCGTTGCCAAGGATCAGGCCAGATCGAAACGGTCGAGGTTCATGACCTTGGTCCAGGCTGCGACGAAATCCTGCAGGAACTTCTCCGTTGAGTCCTGGCAGGCATAGACTTCGGCGATGGCCCGCAGCTGGGAGTTGGAGCCGAATAACAGATCGATGCGGGTGCCGGTCCATTTCAGCTCGTCCGTCGAGCGGTCATGGCCCTCGAACACGCCTTCAGCTCCTTCTTTCGGCTTCCACTCCGTGGCCATGTCCAGGAGGTTCACAAAGAAGTCGTTGGTCAGCGCTTCCGGCCGGTTGGTGAAGACGCCGTGCGGGGACTGCCCGAAGTTGGCGTTCAGGGCGCGCATGCCACCCACAAGCACCGTCATCTCGGGCGCGGTCAAGGTCAAGAGCTGTGCCCGGTCGAGCAGCAGTTCCTCCGCCGGGACGGAGAATCTGGCTTTGAGATAGTTGCGGAAGCCGTCCGCAACCGGTTCCAGGACGGCGAAGGCTTCCACGTCGGTCTGTTCCTGCGAGGAGTCCGTTCGCCCGGGGCTGAAGGGTACGGCCAGTTTGTGCCCGGATTTTTCGGCGGCCTGCTCAACGCCTACGCAGCCGCCCAGGACGATGAGGTCGGCCAGGGACACCTGCTTGCCGCCGGTCTGCGCCGTGTTGAAGTCCTCCCGGATTTTTGCCAGGGCCTGCAGGACGGTCTTGAGCTGCTCCGGCTGGTTCACCGCCCAGTCCTTCTGCGGCGCAAGCCGGATGCGCGCCCCGTTGGCCCCGCCGCGTTTGTCCGAGCCCCGGAACGTGGACGCGGACGCCCAGGCCGTGGTGACCAGTTGGGGGATGGTCAGTCCTGAAGCGAGGATCTTGGTCTTGAGCGTGGCGATGTCCCCCGCGTCGATCAGCTTGTGCTCGACCTCGGGCACCGGGTCCTGCCAGATGAGCTCCTCGGCCGGAACATCCGGGCCGAGATAGCGCGAGCGTGGGCCCATGTCCCTGTGCGTCAGCTTGAACCACGCCTTGGCAAAGGCCTGCTCGAATACCTCCTGGTTCTGCAGATAGCGCCGTGAGATGGGCTCATAGATCGGGTCGAAGCGTAGCGACAGGTCCGCCGTGCTCATCATGGGCCGGACTTTTTTCGACGGGTCGTGGGCGTCCACGACCATGTCCTCGGGCTCCACGTCCTTGGCCAGCCACTGATGCGCTCCGGCGGGGCTCTTGAGCAGCTCCCACTCGTATTTGAACAGCACCTTCAGGTAGCCCATGTCCCATTTCGTTGGGTTGGGCTTCCATGCGCCCTCGATGCCGCTGCTGATGGTGTCGCCACCCTTGCCGCTGCCGAAGCTGCTCTTCCAGCCCAGGCCCTGCTGTTCGATGGGCGCGGCCTCGGGCTCAGGGCCGACGTGCGTGGCCGGGCCCGCGCCATGGCATTTACCGAAGGTGTGTCCACCGGCCACCAGGGCCACGGTCTCCTCGTCGTTCATGGCCATGCGCGCGAAGGTTTCCCGCACATCACGGCCCGAGGCGACGGGGTCCGGATTGCCGTCCGGGCCTTCGGGGTTGACGTAGATGAGGCCCATCTGCACGGCGGCCAGCGGGTTCTCCAGATCCCTTTCGCCGGAGTAGCGGCTGTCGGGTTTGTCGCTCGTTGCCAGCCATTCCTGTTCCGCGCCCCAGTAGATGTCCTGTTCGGGTTCCCAGACGTCCACGCGGCCGCCGCCGAAGCCGAAGGGCTTGAGTCCCATGGACTCGATGGCGCAGTTGCCGGCGAGGATCATGAGGTCGGCCCAGGAGATCTTGCGGCCGTATTTCTGCTTGATGGGCCACAGCAGCCTGCGCGCCTTGTCGAGGTTGACGTTGTCCGGCCAGCTGTTCAGCGGCGCCAGGCGCTGGGAGCCGGACCCGGCCCCGCCTCGACCGTCGCCGGTGCGGTAGGTGCCGGCGCTGTGCCAGGCCATGCGGATGAAAAACGGCCCGTAGTGGCCCCAGTCGGCAGGCCACCAGTCCTGGGAATCGGTCATGAGGGCAACGAGATCCTTTTTCACGGCGTCAAGGTCGAGCGTCTTGAACTCTTCAGCGTAATTGAATTTTTCACCCATCGGGTTGGACAGGTTTGATTGCTGGTGCAGGATATTAAGGTTCAACTGGTTCGGCCACCAGTCACGGTTCGTCTTGCCGCCGCCCGCGCTGGGGTTGGTTCTTCCCGTGACAGGACACTTGCTGCCATCGCTCATTGTCGCACTCCTCTAGGGGTTCGGGTTTATACTTTGCACAGCTTCATCGAAAACAGGTGTCCGAAGCGGTTGTCACGCATGGCGATTCGTAACCGCTGGAAAATCAATGATTCAAATTCCTATTATCAAATTCTGAAAAAAAAGTCTTCACCTGAGTCGCGACCATATCATCGCGACACACACTTTGGGGAATTATTGTGGAGGAACGACCTGGAATGGATCCCTGAAATCGAGGGGTGGGCGCCGGGTCGAATGAAGATTCAAAAAGGGTGAGGAAAGTGCCTGGGTATGGTGAATTTAGGAAATCAATACCGAGGGTGGCGCTTAAGCGTTTTGTAACCTCGAAAAAAACGGCCTGTGCTTCAGCGCAGCGGCCGTTTGGGAGTGACAGAAAATTCGGCACTGAGAGGCGGAAACTCTCCTATCCTTCGTTTTTGTGCTTGTTCACATCCTCAATGCCGCTTGCGGCGCAGGAACAGTTTTTTCGATTCCGAAATCAGAATAATCACCAGGGCGCCAACGACGCAAGAACCCAGTTCCTCCAGTCGCAGCGGCGTGGTGCGAAACACGGTGTTGAAAAACGGGACATAAATAATGATCAACTGCAGGCTCAAGGTGACGCCAATGGCCATGAGCAGCACCGGATTGCCGAGCCAGGATCGCGAAAACAGCGATTGCGTTTTTTTGCGCACGCACAGCGCATAGGCCATCTGGCAGAACGTCAGCATGGTGAAGACCATGGTCTGCCAGGCCGTTGAGCCTTCTCCGCCGTCCCAGAACCAGTACCCTGTCCCCACCGAGATCAGGCCTACAATCAGGCCCATGACGAGAATCTGCCAGCCCAGCCCGCGCGCGAAAATGCCTTCCTGCGGATCGTAGGGCGGCCGGTTCATCACATCGCGCTCGGCTTCTTCGAACCCCAAGGCCACGGCCGGTACGCCATCGGTCACCAGATTGATCCATAAAATCTGAATCGGCAGCAAGGGCAGCGGCATGCCCATGAGCGGCCCGGCAATCATGACAACGATTTCACCTGCGTTGCCGGTGAGGATGTACCTGACGAATTTGCGGATATTGTCGTAAATGCGGCGGCCTTCTTTGACGGCGGCGACGATGGTGGCGAAATTGTCGTCCAGCAGGATCATATCGGAGGATTCCTTGCTGACGTCGGTCCCCGTAATTCCCATGGCCACGCCGATGTCGGCGGATTTCAGCGCCGGCGCGTCGTTGACGCCGTCGCCGGTCATGGAGACGATCTCGTGCTGTGCTTGCAGCGCGTCGATGATGATCATCTTATGCTTTGGAGAGACGCGCGCAAACACGGAAACATCCTTGATTCGGGCCGCGAGCGCATCGACGGTCATCGCGTCCAGATCCTTCCCGGTCAGGACCGTATCAAGAGTGGTCAGCCCCAAATTCTTGGCGATGGCGACAGCCGTCAGGGGATGGTCGCCGGTGATCATGATCGGACGAATCCCGGCCTGCTTGCACAGCCTGACGGACTCAATCGCCTCGGGACGCACCGGATCGAGCATGCAGACCATGCCCAGAAAAACCAGATCGTGCTCATAGCGGTCCGGTTGATCCAACTCGTCGACATCCAGCAGCCGATAGGCCAAACCAAGCACCCGGAGGCCGTTTTTTGCCATGGCGGTGTTTTCGGCTGAAATCTCCGCTTTTTTTCTTTCGTCAAGCGGGTGGACGACGCCGCTGACGAGAATCCGGCCGCACGCCTCGATCAATCCATCGGTGGCCCCCTTGACCAACACCAGATGATCGGCTTGCGCCTGATCTCCGGCGGCAAGAACAGGGTGCAACGTTGCCCTCTGGGAAGACGAAGGCAGGGCGTGGACGGTGGACATGCGCTTGCGCTCGGAATCAAAGGGCAGTTCGCGCACGCGCGGCAATATGGCCTGCAGATCGCGCTGGACCAGTCCCGCCTGGTGGGCCGCAAGCACCAGTGCGCCTTCGGTGGGATCGCCGAGAATGCCGTTTGGCGCACTTTCGTCGATGACTGCATCGTTGCACAGCGTCCCGGTCAGCAAGAGCAGACCGAGATCCGCATCCTCGCCGTGTCGGGCCGCCGCCTCACTCAGGGTATAACGGCGATCCGGCAGGACCACGTCCGATACGGTCATTTTATTCTGCGTCAGCGTGCCGGTTTTGTCGGAACATATCACGGTCACTCCGCCTAGGGTTTCCACGGCCGGGAGTTGCCGGATGAGCGCATTCTTTTTGAGCATCTGCTGCGCGCCCAGGGCCAGGGCGATGGTCACGACTGCCGGCAGGCCTTCGGGGACGGCGGCCACCGCCATGCTGATGGCAGTCATGAATATTTCCTTGACGCCCGCGCCCTGCAGATAGGTCATGCCGGCGACGATGACGATCAGCACCCCGGCGGCCATGGCCAAGGATCGGCCGAGCTTCGCCAACCGCTCCTGCAGCGGAGTTTGTTCGTCCTCCACGTCCTGGAGCATGGTGGCGATTTTACCCAATTCGGTCTGCATGCCGGTGGCGGTGGCCACGGCTTCGCCGCGCCCGTAGGTCACCACCGTGCCCCTGTAGATCATGTTTTTGCGGTCGGCCAAGGCAAGCTCGGCGTCCGGCAGTTCGCCGGTATCTTTGTCCACCGATTCGGATTCTCCGGTCAGAGCCGCTTCCTGGACTTTGAGATTTGCGGCGACGATCAGTCGGGCATCGGCCGGGACGATGTTTCCGGCTTCGATGAGCAGGATGTCTCCGGGCACCAGGTCCTTGGCCGAAATCTGCTGCTCTGCGCCGTCGCGCCGCACCCGCACGTTGGGCACCGTCATTTTCTTGAGGGCCGCCATGGCGTTTTCGGCCTTGAACTCCTGCCAAAACCCCAGCAGCGTATTGAGCACCACAATGACAAAAATCACGATGGCATCGATATATTCCTGCAGTGCCGCCGAAATGACCACGGCTGCCAACAGAATCAGGATCATGACCTCCTTCACCTGTGCCAACAGAATCCGCCAGGGCTTTTTCCTTCCCTTCTCGATTAATTCGTTGGGGCCGTATTGGTCATAGCGGCGGCCCGCTTCTTCTGAAGCAAGGCCCATCTCGGACGATTGCAGTTTCTGTACGACCGCAGCTTGGCCAAGCTGGTGCCAGTTTGTTGTTATATCTTTATTTTCATTCATGAATTTTTCCTTTTCGGATTCGCATTCAGCCAGCCACGGGCCACCGCTTCTAGCTTTTTCGACTCCCATCCAAAGTAATCTTTGTTCTTTTCATCTTTCTGGCGCATCGGTTTATGCCGAAATACGATGTCCGGATACAGCTTCTGATGTTCCAGATTATAATGCCACGCGAACGTATCGATGGCCAGCACAGTTACGGGAAATTTGTAAGAGTCGGGACGAGGTCCGGTAAGATGAAGAGTTCGTCTTCCAACGCCTCAACCAGTTCTGCCTGAGACAGATTGCGAACATTGGACGTGGTGAACACCCGGTGCAGAAATCCGGCCACCAACGGTGCATGATGGGCGCACAGGAGTCGTCAGGCCGTGCGCTTCTGGTGGAGCAATTTTAATGTGGCGTAGTTCTGTGCCATATCGTCAGCTCAGGGTTAGTTGTCCCTTTGTTGCTCCATCCACGGGAGGCCCTTGGCGGTCAGGCGGTATTTCTGCAGGCGGCTGTTGGGTTTGTGGGGATGGTCATTTCGATCAGGCCGTCGGTCAGGGCCGGTTTGAGGTAGCGTGCGCGAAAGGATTTGCGGTCCGAGAGGCTCATGGAGAATGCAGTGTCTCGCGGTCCATCTCGCCCTGGAGCGCCGCCAGCAGTTCGCCGACTTGGGGGCTGACTGAGGGCTGACTTGGGGGGTGGGTGGTATCCAGGCTCATGTCTCGTCACCTGCCTCCAACTGCTTCATCATCCGGTCGAAGTCGCTTTCAAACAGCCGGTCCTGCACGATGCGGTATTTTTCGAATTCGCTTTCGGCATGGGCCTTGGCAATTTTGGCAGTCACCTTACCGACATCCTGCAGGATTTCGCGGTCGGTGTAGCCCACGGCGATAATGGCGGGAAGCTTGTAGTGTTTGGTGTTGTAGCGTTTGCCGTCGGCGGCAGTTATTCGAAAATTTCGAATAACTGAATCTTCCTGCAACTCACTGTCGGAGAACACCTTTTTCAGGTGGTAGTTGATGGTGTGGGTTTCCACATCATAAAGCGTTCCCATCATTTTCTGGGTCAGCCAGATGCTTTCGTCGGCGTAAACCGCCTCGACGCCATCCGTGCCGGTGGCCGCGACAAAGGTCAGGTATTCCGCTGCCGAAGAGCGGAGGAGGGAAAGCCCATTCTTCCTGGAATTTTTTGGATTTTTGCTCATTCGTGCCCCTTTGATCTGTCCACGCGAAGGCAGCATGTCATATTCCCTTTTGAGCCAACAGCACATTCTTGGACCAGCCGAACTTGCGGGTCATGCGAATGTAGAACTCCCGCTCCAAATGATCCTTGCAGCGCTGAAGGATGACCAGATTGTGGCTCCAGCCGATTTGTGCAACCAGTGGTTGCACTCGTTCGTCATCGCGGTAGAGCAGGTAAAATTCCCGCATGTAAAAAACGTTGCGCCGGGAAAACCCGCTGATGCCGGGGAACTCGGATCGCAGATCCTGGGATAGCTGGTCTGCTATGGACGCGCCGTGTTCGGCGTCCGCCTGCCGCTCCACGATCAGTCGGCTGATATCCCCGTACAGACCGACCAACTCCTTGTTGACCGCCTTGAGGGCTTCGTATTGAGCGGAGCGGATGCGCTCTTTGATCTCGGAAAGCAGATGCGGGTAATCGCCCGGTTTTGCCATATCCTGCTTGCGGCGGGTGTCAGTCGGTTTCATCCATGTTCCCCTTGGCATCGATTGCCTCACCCAACATCTGTATCAGCCCAAATACCCCTTTTCACCTTTTCGGATCAGGCCGTGCACAGCAAGGCTCTGGGCGACGCGTTCAATTTTTGCGGCGGATGCGCCTTTGATCCCAGCCGCGATTTCATTCGTGGTGGCCTCGCGGCCAAATGAATTCCGCGATATCCACCATGGTTTTTCCTGGTATTCAAGACGTTACTTCATGCCCGAGTTTCGCGAGTGGAATGACCGGAACATGGAGTGCACCATGTACCCTGGGCTGAGCCGCGGTATTGCTTCACACTGCTCATGGAGCGCTGGCTATAGATGTGCTCACACAGATGTCGCAGATGGGTCTAGCCAGATGCGCGCATCGCAAGTGCTGGAACTGGGGCTCGTGATCGTCACAAGACGGTGCGGCAGAAATTGTGGGAAAGGTGCAGCAGGTAGCCAAGTCCGAATAAATGACGGAATATAAGCGGTTGTCCATGCCAGGCCTTGCCGTCGGGCGAGTTTTCTGGGATAAATCCATAGGTTAGGTATGTAGTTTTCTGATTTTCCTGAGTCATATACGTACGTAGTTTCGGATTCCCAAACGACATAAGGGCTGCCAATGGACGATATCTTCAATCTGCAAAAACTGACATCCGCAATATCGGCCTCCATGGTCATGGCTTCATCGGAGAGCCTTGACGGCGTGATCAATCGTGCTCTTGATAGTATGCTCTCTTTCCTTGAGATCGCCCGCATTGGGTTGCTTGCGGTCGATGAAAGCAGCCCGGTGATTAATGTCGATTATGCGAGTTATGCCAAAGACGCTCCCCATGTTTCGAAACAGATCAACCTGGCGGCCTTGTTTCCATGGACCTACGATCTGGTCATCGGCAGAGGGCAAACCATGGTCATGGCCAGCCTGGACGACCTGCCGTCCGAAGCCGAGGAAGATCGGCGGTCGCACACGATGCTTGGCAACAAATCCGCCTTGATTATCCCTCTTTTCATCGGTTCCAGGGTGCATCACCTGCTGACTCTGGACGCCCGCAAGACAGAGCGCGACTGGCCCGAGGAGGTCGTCGTCCAGGGCCGGCTGCTGGGCGAAATTTTTGTCAGCGCCCTGCAACGCCGTGAGGCGGAATCCAGCCTGCGACGCACCAAAGAACGGCTCGATATTGCGGCGCTTTCGGCGGAGATCGGGTTGTGGGAACTCAATCTGGATACCGGCAGCTTGTGGGCCACACCCAAGGCCAAGGAGCATTTCGGGTTTGATCCGGACACGGAATTGACTTTGTCACGGTTGCTGGACGTGATCCATCCTGAAGACCATGGGCTGATCAGCGCCAAGGTGGAGGAGTCGCGCCATACCCGCGAGGAACTCATGGTGGAGTACCGTGTTCGGGCCGGGGACGGATCTTTGCGCTGGATGATCTCACGCGGTCGGAGCCTCTGGGAGAATGGGCATGCCGGCCTCCTGCTCGGGGTTACCGTAGATGTCACGGCGCGCAAGGAGATGGAACTGCAGCTTCAGACGCACATACGGGAGATCGAGAGCCTCAAAGTGAAGCTGGAAAGGGAGAACCAGTATTTGCGCCTGGAGGTGGCGGCGGCCGAGGGACAGGGGGAGATTCTGGGCTCCAGCGAAGCCATGCGAGCCATCATGTCGCAGGTCAGGATGGTTGCGCAGACCGGGAGTACGGTGCTTCTGCAGGGGGAAACCGGAACGGGGAAAAATCTGGTCGCAAGCACCATCCATCGTTTGAGCGGTCGCGGTAAAAAGGCCATGATCAGGGTCAACTGTGCCGCGCTGCCTGGTCCTCTGGTCGAGAGCGAACTGTTCGGTCGCGAGAAGGGCGCCTACACCGGGGCACTGAGCCGCCAGGCCGGGCGTTTCGAGCTGGCGGACGGCTCCACCCTTTTTCTCGACGAAATTGCCGAAATGTCTCTCGAAACCCAGGCCAAGCTGCTGCGCGTGATTCAGGACGGCGAGTTCGAACGCCTGGGCAGTTCCAAGACCATCAAGGTCAATGTGCGGATCATTGCGGCCAGCAACAGGGATCTGGCCAAGGAAGTCGAAGCGGGGCGCTTTCGTGGCGATCTCTTCTACCGGCTGAATATTTTCCCCATCCGAGTTCCCCCGCTGCGGGAACGTCCCGAGGATATTCCGCAACTGGTCATGGAGTTCATCAGGGAATTCGGCGATCGCATGGGCAAGCGGATTCTGCGCGTCGCCCACAAGGATATGCAGCTGCTGACAAACTACTCCTGGCCCGGCAACATCCGCGAGCTGCGCAACGTGATCGAGCATTCCCTCATCATCACCCCCTGCGACACCTTGGTATTGCAGCGTTTAACTGCCAGTCCGGAATTTCATGATGCGGACGCATCCCTTGAGGAGGTCGAACGCAGACACATCCAGGCCGTTCTCAAGGCGACAGGCGGCAGGATCAAGGGCTTTGGCGGGGCGGCGGAGCGTCTGAGGATCAACCCCTCAACGCTCTACTCCCGCATGCGCAAGCTCGGCATCGGCTTTAAACAACCTTGATCCGGGGCGATATTTCGCACCGAATACGAGATATCACCTTCGCCCAGGGCGCATCCACCCTCGCCAACCGTTTCATTACATTCACATTGTCTTAATTATCATAAAGTTAAGATACAAACGAGCGCACCTGTCCCTTTGGTGCGCTTTTTGTATTTTATCCCTCCATGATAATCTCTCTCATAAAAATATATCCGGCCACGGGGCATGCCGCGGATATTATCGATGTGTTTCAGTCTGTGAAGGTGCTGCTTGCATCCGTGCCCGACTGTCTGCACGCGACTGTTTCCATCGAGGGCGATGAGAACGGCGCCATTTTCTATCTGGAGAAATGGCGGTCACGCGAAGCACTCGACGACCATCTTCGCTCCAGTACCTATATGATGGTGCTGGAGGCTTTGGAATTTTCCTGCAAGAATCCAGAGGTGTCATTCTTCGACGGGGTGGAGGTTGGAGGTCTTGATGTTGTGGAAATTGCGCGATCCGTTACTGCTTCGTTTTCTTGAAATTTAATGTAGATTATTTCAATTTTAATTGTGCAAAACGTTGCAAATTTAACTTTTGGAGGATGATATGAATTTTATTTCCCGTTGTGCTGTGAGTTTTGCGATCATGTCGCTTTTTTTCGTCACCCTTGCGGCGCAACCGTCCAGTGCCAAGAGCGCGGCTGAAATCAACCAGGAAGTCGATGTGGCGTTGAACCATCTTTACGCGACCTCGCCCGCCGCGGTTGAATTGTCCAAGGTCGCCAAAGCCGTCCTGGTCTTTCCGGGTATCGTCAAGGGCGGATTCATCGTGGGTGGTCAGTACGGTGAAGGCGCTCTGGTCCAGGGCGGCAAGAAAGTCGGGTACTACAACACCGTCGCCGCTTCCTACGGCTTGCAGGCAGGGTTGCAGAAGTTCGGGTATGCCCTGTTTTTCACCGACGAGGCTTCGCTCAAATATCTTGAGAACAGCGACGGCTGGGAACTGGGTGTCGGGCCGACCATCGTCATCGTCGACGAGGGGCTCGCGCGCAATCTGTCCACCTCCACGGCCAAGGACGGGATCTACGCCTTTTTCTTCGATCAGAAGGGGCTCATGGCCGGGCTCGGCATCCAGGGCACCAAGGTCACCAGAATCAATCCGTGATCGGGTGTTTCCGGATTTCCTGCGAATTGAAAAAAATGTTGCTCGGGGGATTGGTCGTTCCGCGAAAAGAGAGGGTAAGGGCATGAAGGCTTGGCGACGATTTCTATTGGCGGTGATGCTGTGCGCGGCTTTGAGCGTGACGGCGGCTGCGGCTTCCGATGATCAGGGCTGGCCGAGGGTTTTTCAAAAGGACGGCAAGGAATTGACCGTCTATCAGCCCCAGGTGGACTTCTGGCAGGATTACAAAGTCCTGCATGCCCGTTTCGCCATTGCCGTGAAGACCGGGGCCAAGAAAGAGGAAAAGTACGGCGTGGTGGAAACCGAGGCCCAGACCGTGGTCGATCAGGATGCCCGCACTGTGGCGCTGATTCCGAAGAGCCGGGAACTGCGCTTTCCCAACACTTCGGACTCCGAAGCCGCGGCCCTTAAGGCCGTGGCCGACGAACTCTACCCTCCCGGACAGGCTCTGGTCGTGTCCCTGGACCGCATCCTGGCCTATCTTGATCCCGAGAAACAGCCGCAGCAGCCGCCGGTGGAACTCAATTACGATCCGCCCCGCATATTTTTCAGCGATGAACCGGCCATTCTGGTGATGTTCATGGGCGAGCCGCAGCTCAAGCCCGTAGCCAAGGACATGCCGGCCCTCATGTTCGCCGTGAACACGAACTGGGACGTGTTCTACGACACCACAAGCCAGCGTTATTTCCTGCTCGACGGGGATGCCTGGCTGACCACAGGCGATCTTGCGCAGGGGGCATGGACGGCGACCTCGGAATTGCCCGAGGGTCTGACCAAGCTGCCTGCGGACGAGAACTGGGCGGACGTGCGCGCGCAGGTTCCCGGCAAGACGTATCAGAACCCGCCTCGGGTCTTCGTCAGCACGGAGCCGGCCGAACTTGTCCTCACCCAGGGCGAGCCAGCTTTTAGCCCGATCCCCGGCACGAAGCTCATGCGCGTGGCGAATACGGATTCGGACCTTTTCCTCAGCACCCCAGGCAATGTCTATTACCTGCTCGTGGCTGGCCGCTGGTTCCGGGCCACCAGCCTTGACGCGGCCTGGACGCCCGCCAGCGCCGACCTGCCCGCCGATTTTGCCCTCATTCCGGACAGCGATCCCGCTGCCCATGTCAAATCCTCGGTTCCGGGCACCGTCGAGGCGCAGGACGCCATCCTGCTGGCCTCCATCCCCAGGGCCACGGAAGTTGCTGTGGACCAGGCTCCGCAGTCAGCGGCCGTCTATGACGGAGAGCCCAAATTTGCCACGATTCCGAGTACCACGGTGCAGTACGCAGTCAATTCCCCGCAGCAGGTCTTTCTTGTAGATGGCGGATATTATTGGTGCTCCCAAGGAACGTGGCTGACCAGTTCCAGCCCGAGCGGACCGTGGACTTTCTGCACCACGGTTCCGGCGGCCATCTATTCCATCCCTCCGTCCCATCCTTCGCACAACGTGACCTACGTCACCGTGCAGAGTTCGACCCCCAGCACAGTCGTCTATACCCAGACCGCAGGATACAGCGGCGAATACGTGGCCGCCACCGGCGTGCTCATGTTCGGTGCAGGGATACTGGTTGGCGCGCTCATCGCCGACAATTGGAACGACGATCATCATTATTACTATCCCCCGTATCCCGTTCCGTATTCCTACGGGTGCGGGGCGCGGTACAGCTATGCCTACGGCGGTTACTACCGCGGCGCCGCAGCCTATGGGCCCTACGGCGGAGCCGGGGCAGCGGCCAGATACAATCCTGCCACGGGAACCTACTCACGGGGGGCCTATGCCTACGGACCCGGCGGCAGCGTCTCGGCAAGGCAAGCCTACAACCCCTATACCGGCGCCAGGGGCGGCGCGCTCCGCGTCGACACGGACTACGGCTCCGCAGGTCGCGGGGCTGCGTACAACCCGAGCACCGGCACTGCCGTGCGCGGCGGATATCGCAGCAACGACCAGGGCACGGTGGGCGGCATCAAGACCAACAGGGGCACCGGGGCCGTGGGCTGGGATACCGAGAACAGCCAGGGCGCGGTGGTCAAGGGCAGGGGAGACAACGTCTACGCCGGCAAGGACGGCACGGTGTACAAGAGAGACGACTCCGGCGAGTGGAGCAGCAACAGTGGTTCGGGCTGGGACTCCGTGGATAAGCCGGAGCGCGCGTCCATGAGTTCGCAGTCCGCCGGAGAGTCTGCCGGGGCAAAGAACAGGCCGGCGGTCTCCACGACCCAGACAAGCCAGACCAAGGCCGCCAGCGGACAGGCAACGAAGGCCCGCCCCGCGCAGACAGCGCAGACAACCCAAGCCCGCCCCACGCAGACTGCATCCAAGCCCCAGCCTTCCGCGACCACCAGGGTCGCGCCACGCGAGTCGACCCGAAGTCTGGAATCGCAGGCGTCGGCGCGGCAGCGCGGGAACCAGCTGACGCATCAGGTCGGAACGCAGCGGCAGGCCGGGGGCGCAGGCCGTGTTCAGCGCAGGTAGAACTTTGAGGTGCAGGTCTTAGGTTTTGTGTCCACTGCTTGAAAAATCAACCAATAAAGGAGCTTATATGAACAAGATTATCGTTGTCGCCCTGCTGTTGTCGCTGTGTGCCTGTGCCGGGACCGGCAAAAACACGTCGACCGATTTCAATCCCGCCGACCATTTTCTGGGCAACGACTATAAGCTGTTGCAGGCCAAACCCGAGCTGAATGGCGGCCTTGGATGGCGCAGTCCCCAGTTTGTCGCCGAAAATTATACGGCCCTCTACATCGAGCCTGTGACCCTGTGGCACGGCGAGGACATGGCCAAGGAATCCGGACTGGCCATGGAAGATCTGGAGCTGCTGGCCACGTATTTTCATGACGTGCTGAGCAAGGTTCCCGATGGCCACAAGCTCGCCCTGGCCGCCCAGCCGGGACCCGGCGTCATCACCGTGCAGGCGGCGGTGACCGAGGTCGAGGCCAGCAGCCCGGTTTCCAACGCGCTGACCTCGGTCGTTCCGTTCGGCGTCCTGTTCTCCGCCGGAAAACAGGCAGCCACCGGCCAGGCCGTTGGTGTCGGCAAGTGCGCAGTGGAAGTGAAGTTTGTCGATTCCGTGACCGGCGAGAAGCTTGCCCTCTTCGCCGAGACCAAGGTCGGAAAGAAGTACAGCACCTCCGGGTTCACCAAGACCGGTCAGACCGAGGAGGCCATGGAAGAATGGGCCGCCCTGATGAAGGAACGCATCAGCGTTCTGTGGGGGAAGTAAGCCGATCGTGCAACCTCTGTCCGGGTTCGCCCGGACAGAGGAATAAGACGTTCCGAGCCAACAGATCCCAACTGAAGAGGACATCATGAAAAAGGTTACTGCAATTCTTGCGGCCACGATGGCCTGCCTCGCCCAGACTGCTTTCGCCGGAAGGATCTATCTGTACGAAACAGGCCTCCTCGACGTGGAGCGTGGCTCTTTGGCCGGTAGGCTGCAGGGGAACTACGGACCCAGCGCCATTCATCTCATCAACCTGGCCATCGCGTACAGGCTCTGACGCAGGAGTTTTCATGCATTCTGCAGTACGATCTCTGTTCTTGACGGCTTTTGTGGCTGTGGTGCTTGCAGCGTTCGTTCCGGCGCAAGGCTTGTGTGAAGACGCCGATCAGGCTGCGGAGCTGGCCAAAAAACTGGCCAACCCTATCGCCAGCCTGATCAGCGTGCCTTTGCAGTTCAATTATGACGAAAATTACGGGCTGAGTGACGACGGAGAAAAATTCTTCATCAACGTTCAGCCGGTCATTCCCATCAGCCTGAGCGATGACTGGAACCTCATCTCGCGCACCATCCTGCCGCTGGTTCACCTGAACGACATCCCCCCCGGAAATGACGAGTCCGGACTGGGCGACATCACCCAGAGTCTCTTCTTTTCGCCTGCGCAGCCGACCAGCCGTGGCATCATCTGGGGCGCGGGCCCCGTGCTTTTGCTGCCCACGGCCACGGATGAGCTGCTCGGGTCCGAGAAATGGGGCGCAGGGCCCACTGCCGTGCTCCTGAAACAGAGCGGGCCGTGGACGGTGGGGTTTCTGGGCAACCATATCTGGTCCTTTGCGGGAGAGGACGATCGCGCAGACATCAGCGTATCGTTCCTGCAGCCGTTTGTGGCCTACATCACGAAAACGCACACGACTTTCTCCCTGAACACGGAATCGACCTACGACTGGGAGGCCGAGCAGTGGTCGGTGCCGATCAACTTCCAGGTCAGCCAGTTGCTCAAGATCGGCGGCCAGCCGATCTCCATTGGCGCGGGTGTGCGCTACTGGGCCGAATCGCCCGATGCCGGGCCGGAAGATTGGGGGGCGCGCCTGTCCTTGACGTTTCTGTTTCCGAAATAGACCGGAGAGCATTCAGGACAGACGGGGAGCGGCCGGATTTTCATGCCATCCATGAAGGAGATTTGAGTGATGAAACGATACCTGATTACTATCGCAGCAGCTGTGATGGTCCTTTTTGTGGTCATTCCAAGTTTTGCCTCAGAACTGGTGACGGTGGACAATTTCGTCCGGGCGGAGACCGACATGACCCTCGACCGCTATGTGAAGCTGGGTGCTTTCGGGAAGTTCATACACATTCGCCAGCCCACGCCCATCGACAAGCAGGACATCGTCCGCATGAATCGCGACACGCTTTATTCGGTCGGAGTTTTTGACCTCACCGCGCCGGTGTCCATTATAAAGCCGAATTCAGCAGGACGCTTCCAGTCGATGATGGTCATCAACCAGGACCACTCGATGCTGCCGATCGAACATGGCGCATCGACGTTCGCATTCACACAGGATCAGATCGGGACGCGCTACGTGATTGTCCTCTTCCGCACATTCGTTGACGCGAATGATCCGTCGGACATCAAAGCAGCCAACGCCCTGCAGGACAAGATCGCAGTGCGGCAGGAGAACCCAGGAAGGTTCGAGATCCCGGAGTGGGACGAGGCGACACTGAAAAAGGTCCGCGACGCGATCAAGGTTCTTGCGGCGACCCGAACCGATGCCTCTGGCATGTTCGGTGACAAAGCAAAGCTCGACCCGGTCAGCCACCTGCTGGGCACGGCCTACGGCTGGGGCGGAAATCCCGAAGAAGCCGCCATGTACGACAACGTCGTACCGGACAAGAACGACGGCAAGACACCCTACGCTGTAACCGTGAAGGACGTGCCGGTGGACGGCTTCTGGTCCATCACTGTCTACAACAAGGACGGGTACATGGAGAAGAACGACCAGAACGTCTATTCCTACAACAATGTGACTGCTCAAAAAAACGCAGACGGGAGCATCACGATCAATTTCGGCGTCGGATCAGGCGCAATCAACAATCTCCCGATAACTCCAGGATGGAACTATATTGTGCGAATGTATCAGCCGAAGCAGGAGCTCATAAGCGGGTCGTGGAAATTTCCTAAGGCACAGCCTGTGGTGCAAGCCGTTGGGATGTTTTCATTGAGCAACTGGTGAAGTGAACATGCGCAAATCAATGCATAAGTCAGAGGTGTTATCTCCTGTGCCGCAGGCCCTGACTCCGGGCGTGCACCTCATGGCCAAGCCTGCCGGGCCGGACTGCAACCTGCGCTGCGACTACTGCTTCTATCTGGAGAAAGAGGTGTTTTTCCCCGGCGTCAAGCGGCCGCGCATGACGGACGAGGTGCTTGAAGCCTACGTGCGTCAGAGCGCCGCGGCCAACCTGGGCACGCCGGGGGGCCTGCTTTTCAGCTGGCAGGGTGGGGAACCGACGCTCATGGGGCTGGATTTTTTCCGCCGGGCCGTGGAGCTTGAGCAGAAATACTGCCAGGGCCAGGCCTTCGAGAACACCCTGCAGACCAATGGGACGCTGCTGACCGACGAGTGGTGCGAGTTTTTGGCTCAAAACAAATTTCTGGTGGGACTCAGCCTTGACGGCCCGGACTTCGTGCACGACCGCCACCGGCGTGATGCGGCGGGGCGGGGCACCTTCGAGCGGGTTCTGCGGTCGCTGAAGCTCCTGCAGAAGCATGGCGTGGACTACAACGTCATGGCCACGGTCGGCCGTGAGAGCGCCCGGCATCCACTTGAGATCTATTCCTTCTTCAAGGACCAGGGCGTGCGCCACGTCCAGTTTTCGCCCATCGTGGAACGAGAACCGGATGAGAGTGCGCGGGCGCTGGGGCTGAACCTGGCCACGCCGCCCTTGGCGCGGCACAAAAGCAGTTCCGCCGTCACGCCTTGGAGCGTCGAGCCGGAGAGCTTCGGAGACTTCCTGGTCGCCATTTTCGACACCTGGGTCCGCCACGACGTGGGCTCCATGTTCGTCATGAATTTCGAATGGGCCCTAGCCAGCGCCCTGGGCGAGGAGGGCGCGGTCTGCACCATGGCCCGCCATTGCGGCAACGCCTGCATCGTCGAGCACAACGGGGACGTCTATGCCTGTGACCATTTCGTGTACCCGGAATACAGGCTGGGAAACATTCTGACGGGCGACGTCGCCGCCATGGTTGCGTCGAAGAGGCAGCTTGAATGGGGGCGGCGCAAGGAATCGGCGCTGCCCAGGCAGTGCCTGGAATGCCCGGTCGGCCGGGTTTGCCGGGGCGGATGCCAGAAGCACAGGTTCGTCGAAACCGAGTCGAAAGAGGCGGGTCTCAATTATCTCTGCCCTGGATATTCAAAGTATTATAATCACATAGGTAAGTACATGGTCGGATTCCGCAAGCTCGCGGAGCTGGATTTTCCGCCCGAGCGGATCATGGGGGCCATCGACGCGCCGCTTTTGCTCCCGGCCTCGGAGAAGTCCGGCAACCAGCCGGTGTTGTTGTGGATTCGCTGACCTGAACATGAATTTTGCACTATAAACTAAAGGAGATTCATTATGGCTACACCACGAAGGGCGCTGACCGCCCTGGGCGGCCTGGGCATGGCCCTGGCCGCGTTCTTCATGCAGCAGCCCGTCGTCGCCCTGGCGCAGCAGGCGTCGGATGGCCTGGACCGTACGGTTCTGCCCATAACGGAGCCAAAGCGCGAGAGGTCCAAGGAAATCGATGCGAGCAAAGCCATTGCCCCGCCCAGGTTTGCCGTCACGCCTCCCAAGGGTGCACCCAACGTGGTCGTCGTGCTCATCGACGATCTCGGCTTTGCCGGGACCAGCGCCTTCGGCGGGCCCATCGACACGCCCACCTTCGACCGCATCGCCGGTGAAGGCGTGTATTACAACAACTTTCACACCACGGCGGTCTCCTCGCCTACGCGGTCGGCCCTCAAAAGCGGTCGCAACCACCACGTCAACAACATGGGCGGCATCACCGAGATGGGCACGGCTTTTCCCGGCAACACCGGGCAGATCCCCGGCGAAGTCGCCCCGGTTGCCGAGATGCTGCGTCTGAACGGATACAGCACCGCCGCCTTTGGCAAATGGCACGAAACCGCAGCCTGGGAGACCAGCGTGTCAGGGCCGTTCGATCGTTGGCCGACTCGCCAGGGCTTCGACAAGTTCTACGGGTTCCTGGGCGGCGAGACCAACCAGTGGGCACCGTTCATCTATGATGGCACCCATCAGGTGGAACTGCCTGATGATCCTGACTATCATTTTATGACTGACATGACCGACCAAACCGTGGCCTGGATCAAACATCAGAAGGCCCTGACCCCGGACAAGCCGTTTTTCGTCTATTTCGCCCCCGGAGCGGTTCATGCGCCGCATCATGTGCCCCAGGAATGGATTGCCAAGCAGAAGGGCAAGTTCGATCAGGGCTGGGATACGCTGCGCGAACAAATTCTGGCCCGGCAGATTGAGCGCGGCGTGGTGCCCAAGGGCACGAAGCTCGCCCCCAAGCCCGAGGCGATTCCGGACTGGAACTCTCTGTCCGATGATGAAAAGCGCCTCTTCAGCCGCCAGGCCGAAGTCTTTGCGGCTTTTCTGGACATGACCGACTATGAGGTAGGTAGGGTGATCAAGGCCCTGGAGGAGACGGGCCAACTTGACAACACGATGGTCATCTTCGTTTACGGCGACAACGGCACCAGCGCCGAGGGCGGGCGTAACGGCATGTTCAGCGAGATGACGTATTTCAACGGCGTGCAGGAAACCGTGCCGGATATGCTCAAATTCATCGACAAGTGGGGCGGCCCCGAGACCTATCCGCACATGGCGGCCGGTTGGGCCGTGGCCCTCGACACTCCGTACCAGTGGACCAAGCAGGTTGCCTCGGACCACGGGGGAACCAAGGTCGGCATGGCCATCCGCTGGCCCGCCGGTATGAAGGCCAAGGGTGAGCTTCGCAGACAGTTTCACCATGTCATCGACGTGGCTCCGACCATTTTGGAGGCCGCCAATCTGCCCGAACCAAAGACTGTCAACGGTGTCGAGCAGTATCCCATGGACGGCGTGAGCATGGTTTACAGCTTCGATGACGCCAAGGCCCAGGAACGGCACACGACCCAGTACTTCGAGATGTCCGGCAACCGCGCCATCTATCACGACGGTTGGTTTGCACGGACCATCTTCAAGGCGCCTTGGGAAGCCAAGCCCCGCCGTGACGTGGCGGACGATTCCGCATGGGAACTCTACGACACTCGCACCGACTTCAGCCTGATCAATGACCTCTCAAAGCAAAACCCGCAGAAGCTTAAAGAAATGCAGGCGTTGTTCCTGGTGGAAGCGGAGCGGAATTTTGCGCTGCCCATGGAAGGCCGCATCTTCGAGCGTCTCAATGCGGAACTGGTAGGGCGCCCCGACCTGATGGCCGGCCGGACGTCCATCACCCTGGCCGGTGGCATGACCGGCATGGGTGAAAACGTGTTCCTGAACATCAAGAACAAGTCCAAGACCGTCACCGCCGAGATCGAGGTGCCCGAAGACAAGGATGCCAACGGCATCATCATTGCCCAGGGTGGTCGTTTCGGCGGCTGGGCCATGTACGTCAAGGACGGTGTGCCAGCCTACGACTACAATTTCCTGGGCATGGAGCGTACGACCGTAACCGGGACCGAGAAGCTTAAGGGCGGAAAATACACGCTGCGCTTCGAGTTCGCCTACGATGGCGGAGGGTTTGGCAAGGGCGGGATGGGAACGCTTTATGTGAACGACAAGAAGGTCGGAGAGGGTCGCATCGAGCGCACGCAGCCAATGATATTCTCCGCGGATGAAACCGCCGATGTGGGCATCGACCTGGCGACGCCGGTGGTGGAATCCATCGGGGCGGAAGCGAGGTCCCGCTTCAACGGCCGGATTCAGAAGGTGACAGTGGAAGTCAAGGCCGCAAAGCCTGCAGAGAAGGCCGAAGCCGACGCCGCAGCTACCCTCCTGGCCCATAAGAAGGCCCTGGCGGATTAGACGAATCATGCAACGGGCAGGATCGGGGCTAACCCGGCCCTGCCCGTTGAACAGTTTCGGAGTTCTTCCCACGCAAGAACAACGCAGCCCGCATGGCCAGCAGACAGGAGCCATATGCCTTCTTCCAGAAATAGCGGTCTCATTTTACTGGAGCGCTCGCATCGGATTCCGCGCCATTTCCGCCCTGGCTTCCTGATGAAGTTCGGCAACGCCATACGACAGTGGCAATGGGGCGGGATTTTGCTCCTGTTCATTGCCGCCTTGAGTCTGACCGGCTGCGCCACGACCATGGGCGTTCGTCCTGGCGATCCCCGCGACATCTACGGCCAGATTTCGGTCAGCGCCATCAGCGCGGACGAGTGCAGCCATTTTTCCCTTGATGTTCTCAGTCGCTTCGATCTGGTGGATGCGTTCAGCAAAGACCCCGGTCCGGTGCTCACAGCGCTGCACAAAGAAGCCGTCAGGGACTACCGCACCGACACGGTCTTTGCCCTGGCGGAACTGAGCTATCTGGCCGGGATGCGTGCGCGCAGCAAGGGGCCGGGCGCGTCCAATCCGCTTTTCTTTGCCTCGGTCTTCTATGCCTACCAGTATCTTGTCGGCGGTGATGGGCACACGCCTCCCGACGCGCATGACCGCCGCTTCCGTCTGGTCTGCGACCTGTACAACAGCGCCCTGGCCGAAGCCTTGACCGATGCGGACGGCGTCATGCGCATCGCTTCCGGCAGGGTGGTCACGAATATCGGCCGCTTCGGCTTTGACCTCGATGGGTCGCATTTTCAACAGAATTTGGGAGAAATTGAGCGGTTCGTGTCCGCCGACCGCATCATCGTGCAGGGCTTCAGCCGCAGAAACCGGGATGCTGGCCTGGGTGCGCCGGTCATTGCCGTGCAGAAGAAACCCGAAGGGGCCCCGGCCTTCCGGTCCAGTCCGGCCACGGTCTTTCTGCGTTTCGCCTTCACACTGCAGGAGCTGGGCAAAGGTGACGGCCAGGCCACGTTGGAGCTTTATTCAGCTTTTGAAAATACGCAGGTCGAGCTTGGCGGCAAGCCCGTGCCCCTGGAGCGCGACACCACGGCCCAACTGGCCTACCAGATCGATCAGCCCTATGTTCAGTCTTTGGGTGTCCGTGAGTTTCTGTTCGGGACCAGCTTTATCAAGGCGGGCATTTTTCCCTTGCAACCCCACGACCCGGGCAAGATTCCCCTTGTTCTGGTTCACGGCACCTTCAGTAGCCCGGTCGCCTGGGGGGAAATGGTCAACACCTTGCACGCCGACCCCGTCATCGCCAAGAAATTCCAGATTTGGAACTTCTTCTACGACAGCGGCAAGCGCATCGGAATCTCCTCCCACGAGCTGCGGGACGCCCTAAGCCGTAAGATGCGCGATCTCGATCCCGAAGGCGTTAATCCTGCACTGCAGCGCATGGTCGTCATCGGCCACAGCCAGGGCGGCCTGCTGACCAAGATGACCGCCACGGATACCGGGGATGCCTTTGTGCGTTTGGCCACGGGAAAACCCCTGGCCGAGCTTGAACTGTCAGCGGAGGACCGCGCTGAGGTCGAGAGGGAGTCCGTGTTCACGCGCCTGCCCTTTGTCAGCAGGGTAGTATTCATTTCCACGCCGCACCGGGGGAGCTTTTTGTCTCAGAACTGGGTCCGTAGCCTGGTGCTCAAGGTGCTGACCCTGCCCAAGGATGTCCTGCAGTCCACCGCACGACTCATGGACACCGTGACACGACTGGGCGTGAATAAAGAGGCCGTCGGCGAGATGGTCGGCACCAGCAGTCTCGACGTCATGTCCCCCAGGAACCCGATCCTGCATACCCTGGCAGACATCCCCTTGGCTCCCGGAGTCAAGGGGCACTCCATCATCGCCATCGACGGCGACGAGACTCCTCCCGACGGCGACGACGGCGTGGTTAAATACACCAGTGCGCACGTGGATTACGTGGAATCGGAATTCCTGGTCCGCCACGGCCATTCCTGCCAGAGCCACCCGCTGGTCATTGAGGAGGTACGCCGGATTCTGCTCGAACATCTGCGGGAGGGCCGGAATCTGGATTGAATGTGCAATGAGATTTCGCGGAGGTGCGTTTCCTGTATGCCGGTCCCTAAAAATTTCCCGGACGTCGGGATCGTCGCACGGATGTGGATGGACATGGCGATACGCATTTTTGAGTGAATGCATGGCGGAACACGAACCATCTCAACAAAAGGGGAAAACATCATGAGAAAAAAGATTGTGCTGCTTATGCTAGCAGGACTCCTGGCGCTTCCTGTGCTGGCCGGCGCGGGGGTGACGGAGAAGCAGTTTGAACTCACGAACACCCAGGATCTGATCGACCTGTGCACCGCGACAGCAGACGATCCGCTCTACAACCATGCCGTGAACTTCTGCCACGGGTACCTTGTGGGCGCGTTCCAGTATTACGCGGCCGCAGCGGCGGGGCCCAACGGGGTCAAGCTGGTCTGCTACCCGGACAAGCATCCGACACGCAACCAGGTCATCGACATGTTTGTCCAGTGGGCCAAGGCGCATCCCGAATACATGCAGGAGAGGGCCGTTGAAACGGAGTTCCGGTTCCTGATGGAGACGTGGCCCTGCAATAAGTGACACTCATGCTCCTCGGCCTGAGACTCTTGTCGGGGGCGTTACTGGCGCTTGATTTCAAATGGAGCGCAAAGGAGAAACCCATGAAAAAAACTCTTCTCGTCATGACGTTGATCATCGCAATTTTTCTGTCGGGCTGCTCGGGCATGTCGGATACCCAGCAGCGCACCCTGAGCGGCGGCGCCATCGGTGCCAGCGCAGGAGCCATTGTCGGGGCTGTCGCCGGCAACACGGGCATGGGCCTGGCCATTGGCGCGGCTGCGGGTGCGGCGGGCGGATATCTGTACGACCAGCATGAAAAATCCAAGGAATCCGCCTACAAGGACGGCTACAACGCCGGGCAGAAGGCCAAGTAGGAGCATCGAGAGCCACGGCTGCGCCCTCTAAAGGATGACCTTCCGGTCACTTTTCGGGTGGAGCCGTGGTTCGGCGGAGTTTAGTCGGCCGATTTTCAGAATCTTGCAACCTCAACGTCAACAACAGACAGGAACCTTACCATGATCGACACGAATTCTTTTTGTTCGCATCGGAGCATCGCGCTGTGCGCGCTTCCCTTCGCTCTTTTGTGTTTTCTCTTTCTCGCGCCGGTGCAGGCGTCGGCCTCCAGCGCCACCGTATATGTCGAAGGCGTGCCGGGCGGCGTCATCGTGCACACTGAGGAAGTCACCGCCAAAGTCATGGAAATTGACCATGCGAAACGCACCGTCACCCTCCAGTCCCCCGATGGGGAAACCTTTGCCGCAAAAGTCGGCGAAGGGGCCGTCAATTTCGACCAGGTTGCCGTGGGTGATATGGTCAACGTGACCTTGACCGAGGAACTCGTCGTGTTTCTCGACGAGGAGGGGGCCGCTCCGGTTGATTCGTCATCAGCGGCTCTGGCCACTGCCCCTAAGGGCGCGCAGCCCGGCGGGCTCGTTGCCGCGACAAACCAGGTCACAGGCACGGTCACGGCCATCGATCATGAGCAGCGCACCGCCACATTGCAGTTTAAGGACGGCAGCACGAAAACACTGCCTGTGCGCGACGATATCGACCTGACCCTGCGCAAGGTCGGCGACCAGGTGGTGTTTCGTCTCACCGAGAAGCTCGCGATCTCCGTCGAGAAGCCCTGAGCGGGACGTCCTGCGCAGGCAGCCCTGGATTTCGTCCAGGAAGCAGTCGCTCAAAGTCAGCAAAGTACCCAGGTCGTGAGTCAAACCAGGCTCACGACCTTTTTCCCCGATGAGGAAGTTGGACATTGTAAACATGCAGCCATGAGTCCCATTCGGACCGAGGTGCGCCATGACCGCCGAACAGATCAGGCTTGATGAATCGCGTGAAAAAGGTGTTCTTTGGAAAAAATGGGGGCCGTAACTTTCGGAGCGGCAGTGAGGGACGGTCCGGGAGGACTACAGCGAAAACGGCGACGCCTGGAATTTTTTCACCCACGACCATGCCCGCTCCCGCGCCTACCGCTGGGGCGAGGACGGCATCGCCGGCATCTCCGACGACAGGCAGCGGCTGTGCTTCGCCCTGGCCCTGTGGAACGGGCGCGATGCCATCTTGAAGGAGCGCCTCTTCGGGTTGACCAACAGCGAGGGGGACGGAACGCGGTACATCACCGTGCTCAATTTCTCCGGCGAAAGGTCGCAGGCGCGTGTCCATCTGCCTTGGGAAGATCTGCGAGGAGGGATGTGGCGCTTGAATGACCTGCTTGCCAGCGAATCCTTCGACAGGAGCGGGGACGAGATGCTGGACGGGGGGTTGTTCGTGGACTTTGGGCCCTGGCGCTTCCACCTGCTTGAGGTGCTGCCCGGCTGACGCGGCCCCGCAGAATGCGGGGATGGGATTGTGCTGCGGACATTGTGCCGGTCGGACCCTTGCGGGGCCGACCGGCACAACTCGTTATGGTTCTTACTTTTTCTTGTAGACGCCCTTCAGCTCGGCTTCCATGCGTCGGTTTTCGGCGCGGCCTTCTTCAGTGTCGTTACTGGCGACGGGCTTGCTCTCGCCGTAGCCACGGGCTGAGAACAGGCTGCCGTCCAGACCGAAGTTTGTGACCAGATAGTCCCGCACGGCCTTGGCGCGGCGCTCGGACAGCTTCTGGTTGTACTCGTCTGCGCCCTTGGAGTCGGTGTGCCCGGCGATTTCCACAACCGTGAAGGACTGCTGCTGCTTCATGTACGCGGCAAAATCAGCCAGTTCCTGGTGGTACGCGGGCTTGATGTCGGATTTGTCGAAATCGAAGTTGACCTTGAGCCGGATGACTTCGGGGATCGGGCAGCCGTCAGCATCGACAGCCAGTCCCATGATGGTGTCAGGGCATTTGTCAACGCAGTTGTTCACGCCGTCGCCGTCGTCGTCCAGGGAACAGGGATCCACGCCGCCGGCAACGTCGTAGAAGACGTCCCTGACGAACTTCTGCATGGCCGCGTCATCGGCCAGCTGCGCCGCGGACACGCCGACGCCGCAGGGCTTCAGGGCGGTGATGGAATCCAGCAGGGGCTGGTTGCCATTCACGGAATCGGCGAAGCTTACGGTATGGAAGCACACGTTGTATTTTTCAGCCAGGGCTGCGGCCACTTTCAGGGAATCTTCCCCGGCATTTTCCCGACCGTCGGACACGATGATCACGGCGTTGCGGCCGGATGCGCCCTGCAGCGTCGGTTCCAGGGCTTGCAAGGCGACGCCCAGCGGGGTGGGGTCGCTGCCGATGAGGGTCGGCACCTTGGCGATGGACGCGCCGTAGGACGCGGGGGCGTAGAGTTCCAGAGCCTGAAGTTCACTGTACGGCGCGGCGGTGCTCAGCGCGCCCTTGTAACCCAGTTCCGGGATCATGGTGTTCATGCGCTCCAGGATGGATTTGGCCAGGACGATCTTTTTCGTCTTGGTGCCCACATAATTTTCGTCCATGGAGCCCGAGCGGTCCACGAGGATGATGAAGTTGTCGACTTTCTTGACGTAGTCTGCTGCGGCGAATGCAGATGACGCAGCAATGGTGAACAGGATGAAGGCTGAAAGTAGTATTTTTGTGAATTTCATGTATCGTCTCCGTTTAAAATTTTATCTTGACCAAAAAACGCGTGCTTTTTGTGATCCAATGTTGTGAAAGAGAATATTTTTTAACAAATTATTATTATTAAAATTTCCTCCTATTGTTTAAAATTTTTCTATTGATGATCTAATACATAACTATTATTGGTATTGCTTGTCAGAGAGGGCTCTCGAAAATTCGGGCCAGTGTTGACCGACGTGGCGCTTTGCAAGCGTCCCCTCCAGGCGCAGGCAGTGGAGTGGTTTCATAGTGCCAGATTGCGTATTCTATGAATCCGATGATTACAAATACTAGCAATATTCAAGCCAGTTGCGTCAGGCTTTTCAGGGTGACATCAAGCTGCCGTCTGTGCAAAAAACTATGCGAACACTCTGCGGATATGTTGGTATCAAAACTCTCGCCGCCCAATGGTTCATGGACGCGCAGGCCCATCGTCAACCGGGCCACGAGTGCTGGATGCCATGTGTCCGTTTTCCCAAAGTGGACTCTGGCCATCGGGTTTTCACGAATTTCTGATGATCGCGGGTATTACATATCGCCTTGTGGGCGAGATATCGCCTTGACACGGATCGAGGACACGGATTGAGTATGTATACGATGATAAACCTCCTCCCGAGAGCTGCATGAAGCCGACGATGCAAAGTTCATTTTACGACTACCACAAGCGGATCTCCGAAATATCCGCCAGAATGGTCAAGGCCTCGAAGGCGGAACTCGATGACGAGATTCAGCGATCACTCAAAGAGGCATTGCAGCCGCTGGGCGTGGATCGCGGGGGGCTTCTCCAGGTTTTCGAGGATTCGCCGATCGTTCACATCGCGTATGCTTGGTATGATGACGGATTGGAGCCGGTCTCAAAGGACATCAATCTGGCGGAGAGATATCCCTGGGCCTACCAGCACATCGTTGTCCAGGGAAAGACCTGGGCCATGTCATGCCTTGGGGATCTTCCGCCCGAAGCCGATGTCGACCTGCGATCATATCGTCTGCTGGGATCCAAGTCGGTTCTGAGCATCCCATTGTTCTTGGGCCAAAAAATCGATTATATCCTCACGGTCAACGCCCTCAAAGAGGAACGGGACTGGCCCGAAGAGATTGTCGTGTATCTGCGCCTGCTCGGAGAGATTTTTGTGAGCGCCTTGCAGCGGAGAGTTGACGACTATGCCCTGCTTGAGGCCAAGGAACGTCTTTCCTTGGCGGTGGAATCCGCAGGAGCCGGCATTTTGGATCTTGATCTTGAAAGCGGCGTCTACTGGACTACCGACAGGGCCCGGGAGATACTCGGCTTGGATTCCGGGCTGAGCGTCAAGTTCGAGAATACCCTGAAATTGATTCATCCCGACGACAAGGCCATGTTCCAGAAGGTCATGGGCGAAGTCATCAGCAAAAAAGGGCAGGGCAGCATCGAATACAGGATCGTGTTGCCGAACGGACAAATCCGCTGGCTGCGAAGGTGGGTGCGTTATCATGAGGGGTTCCCAGCGGGACGCCCCAGGCTTTTGGGGATCACCCTGGATGTGACTGAGCGTCAACAGATGGAGCTGAAACTCAGGGCGCAGCTTCAGGAAATCGAACGCCTGCACGGCCAACTGGAGGAGGAAAACTCCTACCTGCGCAACGAGGTGATGTCCTGTCGGGAGCGGAAGAATCTGCACAACTTCGGCGAACGGATGCAGGAGGTTTTGATCAAGGTCGAGCAGGTGGCCAGTACTGAATGCACCGTTTTGATCGAAGGGGAAACCGGGACCGGCAAGGAAGTGCTCGCGCAGGCAATCCATCAGAGCAGCCCTCGGTCACATCGGATGATGATCACGGTCAATTGTGCCGCTCTGCCCGCCGCCTTGGTGGAGAGCGAGCTTTTCGGACGCGAGAAGGGGGCGTTTACCGGAGCGCTAAGTCGGCAAGTGGGACGCTTTGAACTGGCTCAGGGCTCCACTCTGTTTCTCGACGAGATCGGAGAGATGCCGCTTGAGACGCAGGCCAAGCTGCTGCGGGTGCTCCAGGAGGGGGAATTCGAGCGCCTCGGGAGCCCAAAAACCATCAAGGTCGATGTACGGGTCCTCGCCGCCAGCAACCGCGACCTGGCTGTGGAAGTTTCCCAGGGGCGCTTTCGCCGCGACCTCTATTACCGTCTCAACGTCTTTCCCATTCTCCTGCCACCGTTGCGGGAACGCCGCGAAGACATACCGCAGCTGGTTTGGGAGTTCATCAGCGAATTCGGGGACCGGATGGGGAAAAAAATCCGCCGTATCGCCAAGAACGACATGGAGCGTCTCAAGGTCCATGCATGGCCCGGAAATATACGCGAACTGCGCAATGTCATCGAACATGCCATGATCGTCACCAAAGGGGATACGCTAGAGCTTGCGCACTTGCTGGTGAACGCTCCTCAAGATGAGCCGGTTGTGACTCTCGAAGAGATGGAGCGCCGGCATATCCAGAGGATTCTCAAGGTCGCCGGAAACCGGGTCAGGGGTTCGGGCGGTGCTGCGGAGCTGCTGGCCATCAACCCCTCGACCCTTAATTCGCGGATGCGCAAGCTCGGCATCAAAGCCAGGCCTGTCTGAGGCGTCACTGCAAAAAGACGTCATCCCCGCGAAGGCGGGGATCCATGTCTTTTTAACCGTCTGAAAAGAATGGATTCCTGCTTTCGCAGGAATGACACTCAGGGTCTTTCGCGACTTTTTGCAGTAGTGTCTGTCTGAGCCTGTGGTGTGATATTTCAACGAAAAGGCGACATATCGTCTGGCGTGTCTCTCCCCTTTCCTCCTGAGTCTCTTCAAATTCTGCAATAACTACCAAATATTAAAGACCTTAGCGTCTCTTCCGGGCGGCGCGTGTCTTTGGCACTGATCATGAATATCTTCAGTCCATGATCATCTCCATCATCAAGATCTTCCCGGCTGCGGGACGAGAGGGCGTCGTCATGGATGTCCTCGACTCGTTGAAGGGACCTGTTTCCGCCCAAGCCGGCTGCCTGGGGTGTTCGGTTTCGGTGGAGGTGGGGGAGGGAGAAGCGATCTGCTACACTGAGCGGTGGAGTTCCAGGGAAGCTCTCGATTGGCACCTCAGCACGCCTCTCTACATGCGCCTGCTGGAAGTCATGGAGTGCTCGTGCCGGCCTCCTGAGGTCGAATTTTTTGAAGTAGCCGATGCCCTTGGCATTGAACTGGTCGAGCAGATCAGGAATCCCAAAGGTGAAAAGTGACAAGCCGAGGGGCGTAAATAACGCTCAAGTACAGGGAGAATTTTATGAGAAAGTCAGCGCGAATTTTATGGAACCTGCTCGTGGTCATCAGCTTGTTCTTGATCCCTGCTTATGCATCGAAAACGGCAGAGCCACTTGTGTCAGCAAGCGGCGAACCCCACATGTTGGCAATAATTGATGCGTTAACGAAACTTGCCTACGAGGGCGGGACGATGCCCCTTACAACCACGCCGGTAGTTGGAAAGCCTGAGCGGCAGTACCAATCCGTCTTCATGCCGGGGACGGAAACGCTGGACGCCGGCGAGATGAGGGTGACCATCCTCGGCAGTGGAGACCCCTTCGTCAAGAAGGGCCAGTCATCGGCCTCCGTGCTCATCGAAGTGGGAAATGCGGAGCGCGACTTCTTCTTTTTCGATCTTGGGTCAGGCTCACTGGCCAATTTCAACGGGCTCAAACTCCCCGTGACCGCGACAACGAAAGTGTTCCTGACACATCTTCATGCGGATCATGTCGGCGACATGCCGACCCTTGTCTGGAGTCTTGCCAAGGCCGGGAGATCCGTTCCCGTCGAGGTCTGGGGTCCCTCCGGCGCGACCAGGGAGCTTGGCACCCTCGCATATGCAGAGCACCTGCTGGCGGCCCATGCCTGGGATACGGCCTCCTTGAGCGAACATCCTTCCGGACGATCCGGCGCGCGCATGATCGCAACAGAATTTCCGCATGACACGCCGACAGTAGTTTACGAGCGCAACGGCGTAACCATCTCGTCTTTCCCCGTGAAGCACATTCTGCCCGGCCCCGTCGGGTATCGCATCGATTACCAGGGACGCTCGGTGGTCTTCACCGGTGACACGATGCCCACCGAGACCACCTTGGAGGCATGCAAGGGCGGCGTGGATCTTCTCATCCACGAGTCCTTTCCCTCGGCCTCGGTTTTCGCGAAAAAAGCCAATATCCCGTTGGAGCAAGCGGAGATAGTCGTCAACCATTCGCACACCAGTCCCGTCACGGCCGCAAAGGTTTTCAAGGAAGCGGGTGCCCGCATGTCGGCGATATGGCACCTCGTCGTAGACCATGACACGGTGGGACCGGCATATCAGGAAATTCGCAGTCAATTCGACGGCCCTGTAACCATCGCGCAGGATCTCACCGTCTTCAACATCACGCAGCAGGCTGTCGTCACTCGCCAGGCGATCATCGACCCGGTCGCCTGGCCAGTTCTTGGCAAGTAATGTTACTGTATCAGCAGACGTGTCTGAAAAGAGCCTTGATTCTCTAGGGAGGTTTTGCCGGGATGATGAAAACAAAAACTATTGCCAGGTTGGCGACCCTGATCCTCGCGTTGATCGTGCCGCTCCAGGTGCAGGCAATGCCCTATGCCACCCCCGAGACCTGGGGGGGAGACCTTATGTCGCGTCCCCGCCTCACCGGAGACTGGGGGGGACTTAGGGACGCCATGGCCAAAAATGGAGTGGTGCTCGACCTGGACACCTATTGGGTGCCGCAGACCATCACCAGCGGAGGGAAAGACCAGGAGAGCGGGTCCTGGGGCAACGGGATAGCCACCCTCAACGTGGATACGCAAAAAGCGGGGCTTTGGCCGGGTGGATTCCTGAAAGTCCAGACCGTCAGCAGCTTCGGCGACAGCATCGCAACCGATACGGGTGCCATGGTCCCGGCCAATATATCCTGGATGCTGCCCACCCTTGATGAGGAGACCGGCCTGCAGGAATTCACTTACACGCAGTTCCTCAGCCAGCATTTAGGGGTGTCACTGGGTAAGATCAACTCCATCGCGCCGACCAATGTGCTCCACGGCGACTACACCAAAGGATTCCTGAACGCGGGGCTGAACCTGCCGCTGGCCTTGGCCATGGTGCCGCTTTCGGCCTATGGCGGAACCGTCCTCTTTCTGCCCAACCACGATGTCACTCTGGCAGGCATGGTCCTGGACGCGAGCGGCACCATCGATAACGACAAGCTGGGCGATGCCTTCAAGGACGGCGTGATGGCCCTGGGCAGTGCGGATCTGAAGGTCAGGCCGTTCGAACTCCCCGGTCATCAGAATCTGACGTTCGCCTGGAGCAACAAGACCCGCATTTCTCTTGTCCAGGACCCGTCCAACATTGGGCGTCTGCTCCTGCAGGAACGCTTTCCGCGGCTTGGGAACCCGGGATCGCCCCTCTACCATATCCTTGAAAGGCGTGCTCCCGAGCTGCTGGTTCCGGCCGAGCCTCTGAACACGGAGAAGGAAACCTGGGCGGGCGTCTACAGCTTCGAGCAATTTCTCTGGCAACCCGCGGGCGATCCGCACCGCGGCATTGGAGTCTTTTTCAGCGCCGGCGTAAGTGACGGCAAGGCCAATCCGATCAAATACAGCTTTTCCCTGGGATTGGTCGGCAAGGGCGTCGTGCCGGGCCGGCCAATGGACGATTTCGGGATCGGGTGGGCGCGCACGGAGTTCAGCGACGACTTTGTGCCCTTCCTGCGTGACAGGTTTAACCTCGGTCTTGATCACGAAGATGCGATCGAGGTCTACTACAATGTTTCGGTAACGCCCTGGCTCAACGTCAGTCCGAACTTCCAGTTCATTTCTCCGGCCCTGGACAAGACGTTGGATTCGAGCGGAAATTTCAAAAATCTGGATGATATCTACATGGCTGGCGTGCGTATCGGGGTACGGTTTTGAACTTTCCCGGCTGAGGCTCTACAGGCAATGTGGTCGTCAATATTCATCAACAGGGAGACAACATGCGTAAGGTACATCTGGTAATGCCTTTTTTTGTCTTGCTTCTTGGCTGATCGTTTTTTTCCGGGTCCGCCCAGGCCGCAACCGCTGCTGAAATTGACAAGGCTGTCAATCTGGCTCTGGAAAAGCTCTATGCGAGCACGCCAGCGGCTGCCGAACTGGCCAAGGTCAGCAAAGGGGTGCTGGTCTTTCCGGATGTCGTTAAAGCCGGGCTGATCGTCGGCGGGCAGTATGGCTAAGGGGCGTTGCGGGTCAACGGCAAGACCGTCGGGTATTACAACACTCTGGCCGCTTCCTACGGGCTTCAGGCCGGAGCGCAGACCTTTGGTTACGCCATGTTCCTCATGAATGACAGCGCCCTTGATTACCTGAAGAGGAGCCAGGGATGGGAAGTAGGCGTCGGCCCCACTGTGGTGATCATGGATGAGGGATTGGCCAAAAGCCTGACCACTTCGAGCGACTGTAGCTTTGCCATCGCGGTGTTGAAAACTGGCAAGGTTGAACCGGAGTGTTTTGGCGACACACAAGGCGCGTGAATTTCTAAGTCCAATAATGCTTGGGTGGTGCGTATGGACAACGGGCTTGAGAGCTCCGCGAAGATCCGTCGCGATGTCGCGGTCACAATAGCCATTAGCGACGCCATATCGGAAGATCTGGCCGCAAGTGCTTAGTTCGCGGTGTGCGGTTTCAAAAGCTCCCCTGGCTTCAATCCTGCGAAGGATCACAAGGAGTTCAGGGGCAAGCATGGATCGGAAAGAGCGAAGGCCGAGCCCTGTGAAGATATTCTTTTCAAGGCCCCTCAAGATGCGCCTGGCATGCCCTGGAGTCCAAACATGGACTCGTGAGGAGTGCCATTCACGAGCGATTTCTTCGAAGGTTCTCGAATTAAGAGATTGCTCGACTTCAAGCGCTTTCGAGACCGCTGCAGGATCAAACCCTTCCGCTAGAATCGCCCGCTTTTCGAGAGTTTTCGAACGCGCATCAGCAAGAGAAACCTCGGGCCAAGCGCCGAAAGAAAGGCGTTTTCCTTGCCGTTAAAACGGTATTTCCAGCGCCAAAGTTTAGAACCAGTGGGAGAAATTTCGAGGTAAAGCCCTTTTTCGTCGAACATCCGAACGGGTTTTTCAGCGGGCTTTGCGGCTTTGATTTGTGCAATGTTTAGTGGCATCTGGGTACCTCTTGGGGGCATTTTGACGAGGAATTCACGAAGAATTCACGCGATGCCCCCATCGATGCCCCCAGAAGGTGGAGAGTTCAAGAGCAAAACTGAGAGGAGTTGCGCATGGCGACTTGCAGGAAAGCTAGGAGTGACGGTTGTTTCCTGGAGAGAGGGCACAAAAAAAGCCCACTTTCATGGGCTTGTTTTTGTTACGTGGTGGAGCCGGGGAGAATCGAACTCCCGTCCGAGAATGCTCCGCGCAAAGCTTCTACAGGTTTAGTTCAGGTTTTGCTTCTCGCTCCACGGTTAGCCCCTGAACGGGCTTCCTTGGCGCCAGCCCGGAATTTGTCTCGCGATTGGTCATCCAGACAGTAACCTTTCGCCAGCCTGATGGGGTTTGCCACCCGGATACGGATTATCAGACATCCACCGCACGGATGTGACGACCTTGGTCGTCATGCAAGGGTTACCTATTTACTAGGCAGCCATTGCGTAGTCATAATTGTCATTGGCAATTATGTTTCTGCTGGGTTTTGACGAGGACCTCCCAGCACCTCGACCTGCAACTTTGGCCTCATCATCCCCGTCGAAACCAGGGCGGCCCCTCAAAGAACTATCATATAATTTAAGACCGTTTGCCGCAAAGGCAAGCGCTTTTGAAAAACATGAAGAGCGCGATCGAGAACATGTATCCCGGGTCCTGTCAAGTTCGGCCCGTCGGCAATTCCCTTGCCGTCCGTGAAATGATCCGCAGGTCAATGCAGTCCCGGCCTGTGGGGAAGCTTCCGGACGTTCGTGTTCTGGTAGGCTGGAGGATTGATCCTGTTCAAACGTGCATGCATTGTCCGTCAAATGTCATTCAATTTTCATGCATTGATATTTCTTTCAGAAAATCCTGAGCAGCCTCTTCCAAGGATTTAATATTTCTGTTCAAATTATCCACATCATTGTTGTTGCATGCAACTTCCATTTCCTTGGCAAGATGCTGTAAGATATCTGCGCCCATATTCGCAGCCGCGCCGCGGACACTGTGAGCGTGGAGCGCGGCAGAGGCCATGTCTTTGGCGTTCAGGCTTTTTTTTAATCCCTCTATCCGCAAGGGAAGGTCTTCTAAAAAATATGTAAGGATTTCCTTTGCCAGATGCTCATCGCCCAGGAACCTTTCAAGCATGGTTTCCTTGTCCCAGATGAGAAAATTTTCGTGCTCAATTTTGTTCATATAACGGCCTTTTGTCTTGTGTCGTCATTATTTTGTTGTTGAGTGGCAGCGATTTGCACATCGATCCAAGATGGCATGAGCGGCCCAGAATCAGAGATTTCATCTTTTTTAGGAGTAGCTTTATTTTCATTTCCGACCGCAGAGCTGCCTGCGGCAGCGATGCGGCACAGCGGCAGGAATCCGTCGTAATTGTCGATGGTATGGTAGCCACGTGTTTTTGAGCAAGATATTTGTATGACAAAATCGCGGTCGCAGAAGAAATATCGGCCTTATTACGGCTTTTGAGGGGAAGAGCAGGCGGGTGACGCAAGGCATGTAAGACAGAAGTGCCGTTTTTGTCGTGCAAAGTCCGGGCGTTTGGCCCTGGTTGGCGCGAATTCTGCCTAGCGGCGTGGAAATCTTGGATGTTCGTGGATTCGGTCTCAGCGGCCGGGTGGTTGCGGCCATGGTTATGCGAGAGGGCGACGGTGCACGAAAAAAAAAAGGGTTTGCTGAATAATCAGCAAACCCTTGATTTTCTGGTGCGCCCGGCATGATTCGAACATGCGACCTACTGATTCGTAGTCAGGCACTCTATCCAACTGAGCTACGGGCGCGTCGAGAAGTCGGTTACTATGTACAAGAGGCTTCATCGTCAAGCAGTTTTTTCTCAAATTTCATTTTTTTTCATGCGGCCCCCAGCACCCGTTTCAAATGCTATTTCCCTGCCCCTGCCTTGACAAGACCGGGGGAGTGTCCAACTTGTTTGCTTTATTCACGCGCCGTTGAAGAGCGCACCCAAGAAGGAAGAAATCATGCAGGAAATGCGCGGAACAACAATTCTGGCGGTCAAGGATGACAAAGGCGTCTCCGTGGCCGGTGACGGACAGGTCACCCTGGGCCAGGCCATCGCCATCAAGCACGGGGCCCGCAAGGTTCGGCGTCTGTACCGGGATCGCATCGTGTGCGGTTTTGCCGGGTCTACGGCCGACGCCTTTACGCTTTTTGAAAAATTTGAAGCAAAGCTTGAAGAATTCGGCGGAAACCTGGTCCGCTCCAGCGTCGAGCTGGCCAAGGACTGGAGGAGCGACAAGTATCTGCGCCGTCTGGAGGCCATGTTGTTGGTGGCCGACGCCGAGAACATCCTCATGCTCAGCGGCACCGGAGACGTCATCGAGCCCGACGACGGGGTGGCCGCCATCGGCTCCGGCGGGGCCTACGCCATGTCCGCGGCCCGGGCATTGCGCCGCCATACGGATCTGTCCGCCGAGGATATCGTGCGCAAGTCCATGGCCATCGCCGCCGAGATCTGCGTCTACACCAACGACCATATCATCTTTGAAACCGTGACCAGGAACTCCTGATGAATACCTTGACCCCACGTGAGATCGTGTCCGAACTGGACAAATACATTGTCGGCCAGACCCAGGCCAAGCGCATGGTGGCCATCGCCCTGAGAAACCGCTGGCGTCGTCGTCAGCTCGATCCCGAGCTGGCCGAGGAGATCGCGCCCAAGAACATTCTCATGATCGGCCCCACGGGCGTTGGCAAGACCGAGATCGCCCGCCGCCTGGCGAAACTTGCCGGTTCGCCCTTCATCAAGGTCGAGGCCACCAAGTTCACCGAAGTGGGCTATGTCGGCCGCGACGTGGAATCCATCATCCGCGACCTGATGGAGATCGGCGTCAACCTGGTCCGCCAGGAAGAAGAGGCCAGCGTGCGCATCAAGGCCGAGGTTTCGGCCGAAGAGCGCCTGCTGGACCTGCTGCTGCCTACCAAACCCCTGGAGTCGGCCGGAATCGATTATATCGGTCCCGAATCCCAGGCCGAAGGCTCCACCCGCGAGAAGCTTCGGCAGCTGTGGCGGGCGGGCAAGCTCGACGACCGCATGGTGGAGGTGGAGGTTGCCACCGGGGGCGGCGTGCAGGTCATGGGCGTTCCGGGCATGGAAGGCATGGAAATGCAGATGCAGGACATGTTCTCCAAGGTCTTTCCCAAGAAAAAGAAGACCAAGAAGGTGGCGGTGAAGAGCGCCTACGATATCCTCATCCAGTCCGAATGCGAGCGCCTCATCGATATGGACAAGGTGCACGAGACCGCCCGCGAAAGGGTGCAGGAATCAGGCATTGTCTTTCTGGACGAGATCGACAAGATCTGCGGCGCGAACAGCTCCGGCAAGGCCGACGTATCGCGCGAGGGCGTGCAGCGCGACCTCCTGCCCATCGTCGAAGGCAGCACCGTCAACACCAAATACGGCATGGTCCGCAGCGATCATATCCTCTTCATTGCCGCCGGGGCGTTCCACATGTCCAAGCCCTCGGACCTGGTGCCCGAGTTGCAGGGACGCTTCCCCTTGCGCGTGGAGCTTTCGGCCCTGACCAAGGAGGATTTTTACCGCATCCTGACCGAACCCAAAAACGCCCTGACCGTGCAGTACAAGGCGCTTCTTGGCACCGAAAAGGTCGAGATCACCTACACCGACGAGGCGCTGCTCGAAATCGCCCGCTTCGCCCAGAAGATCAACGAAGAGACCGAGAACATCGGCGCGCGCAGGCTCTATACCATCATGGAGAAAATCGTTTCTGACCTGTCCTTCGACGCTCCGGACATGGAACAGGCCACTGTGACCATCGACAAGGACTATGTGGCCAAGGCCCTGCTAGATGTGCAGGAAGACCGGGATCTTACGCGCTACATCCTGTAGGCTTTGCCACTTTGCGCAGCTGAAAAAGGGACGTTTGCTTATTTGCGGGCGTTCCGTTTAACCTCGGCGTCATTCCCGCGAAGGCGGGAATGACGCCAGTTGAAGCACACCGGTTGGATCCTGCACCGCCCCAGCGTCCCGGGTTGGTCCGGGGCAGGGTCGCCGACTGTTTGACTGAGCCAGGCATCGTTTGTTGAATCGCTGCCTGGCGTGCTGGCCGGATTTTTCGTCCTGCCGGCAGCGATTCAACTCTACGAGGCCCGCGATGGAGTTTCGGCGGTCCCTGCCCCGGACCAACCCGGGACGCGGCCGCACAGAGATTCCATCTTTTCGGTTCATTGCCTCGGACCGCAAAACCTCATTCATCATTGTGCTTGAACTTTTCCCCCCGCCTTGCCAAAGTACTCCATCACGCCGTCGAGCCGGCATCATTCCCCACCATTCACGTCCACGAGGGAGCCATGTCACAAGAAGCTTTGAGAGCCGCCTTTCTTCTGGAGGCGCTGCCTTATATCCGCGAGTTTTACGGCCAGACCATCGTCATAAAATACGGCGGGCACGCCATGAAGGACGAAGCCCTGCGCAAGAGTTTCGCCCTGAACATCCAGCTGCTGCGCTATATCGGCGTCAACCCGGTCATCGTGCACGGCGGCGGGCCGCAGATCGGGAACATGCTCAAGCAGCTCGGCATTACCTCCGAGTTCCGCCAGGGCCTGCGCGTCACCGACGAGGCGACCATGGACGTGGTCGAGATGGTGCTGGTGGGCAAGGTCAACAAGGAGATCGTCAACCTCATCAATACCCAGGGCGGGCGGGCCGTGGGCCTGTCCGGCAAGGACGGGCGCATGATCTGGGCCCAGAAGCTGGAGATGGCCGTGGAGCGCGCCGACGCTCCGCCCGAGATCATCGATCTGGGCAAGGTCGGCGAGGTCGTGGCCGTGGACACTTCGGTCATCAGTTCCCTGCAGGCCGCCAATTTCATTCCGGTCATCGCCCCGGTGGGCGTGGACGAAGAGGGCAACACCTACAACATCAACGCCGACTCCGTGGCCAGCGCCGTGGCCGTGGCCGTGGGCGCCAAGAAGCTCATCCTGCTGACCGATGTGCCGGGCGTGCTGGACAAGAAGGGCGAGCTCATCTCCTCCATGACCCTGCATCAGGCCGTGCATGCCCTGGAGCAGGGTGTTGTCACCGGGGGCATGATCCCCAAGATCAAGTGCTGCCTCGAAGCAGTGGACGGCGGCGTGTCCAAGGCCCATATTCTGGATGGAAGGGTGGAAAACGTCATTCTGCTTGAGATGTTCACCCAGGGCGGCATCGGTTCGGAAATCACGAGCAAATAGTCACGGCTCGCGCCTTCAGGAAGCCCGGCCCTCCATGCGTGTGACGGCCGGGCTTTGTTGCGTCCGGCGGCATGCTTGAGGAATCTGCGCTGGATTCTTCTTGCCAACATCCCCGGCACTCGGCAAAGCCTTGGAAAGTCATTGCAATCTTGGGGCAAGCCGGGCGTGGGCAACGCACCGGAGCCTTGCGGCGGCCGGCATGGAGGTGTTTGTGCGCATTGTTCTTGGCATCCTGATCCTGCTTTCCTTTCTCGGCGCTCTTGACGACTGGTGGCGCAGTCCGGTCCTGCTTGTTCTTCCGGTCCTGGGCGTGGTCTGCTTTGTCCTTGCGTCCCGGATTGCCGCGCAGGACAGAAAAATAAGGGAACTGGAAAAGCTGCTCCGTGCACAATTCCGGGAACAGAAGGCCTCGGCGGACAGCTCTTCCATGGGGGCCGCAGCACATGCCGCTGCGACGACTGCTTCCGCTCGGAGCGCAAGCGGGCGGCAATTTGCCGCCCCTACCGTTGGTGAGGCCATTTTCGGATGGAACGAAGGGGGGGATTCCGGCGAGAGCTTTGTTTTTTCAGCCCAGGAAGAGGCCACGCCCGCAGCCCTGTCGCAGTCGGTTCGCGAAGCGAAGCCTGCGGCTTTGGAGTGGATCGCCAGCGCCTGGTCGCAGGCCAGGGACTGGATCACCGGCGGAAATCCCGTGGTCAAGGTCGGGCTGGTGGTGCTTTTTTTCGGAGTGTCCTTTTTGCTCAAATACGCTTCCGATCACAGCCTGTTGCCGGTGGAACTGCGCATGACCGGGGCTGGAATGCTGGGCATCGCGCTGCTGGGTCTGGGCTGGCGACTGCGGCGCAGCAATCCCGTCTATGCCCTGCTGGTGCAGGGAGGCGGGGTGGGCGTGCTGTACCTGACCATTTTCGCGGCGGCCCGTTTTCTGGAGATGATCCCGCCGCTGTGGGCGCTGATCCTCATGTGCGCGGTGGTGGTTTTTTCCGGAATTCTGGCCGTGGCGCAGAATGCTGCGGCGCTGGCTGTTTTCGGCGCGGCGGGCGGATTTCTGGCCCCCATCCTGCTGTCCACGGGCCAGGGCAGCCATGTGCACCTGTTCGGCTATTACGCGCTTTTGAACCTGGGCGTGCTCGGCATCGCCTGGTACAGAACGTGGCGGGTGCTCAACCTGCTCGGGTTCGTCTGTACGTTCGGCATCGGGGCCTTGTGGGGCGCCCGGTATTACTCGCCGGAATATTTCCCGACCACCGAGCCCTTCCTGATCCTCTTTTTCCTCATGTACGGGCTCATCTCCATCCTCTTCGCCCGCGCAAGCAGCGGTTTGGAGCGCATCCGGCTCGACAGCGCCCTGGTCTTCGGCCTGCCTCTGGCGGCTTTCGGCCTGCAGATGGGGCTGGTTCGGGACATGGAAATGGGCGCGGCCTTCAGCTGTCTGGGGCTGGCGCTGTGGTACATTTTGCCCCTCAAGCTCTTTTGGAAGAAGAGCGGCTGTCTTGGGCTCCTGGCCGAGGCCCATCTCGCCCTGGGCGTGATTTTTCTCTCCCTGGCCGTGCCCATGGCCCTTGATGCGTCATGGACCGCTTCCACCTGGGCGCTGGAGGGGGCGGGAATGATCTGGCTTGGGCTGCGGCAAAGACGTCTCATCACCAGAATCTTCGGCTTGCTGTTGCAGATTGGCGCGGCGCTGGCCTTTGCGGCTTCGCTGTCCCTGTGGTCGTTTAATCTGGACAGTGGACATCTGCTGGCCGGGCTCTTTCTGGGTCTGGGGGGCTTTTTTTCGAGCTGGATCTACTGGAACATTCCTGAAGCGCGGCTGTCCCGCGAAGAACCGTTGCCGCTGGCCATGGGATTGTGGGGTGCCGCGTGGTGGTACGGAACCTGGTTTTTTTGGGCCGCGGACCAGGCTCATTCGGAACTGATTTCCCTGGCGGCGATCCTGGCCGCTCTTGGGGTCTGGGCTGCGCTGCACAGGAAGATCACGTGGCCCATGCCCCGCTATCTTGCGCAGTTCACGGTCGTGCTGCTGCTTTGCTGCGCCATGCTTTGGGACAGACATCCTGGTGCGGACTGGGGATGGATTGGCTGGCCGCTTGCCTTGCTGGCTCAGTTCGCGATGCTTTTTGCCCTGGATGAAAAGTGGGATGAGCGGGTGCGTGGATGGGTGCATACACTGAGCGCGCTCTTGGTCTTCGTGCTGGCCCTGCGTGAAGCGCATTGGCAGGCCTTCCACGTCATAAAAAACGGAAGCTGGGCCGATGCCGCCGCAGCCGTGACCGGGGTCCTGCTGCTCATCGGCATTGTTTTCCCGCGAGCCGCCTGGCCCCTGCGCCGGCATTTTGTCGCCTATCTTCGCGCCGGGGGCGCCCTGGCGGCAGTCCTTGCATTGTGGTGGGCCGGAGCCTGTTTCGCCAGCGGCAACCCTCGTCCCTTGCCCTATGTCCCGGTCCTGAACCCCCTTGATCTGACCCAGGCCCTGGTGCTTGTCACCCTGGCTGTGTGGGCGCGCAAGTCCATGGTGTACGACGTGCTGCGAATCCGCCGTACCGAGCGACTTCTGCCTGGCATTCTGGCGGCGTGGGCCTTTGTCTGGATGAACGTGGTCGTGGCCAGAACGGTTCATTTTCTGGGCGATGTGCCCTATGCGATAGATTCCATGTTCCGCTCCGACGTGCTGCAGGCCGCGTATTCGGTGCTCTGGTCCATGGCGGCGGTGGGGGCCATGCTCTTTGGTCGGCGACGCGTCCTGCGACAGCCCTGGCTGGCCGGGGCGGGGCTGCTGGCGGTTGTGGTCGGCAAGCTTTTTCTGATCGATCTGGACGGGCGCGGCACGGTGGCGCGTATTGTTTCGTTTCTGGGAGTGGGACTGCTCATGCTTGTAGTGGGCTATTTTTGTCCGCTGCCGCCCAAGGGGGAGAATTCATGATTTTCATTGTGCTGCTCGCTGTATTAGTGCCTTTTTCCGCCCTGGCCTCCTCGCCCATGGATTTTGCCCGGGGCTATCTTCTTGAGACGCAGGAGGAGTTTGCCCTGCAACGCCTGGAGCTTCCTTTTGAAGTCTACAACGCCAGCGTGCGCGCCGATCTTGGAGATCTGCGCGTATTCAACGCCGAGGGCGCCGAGGTGCCCATGCACCTGCGCCGCAGTGAGGCAAGGCCGGTAGCGGCGCAAGAAGTCCCTCTGCATCTGTTTCGGGTCTCAAGCCGCTCCGAGGGCGGCCAGGATTACGACGTTCGCCTGCAGGTGCGCACCAGTGACCATGGTGCGGTTCTGGAAACCCGGATGACTTCGCTTCCTGCGGGAACAGATCAAGCCCTGCTGCTCGACGCTTCCGCCGGCACGGAAGCCCTCGCCGCGCTGCGTTTCGAACTGGGAGCCTCATCGTCAGCCTTTATCCGCGTCGACGTGCGGGGCAGCGACGACCTTTTTTCCTGGCGTACGGTCGGAAGCGGCGTGCTGGCCTTCATGGAACACCAGAATGGGCGCATCCTGCAGAACAGGATCATGCTGGATGGCAAGCGCTGGAAATATTATCTTGTGACGGGGCAGGCCGATCTTTCGCTTCTGGAAGCGGCCTTTGCAGAGAAGATCAGCAGTGATTCAGGCTTGACCCGCCGCTTCGCGCCTTTGCGCGGTGTGCGGGCCGGGGACGGTACGTATGAGTATGTTTTGCCGCCTGCCTTGCCGGTGGATGTGCTGGACCTGGCGGATGTGGAGAATGCGGTGCTCGGCGTGAAAGTGCTGGTGCCTTCGGGAGACGAATGGCGCAGCATCGGGGCGGGGTCGCTTTTTCGTATGAACGTCGACGGCCAGTTGCTGGCCGGTCCGGGTCTTGCGCTGCGCGGACCGCATGAGCGTTTTCGGATTGTGATGCAGGGTGCGCCGGTGCCTTTGCGCGTCGGGTGGCTGCCCCATGAGCTTGTCTTCATGCCGCAAGGGGCCGGGCCGTTCACGCTGGCCATGGGCAACCCCTCCATCAAGCGCACCCCGGACATGCTGGCGGCCATGCTTGAGGACAATCAGATCGGGGCAGTGCGGCTGGGCACCGCCACGATCGCTGAGCCGGTGGTCCTGGGCGGCGAGGAACGGCTGCTGCAGGAACGAAGTTACACCAGGTTTGTGCTGTGGACGGTTCTTGGCCTGGGGGTGATCCTGCTCGGGTTCATGGCATGGCAGTTGATCGCAGCCCTGGATCACAAAAAGTGAACGCCGGGCGCTGATCGGCACGGCAACGAAACAAACAGTTTTATCGACCTCAGTTCAGGGTCGCCTGTACCAGGCGCACATTGCTCATCACGTCGTTTATCAGCCCGGGACTCAGCAGAATCTCCCGGGCTTCCTGTTTTGATATGATCTCGCGGAAGCTGGGGTCGAGTTGATCGAGTTTGCGTACGTCGTCGAGCAGGGAGCCGTTGGGTGAGATGAGTTTGGCCACCTGGTTGGCCAGGAAAAGGACGGTCAGGCTCTTGGCCTGCTGCCCGTCGCATTCGAGTTGCGAGACAGGCAGCAGCGCGGGAAGGTGATGGCCAAGGACCAGGGTGCGCAGCTGAGCCGGGATGCCCCCGCTTCTGGCCATGATCTGGGCGGCCTGGATGTGGGTGGCCATGAGACGCTCGTATTCACGGTCCAGGCTTTGGGGATATACTTCATCCTCGTCGGGGTCCTTGACCAGCAGGATGAGCACCAGCTTGCCGATGTCGTGCATCAGTCCCGCCGTGTACAAGGTGCCGCTGTCGAGATCCTGCCTGGCCCTGGCCATGTACGAGGCGGCAATGGCGGTGGAGTTCATATGCTGCCAAATGGCCTTGAACATGCGTTGGTGCTCGGGATTCTTGTATAGTGAATAGGGCATGACGCCAAAGGCGATGAGGTTTTTCAGATTGTTCAGGCCCAGGATGTTCACTGCGGTGTGGATGGATTTGACATCCGTGGCTACGCGGAAAAACGGGGAATTGATGGTTTTCAGCACGCGAGAAGAGAGCAGTGGGTCGCGGGTGACCAGATCCCCGAGTTCCTTCATGCTGACGTCGGGGTTGTCGATGGCGGCCAAGGATGAGTGCAGTGTGCCGACCTTGTCGAAAGCCTTGACCAGATTCGAGATCGCGGTTTGAGCCAGGGCGGATGGCGGTTCGTAGACATGGGTCATCTGGTTGCCGGTGGAGGACTGCGTGCCGGAGTAGATGTGATCCAAGGCGCGGATTAAGACCGATTCCCATTCATTGAACGCGCTTTGTTCATCGGCGGCCAGATTTATCTTTACGGGATCATGATTCTCTCCAACAATGGGTTCCAACTGCGGCTTGCGCGAGACATAAAAATACATAAGCGCTGCAAGGGTAAGCAGCGCAGGTATGACAAATATGTATGACATATTTTTCCTCATATGAAAAGAATTTATGCAGTTTCTTTAAACACGAGGTTGTGTGATTGCAATGAATTTTATTACGCATCACAAAAACTACGAAGAAGGTAGGAATAAGAGTTGAATCGATTTGCATGCCAATAAAAAAGCCTCCGGTGAAGGAGGCTTTTTTATTGGTTCATTGTGTGGGATCAGAGTCCGGCGTCGTCCACAAGCTCCATGCTTCTGGCTGCGCGAACCTCGTCGAGGCGTTCTACTGGTGTGGTTATGGGCGCATTTTGAATCGATGCTGCATCGGTATCGACACGGCCAAGTATTTCGATCAGATCATCGACGAATCCGTCCAGGGTTTCCTTGCTTTCCGTCTCCGTGGGCTCGAACATCAGGCATTCCTTGACGATGAGCGGGAAGTAGATGGTCGGTGCGTAGTGTCCCTTGTCCAGCAATGCCTTGGCCAGATCCAGGGCGCGTACGCCCTTTTCGGCCTGTTTCGCGGCCGAGGCGACGAACTCGTGCATGCAGATGCGGTCGTGGGGGATTTCAAGGACATCTTCCAGGCGCTTGCGCATGTAGTTGGCGGCCAGAACCGCGTTTTCCGAGGCGCGCACGATGCCTTCGCGCCCTAGGCGCAGTATGTAGGCATAGGCTTTCAGGATGACCCCGAAGTTGCCGTAGAAGGGCGCGATGTAGCCGATGGATTTGGGGTAGTCGTAGTTGAGGTAGTACTGGCCGTCCTCAAGTTTGACCACGCGCGAAACGGGCAGATAGTCCACCAGACGCTGACTCACGCCCACCGGACCGGAGCCGGGCCCGCCTCCGCCGTGAGGGGTGGCGAAGGTCTTGTGCAGGTTCAGGTGCACGACGTCGAAGCCCACGTCGCCGACACGCATCTTGCCCATGATGGCGTTCAGGTTCGCGCCGTCGTAATACAGCAGTCCGTCCACGCCGTGGACCAGCTTGACGATGCGTTCAAGGCCGCACTCGAACAGCCCCAGGGTGTTGGGGCAGGTCATCATCAGGCCCGCCACCTCGTCGTCCAGCACCTTTTCCAGTTCGTCGGGATCGATCATCCCGTTTTTGGATTCAATGGACACGACGTCGTATCCGGCGATGGCCGCCGAGGCCGGATTGGTGCCGTGGGCGGAGTCGGGCACGATGATCTTGGTCTTTTTGTTGCCCTTGTCGTTGTGGTAGGCGGCCATGAGCATGACGCCCGTCAGTTCGCCGTGGGCGCCGGCCATGGGCTGCAGGGTGAAGGCGCTCATGCCGGTGATCTCGGCCAGCAGCTGCTCGGTCTCGTACAGCACTTCAAGGGCGCCCTGGGTCATATGCCCGGCCCCTTTAAGCTGCGGGATGAGCGGGTGCACGGAGGTGAATCCGGGCTGGGCGGCCACGGCCTCGGTGAATTTCGGGTTGTACTTCATGGTGCACGACCCGAGGGGATAGAAATTGCTGTCCACGCTGTAATTGAGGCGCGAAAGCCTGGTGAAATGACGGATGACGTCGATTTCGGACAGCTCCGGGAGTTTCGGGGCACTGCCGCGCAGCAGGTGCGCGGGGATGTCGCCTTCCGTGTTGCCCCTTGGCTCTTTGGGCCACACGCCGGCGCGGCCTTTGGCTGAATCTTGGAAAATGGTTTTCACAGGGCACCTCCAATCAACTCGGCCAGGATGCCGATACACTGCTTCGTGGTTTTTTCGGTGCAGGCCACCAGGAGGTGGTTGTCCATGCCCTGGTAATAGCGACCCAGGGGAAAGCCGGGCACGAACTTGTAGTCCAGGAGCTTGTCGATGACCTCGTAAGCCCGCACGGGCAGTTTGACCGTGAATTCGTTGCCGAAGGGCTGGTTGAGGACGCGAACGCCGGGCAGACGCTCCAGGCGGTTCGCTGCGTAATGGGCGCGCTCGATGCCGGTCTGGGCGGTTTTCTTCAGGCCCTGGGGGCCGAGGAGACTCATGTACATCAGCGCCCGCAAGGCGCACAGCGCCTGGTTGGAGCAGATGTTGGAGGTGGCCTTTTCGCGGCGGATATGCTGCTCCCGGGCCTGCAGGGTCAGCACAAAGCCGGTCTTGCCGCTCTTGTCCACGGTGCGTCCGACAATGCGGCCGGGCATCTGGCGGATAAGCTGCTTGTTGCAGGCCATGATGCCGAGGTACGGGCCTCCGAAACTTAAGGGCAGTCCCAGGCTTTGTCCTTCGGCCACGGCGATGTCCGCGCCCATTTCGCCCGGAGTCTTGAGCACGGACTGCATGATCGGGTAGGTCGAGATGATGGAGACGATCTTGTGCTCGTGGGCCTTGGTGAACAGGGCCGTGAAATCCTGGATCGTGCCGAAGAAGTTGGGGTTCTGGACAATGACCGCGGCCGTGTCGTCGTTCAGGGCTGCAAGCAGGGCGTCCACGTCCGTTTCGCAGTTCCGGTGGGGGATGGTCACCAGATCGAGCTTCAGGTTTGAGGTGTAGCTGTCGAGCATGACCCGGTAGATGGGGTTGACGCTCTCGGAGATGACGATGCGCGTGCGCTTGTTCTGGCGAACGGCCATCATGATCGCTTCGTAGAGCGCCGTGCCCCCGTCATAGAGGGAGGCGTTGGCGTACTGCAGGTCCAGGAGGCGCGCCACGGCGGTCTGGTATTCGAAGATGGCCTGCAGCATGCCCTGGGAGGCTTCGGCCTGATAGGGGGTGTAGGCGGTGTAGAACTCGCCCCGGCTGCAGAGCGCGTCCACGGCGCTCGGAATGTAGTGATCGTAGAATCCGGCCCCCAGGAACGAGGTCAGGTCCGTGTGGTTTTTGGCCGCCGTCTTTTCGAGCTTCTGGCGGACGTCCATTTCGCTCAAACCCTCGGGCAGGTTCAGTTCGGCGGCCCGGAATTTTTTCGGAATGTCTTCGAACAGGGCCTCGATGCTGTCCACGCCGACGGTGGCCAGCATTTCGCTCTGTTCGGCAGGGGTATGCGGTATGAAGGGCATGTCGCCTCCGGATGATGGGCTGCGTCCATCCGGCCGGAGGCGATGAGTTCAAGCGGAAAATGGTGAACGTTCGCGCAGCGGAAGGGCAGCCGGATGATAAGGGTTAGTGCGCTTCGGCGGCGCACAGGGCCGCGTAGGCGTCGGCGTCGAGCAGTCCTTCGGGCGCGGCGGAGAGCCGGACCTTGAACAGCCAGCCCGTGCCGAAGGCGTCCTTGTTGACCAGTTCGGGCGCGTTTTCCAGTTCCGTGTTGACTGCGGTGACCTCGCCGCTGACCGGGGAGTAGATCTCGCTGGCGGCCTTGACCGATTCCACGGTTCCGATCTCGGCGCCGGCCTCGGCCTGGTCGCCAGGCTGGGGAAGTTCGACGAAAGTCAGGTCGCCGAGCTGTTCCTGCGCGAAGTGGCTGATGCCGACTACGGCTTCGTCGCCTTCGATTTTGACCCATTCATGGGATTTTGCGTATAGAAGTTCCTTGGGATTCATGACAGCCTCCAGTGTTGAATTTTGGAGATTCGGTGCTGGATCGTTTCCAGCCCCTTGAGTTCGCGCTGACATAAATATATTGCCACGAAAGCGCAATAAAGAGATGACGGGCGTGGAAAATAGATTATGCATTGCCAATAATTTTTGCAGGAGGAACTATGAAATTGGTGCGTGTGGCCGGGTTTTTCATAATGATGTTGTTTATTTCTTCAACCGCGTGGTGTTCCGGACTAACTGCAAAGGACGTACAGGGTTTTATTGCCTCCATGCAGGAGCTCAAGCCATACTTCGACCAGTACGCTGAAGAGAGCGGAGACGATGGCGACGCGTCGAGCACCGCCCAGATCGTCACTGATTGGGCCCAGGGCCTCAAAGAGCAACGCGATGTGGAAGCCATCCTCGGCAAGCACGGGTTTGATTTGAACACCTGGGCCGCGGTTTCCCAGCAGGTGACCCAGGCTTACATGGCCGTCAGGCTCGGCAAGGATGGGCAGGATGTCATGGGGCAGATGCAGCAATCCATCGCGGAGATCGAGTCAAACAAGGAAATACCTGCGGAATACAAGTCCCAGATGATCGCGCAGATGCAGACGAGCATGGCGGAGATGGAAAAAGTGCTCGCCGCCTCGCCTGAAGATCAGGTCACGGTGAAGCCTTTCGTGTCCGAGCTGGACGCAATTTTTGAAATGCAGGAATAGAGGGGGCGGTGCATTGGTTTCTCGCATGCCGCCTCCGGGCGGCATTGTGTTTTCAAGGAACTGGCCGTTCGCAGCCTGCAGTCGCCGCCGTCGATCAAGCGTATTCTCGCCGACCTTTCAACGAACAGCAGGGGACATAAATGAATTTTTCCGACCCGGGTCAACGACGCGTCATCATCAAGACTCTCCTCGTGGTGGTCTTTGTTGTCCTGCTGGCGGCGATTCTTCTTTATTTTGACGTGCAGCAGCTCTTCCGTGACGCGCTGGCCTGGATTTCGGGCCTCGGCGTCCTGGGGCCGGTCATCTTTGTCGGGCTTTACATCCTGGCCTGTGTCCTGCTGTTGCCCGGCGCGATTCTGACCCTGGGCGCGGGGGCGATCTTCGGTTTTCTTCAGGGTGCCATCGCGGCCTCCGTCGGCGCGACCCTGGGGGCGACCTGCGCGTTTCTGGTCGGGCGTTATCTGGCCAGGGATTGGGTCGCCAGGCGCATCGCGGGCAGCGCCAGATTCAGGGCCGTGGACGAGGCCGTGGCCAAGGAGGGCTGGAAGATCGTCTTTTTGACCCGGCTCTCCCCCGTGTTTCCCTTCAATATCCTCAATTACGCCTTCGGACTGACCAGGGTCGGTCTCAGGGATTATTTTTTCGCATCCTGGCTGGGCATGATTCCGGGCATGTTCCTGTACGTTTATCTGGGCTCCCTGGCCGGCGACTTGGCCGGCCTTGGCACCGGGAATCGCGAACGCACCATGGGCGAATGGGTCATGTACGGGGTGGGCCTGCTGGCGACCGTCGCCGTGACCGTGTTCATCACCCGCCTTGCCAGGGCGGCCCTGGCCAAGCGCATTCCAGCACCAGGGCCGCAGTCGTGACCTCAGGGCGGACGGATGAGGAAATCTTGACAGATATGTTTTTCGTACAGGAGATTCTTCCCAAGGTCGGATAAAGTCTGCTATGCGGAAATAAATTTGGCGCGGGGGGAGGCAGTTATGGATCGAAAGACTGTTCTGGTGATTGACGACGAAGAACATGTGCGCATGCTCTATGCCGAGGAGCTTCGCGCCCAGGGCTATGCCGTGGTTCTTTCGGACGGGGGGGAGGATCCGCTGGCTCTGGTGGAGGAACACAAGCCCGATCTGATCATCCTGGATATCAAGCTGGAAAGCAGGTCGGGGCTGGATGTTCTGCAGATCGTGCGTTGCAAGCATGCCAGGCTGCCCATTATCCTCTGCACCGCCTACGACAGCTTCCGTCTCGACCTCAAATCCATCGCCGCCGACGCCTACGTGGTCAAATCCTATGACAGCTCGGAACTGATGCGCAAGGTTGAGGAGCTCATCTAGAAAATTTCGCAGCCCCGGAGCGCAATTTTCAGAACGCCTTGTCTCGCCCGAAGAACCGATTTTCCAGGGTCCTCATATAGAAGACCTCGAACTGGGTCATCTCTGTATCGCCTCGCCGCAACCATTCCGCCAACCAGGCCACGCGCAGGGCCAGAGTCCAGGTCGGCAGGTGCGTTTCCAGCCTGCTGTCCAGCAGGCCGCAGCCGCGCAGGGTCTTCAGAAAGGCAGTGATGAAGGGGCCGCTCAGGGCGTTTTCGTCTTCGCTGCCTACGCAGCCCAGGATCAGGGCCATGTCGTGCAGGACGCATTTGGGTCCGCAGAATTCCCAGTCGATGGCGCCCAGGATGCGGTCCGTGCCCCAGATCATGTTCAGAGGGTGGGGATCGCCGTGACAGAAAGCCACAGGCAGACTGGCGCAGGACTCAAGCTTTCGCTCGATGAGAGAAAAGACGGGGGTAAGCTCCGCGCAGACGTTCGGATGCAGCCTTCTGGCGTCATTCACGATTTTTCGGACATAGCCGTGCAGGTCAAAGACGTCTTCATGCACGGCCATATTCTGGCTCGCCTGCCGCAGATCACGCAGAAACAGAGCCAGGGCCTTGCCGCGCCATGCATCCCGCCATGAGCCCTCTGGGTTGAGTTCAATCCCCTCCAGAAAAGGCGTCAGCTGCCAGTTCCGGCTGCCGACACGTTGCGTGAAACTCCCGTCAAGTCCGGTCTGAGGCGCAGCCACGGGCAATGCCTTGGCTTCCAGATGAGCGATGCGAGCGGCGATCAGCCTTTTGCGTGGCAAGGTTCGGGAATCGAGTTCTTCCAGGAAATGGCGCGAGCCGCCGGCGTCCACTACCACTCTGTACAGGCAGCGCTCGGGGCTGCCCTGGATGGAAATGCGGGGATGAATGGCTTCGAAAGTCAGGCCCCAGCAGTTCAAAATGTCGCGCAGTAGTTCGTTAGATGGATGCAGGGCGGGCTTAGGGGAAGGGGGGTTCACCATTTGCGGTTTACGTAGCGGATGACGAAGAAGGCCAGCACGGCGATGACCACGGCCATCGCCGTCAGCAAGCCGAAGATGTCCGTTCTTTTACCGATGAAGCGCAAGGCCCCCATGGTCAGCACCCCGACCACTCCGCCGATCCACAGCAAGATGGTTTGTTTTTTCAAGGTTGCCCTGCTTCATTGCGGGACGTGAAGGTTTTTCTTCCTGTTGTCCCGGATGGCTCGGTTTCGTAAGGAGCTTTGTTTTCGCTGAGTCGATCGATCCAATACCCGGGCCGTCGGTGCGAATTAGCCACCGCCACGATTTCAAGATACCCGAATTTTATGTGGTAAATGATCGAAAATGGAAACCGCTTTATGAAACAACGACGTGTTCGTGTCGTAAAGGGACTCCAGGCTTCGGGATTTCTTGTCAGGCGGATTACGGCGGCGTGGACTTCTTCCGTGAAGGCAAGGCCCAGACCAGGTTCGCATTCTTCATAGTGTTCGACCGCGTGTACCAGTTCGGCGCGAGCCAGGGGATGGAACCTGAACTTCATCGGCCAAGACGCTGTCGAATGTCGGCAAAAACCTCTTCGCCGGGGATGGTGCGCACCGTGCCTGAATTCAGTTCATCGATGCGACGCTCCGCTTCGACCGCCCAGGCCTGCTCAATTTCTTCATCGGCGGGTGCGTTGAGACTTTCAAGGAGTTTTTCCACAATACGAATCCGGTCTTCGCAAGGCAGGGACAGGAGTTGTTCCGTCAGTTTTGTCGTAGCTGTCATCAGCGCGCCCTCCCATGACCTTTGACGTGAAACGGAAATTACAGTCGATGATTGAGTGCCTTTCAATGTAAACTTCTATCGTGGGCATGACGACAAATCAAGCCCGGTCGTTTCGGGTGGAAAGGACAACTTTGTCATAACAAAGGGCAGGTTGCGTTTCTTTCGAAACGCACCTGCCCGGGTGAGGTCGGTCGTCTTACTGTCTGAAAGTTTACGCAAATCTGCAAGAGCGAACAAGCGTACGCTTTATAAAACGGGTTCCTCATAGTCCGCCGGCTGATTGGTCAGGCCGAGGTGCTCCAGAAGATGGAAGATCATGGACAAGAGCATGCCCACCACCGTGCCCAGGGCCATGCCCTTGAGCTGTACCGTGCCGATGTGCAGAGCCGTGCCGCTCAGGCCTACGATGAGGACCACGGCGGTCAGGATCAGGTTGGCGGGCTTGGAGTAGTCGACCTTGGCTTCGACCAGCATGCGGATGCCCGAGGCGGCGATGACGCCGAAGAGCAGGATGCAGATGCCGCCCATGACCGGGGTGGGTATGGACTGGATAAAGGCCGAGAGCTTGCCGACAAAGGCCAGGCAAATGGAGATGATCGCCGCGCCGCCGATGACCCACACGGAATAGACGCGGGTGATGGCCATGACGCCGATGTTTTCGCCGTACGTGGTCACCGGCACGGAGCCCATGAAGCCCGAGAGTGTGGTGGCGATGCCGTCGCCCAGCAGCGAGCGGTGCAGTCCGGGATCCTTGACCAGATCGCGGCCGATGATGTTTCCGGTGACGACCAGGTGTCCGATGTGCTCGGAGATGACCACCAGAGAGGCCGGGATGATGACCAGGATCATGTTGATGTCGAACTTGGGCAGGTACACCGTGGGAAAGGAGACGATCGGAGCAGTGGTGATGGTCGCGAAGTCGACCATGCCCATGCCGATGGCCACCAGGTAGCCGACGATGATGCCGACCAGGACCGGGATGACGGCCATGAAGCCCCGAAAGACAATGGACCCGAAGGCGACGACCAGCAGGGTGACCATGGAGACGATAATGGCGTCGGTATTATAGGCCCCGGAATCGTCCGGCATGATGCCGGCCATGCCCGTGGCCACGCCGGCCAGTTCCAGGCCGATCAGGGCGACGATGGGGCCCATGGTGGCTGGCGGCAGCACGACTTTGATCCAGTCGGAGCCGAAGCGGCCAATGATGAGGGCCACGGTGCAGAAGATGAGGCCCGAGGCGATGAAGCCGCCCAGCGCGTAGGAGTAGTTGCCTCCCCACAGGGCCTGGTCAGCGCCGAGCACGACGAAGACCGGAGAGAGAAACGCGAAGCTCGAACCCAGGAATGCGGGCGCTTTGCCCTTGCAGATGAAGAGGTAGATGAGCGTTCCGATGCCGTTCATGAGCAGCACGATGGCCGGATCGATCTTGAACAGGGTCGGCACCAGCACCGACGCGCCGAACATGGCGAACAGATGTTGCAGGCTCAAGGGAAATCCCTGAAGTAATGGTACCTTTTCATCGACTTGAATGATTCTTCTGCTCATGGGTTTCTCCCTTCGAAAAAGATGTGTAGCAAGGCCAAATGGGCCCGTCCCGCGCACACGCCAAACGGGGTTCGCCACGCAAACCCCAAAACTGCAACGTCGTACAAGCAGGGGCTGTCGTGGTCAAGGATGTCCTTTTCGCAAGGAGGATTTCCGGCGATGCGCGGCCTCATGACGCGGGTGACGGGAGCGAGGAGGACTCGGTCTGGGCGGAAGGGGTGTCGATGCGGCCAAGGCGATGTGAACCGTCCCTCCATGCCCGGTCCATGCAGGCGTTGTGCGCCGACACGGGACTTAGAGCAGATAGTGGAAATCAAACTTTGATTCGGATTCCTCCGCGAAGGAGCGCGGCAATGTCTGCGTGTCAATGCGTTCAAGCCGGGATACGCCGACAATATCGGCCAGGTAGGTGAAGAATCCGGCATGCGTTGCAGGGGCGGAGTTGTCTGGCATCGGAATCGAGCGCAGTGCAAGGTCCTGTTCGACGGCCGACATGATGGACGGATATCGTCCGAAAACCTTGGTAAAGGACTGGACGACTTCGGCAAAAACGACGTCGTGCCCTTCGCCCTGATGCAGTTCGGCCAGCACAAGCAGGATTTTGGCCAGCTCAATATAGACCAGGATTTGCGCGTCGTAGGTGTCGGCGAGTCGAACAGCATGCAGCAGTTCGTCGGTGAAGACGCGGACGATCGCCTCGGGACCTCGGGATTCGAGAATGCTTCTGTAGGATTGGAAATAGTAGACGCCGTCGCGTCGAACCTGGGCAGCGCGTCGGATCTTGCGCGTTTGACGGACGGTGCCGGTCTGGTGAAGCGCGATATCGTGACCGGCTTGCGTGATCTTGCGGCAAAGATGCCAGTCTTCATGGGTTCGCTGCTCGTACCCTTCGAGGCCGCGCACCGCATCGTACACCTTTTTTCGCAGCAGCCATATTTCGCCGGATGCGAAGGCTGGACGCTCCGGAACAGGCTGGAACCGGGATCTGATATTGAGGGCGTGGGACAGGGTGTCGCCAAGATCGGAAGCCAGGGGCTGCGCTCCCACCAGACCGAAATTGGGGTGCTCAGCCATGAACGAGAGGGCGCTCGGTAGCCAGATCCGGTCGCAGACGATGTCGCTGTCAATGGAAAAGATGAAATCCGTGCGCGCATGGCCGATGCCCGTGCGTTTGGCTGCGGCCGGACCCAGGTTTGCCGGGTGGCGAAGAACTTCGACGCCGCCGGGGCAGTTCGGCACGGCCGGCGGCACGAAGGCTTCCTCCGATCCGTCGTCGACGACGATGACGGCCTGGACCAGGTTTCCGAAGAGACGGATTCGTTCAAGCTGCGTCCGCGCAAAGTCGTGATCGTTGTACGTGTAGGTGACGAGGGTCAGCATGGGGTTCTCCTGCGTCCGCGTTATTGGCTTCGTTGCGCCTGGCGTGCGCCCCGTCAGGTCTTGCGTATGAGAATATGATCGCTGAACGCAGTGCCGACCACGGATAGCGCCGATTGCGGCGGGGAAGACAGGTCGGTGATGCGACCGATGACACCGTGCACAGGCAGCCCGGAGAAGTTTTCGATGGCCGCGCTGTTTTCGGCCCTGTCCAGTTTTGGAGTGGCGTCCGTGGGGTCGGTCAGAACCACGCCCAGGCAGCGGGCCTTGCGGGCCCTCAGGGCTTCCAGGGTCAAGAGGGTGTGATTGATGGTGCCAAGCCCCGCGCGGCCGGCTACGAGCACAGAGGCGCCGGTCTCCAGGGCCAGATCGAGCATGGTTTTTTGCGCCGTGATCGGCACCAGCAGGCCTCCGGCGCCTTCGACCACGGTGACCTCATGGCGCTGGGCATGGGCGGCGATGAAGCGGCGCAGGGCGTCGAAGTCCACGGGCTCTCCGGCAAAAAGCGGGGCTTTGGGCAGGGGGCGGAGGGAATGGATGCAGTCCGCCGGCGCCATGCCCCGGGGCAGCCCGCCGGGCAGGTGGCGGTGCACGAACGCCGCGTCGGAGTCATGCTCCGCGTCAAGGCAGCCGGTCTGTACGGGTTTGAGGTATATTGCGTCTGTCACGGCCAAAAGCCGCATGAGGAGCAGACTGAGTACCGTCTTGCCCACGTCCGTGTCCGTGCCGGTGATGAAGAGGATCGTGCCGGTCATGTGCTCTCCTTTTGAATCAAGCTGGACAGGGCATCGCGCAGTCGGAGCACGTCGGCCACGTCATGTTCGGCGGTCAGGCAGACGCGCAAAATTGCCTGGCCCAGGGGCACCGTGGGGTAGCGGGCCGCGAAAACCACAATTCCCTCTTCCCGCAACTTCGTGGCCAGACGCTGGCAACGGTTCTCGTCGCCGACTTCCAGGCTCAGGATATGCGCGTTGCCACCGATGCACAGCCCGGTTTTGGAGAGCTCCTCCCGGGCCAGGTCTCCCAGACGGCGCAGATGCTCACGCTGCTCCCCGCACTGGCGAACGCGCTCCAGCATGGCCAGGACCATGTCTCCGTGCCAGGGCGGCAGGGCCGTGGTGTAGATGAAGCCCTGCCCGAAGTGGATCAGGTGTTCGCGCACGACGGCCGGGCAGAGGATGAAGGCGCCGAACATCCCGAATGCCTTGCCCAGCGTGCCCACGGCCACATCGGCGACCCCGCCCGCCAGGCCCCTGCCCCCCTCGCCCAGGACCCCGAAGGCGTGAGCTTCGTCCACGATGCACAGAAATCCGAACTCGTCCTTGAGGCATTTCACGGCGTTGAAATCCGGGCTGTCGCCGTCCATGCTGAACAGGGATTCGGTCAGCACAGCCTGCGCCGGATAGGTTTCAAGCAGTTTGCGCAGGTGGCCCATGCGGTTGTGGCGGAAAGTGTGGAACCCCGCCCGGCTGTGCCGCACTCCGGCCACGGTGCTGGCGTGGGCGCGCTTGTCGAGCAGCAGGGTGTCCTTCTCGGAAAAAAGGGTGGCGATGAGTGTAAGGTTGGCTAAAAATCCGCTGCCCAGGATCAGGCAGGACTCGTATCCAAAATACTCGGCCAGAGCCTGCTCCGCTTCCAGGGTGGAGCGGGTCGTGCCCGTGACCAGGCGCGATGAGCCGGAGCCGCTGCCGAAGCGGCGACAAAGCTCCGCCAGTTTTTCGGCCATATCTCTGTCCTGGGCCAGACCCAGGAAATCATTGGAGGAAAAATTGAGGTGCGGCTGGCCATCCAGAATCACGCGCGCGCCATGATGCCCGGTCATGGGTAAAAGCTCGCGACCGAGACCGGCCTGACGGCGGGCTGCGATGTCGTTCTTCAAGCGCTGGATGAAGTTTTCGTCAGGCATGTGAAACGGCTCTGAAAGAGGGTGTCCAAAGAGGTGGGCCGGGCATCGTGTCCGATGAGAATCCGGCATGTCGGGCCGTCGTTGACTGTCACGGCGTAGCTTGCGCCGGCTTTGGTTTCGGCGATCATGTTCGCCCGAATGGTCAGGGGCTCGGTTCCGAGGTCCGGATCATAGAGAAGGTCGGCCACGGATACAAGGTAGGCCTGAATCTGAAAACCGTGGCGGTGGCGCAGGTGCATGCCGCAGGTCTGGGCCATGGCTTCAAGGGCCAGATACGGCGGCAAGGAAGGGGTGCGTGTCACGATTTCGCGTTCGTCGCAGAAGAGGATGGCGTCCAGGGCCGTGGAAGGGTCGAAGCTGGAGAAATCTAGATCCAAGGCCGCACCCCCAGACAGGCGTTCTGTCCGCCAAAGCCGAAGCTCTGCACGAGCAGGTTGCGCGGACGCAGTCGCAGGGGAGCACGCAGCAGGGGCAGGTCGTCGCGGCATGGGTTTTCAAGGCCGGCGATGGGCGGGAAAGAGCCCTGTCCGGCGCAAACAAGCCCCAGGGCCAGCTCCGCGCAGCCGCAGGCCGCAGCCAGGTGGCCGATCCGGGACTTGAAGGCGGCGATGCCCATGGCCTGCGGCACGGTCCGGGCCAGAATTTCTCCTTCCACCTCGTCATTGAGGACCGTGCCGGTGCCGTGCGCCACGACGCAGAGATTTTCGTCGCCAAGGTCTTTGAGGCAGCGCCGCACCGCCGTGCAGGCCGCTTGTCCGGTGGTGTCCGGGCCGGTCAGGCTGCCGCCGTCCAGGGATGAGGAGGCGCTGACGATTTCCGCCAGAATTCCGGCTCCGCGAGCCTGGGCATGCTCCAGACACTCCAATGTAAAGACCGCCCCGCCTTCGCCGATGGCAAACCCGCTGCGACCCTGGTCAAAGGGTCTGCAGGCCAGTTCCGGGCGCTTAAAATCCGTGGCCAGGACTCCGGCTTGCTTATAGGCGCGGACAGCCTCCGGCGAGAGGCGTGAATCCCCGCCACCGGCCAGGGCCACGTCCGCAAGTCCTGCTTTCACGGCGCGAAAGGCCTGTCCCAGCGCTTGGGTCGAAGCCGCGCAGGCGGTCAGAATGGTCAGGTTTTCGCCGTGTACGCCCAGCATCTCGGCCATGACCGCGGTCACCGTGTTGGGAAGATAGTCCAGAAGCCACAGGGCCTTGTCTTCCCGTGGCCGGGCCTGCAGATTTGGGCCGAGGCCCAGGAAAAGTCCGGCCTCAGCCAGGTCGTCCGGGCCGAGCCCCGCATCGTCCACGGCCCTGACGGCGGCGGCCAGACAGAGTTGCTGGCCACGGGTCAGGTAGCGGGCGTTCTTGCAGCGGCCGACATGGGATTTGAGATCAAAATCGGATACCGGGCAGATCGCGACCTGCGAATCCGTCGAAGATCGAAGAAATGGGCCGTGGGGTTCCTGCAGCGCGGAAAACACGTCCTCCCTGCTGGAGCCAAGGGGCAGCACGAATCCGCTGCCGGTGACGACAACCCGGCGGTTGTCCATCTCAGTTTCCGGCCGGGGCGGGCGTTGCGGCCTCGGCATAGGCGACAAGATCGCGCACCTGCAGCACCGGGCCAGCGGACAGGCCATCCAGGATTTCGTGCAGCCGGGGCTCGGACAGATATGGGTATTCCGCTTTCAAGGCGGACAGAGCCTCGACGTTGTCACGCGCGGCCCGGTTCAGGACGATGCGCACATTTTTCAGAAAAAGCAGGTCGTCATCCACGGCGATGCCCAGCTTGTGCTGCATGGCTACACCGATTTCAAGCAGGTCGATGGATTCGGCTTTGAGAGTCCGTATGACGTAGGTCTCGGGCGTGATGTCGGCCGGGTCCAGGTCCAGGATTTCGGCCAGTATGGAGCAGATGGTCGGGAAAGGGTTCATGCGTATTTTTGCGCCGTCAGTCCGGCGTCCATGGTGATGGTTGTGCAGGTCAGGGCCAGGGCCTGGTCGGAGAGCAGGAACAGGAGCGTGCCCGCCGCCTGGTCCACGGTCACGATTATATTCTTCAGGTCGCGCCGCCTGTCTTCCTTGTCCAGAAAGCGTTCTCCGCGTCCCGCGTCCACAAGTCCAAGACGCAGGCTCAGACCTGAGATGCCGCGCGGGCCCAGTTCCAGGGCGAGGCTTTGGTAAAGCCCTTCGGCCGCTCTTTTGGCCGCGCCGTAAAATCCCTGGCCGGGCGCAGGCAGGGCGGCGGCGGTGGAGGAAACGTGCAGGAGTCTGCCGAAGCGGCGGGCCAGCATGGAACGGGTCACCGTTTTGAGCAGCAGCAGCCGGTTTGCGACACCAGCTTGGAAATATGCGTCCATGTCGGCTTCACCGGCCGCCGCCAGAAGGACTTCGTGATCCGCATGGGCCAGATCGACCAGATAATCCACTCCGGCTTCAAGAATGGGGGCAAGCGACGTCTGGCTGGCCTTGTCACTGAAGTCCAGCCACGGACTTTGCCCCGCAAGTTCCGGGAATTTTTGGCTTATGGCGGCTTTTCCCGCTTCCGAGGCGTGTGTCGGAATGACTGCAAGGCCCTCTTCAAGCAGCAGGGCGGTCAGGGCCAGGCCTATGGAATTGCCGCCTCCGAGGACGAGGACGGTTTTGCCGCGAAAGTCGAGCATCATGGCGTGATCCTGCCCTGGGCGAAAATCGCGCCTTCGCGGCGCAAGGTGCACAGATACGTCTCTCCCTGTTCTTCGATGCCCAGCGCGTATGTCCCGGGGGAGGCGAAACGGGAAAAGGAGAAGCGGTGAATGCGCAGCGGCCCTCGGCATCCGCGATGGTCCGCGATGACCTGCATGCAGAGGCCCGCGATGAGTGAGCCGGGCACCACCGGATTGCCGGGGAAATGCCCGTTGAAGCAGGCGTCGGCCCGGTCGAAGGATACCGATAGCCGCAGAGGATCTTTCGAGACAAGGCTTAAATCCATTTTCCCTGCTCCAGCATGCGCAGATCCGCTTCCAGGTTGCGGCCCTTGGTGGTCAGGTAGTTGCCGATCATCATGCCGTTGGCTCCGGCCAGGGGCAGCCAGGACTGGTAGTCGCCCAGAACCCGCTCCCGGCCGCCGGCGATGGTGATGCTTACCTGCGGGAGCATCAGGCGGAACAGGGCCACGGACTTGAGGGCGTCGTGCGCCGAAAGGAGCGGGCTGGCCTCAAGCGGCGTGCCCGGTATGGGGGACAGGAAATTGAGCGGCACCGTGTCGACGTCCAGTTCGGCCAGAGTGGCGGCCAACTCGATGCGCTGCGCCCATGATTCACCAAGGCCGAGAATGCCGCCCGAACATATTTTGAGTCCGTGCTCCTTGGCCAGGCGGATGGTGGCGATATCCTCGTCGTAGGAGTGCGTCGTGCAGATGGACGGAAAATGGGAGCGGGCCGTTTCCAGGTTGTGGTGGTAGCGGGTCAGCCCGGCCTGCACCAGACGGCGTGCATAGTCATTGTTCAAAAGTCCTAGGGAGGCGCTCAGTTCAAGCGTCGTGCGGGACCTCAGCGTTTCGATGCAGGCGCAGATGCGCGTGATTTCATCGCTGGAGAGCATCAGTCCGCTGGTGACCAGCGAATAGCAACTGGCTCCGGCCTTGTGCATGGCCAGCCCGTTTTCGATCAGTTCGTCCAGCGGGAGCAGCGGATGGTTCGGGCTGCCTGTAGTGTAATGTCCGCTTTGGGCGCAGAACCTGCAATCCTGGGAGCAGGTCCCGGATTTGGCATTGGTGATGGAACAGGTGAAGGGGCGGTGTCCCATGGCCCTGGTGACGGAGTTCGCCGCGAATAGCAGTTCGGTGGTGTGATCGCTTTCAAGCCCGGCCAAAAGGCGGCCCTGCTCTTCGGTCAATGGCGTGCCGTCGAGGATCTGGCTGGTAAGGCGTGTAATCAGTGGATGCAGCATGGTTTTCCTGTGAGAGGGGCATTAATCGTGGCCGATAAGCGTTGTCAAATTGCACTGTGTTTTTTCAGCGTCAATTTGAAGAGCCTTTTGACCTCGCAACCCGATTAGGCTACCGAGCAGCTGTCATGAATGCAAAGAAAAATTCCGATCCCACGCCCATGGACCACGCTTCCGTGCAGTGGTTGGCAACCTCCCTGGACAGCCAGCATCCGGCCGATACAGCCGATGAGCTGGAAAATCTGTCTCTGACGGAACAGCTCGAATATATTAAGGAAATGGACGTGGAGGACGCTTCGGAGTCCATCACCGAAATGGAGCGTCACGACCGCAACGCGCTCATGACCCAGCTTGCACCGGATTTTGCCGCAGCCATCCTGGAGGCCATGTCGCCGGATGACGCGGCCGATATTCTCGAAGATCTCGACACCGACATCCGCGCCCGCATTTTCAAGAAACTGGAGCGCGAAGACGCCAAGGAAATCTCGGACCTGCTGCAGTTCGATCCGGATTCCGCCGGCGGCGTCATGAATACGGAGATTCTGGCCCTGGATCATTCCATGAACGCGCAGCAGGCCATCAATCTGATACGCGACCGGGTCGAAGAAACCGAGATTCCCTACTATGCGTATGTCGTTGACGAGTTCCGGCATCTTCGGGGCGTCTTGTCCCTGCGGGATCTCCTTGTGAGCCCTGGCCGGACCCTGCTCAAAGAGCTTCTGCACGAGCAGAACCTGATTTACGTGTCTTTTGACGTGGACAAGGAAGAGGTTGCCCGGCTCATCAGCCGCTACAATTTTCTGGCCCTTCCCGTTGTCGACCACGAACAGCGCCTGCTGGGCATGGTCACCGTCGACGACGTCATCGACATCATCCAGGAGGAAGCCAGCGAGGACATGCAGTCCATGGTCGGTGCGGGCCGGGACGAAACCGTGGATTCCCCGTGGACGTATTCCCTGCGCGTGCGACTGCCCTGGCTGATCCTGAACGTGCTCAATTCCGCCGTGTCCGCCTTTGTGGTCCATATGTTCGAGGGGACCATCGCGCAGATGGCCATTCTGGCCGCGCTCATGCCCATCGTCGCCAATCAGGCCGGAAATACGGGACAGCAGGCCCTTGCGGTCATGATCAGACAGCTGGCCATGGAACGGTTCAACCGCAAGAAAAGTTGGGTGGCGGTGTTGCGTGAAGCCAAGATCGGAACGGCCAACGGGCTCATCGTCGGTACGCTGGTTTTTCTCGGCCTCTTCACCTGGACGCACAACCTCGGCTTGGCCGTGGTCATGGCCGTGGCCCTGGGCCTCGACATGCTTATCGGCGCTGTGGCCGGAGCGTCCATTCCCCTCGTACTCAAGGAAATCGGTCGCGATCCGGCCCAGGCCTCAAGCATCTTTCTGACGACGTTGACGGACAGTCTTGGCTTTTTCACCTTTCTGGGGCTGGCCGCCGTTTTTCTTTTCTAGAAGGGCGCGGCCTTAGTCTTCCTGCTCCACTGCATCCAAGAGATCAATGGTCAGCCGCAGGAAATCGGCTTCGGTGATGATCCCGCACAGCTTGTCCTCGCAAATCACGGGCAGGCATCCGTACTTCTCTTCCAGCAACAATCTGGCGGCCTCTTTCAAAGACAGGTCCGCGGCGACGGTGACCACATCGAGCTGCATGATCTCGCGAATGGGAATTCCGGACTCGATTTCATCCTGGGTCTGGCGATCGATGCCGGCCAGCTCGGAGATGGTGGCGGCCAGGATGTCGCGGTGCGTAAGCAGGCCCGTGAATTTGCCCTGGCTGTCGACGATGGGGATGTGGCGGATGCGGGCCAGGTCCATCAGATCCTTGGCCGCGCTCAGACTTTCGTTGTGATTCAGGGTGAAAACGTCCTTGGTCATGATATCTTTAACCTGGAACATGGCATTCTCCTTTTTGGGGTATTCTTTCCGATTCCAGCATCGTGGGCAAGAAAAAGGTTGGCGCAGGCATCGCACGCGGGTCCTTGGCGAGGTCCGAGTTGACTTGGGTGGTGAAATCTGGTTTGCAACCTTCTTTATGGTAATGATTTCCAATGAATCGCGCAGGCCGGGAGAGCTTCACGTTGAAGGGATTTCTTCGCAATCGGGAAAGGATGGTGCGGGAGCAGATCGAAGCCAGGGGGATCACCGACGAACGCGTGCTCTCCGTGATGCGTCAGGTTCCCAGGCATCTCTTTGTCGATGAAGCCCTGCAGATGCAAGCCTATGGAGATCATCCCGTGCCCATCGGTCTTGGGCAGACACTTTCTCAACCATACATAGTCGCCCTGATGACGTCGCTCCTTGTTGTGCGTCCACGCATGCGCATCCTTGAAATAGGCACCGGCTCCGGGTATCAGGCCGCCATACTTGCGGCCATGGGAGCGGAGGTCTTCACCGTGGAGCGGATCAAGCAACTGTACATGACTTCCCGCAGCCGTCTCTTGCAGATGAAATACTTCAACGTGCGGGTCAAACTCGACGACGGAACCCTGGGCTGGCCCGAGCTTGGCCCTTTTGATCGCATCATCGTCACCGCCGGAGGCCCCGAGGTGCCTGCGCCTCTGCTGGAACAACTGACGGATCCGGGCATCATGCTCATCCCCGTGGGTGGAACCAGAAGGGACCAGCGGCTCTTTAGAATTTTCAAGAAGGAAGGGCGGATCCATCAGGAAGACCACGGCTCCGTCGCCTTCGTCGACCTGGTTGGCTCGCACGGCTGGTGAGTCCCGGCGCTACGGAGAATCGAAAGGTTCTGCGCATGCTGCCTGCCGATAAATACATATCTGCCCCAAGCGGTCGATCAGACCGGCGGTGGATGCACATATCTCTGGAGGAAAAATGTCCGAAACCAATTCGTCCTGTTCCAGCTGCTCCGGCAAAAAGACCCTAGGCTCGATCCAGGACAGCCCGGAATCAAAGATCGAACGCCAGGACAAGGTCATCGCCAGCACCCTGTCCAAGATCAAATACAAACTTTTCGTCATGAGCGGCAAAGGCGGGGTGGGCAAAAGCTCCGTATCCACCAATCTGGCTGCGGCCCTGGCCATCAAGGGGTACAAGGTCGGGCTGCTTGACGTCGATATCCACGGACCCAGCGTGCCGCATCTGCTTGGGTTGACCGGCCTCCTGGACATCGATCCGCAGAAGGGCATCCAGCCCAAGCGCTACAGCGAGAATCTGGCCGTCGTGTCCATGGAGTCCCTGCTCAAGGACCCGGACCAGGCCGTGCTTTGGAAAGGTCCCATGAAGACCTCGGCCATACGCCAGTTCGTGTCGGATGTGGACTGGGGCGAGCTGGATTTTCTGGTGATTGATTCCCCGCCCGGCACGGGAGACGAACCGATGGCCGTACTGAAGACAGTCCCCGACGCCTTGTGCATCGTCATCACGACGCCTCAAGAAATTTCTTTGGCAGACGTGCGAAAATCGATTAACTTTCTGCAGTACGTGAAGGCGAACATTCTCGGTGTCGTTGAAAACATGAGCGGCCTCATCTGTCCGCATTGTTCGCAGAAGATCGATCTGTTCAAAAGAGGCGGGGGAGAGGAGCTTGCCAAGAAGTACTCGCTGCCGTTTCTTGGGTCCATTCCGCTTGATCCGGTTACCGTGGTCGCCGGGGATTTGGGCAAGCCTGTCGTCATGCTCGATGTCGAATGTCCGGCCAAGACGGCCTTGCTTGCAATGGCGGAGCGGGTCATCGTCGCTGCCGAAAACAGTCTGGAAGCCGTGTCGAGCAGTCATGTATAGGTAAGAAGGTGACGCGAATATGATACGTGTTTTTGTACTTTCTTTTCTTCTTGCCTTTCAGTTTTTGCTTTTGGCCGGGCAAAACGTTCAGGCTAAAGGCATTTACTATATGGTCAAGGAAGATGGAACTCTTTGCATAACGGACATTCCTAATTCAAGAAAGTACAAGCCATACAAGTTTGAAAAGACTATCAATTATATTCGGAATGCAATAGTCGCATTTAAGCGTGATCACAGAAGTGTAGAAGAAGTAAATGCCATAGTCTCTGGTTTGTGCTCTAAATATGCGGTTGATAAAAAACTTGTTATGGCGGTGATTGATGTTGAATCCGGATTCAATGCAGCCGCTGTTTCCACTGCAGGGGCTCAAGGCTTGATGCAGATCATGCCTGAAACCGGAAGAGACCTTGATTTAGAGGATCCTTTTGATCCGTCGGAAAATATCGATGCAGGAATCCGTTATTTGCGGTACCTGCTTGATACATTTCCAGATAGGCGTCTTGCTGTCGCGGCATATAACGCAGGGCCAAATGCCGTAAAGAAATATGGGGGGATTCCCCCCTACGCCGAAACTCAAAATTATGTCGAAAAAGTTTGGGCTCGACTTCAATATTATGAATAAAACAACATGATGAACGTACCAAACGCACTTACAGTGTTTCGAATATTGGCGGTGCCTTTCATTATCGCCTTATTGTATTTTCCCTCGCGGTCAACCTGTCTGCTCGCGACTGTCCTCTTTCTTGTCGCGATCCTTACAGATCTGGCAGACGGTTTTTGGGCCAGAAAATACAACCAAGTCACCAATTTCGGAAAATTTCTCGATCCGTTGGCGGACAAGATACTCATCGCATCGGTATTGATCATGCTTGTCGAGCTGAACTGGATTCCTGCATGGGTCGCAATTATCGTCATTATCCGGGAATTGCTTGTCACTGGACTGCGGGCCATAGCCGCGGATAAGGGCCAGGTTATCGCGGCAGACAAATATGGAAAGATGAAGACCATCATGCAGAGCGTCGCCCTGGTTCCGCTTATTTATCACTTCCCTTTGTTCGGTATTGATACTGCGAAATTGGGATTTGTATTGCTGCTTGTGGCGGTGGTGCTCACTTTGTATTCAGGGTGGAATTATCTCTACACCTTTTATCGGATTTGGGGAGACTGAAGTTTGCATTTTGTTTCTCTGAATTTTAGTGTACAGACAATGCCAACCTATTTGAACTGAAGGGTGTGACAAGAATCTGCTTGGTGATCAAAAATTTTCGATTTTGCGAAACGTTCCTGTGGAGGACGGCATAAATGGCTCAAATAGATGCCTTTTTTAAAATGATGCATGAGCTTGGGGCCTCGGATCTTCATCTGTCATCAGGTTCGCAGCCGATTATCCGTCTGCATGGTGAAATGCAGCGCATCAAATACAAATTTCTTGAGCATGAAGAACTCAAGAAAATGCTCTACGAAATAACTCCAGAAAATAAGATCAAGACATTCGAAGAAAGCGGTGATGTGGACTTCTCCTACGAAGTCACTCATTTGGCTCGGTACCGCGCCAATTTCTTTTTGCAGAAGCGTGGAATCGGGGCGGTTTTTCGAGAAATTCCGCAAAAAATCCTTACCATCGAGGAACTGGGCCTGCCGAGCATCCTGAAGAATCTGGCTTTATTGCCCAAGGGACTGGTATTGGTCACCGGCCCTACGGGTAGCGGTAAATCCACCACTCTGGCCGCCATTGTCGATTACGTGAACAAGATCCGCAAGGATCATATCCTGACCATCGAAGACCCCATCGAATTCGTACACGAACCGCAGAGCTGCCTGATCAACCAGCGTGAAGTCGGCCGGGACACCATGTCTTTCAGCGCCGCCTTGCGCGGGGCGCTACGCGAGGACCCGGACATCATTCTGGTCGGCGAAATGCGAGACCTCGAAACCATTCAGCTGGCTCTTGAGGCGGCCGAGACCGGCCATCTGGTTTTTGCGACCCTGCATACCATCTCCGCCTCGAAAACCATCGACCGCATCATCGAGGTCTTTCCCGGTGATTTACAGGGTCAGATTCGCTCCGGCCTTGCCGACTCCCTGCGGGCCATCATTGCGCAGAACCTTTTCAAGCGCATAGACAGACCCGGGCGCGTTGCCGGCATTGAAGTCCTCATCGCCACCCCTGCCGTGCGAAACCTGATCCGCGAAAACAAGATTTTTCAGATCAACTCCGTTATCGAGACCGGACGAAAGTTCGGCATGCAGAGCATCGACGACGCCATCATGAAGCTTCTCACCGCCGGTGTCATCGACGCTGAGCAAGCATACAACAAGGCTGCCACGAAGTCGAAATTCAGGGAATTTCTCACCACTCCGCCCCAAGATTTCACCGAGGTGTAATATGCAGAGAGCGCATCTTGATCATATTTTGCATCAGGTTCTCGATTTTGCACCTGATACCTCAGATATTCTTTTTACTGTGAACAAGCTTGTGCAGGCGGAAGTTCATGGCGAGCTCGTCAATGCGAAGATAGAACCAAATCCGGGGCCGCTACTGCCCATCCAGGTTGAAGCTGTGGCCATGTGCCTCATGGGCCGCAATATCCGCCTTTACGAGGACCAACTGCGCACAGGGTCTTGCGATCTTTCCTACGAGCTGCCGGGCCGTTGCCGTTTCAGGGTCAACATTCTGGGGCAGAAGGGCTCCTTGGCCATAGTCATGCGCAAATTGACCTCCGTCGTGCCCACGATCAACGATCTCTCCCTCCCGGAAGTTTTTTACGAGATGTCCAAGGAGAAGTACGGTCTCATTCTGGTCACTGGCGCCACAGGCACAGGTAAGACTACCTCCCTTGCCGCCCTCATCGACAATATAAACCAGATGCACCGCAAGCATATCGTCACTCTTGAGGATCCCATCGAATATGTCCACGAGCACAAACTCGGGACCGTGAACCAACGTGAACTCGGACTTGATTTCGACTCTTTCGCTTCAGGTCTTCGGGCCGCATTGCGCCAGGCGCCAAAGGTCATCCTGGTGGGTGAAATACGTGATCGCGAGACCATCACCATCGCTCTGGAAGCTGCGGAGACAGGTCATCTCGTACTCGGCACCCTGCACACCAGCGACACTGGTCAGACTATCAACCGTATTATCGGCATGTTTGAACTGGCTGAAGAGCGCTTGATACGTTCACGTCTGGCAGAAAGCCTCAAATATGTCGTTTCGCAACGTTTGATGCCTCGTTTGGGAGGAGGGCGCGTTCCGGCTTTTGAAGTTTTGAAGTCGAACCTGCGTGTCAAAGAAGTCATTTACAACGGTGAGAGTGAAGACAAGACCTTTTATAATATTGTTGAATCCGGTGATGCCTACGGCATGATCACTTTCGACAAATTCATAGCCAACCAATTTTACGAAAATATAATTTCCGAAGATATTGCCATGCTGCACGGGTCGGATAAATCTCGTTTGGCCCAGATGATCGACAAGATCAAAACCGCCCGTGGAGAGAAGGTTACGGATATTGAAGGCCTTGAGCTTGATCACGACTATGAGCGTAAGAGCTCCTTTTTTTGAGAGGTAAGAATGGATATCACCTGTTCTCATTGTAAATCCAGTTTTGTGATTCCGGACGACCGTATTCCTGAAACTAAAAAGTTCAAACTCAATTGCCCAAAATGCAGAGAGCCCATCGTTGTAGATCAGGAGAGCGCAGATGAGAAAATTGCCGCTCCAGAGCATTTTCCCCATGATGCGACGGTAGCGTTTTTGTTTGTCAAAAATAAGAAATTGGCAGAGAGGATTGGCCTTTTTTTGAAATCAAGAGGTATATTTGTTTCTGAGACCACACTTATTCACGAAGCGTTGGATAAAGTTCGAATTAACTACTATAATATACTTATTCTCGAAGAATCGGAGCAGGCGAAAGCCATTTTGGGTGTTGTTAGAAAATGGAACGGATTGCGCCGGCGGGATGTAAACATCATTCTGGTCGAAGCTGCTTGCAAGAGTCTGCATTCAAATGAAGCCTTTTTCAGAGGCGTCAATTCTGTTATCAGTGAAGCAGATAATGAAAGAATAGAAAACATCCTTGACTTGGCATTGGGTGAATTTAAAAGTTACAGTGAGCCATGGGCTGTCGCTGCAAAAAGATTGCACATGAAAGGGTAACTCATGATTCATGGTAAAAAGCAAATTTTTCTTTTTCTACTGTGCGTAGTAAACATTTTTCTTGTTTTCAAGATATTCGATGATGATAGCGGATTGCCTGTGTATAAAGATTTGAAAATCAAGATAGATGGCGTGCAAGAAAAGATAGATGATGTTGATCTTCGAAATAGGCAAATCAGTTCTGAAATACGTATTCTCAAAAAGAATGACCAATACGTTAATAGATTGATTAAACGAGAGCTATTTTACGTCGCTGACAACGAACTGATGTATATACTGAAATAATATGAACGATACACTACACCTTTTCGATGAACTTCTTGAGCATGATTCCGGCTCGAAGATATTTTTCCCATTGGCTCGATTGTATCGCAAGCAAGGTCATACACAAAGAGCGATCGAGATCGTACAGAAAGGAATAGAGCATCATCCCGATTATCTTGAGGCTCAGTTGTACCTGATCGAGCTTTTGAGCGAAGTCGGCGACACCTCGGCTGCGGAAAACAAGGCTTTTGGCGTGTTTTCCAAGCTGCTCTCCTACGAGAAGTTCTGGGTCAGCCTGCGCGCTCATTATGCAAAATCCCAGCGATCCGACTTGGCCCTGGCTTCTTTTCTGGTGGAACGAAACGCCCGAGGCGAAGATGTGGATCTTCTCAAGCTCTTGACCTACGGCATAGGCCACTACACAGAACTGATCTCTTCCGATTCTCCAAGCGTCGAGCCGGAGCAGGATCTGGATGCTGAAGAGGTCGCCCAGATTTGTCTCAATTCCGGAATCAAGACAAAAACCATGGCCAAACTCCTTGTGGCTCAAGGAGAATTCGCGCAGGCGATAAAGATTTATGACGGCCTGCTTGAAGGAGTGGTCAACGAGGATGAACGAAATGAGTTGAACCTGCTGCGAGCCAACGCACACAAGGAATTGGGAAGCATGCCTGATCCGGAAGCTGAAAAAAATAACAAGCTTTTTTTCGTTTTGAATACCTTGGCCGATCGCCTGGAGCAGAAAACCGACCTGCAGTCCTCAAATGCCGATTGAAAGTTCGCGATGAAATTCTCTCTTGATTCTTTTTTGGCTCAACTATAGGTCCTTATATCTTTTCTTTTTTTGCATGAGTTTTCATTTGTTCGGCTCTATTTTATTCAATTCCAATCGATTCTGAGAGACTTTATGAAATTTATTATTCCAGTTTGTGTTTTGTTTCTACTTGTTGCGTGTAAGCCTGTTAAAGTTACACAACAGTACTACAATGATTATGTCAACCCAGTAGCAAGTATTGATTACGAAGACACTGTTTCTGCAAATATCCCTGCAGAATTATTGGATGATTATTATACTGTCGACAGCAAGATCGTTCGGTTGGCAAACCAGCTTGATCTTTTCGATTCACGGATTGATAGCGACATGATTGAAAATCAAAAATCAATTCATCCGTGGATCAAACAGATGGCGATTTTTGATCAGGACCAGCTTTTTATTTCCGGTGACGACACGCTCGGGTTTGATCCGCAAATCCGTGCAGAATTAGTGGGCTTGGCTCCTGAAAAAGACAGAAATTTTTTGTTTAAAAACAATCGACAATTTTTTATTCATGTAATTTCTATGCCTGACGGACAATATAAAGCGACCGTTGTTGAAATTGACATGGACATTCTTGCTGCTGAAATTCCAAATCATAGAACCGTGATAGCCATCGATGACCAGATTTGCGGACCAGCAATTGCTAATCTTCCCGAAGCATGCATAAACTTGAGAAATTCAACCAAATATTCTGGAAGTATTGAGATTGATGGTAATAACTGGTATTGGATCAGAAGCATGGGTTCTGACAACCTTGTATATTTATATCTGACTCAAGAGTAATTCGTATGCGTCAAGTAACTGTTGTTGAACATCTGCTCCTTCGTCAAAAAGAACGGCCCATGGCTTCCGGTCGCTTCACCAGATTGCTGACCGAGCTCATTCTGTCTGCGAAAATTATCGATCGTGAAGTTTCCAAAGCCGGTCTTCTTGATGTTCTTGGCGCCACCGGGGAGGTGAACATCCAAGGAGAGGTCGTTCAAAAACTGGATGATTTCGCCAACCAGGTGATCATTCGCAGAATGGAACGGGCCGGCGTGCTTTGTGCCATGGTCTCGGAGGAAAATGCCGATTTTATCGGGATTCCCCGGCAGTATCCCGTCGGTGATTATATCCTGATTTTTGATCCTCTTGACGGTTCGGCCAACATCGACGCCAACGTGAGCATCGGAACCATATTCAGCATTTATCGGCGCACGACCTTCGACCAGCAGGCCGTCAGCGTTGGCGAACTGCTTCAGAAGGGTTCGATGCAGGTTGCGGCGGGGTATATCATCTATGGTTCCTCCACGATGATGGTCTATACCGCCGGCAACGGTGTCCACGGCTTCACCCTTGACCCTAGCGTGGGTGAATTCCTCCTTTCGCATCCGGACATCAAAATACCGGAGCGTGGAAGAATCTACTCCGTCAATGAAGGGTATTTTTCGTATTGGGATGAGCCCACGAGAAATATCGTAAATTATTTCAAATCAAATGATAGCGCCACAGGCCGCCCATACAGTTCGCGTTATATCGGGTCCCTGGTTTCCGATTTTCATAGGAATCTGATTTACGGCGGAATTTTCATGTACCCCGCCGACTCTCGTGATTTGCGCAAACCTTCGGGCAAGCTTCGTCTCATGTGTGAAGCCGCCCCCATGGCCATGATCGCCGAGCAGGCGGGGGGGCTTGCGACGGATGGAAAGCAACGCATCCTGGACATTGAGCCGCAGGAATTGCATCAGCGCGTGCCCTTGTTCATCGGATCGAAATCCGACGTCGAGGTTGTCCTCAAGTTCTATGCAGATGCCGCCAAAAGCTAGGAAATTCCTTTGCCTCCAGCATTTTTCAAAGACGTGCGCAGATGATTTGTCTTGGTATTGAAACGTCCTGTGACGAAACATCCGTAGCACTCTGGGACGACGGTCATCTCGTCACCGATCTTGTGCATACGCAGATACCTATGCATTCGGTTTTTGGCGGGGTCGTGCCGGAATTGGCATCGCGGGAACACCTGCGCCTGCTGGACGGACTTGTCTCATCCGTGCTGCAGAGCGCAGAGCGGCCTGCGGGGCAGGGGATCGACCTGATCGCCGTCACGCGCGGGCCAGGCCTGCTGGGCGCGCTTTTGGTGGGTATCTCCTATGCCAAGTCACTGTCCTTGTCGCTGGGGGTTCCCGTCATCGGGGTCAATCACCTCTATGCGCATCTGCTGGCCTGCGATTTTACCGAGCCTATCGAGTACCCGGCGCTTGGCGTCCTTGTTTCCGGAGGACACACGCATATCTACGAAATGCCCGCGCCCTGCGAGTTCAACCTGCTCGGAAAAACGCTTGATGACGCTGCGGGCGAAGCGTTCGACAAGATTGCAAAACTTTTGAATCTTCCCTATCCTGGTGGTAAGTATATAGACATTCTGGCCCGGCTCGGAACGGCAGATCCGCGTCTTTTTTCGAAGCCTTACCTGCAAAACGATAATTGCGATTTCAGCTTCAGCGGACTCAAGACCGCTGTTGCCCAATATGTGCACAAAAAATCTTTTGCCGCCATTGACTACGCCGCCTTCGACGTGGAATTGATTCCACAGGAAATAAAGGATCTTTGCGCCACGGTGAATGAGACGATTGTCGAGACCTTGCTCGAAAAGACCAGGCGGGCCGTGGCGCGCTGCCATGACGTCAAGACATTGTGCCTGGCCGGCGGGGTAGCCGCCAACAGCCATCTTCGGCATAAATTCTCCGCATTTGCCCATGCCAGGGGATTCAAATTTTTAGCTCCCGCGCAAAACTATTGTGGTGATAATGCGGCTATGATAGCGTACGCAGGAGTTCAGTGGGCAAAAAAGGGTCTCATGAGTTCCATGGATTTTGAGGCTGTCCCACGGGGAAAGATTGTTCCCAATGATTTTATTGTAAACCCTTTCTTCAAGGAGTGAATAATGGCTGCACAAGTGAACGATGCCGGATTTGAAGCGGAAGTTTTGAAAGGTGATCTTCCTGTATTGGTGGATTTTTGGGCACCGTGGTGCGGACCGTGCAGGGCTATCGCTCCTGTAATTGAAGAATTGACTCAGGAATTCGAGGGCAAGGTCAAAATCGTAAAGATGAATGTTGACGAAAACCCCGGCACTCCGAGCAAATATGGCATCCGCGCCATTCCCACCTTGATTCTCTTCAAGAATGGCGAAGTTGTTGAGCAGGTCACCGGAGCTGTCTCCAAGGCCAGTCTGAAGCAGATGCTTAGTGACAAGGTTCTGTAATTGTTGTTGATCCTTGAGCTTATTTGATGAGGGTGGCTGCGAAAGCGTAGTGGTCACCCTTACTTTTTTATGTTGAGTTTGGCGTATTTTGCAAGCGACAGGCAAAATGCTTTTTAAGCTCTTCCCATCACCTCCATTTACCGCGAGCCAGGTAATTGTAATGCGCAACTATTTGATTCTTTTTTCTTTTGTTCTGCTTTTAAACGGGTGCGGAGCCATTGATTACTATTTTTTGACTCCGCCTGACGACACTGCCCAGGAGCTTTTTGAAAACGCGCGCGGATTCATGCAAGATAAGGAATATGCGGAAGCCGCCGATTCCCTGACCAAACTCAATGACCGTTATCCGTTCAGTCCATATGCAACGGAAGCAAGACTTATGCTTGCCGATGCGTATGCCCTTGATTCGAAGTATCTGGAGGCCGTTGATGCGTATGAAGAATTTCTGAATATGCATCCGCGTCATGAATCCATTGATTACGTCCTCTTTCAGATTGGTGTGAATAAATATAACTCACATCGGTCAATTGATTTGCCGCATACTCAGCTTGGTGAAGCGGTTGAATCTTTCAGAAGGCTTGTCAGCGGATATCCGAAGAGCATTTATCGGGAGCAGGCTCTCGATTATATCGTTAAATGCAGAAAGTTGATGGCGGAACATGAAATGTTTGTTGCCGACTTTTATTTCAAGTCTGGGTCATACAACGCTGCTTGGACACGATATGTTTATATAATTGATAATTTTCCTGAATTGGAAGAAATTGTGCAAATGGCCAAGTCAAAGTCCAAGGTCGCATATTATTACGCGCAAGAGAAAGACAACGATACCGTACGGCACCCGAGCAAGCTAAAGCAATATTTAGACTGGCTTTGATACGGATCTGGTCTTTATTTGGGATTATTGGGGGCGTCTGTGACGCCCCTTTTTTTTACATCAGCCGAAAAACATCCATTACGCCCGTCTCTACGCACAGATACGTTCTGTGAGTTTTCTCCTGTCTGAAAACGATTCTTCCTTTCTTTAAAAATACAACTCGGGTTCGCGGCGTTCTGCGAATTTTTCATGCAGGGTGCGCCCCAGTTCCAGAATTTTGGGGTGTGTCATAAGCCTCGCGCCTGCCTGGCAGACTCGGATGCAGGCGCAGCAGCGCAGACATCGCATTTTGTCGGTTTCCACGGAATCGTTGACCAATTTGATGGCGCCGGAGGGACAGGATCTGACGCAATCTCCGCACAGAACGCATTTGTCAGCTTCGGTCTCAGGGGAGATCAAAGCTGGCTGGACTCCGTCGCGGTACGGAATATTTCCCGGCACAGCCAGCTTCTCGGCCTTGTCGGCACAATTCTGGATGTGGAGCATTTTTTCCCTCACGCTTTTCCCAAAGTTTTGCGCCTCTTCCAAGTCTAGGCTGTCCGGCCGCCCCTCGGCTACGGGCAGATCTGGAGAGGAAAAGGAATGTTCCCCCACGAAGGCCGCTGCCGCGACAGGTACAAAGCCGAGTTCCACTGCCATATTGTGAAGTTCAAGCAGGGCATCATCATAGGCCCTGTTGCCGTAGACAACGACAAGCACGACCCCGCGACCCCGCCCTGCCACTGAAGAGCGAAGCCTTTCCGCCGCCAAGGCGGGGATGCGTCCGGCATGGACAGGCATGCCGATGATCGCCACTTCAGTCCCTTCCTGTTGATTGCTCGCGGATTCCTGAGCGGAAGCAGAATATGTCAAGTCCAGTTCAGACCAGGATTTTGGCGAGAGGCCCAGGGTAATGGATTCAATGATTTTCCTGGTCGTGCCCGTGGGGGAAAATACTACGCGCTGCGCATGATAGCTGTGCATGCTTTGTTGCTCCTGTTGATAATGAAAAAAATCTTGCGTGTGGATCCGCTGAGTCCATTTTAGCGAAGAGTTCTTCATTTTTTGAATCATTGTTGTGGTGGAGCGAGAAAGATCGTCACACATCTGTCACACCCCTGTCATCCGATTTTGACATTTTGAACGCACAAGGCGTCAAAGACGTTGTTCGGAAATTTTCAAAATTCTCCACTCCACTTATCTTCTTATTCAAGGTGTCGATCTTATGGAAATAAATATTGGATTTCAGGTCAAGCTTGCTGTCGTCACCATCGCCATAGTTCTTGTTACAGTTTTGTGTCTATCCATATCGCAGATATACATGACCAGAAACGATGTGTTGCGTCAGGGGCGTGATGGGCTTTCGAGCATCTCTTCCACTCTGGCGGAATCAGTTGCCTTGCAGCATAGTCTCATGCAAAATAAAATCAATATAGATCGGGATATTATGAAAACCCAGTTTGAACTGGGCGGTTTTCCTATTCCTGAAGTGCTCATGGATGCAGAATTCGATCTTGTGGATCAGGATGGCGGAGAGTCACAAAAAACAATTATTCCGGCCATCAAGCACGGCTCGGTCTATCTGCATGAGGATGATGCCGTGATGCGAAAGGTAGCCCAGCTTACTGGAGGAGTGGCTTCGGTGCTGCAAGTCCACGAAGGCAAGTTGGTGCGCATTTCCACGTCCCTCGAATCACCTGTGCCGTTCTGGGGGAAAGGTTCCTTCATTGGCGAGGGTTCCCGGGTTCAAGCCGCGATCACTTCCGGGCAGAGCTGGGAAGGGCTGGTCTGGCTGGGCGGCGCGTGGCGCATGGCGGCATACGTGCCCTTCACCGACCTCAATGAGGGCAGGGTCATCGGGGCGTTGGAAATAACGCATGCTTTAATCAGCGACGCCTTTGCCGACTTTGTGCGCAATGTCCGTGTCGGCGGACACGGCGGGACGCTGGCCTTTGACGCGCTTGGGCGTGACATCATTTCCTTGCCCGGTGAGGGCGGTATATCGAAGGGCGTTCGCGAGGCCGGGGCCAAGAACGGCCATGCCGCTTTTGTCATGAAGGACGGGCGGCATCTGGAAGTTGCCCTGCAAACCTTCGAGCCCTGGAATCTGACTTTCGCGACCTGGGTCGCCACCGAGGATCTTATGGCCGGGGTCAATGCGCGGCTGATAAAAAATTCTCTGGTCAGCCTGATTCTGCCTCTGGCTTTGTCCGTGATCCTGATCTGGATCGCAGGTCGCGTCCTGTTATCCCCGGTGCGGCGCATGGCCGAACTGGCCGACGAGGTGGCGAAAGGCAACTATACGGCGACCATTACCTACCCGGCCCGGGATGAGATCGGGCAGCTCGCCGTTTCCCTGAATTCCATGGTCGCCAGGAGCAGGGAGATGCTTGCGGAGATCGTCGCGGCCACGGGTTCGCTGTCCGGCGCATCTTCTGAGCTTGGCACCATATCGCACGGACTGACTGACAATTCCGCCGGGACTGCGCGCCGGGCCGAGGCCGTGCACTGCTCGGCCAGGTCCGTGAGCGAGAATATGCACTCCGTGTCCGCCGCCATGGAACAGGCCACGGTCAACGTCGGCAGTGTTGCCGCATTCAGCGCTGAACTGGCGACGACCATTCATGGCGTGGCCCAGAGCGCCGAGTTGGCCAAACGCACGACCTCGGATGCCGTGATCAAGGCCGGGGAGACCACCCGCCACATGGACCAGCTGGGTCAGGCCGCCAAAGAGATAGGCTCCGTGACGGCAACCATTGCGGCCATCTCGTCCCAGACCAATCTCCTGGCCCTCAATGCCACCATTGAGGCTGCCAGGGCCGGGGCCGCAGGACGGGGCTTTGCCGTTGTCGCCGGAGAAATCAAGGAGCTTTCCCAGCAGACTGCGGCCGCCACGGAAAACATCCGCCGAACGGTTGCGGCCATCCAGAAGGTGACCACCGTCACCGCAAGTGAGATTGCCGAGATCATTTACGTCATTGAGGAGATGAACGAAATCGTCATCTCCATATCCGAAGCCATGGAGGAGCAGGCAGTCATGACCAGGGACATCTCCGAAAACGTGAATCAGGCTGCCCAGGGCATCGCCGAAATCAGTGCCAGCGTAGCGTCGAGTTCCGTCATGACCCGCGAGATCAGCGATGAGATCGAGGGGGTGCTGGACTCCTCAAACACCATGCAGGACGAAAGCAGGATGGTTTTGAACCGCGCCGGCGGGCTGGCCGAACTGTCAGCTCACCTGCAGGAGCTGGTCGGGCGATTCCGGTTTTGATCACTGCGCAGGTTCCAGACGCAGCAACTGGCCGGGATCGTGGTCTGTGAGCAGCCACAGGTTGCCGTCCGGTCCGGTGCGCACGTCACGGATGCGCAGTCTCAAGTCCGTAAGCAGGCGTTCTTCCTCGATCACGACTTCTCCGGCCAGTTTCAAGCGTGCGAGATGGCGATGGGAAAGGGCTCCGACGAAAAGATCACCCTTCCAAGCGGGAAAGGCATCACCCGTGTAAAAGGTCATGCCCGAGGGTGCGATGGAGGGCGTCCAGTGATGCAGTGGGTCTGCCATGCCGGGCTTGTGCTTCAGTCCGTCTCCGATGGTGAAGCCGGTGTAATCGATGCCCAAGGTCACTACGGGCCAGCCGTAATTGACGCCGGGACGGATGATGTTGATCTCGTCCCCGCCCCTGGGGCCGTGCTCGTGCGTCCAGATTTCTCCGGTTTGCGGATGCACGGCCATGCCTTGGGGATTTCGGTGCCCATAGCTGTAGATTTCCGTCCAGGCATTCTCTTGACCGACAAAGGGATTGTCCTCGGGAATGCGTCCATCCTCATGGATACGAAGAATTTTTCCGGCATGATCGTCGAGCTTCTGTGCCCGTTGCATCTGGCCGCGGTCGCCGACGCTGATGTAGAGATGCCCCTGGCGATCAAGGCTCAGTCTGGAACCGAAATGGATCCGCCCCGCCGAGGCCGGTTCCGCCCGAAAGAGCACGGTCACGTCTTTGAGCGTGTCATCCTCAAATCGTGCCCGGGCCACATGCGTGGTCACCTCGTTGCCGAGGCTTGCCGAGTAACTGAAGAACAGAATGCGGTTCTGCGCGAATTCCGGGTGGGGCAGAAGATCGAGCAAGCCGCCTTGCCCGCGGGCCCGGATTTGCGGCAGGCCGCTGACCGGCGCATCCAGCAAGGCCCCGTCGCGGATGATGCGCAGTCGTCCCGGGCGCTCGCTGACCAGGATGTCACCGTCCGGAAGAAAGGCCACGGACCAGGGATGTTCCAGGCCCGCGGCAACGGCCGTGACGCGAAAACGGTGATGCCTGGAGGAAAATTCCTCCGCTCCCGCCACATTGGCGGGCAGGATGAGCAGGACGCCGAGAAAGACTGCCACAAGCAAAGATTCGCCTTGACTGAAGATGCTTCTTCTCATGAAATCTCCCTTTGTCCACGCACGGGCGTTGGCGGCTGCGAAATCTCGCAGTGCGTTTTTTCCGTTTTTTTAAAAGGATGATCGGTATAAAACGTCCCTTCCCCGTCGTTGCGGGAACGATGGGCCGGATTCAGTGTACGACAGTAACAGGAATTTTTTACGCACGCAAAAAGGGCCGTCCGGAAAGTTTCCGGACGGCCCTTTTTGGTCAGCATGCCGAAAGTTTAGAGTTTTTCGGCATTCTTGGACAGAAAATCAGCCACTCCGTGCGCATCGGGTTTCATGCCCGTGTCGCCTTTCTGCCATCCGGCCGGGCAGACTTCGCCGTGCTTCTCCGTGAACTGCAGGGCGTCGACCAGTCGCAGCATTTCGTCCACGTTGCGCCCAAGAGGAAGATTGTTGACTACCTGGTGCTGGACAACGCCGTCGCGGTCGATGAGGAAGGACGCGCGCAGGGCCACGCCGGCTTCCGGGTGTTCGATGCCGTAGGCCTTGGCGATTTCGTGCTTGACGTCGGCAACCATGCTGAAGCCCACCGGGCCGATCCCTCCCTGGTCGACAGGGGTGGAGCGCCAGGCGAAATGGGTGAACTGGGAGTCGATGGACACGCCGACCACTTCCACGCCGCGATCGCGGAATTCCTGCAGGCGGCGGTCATGGGCGATGATTTCTGTCGGGCAGACAAAGGTAAAGTCCAGAGGCCAGAAAAAAAGGACCACATATTTGCCGCGCAGGGAAGAGAGGGTGAAGTCTTCGATGCAGCCGCCGGGGTTGACGGCGGGGGCTGTGAAATCAGGTGCCTGTTTGGTGACGAGTACGCTCATTGTATGCTCCTTTTGATTATTTTTGGTTATGATTATGCGCTCTTGATGAAATCAGTAATTATTCCTATTTGCTTGAAGCGTCAAGATAATTTAACTTGTCTCATTAAATTTTCCGAACCACCGTGCAGTGCCGTGCCGCAAGGTGCTGCAAGTGGGTACAGACAGGGTCAAGCCCCGCATGGCCGCAACTACTAAAAAGGATTACATATGAAATACAAGGCAGTGGTTTTTGACATGGACGGAACTCTGCTCGACACCCTGGCCGACCTTGGCGACGCCATGAACCGTGTGCTTGAGCAGCACGGATTCGCGCCCCATCCCATAAACGCCTACCGCCAGTTCGTAGGCAGCGGGGCGGGACAACTTGTGGCCCGCGCCCTGCCTGCGCATGAACAGCATGAGGATTTGAAAAAACGGTGCCTGCAGGCCTTTTTGCGGGAATACGAGGCCGGATGGCGGATCAAGACCTGTCTGTATGAAGGCGTGCCAGAACTGCTTGACGCTCTTGCGGCCAGAAACATCCCCATGGCCGTGCTGACCAACAAGCCGCAGGACTTTGCCGAGCTGTGCATGCGGGAATTCCTGTCGCGCTGGGATTTCGCCCTGACCGTGGGGCAGATGCCGGGCGTGCCGGTCAAGCCCGACCCGGCCGGGCCACGGCAGGTCATTCGCCATCTGGGCGTGCAGCCGGATGAGATCCTCTATCTTGGCGACACGGACGTGGACATGTTCACGGCCGTCAATGCCGGGATGCATCCCGTGGGAGTGCTGTGGGGGTTTCGACCGGAGCAGGAACTGCTTGAGTCCGGCGCGGCGGCGACGCTGGCCCACCCCATGGAACTGTTGCGCTTTCTGGATTGAGAGCGGGGCTTATCTGCTGCGCGCGAGGCGGGATCCTTCGAAAAGTCCCTGAAAGAAATTGCCCGCGTTCACGCCCAGGGAGCGGATGCGGTACCCGCCTTCCTGCACCACCACGGTGTGCTTGCCCAGCGCCCCGATCAGCTTGCCGTTCAGGAAGAAATCCTTGGCCTGAAGGCTCCAGGTGCCTGTAGGGTCGCCCTTGGCCGGGTCCAGCCCGAGGCACACCACCAGAAACGCCGGGTCGAAATCGCGGATGAAGTCCAGGGCCCGGCGCAGTACCTCGGCATAGCCGTCACCGTGCATTTCTTCGGGCAGGGCATAATTGCGGTTAAAGCCAAGGCCCGGTCCTTCTCCGGCTTCCTCATGGAATCCGCTGAAGTACGGATAGGCGAATCTGGGATGCCCGTGGATGGATACGGTCAGAACATCGCTGCGTTCATAGAAGATGTTCTGCGTCCCGTTGCCGTGGTGGTAATCGACATCGAGCACGGCCACCCGCCCCTGGGCGCTCAGGTGCTGGGCGACGACGGCGGCGGTATTGAAATAGCAGAACCCGCCGAAAGCCCGGTGTTCGGCGTGATGTCCGGGGGGGCGCACCAGGGCGTAGGCCAGGCGGCGTCCGTCGAGCACCTCCTGCGCCGCGGTCATGCCGCAGTCCACGGCCCCGCGCGCGGCGGCATAGGCGTTGCCGTTTAAGGGCGTGAAGGTGTCGATGCAGTAGTATCCGGCTCGCACCGCCAGTTCCTTGGGCGGGCGGGCCGCGTTTCTGATGGGAAAGACGTAGGGGTACACGGATTTGTTTTCCGGCAGGGTGGAGCAGACCCGCTTCAGATAGGTCACGAATTTCTTGTCGTGCACGGCTGTTATGTACTGCTCCGAAAAATGCCGGGGTTCCCGCAGCGTGAACAGCTCGGTTTTCTTGATTTCCCTGAGGATCGAATCAATGCGCACCGGCGCTTCCACATAGCCGCGTTCGCGGATGTGATGGATGCGATGATTGTGGTTGCAGATGACAGCGATCTTTCGATCGGCGCTGATGGTCTGCCTGTTCGCGGAAATCGTCTCCGTCAGGTAACGGGTTTCGCGCAGCGCCAGGGGGCTTGGCGGAATGGAATCCAGGACCATGCGCACATACTGCGGCGAACACTTCTCCTTGTATTTCCTTTCAAGAATGGCGCGGATGATGCTCCGGGCCCGTGGCCTGGACAGCTGGAACGGCTTGTCCAGCGGATCGGCCACCAGATAGGGGGCGCAGTCGTCTTCGGCCGAAAGCGGTGTTTCGTAGGCCGTGTTCACGATGGGGCGCGCTCCGTAGCGTTCGTAAAAACGCAGCCGGGCTTTGTTTTCCCGCAGCAGGATTTCATCAGGGCACAAGGATGGATCATCGGGCAGGCATTCGAAAAAAAGTGCCGTGTCGCCCAGAGCCCGGGCTTCTTCCCGCACCCTTTCGTACAGGGCCGAACCCACGCCGCCTCCGCCATGAACCAGGCTGACCGAAAGAAAATCCAGGTAGCAGAAACGCAGGTCCGAGAAGTGGCAGAGCAGGGCGAAGCCCTGCACGATTTTGCGTTGCCGTTCGGCCACGAAGAGAATGGTCCTGTAGCCTTTGGCCATGGGATTTTTGAGAGTGGCGGGCAGGTTGATCACCTCTTCCGGGGCGATGAACGGGAAGCGTTCGCTCAGAATGGTCTGAACCTGTTCCACGCACTGGCTGTCAACAGGGACCGTGGTGTCGTAGATGGGGCGGATACGGAACATGATTTTTTGTCCTGCTGATTGTTTTGGGACCGTTTCAGACCGTTCGCACCAGCCCCGCCTCATGTGCCTTGGCCAGCGCCAGGGAACAGATGGCCATGTCCTGCAGGGCCATGCCCGAGCTGTCGTACACGGTGATCTGCTGCGGGGATGTGCGTCCGGGCGCGCCGTTCAGCACCGCGCCGATGGCGGTGACGTTTTGCGCGTCCACCAGCCCGGCCTTGTGCGCCGCCTCATATTCGCCGATGCCAAGCGACTGCCGGACCACATCGGCGAACAGGGCGGCCCTGGCCACAAGGGCCGGGTCGAGTTCCTGCTTGCCCGGCGCGTCCGCGCCCATGGCCGAGACATGCGTGCCCGGTCGCACCAGGGATGCCTCGAAGAGCGCCTCGCGCGCGGCCGTGACCGTGACGATGATGTCGGCGGCCTGCACCGCTTCCCGGCTGTCCGCAAAACGGGCCTCAAGCCCCAGTTCGGCCTGGATGCGCCGGGCGAAATCCTCTCCGGCCTTGGGCGAGCGGTTGACGACCAGCACGGTCTCGATGGGCCGGACCTCGCGCACTGCCAGCAGTTCGAACCAGGCCTGATGCCCCGCGCCGAACAGGGCCAGGGTCCGGCTGTCCTGGCGCGACAGATGCCGCACGGCCACGGCGTCCGAGGCTGCCGTGCGCAGGCAGGTCAGGTGGGAGGCCGCCACCAGGGCCTGGGGATAGCCCGTGTCCGGATCGAGCAGCAGGGTGGTCGAGGCGTGGGCGGGCAGTCCATGCGTGCGGTTTTGCGGCCAGTAGCTGCCGACTTTGAGTCCCACGGTCCGGCTGGTTCGGATCAGTCCGCTCTTGATGCTGAAAGACGTCCCGGCATCGGGGCCGTGCCCCTGTGCCACCGGAAAGACTTCGGCCTCATCCCTGCCGTATTCGCGAAACATCCTTTCGATGACCCCGATGGCCTCGGCCATGGACACGACTCTGGATGCGACGTCCTCACTTACAAACTGCATGGCGATACTCCCTGAAGCTGTTTACCATCCGGTGAAGCGCGGCCAGACGGCGGTCACGTCGCTTTGGCCGGCGCCGATGACGTGATAGCGGTCGTGTTGCGTGGCCGTGGCGCAGGCATGGCTGGGCAGAATGCGCAACCGCGTGCCGATGGGAAATTCCTGATCGGACCGAGGGGTGCCCTGCCGCGCCGCCACGATGCCGTGCTCCTGGTTGACGATGGTGACGATGAGATTGGTGATCGGGCGCCCCTCCAGGTCGCAGACCAGGCCGTAGCCCTGATCCACATTCTGGGTCGCCGTGCCCCGGTCGCAGGACAGGGCGGTCCAGCCCGCGTCGACGATGGTCCAGCCCTTTTCGCGCTGATGGCCGATGACCGTGGTCAGCACCGAAAGCGCGATGTCGTCCTGCGTGCAGATGCCGATACCCGCCTGTACCAGGTCGAAGAAGACAAAGACCCCGGCGCGGACCTCTGTTACGCCCGCATAGCTTTGCGCCGAAAAGGCGGTGGGCGTGGAGCCGACGCTGACCACGGGGCAGGGCCAGCCCTTGGCCCGCAGCGTTTCGGCAGCCATGACGGCGGCGGCGCGCTCCTGCTCGGCGGCGGCCGACAGCGCCTCGCTTCCGCGAGCCTCGTAGCTTTCGCCCGCGTGCGTGAGCACGCCTTCAAGTCTGGCTCGTGGCGCCAGCGCCTGCGCAATGGCCGCCAGCAGCGTGGCATCCTGCGGTTTCACGCCGGAGCGGTGGCCATCGCAGTCCAGTTCGATGAGCACGGGAATGGGGTCTTTCGGGTCCGAGGCTTTGGCCACGGCCAGGGCCTGTTCCACGCTGTCGAGGAGAATGGTCAGGGCGATGCCGCCTGCGCGAAGCTTTTGCACCCGCGTCAGTTTGTCCGGTGAAATGCCGACGGCGTAGGTGATGTCTTTTACGCCATGCGCGGCCAATTCCTCTGCCTCGCGCAAGGTGGAGACCGTGGCCGGGCCCTGGGGAGTAGTCATCAACAACCGGGACACTTCCCATGATTTGGCGGTCTTGAGGTGCGGCCGGAAAGCGACTTCCGCCGCCCGCAGCCGGTCGCGCAGGCGGGCGATGTTGCGCTCCATGCGCTCCTCGTCAACAAGCAGGCAAGGCGTTCCCTGGCTCGCCAGGATGGGGGTGGAATGATCGTTCATGCGAGTCTGCTCCGTGAACAGTGTTGAGATGATAAAGGCGTCCGATTTCTTTTTCCGGACTGGTGGATCTGCCGTTTCCGCCACGCTAGCGTTCAACGGCCTCTTCCACGCTTCTCGCTGACCGCGGGGCTGCATAGTTCATGGTCGCATGATTGTCGATCTTACCCTATCGCCGCGCGGTCTGAAAGCTTCGGGTGTGACCGGAGCCGGATGCTGTCGGGTATGGTTCCGGCCTTTTTGGCGAGAAAGCATGGGTCGTGAAGGCATCATGTTTTTTCTTCTTCACTTCGTATCCTAATTTCCGTTTTGCTCAACGTTTTCTTTATTTTAAACAGAAACTGAGTTACTATTCAATTACGCGATTGCTGTTCACGCATCAAATTTCTGACAATCGATCAGTTGGTTTTTTCGCAAGCGCGGTTTCTTTGATTAGGCGTAGAGTAACCTCAAAGGTCGGAGAAAACGATGAAGAGCATCCCTATTCGCATGAAATTGATCGGCGGTTTTCTGGCCCTGTTGATCCTGGTCTGCACAGGTCTTGGTTTTATCGCTTATGACCGGGCCAAAAGCGCGTCATTAAGCCAGGTGCAGGAGAACATCCAGCTCATGGCCCAGGACGGGGCCCGGCTGGTCAGGAGCCGACTTGATTTTTTCCTCATGGGCCTGGAGGGGATCGCCAACCGGGACGTGATCCGTTCCATGAACTGGGACCGTCAGTTGCTCACCCTCGAACGTGAAATCGAACGGATGAAATATCTGGGGATGGGCGTCATCGATGCGGACGGCCAGGCCAAGTATCCCGACGGCTCCACCGCGGACCTGAGCGACCGGGCGTATTTCAAGGAGGCCATGGCCGGAAAGTCCGTGCTCTCCAACGTCATCATCAGCCGGGTCACCAACTCGCCGGTCATCATTCTGGCCACGCCCATCAGGGGGTTCGCGGGAGATGTCAAAGCCGTGCTGCTGGCCCGCCTCGACGCCACCATGCTCAGCGAGATCACGGACAACATCAAATACGGGGACACCGGGTACTCCTACATCATTGACGGCACGGGCGTGCTCATCGCCCACGGCAACCGTCAGTTCGTGCTCGATCAGCGCAATTTCGTCGAAGAGGGCAAGAAGGATCCTCAATATGCATCTTTGGGGGCCATGTTTCAGCGCATGATGAAGGGTGAGATCGGCTTTGACCAGTACCCCTTCATGGGCTCCGACCGTTTCTTCGGGTTCGCGCCCATCGAGAACACCGGGTGGTCCATTGCCGTGGGTGCCATGCAGGACGATGTGCTGACAGAGGTGTACAGGATGCGATGGATGATCGGGCTGGCCTCCCTGGCCTTTTTCGCCGTGGGTATCGCCATCGCGCTTTTGATCAGCCGGGCCATCCTGCTGCCGGTGAAAAACTGCGTCGATCTGCTCAGGGATATCTCCGAGGGAGAAGGCGACCTGACCAAGCGGCTTCCGGTGGAAAGCAATGATGAAATTGGTCAGTTGGCGCAGCACTTTAATACATTTGTTGAAAAACTGCAGCGCATCATCGCTGAAATCAGCGGCAACGCCCAGACCGTGGCCTCCTCCGCCACGGAGCTTTCGGCCGTGAGCAAGCAGACGACGCAGAGCGTGCAGTCCCTTTCCTCCAAGACATCCACCGTGGCCACGGCCGCAGAGGAGATGAGCGCCAATATCACCTCCGTCGCCGCAGGCATGGAAGAGACCACCACCAATCTGTCCTCGGTGGCCGCAGCCACGGAAGAAATGACTTCGACCATCGGCGAGATCTCCGGCAACACCGAACGCGCCCGGGGCACCACCGACAACGCCGCACGTCAGGTGGATAATTTCGCAGGCATTTTACGCGATCTTGGTGCTTCCGCCCAGGAAATCGGCAAGGTCACCGACACCATCTCCGCCATCTCTTCACAGACGAACCTGCTGGCTTTGAATGCCACCATCGAGGCGGCCAGGGCCGGTGAGGCAGGCCGGGGCTTTGCCGTCGTTGCCAACGAAATCAAAGAGCTGGCAACGAAGACCGCCGAGGCCACCAACGACATCCGGACCAAGATCAACGGCATCCAGAATGCCACGGGCAGCGCCGTGACCGACATCGGTCAGATCGTGAAGGTCATCGGCGATGTGAACGAAATCGTGACCACCATCGCCGCCGCCATCGAGGAGCAGTCCGCCGTGACCCGCGAAGTGGCTACCAACATCAACCAGGCCACCACCGGCGTACAGGACGCCTCGGTGCGCGCCTCGGAGATGTCCGGAGTGTCCAGGGATATCGCCCAGGACATTACGGCCGTGGACTCCATCACCGGCGACATCCGCTCCGGCGGCGAGCAGGTCCAGGCCAGCGCGGAGGAGCTCTCCAAACTGGCCGAACAGCTCAAGGGGCTGGTCGGCCAGTTCAGGATCTAGCCAAAAGCAAGGCCCGGGAATCGTTTCCCGGGCCTTCGTCATTCTTTCCGCCAAGATCTATACCTTCTAGCCCTGTTGTTGGCGCGGAGCAAGACAGACCCTGTTGCGGCCGTTCTCCTTGGCTTCGTACAGAGCCTGATCGGCAAGGGACAGGAGGGTGTCGAGGGTCGCGCATTGCGCATGGATTTCGGCAACGCCGAAGCTCGCGGTCAGGGGGAGTTTTTCATCACCGCGTTGCAGATCAAGTCCGGCCAGTCCGGCTCGAAGTTCTTCGGCCACCGTGGCGGCTCCGTTCCGGTCCGTTCCCGGCAACAGAATCACGAATTCCTCTCCGCCGTATCGGCAAAACATATCCGGCTCCCGCAGGCGCGAGGCGATATAATGCGCCGAGGATGACAGGACCAGATCCCCGGCCGCATGTCCATACGTGTCGTTTACGTTCTTGAAGTGGTCCAGGTCGATCATGATGCAGGAGAGATGTCCGCCGTAGCGGCACACGCGGGCGAACTCGCGGCTGGCGGATTCCATGAAGGCGCGCCTGTTGAGCGCGCCGGTGAGCATGTCCGTGGACGCGGCCAGGGCCAGTTCGCGGCTTTGACGGTTGAGCCGGATCTGGCCGCGCACCAGCAGAGTACTCAAACCTGCCACGACCAGAACCAAAACTATGGAAGCGCCGCCGTAGACCATGGCGTGATTTTTCCAAGGCTCCAAAACCATCTCGCGGGGAAAGCTTGCGAAGGCCAGCAGAGGATACCGGCTGATCCGCGTGTCCCCGGCGACCAGTTCCCTGTGATCAGCGGCCGATACGCTGGTGAATGGAGTGCTCTGCATGTCGCGCAAGGCACTGTTCTTGATTTCGGGCACGGTCCGGCCGACGTGCTGCTCCTGGTTGGGCGCATGGAGATATATCCGGCCCTCCAGGTCGGTCACCATAAGATGGGTGCCCTGGGGCATGTCCACACTGTCGAATATTTCCAGCAGCGGGAGCAGGGCAACGACGGCGCCGACGATATGCGTGAGCTGGCCCTGTCTGTCGCGCATCCCCAAACTGACGCCGAAGACCCATGTTTCCGGCCTCACCTTGCTGTGCATTGGCACGCCAATGAATACTCCCAGGTCGTTGCCTTGGTGCGCCACGACATAGTCCCGGTCGGAAATATCGGGCGCGATGCCCGGACCCGTCCAGCTCATGACCTGGCCCTGGGAGTCGGTGATGAACATGGTCTGGATGTACGATTTTTTGCGTTGGATGGAACCAAGGACTTCACGCAGCTGATCGTTTTGTTCCCGTGGCGGCAGGTTCTGCATCATTGCCACCAGTCTTGCAGTTTCGGTCAGGCTGTTTTCGATGTCGATGAGCACCATGCCCATCTGGGTGGCGACGAGGCTCGAAATGAAACGGGCGTTCTGACGGGCCGCATCCAGGGTGGAACGGTAGGAGGAGCAGGCCATGACCACGACCAGGGCCAGCGTCGCGAGGGTCAGCCCGCTGGCCACAAGCACCACCAGCACGGTGTGGCCCCTGGATCTATGCTCGTCGCGCAGACTGTTCATGGAATCGGCTCCTGGTTTGTTGATGACGCTGTGGATGCAGAGGTCTCTTTTATGGTGTCGCGGGCAGGGCCGCAGGCTGCGTTCTGATCGGTCTGGTTCTGAAAATCAAGTCGTCGTTGTTCCTCCACCTATGGCATCGCATGTGAAAAATCGAAGGCCAATCGCCAAGGATGGTCTTCGCCGGTTTATTTATGGATTAACGGTTGTCGTTTAACGTGAAAAATATTTCTGCGCAATCTTGATGGAGATTTGGGTCAAGGAAAGTGTCTGCGGTCGGCGGGAAAAGCTGTGGAGGAATGCGGAGCGGTGGGAGCCGCTCCGCATTTCGGCTGGAATCAGATGGTTATCTTGGCGCCGAGCAGGGCGGCGAATTTTGCGATCCAGTCGGGATGCGCGGGCCAGGCCGGGGCGGTGACGAGATTGCCGTCCACGTGGGCCTTATCGAGGGCGATGTCCGCGTACTTGCCGCCGGCGCAGGTCACATCCGGTCCGCAGGCGGGATAGGCCGCGCAACTCTTGCCTTTCAGAACTCCGGCCGTGACCAGGACAAGCGGGCCGTGGCAGATGGCCGCGATGGGTTTGCCCGCCGCGTCGAACTCGCGCACGATCTCAAGGACCCTCGCGTTGAGACGGATGTATTCCGGAGCGCGTCCGCCGGGCACGACCAGGCCGACATAGTCGGCGGTGTCCACGGCTGCGAAATCCTTGTTCAGGGTGAAGTTGTGGCCGCGCTTTTCACTGTAGGTCTGGTCGCCCTCGAAATCATGGATGGAGGTGCGTACGAAGTCTCCGGCCTTCTTGTCCGGGCAGACCGCCTCCACCGCGTAGCCGAGCATGGTCAGAGCCTGAAACGGTACCATGACTTCGTAATCCTCTACATAATCACCGACCAGCATCAGTATTTTCTTGGACATGAGTGGATCTCCTTGAATGTGCCCGGGCGCGAAACAATGCGTCGAAGGACGTATGGCGCGCTCGTTTGTTTGCAATACCCGGCGATTGTTATGCACAAAGTGGGTGCTTGTCCATCCGGCTCATGAATTCGTGGAAGCCATGCGCACCAAAGGCCGGGCGCTTCGGCTTCAATCTTCAGCAGCCCGCTTTGGCGATGAGCAGGTCGATCAGCTCTGCCGGATCTGATGATACGGATATGGCCTCGCCGTAAGGCTGCTTCATGAATCCTTCCTGGCCGGCCTTGTCAAGCATCATCTTCAGAGGCTCGAAAAAACCGTTCACATCCAGAAGGCCGCAGGGTTTGGAATGAAAGCCCAGTTGCCGCAGGGTATAGACTTCGAAGAATTCGTCGCAGGTTCCGATGCCGCCCGGTAGCACGGCAAAAGCGTCGGACAGGGCGATCATCATGGTCTTGCGCTCGTGCATGGTCGCCGCGACATGAAGACGGGTCAGCCCGTTGTGGAATTCCTCCTTGTCCTTGAGCGTCTGCACGGTGACGCCGATGATCTCGCCTCCCTCCTCAAGCACGCTCTCGGCCAACTGGTTCATGAGCCCGGTGCGGGAGCCTCCATAGACGCAGGTGATGCCGCGTTTGGCCAGTTCGCGGCCAAGTGCGGCTGTGGTTTCCATGTAGGCGGGATGGGTTCCGGGGCTTGACCCCAGAAAGACGCAAATGGATTTCATATGAATGCGGCTCCGGTAATAAGAACGATGTCAGTGCTTTTTCTGGATGCTGCCGATCACGAGATCAACAACGTCATGGCAACCAGGCGGAAGTTTTGCTGCGCAGATCATGTCGACGACCTTTGCCAGACCTGAAGCATAGGCTGATTTGCCCAACACCCGTGTTTCCAGCCGTATCTCCACTTCCGGAGCGCTGATCGCGATTTCGTGATACGCGTGACGATCCAGGAATTGGGGCGGGATTCCCAGAACCTCGTTTTGCACCTTGGGGTCCCGTTCCGAGCGGATCTTTGTCTCCGAAACGCCCAGCGACTGCGCCAAGTGGATGGCGGTGCCGGGTTTGGTGCTTTTGGATGCCTGATGGGATTCGGTGATACGGATGTCCTGGCCCTCGAAATATCCCGCCGCCTGTTTGACCATCGCCATGAAGGAAAGCATCTGCATGTTCACGTTTGGACAGATGACGACAGGGAACGTGGGCGTTGCCGGGAACTGCGAGCCTCCCGTGGACAGGTCGAGCAGAACGGAGCCGGTCGCGGAGCAGAATGCAATGACATCGTCGAGCTCTCGTCCGGAACCGGCATGCACCACCATGCACCGCTCATCCCCCAAAGCGTCCCGTTCATCCCACTTGGCCACGCGTGAAATCGTCGCGCTGCCGAGGCCGCCCACCAGCTCCGCCGCCAGTTTGCCATGACCGACGATGAGTATTGCGAATTTGTCCATGACTTTTTTCCTTGTCTTTGCGCTAGCTGCGCTTCTCGCTGAAAAATCCATTTTCAAGTCTGCTACATGAGAGGTTGCGGTCACGGCAAGCGTATATTTTGTCGTATCTTCTTGTATCCATGCGTTTTTTTTATTATGACGCAACGTTTGCAAAGCTCAAAAAAAAACCACCCGGAGTTGAGTGGCCTGTTTGTTGGAAGGTCGATAGGGATTTTGATCATGGGCCTTTAGCGCCCGTAAGCCGGACGTCCCGGTACGAAATTTCCGCAGAGATATGAAAGAAGGCCTGCGAGGCCGTCATCAGTTCCGCATGGCCTGTCCCGCGACGCGGAGCATCTCGCGGATGTCCATGGGCTTGGCTACATAGCTGTTCATGCCGGCTGCCAAAAAGCGTTCCCTGTCGCCGGCCATGGCGCAGGCCGTCAACGCGATGACGGGGATATTCCTGACCGTCTCTCCGGCTTCGCCCTCGCGGATGCGCATGGTGGCCTCGATGCCGTCCATGTCCTGCATCTGCACATCCATGACCACAAGATCGAAGGGTTGCCTGCGCAGGGCGTCCAGGGCCTCCTGGCCGCTGCGGACGTGGACCACTGCGGCTCCGTGGCGGCCCAGCAGGGCCACTCCGGCCACGGCGCTGACCTGGTCGTCCTCCACCAGCAGAACGCGCCTGTCCGCAAGATTGGCGGTTTTTCGTTCATCGGAGCCGCCGGGGCGAGCAGGGGGACAATCCGTCTCAAAGCGCAGCGAAAAGGCGAAAGTCGTGCCCTTTCCCGCCTCGCTGGTCACGGACATGCCGCCACCCATGAGCTCCACCAGACGCTTGCAAATGGAGAGGCCGAGCCCAACGCCCTTGTGACTGCGGACATATCCATCACAGAGCTGTATGAACGGGTCGAAAAGACGCCGCAAATCCTCGTCGGGGATGCCGATGCCCGTATCCGAAACCTCGAAAAAAACCCGCACGGTTCGCGGTTCAACAGCAGTCAGGTTCCAGGCCTGCACGGTTATGCGGCCGGAAGTGGTGAACTTGCAGGCGTTGTCCACCAGGTTGTTGAGGATCTGCTGCAAGCGAAATGCGTCGCCGAGGATGCGGTCGGGCAAGGCCGGGTCCAGAGTGAAGTCGAGAACGACCCCGTTGCTCCCGCTGAGAGGCGTGAACAGTTCCCGGACGTGGCTGAAAACGCTTTCCAGGCTCATCGGCGCGGACTGGATGGTGAGCTTGCCGGCCTCGATGCGCGAAAAATCCATGATGTCGGAGAGCAGGCGCACCAACCGGTCGCAGGATCGCACAGCCATGTCCACGAACGAGGCCTGATCCGCATTAAGATCCGCGGTCTGCAGCAACTGGAGCATGCCCATTATTCCGTTGATGGGCGTACGGATCTCGTGGCTCATGCTGGCCAGGAAGCCGGACTTGACCCTGCTGGCCTCCTCGGCCTGTTCCTTGGCTTTCTTGAGAGCCTCTTCGGACTTCCAGCGCTCGGTGATGTCCTCCCCCGAACAGACCACGTACTCGACCGTTCCGTCAGCACGGAGTTTGGGAGATTTGAGGATGGAGAGGAACCTTTTCTCACCCGAGAAATGCGGTAGCCACTCCTCGGTGCGCACCGGGCGACCCGAAGAAAAGACAACCTCGTTCCCCTGGCGGCAGACGTCAGCCACATCGACCGGGTAGATTTCGTAGATGTCCCGGTAGGCCATGTCCCCAATGCCGAGGCCGTTGAAGGCGGCGTGCGCCTCGTTCACGGCCCCGTAGGTTTGTTCGTCGATGAGGTACCAGATCTGCGTCTGGATATAGTCGAGCAGGATGCGCTGCTCGTCGACGGCTTTCTCCATGAGACGCTCAGCGTGCTTGCGCGCTGTGATGTCCATGGCGATGCGGATGCGGGCCGGACGCCCGTCGAGCCAGGACACAGGCCTGTCGAAATGCAGGTTCCATTTTCCGGTGGAGTGGTCGAGGGCTTCCCACGAAGCCATTTCATTGCCCTGTAGGGCTTTGCCGGGGCAAAGAGGTTCACCGCCGTCGGATTGCTGCCGGGGGTGATGAAAGCCCGTTCCGCTCTCCACTGAATTTTCCCGCATGGACGCGTTCATGAAAAGGATCTCGTCCGTGGCCACGTCCACCACGCAGATGTCGGCCGGGATGCTGTCGAGGATGGCGCGCAGGGCGACGTTGCCCGCCTCCAGTTTCTTCTCCATCCGCCTCTGCCCGGTCACGTCCCTGGCCGACCCGACGGTTCCGATGTTGACTCCGCTTTCATCGAAGAGCGGGGCCTTGCGCACGTCGAGAAACAGGAATTTTCCGCCGACGTTGCCGTATTCATCAAACTGCTGCGGGCATCCTGCGTCGATGGTGATCTGGTCGGTGTCGCGGCAGATCTCGCCGAAGCTGTGCCAATCCGGATTATCCGGATGCCTGGCACGTTCCCGCTGCGCGAAGAAGAGGTCCGTCCTGCCAATGGGTTCGTCAGTGTCGCGGGCGATAAGCAACGTTTCGCAGACAGCTTTGTTGGCGAAAATATACTTTTTTTGCATATCCTTGGCCCAGATCATGTCCGGTACGTTGTCGCAGATCAGCCGCAGCATGGTGTCCAGTTGCCGACTCTTTCGCTCTAGGGCTTTTCTGGTCTCGATCTCCCGTTTTTGCTCCGTGATGTCCGTGGCCACCCCGTGCATGACAAGACCCGCCCCCTTGTCCGTCATGACCGCCTTGTCGTGAAGCCATGTCTCTTTTCCGGTCTCGCTCAGCACGCGATACTCGACATCGAGGAAACCCGTGCGTGAGGCCAGTTTCATCGCCTCCGTGTACACGGGAGCATCTTCGGGGTGGATACGGTCGGTCCAAAAACCTTTTGCCTTGTCCGTTTCCCCCGGGCTGTATCCGAGGACATCAAGAGCCTGTGGTGAGCAGTAATGGGCCGTGGAGCCGTCGAGGCTCCGGGAATAGACGATGACCGGGATGGTTTGGATCAGCCTGCTCAGATTATTGTGGGCCTGCTGCAATGCGCGTTCCGTATCCTGACGCAGTTCCAGTTCCCGCTTGGCATCCGAGACCGCGGCGGTCAGGGCCGCTGTTCTGTCATCGATGGTTTCGCCCAGTTCCTGCTGCGTGTGGTGGAAAAGACGATGGGTTTCAAGCCAGTCCGTCATATCCCAGAAGATGATGCACCTGATGTCCGTGAGTCCGTCGCCGGCGCTCAGGATTTCCGCCTGGGCCTGCACCTTTCTGAGCACTCCGTCCCTGCGGGTCAGGTCGATGATGACGGGGTCCGGAGTTCTGCCTTCGATCACCTGCCCGAAAAAGGACTGGAATGTTCCGGCATCGTTTGCGGCGAGGTGTCTGGAGAATTTGGCGAGGGATGGAACACGTACGGACGCATAGCCGAGCATCCTGCACAGGGATCTGGACCAGAGGTTTTTGCCGACGTGGCCCGAGACTGTCCACAGGCCGCACCCGGCAAAGGGCTGGATGCGCCCGGCGTCTTCGGAACAAGTGGAGCAGCCGGAAACAGTTGGATCGTGGCTGTTGCCGAGGAAAAAATTGGCGACCTGGGTGTTCAAGGCTGCTGCGGCCTTGGACAGAAAATCAAGCGACGGATTGCACTGCCCGCGTTCGATCTGGCCCAAGTGCTGCTTCGTAACGCCGATGACTTCGGAAAGACTCTCCTGCGTCATGTCACGCAGCTGACGATACAGTCTCAATCTCCCGCCGACGCCATTATGAACCATGCAACCTCCCGAAATCCAACAATGAGGTGAAATCTTGAAAAAGAGAGCGTGAGGCCCCGCGTCGCGGACGGAGGCGAGCACTTCAATTTTTCAAAGATAATCTAGCTCATACCTGACAGGATTTAAACAAGATTCCATCTTGTTTTCGCTTCATGACATGCATCCTGGACACGACGTATCATAAAGAAAGGTGTACGCAAAAAAACGCAGCCGAAAATGTCATACACAATAAGTTTGCGCACTGTTTTTTATGAAAATGTCATACAGGGCCTTTCGTCCTCGCATATGCACAAGGTTGCGAGCCATGTTGGAAATTTGTTTAAGCCGAGATCACAAAAAATGACCTGATCTGATGCGCATAAGCGAAAATGGGCAGGAAAAAGCAAGAAGAAGGTGGCGCCGGCCATAGCAAGCGCGACTTTGACATCACTCAAGCGATTTTGATGTGCTTAAGTCTACCGAAATGGAGGGATGTTATCGCCGTCTAGATACTCTTTGGCAATCCGCAGCAGATCGCGTCATGCGTTTCAACTCCGGAGGATGTTGACGCAGATCCGAACACTTCTAGCTCGGTTGTCTCGAAGCGGGACAGACAGAGCGGGAATCAAGTTTTCCTTCACCATTTGTTCTTTGGAATATGCGTCAACTTTCCTTGCGAAGCCTCCAACTCGCCATGCTTCAGCATCGCAAATATCTGACTTGTGCGCTCAAATTCATCCATTATCAATTTGTTGGTTAAATTACCTGTCAAATATTCTTATTGATACATATTTTTGTGTATGTATTTGTACGTTTTATTTATAATAATTGTGTATGCACAAATAATAAAACATTATTATTTGTGCATATTTTAATTTATGTGTGCACGTATATGTATTTTCTAATTGAATTTATATTATTTAGTTTGAATAATATAAATTATTATTTGAAATATTGAGTAGTTAAATAAAATCATAGAACTATCGTAGGATAAGGATTGATGTATATAAAAAAATATGACTCAATGCGTTGGATTTTAAATCAAAAAAATCAAAATTTTCCAGAAAGTAGGGTTGCGTGTGAATTTTCTTCTTTATTTGAGGTTTCTCAAAATATTGTTTTTTTGTATTCATTTTCTATTTTTATATCATCTATATGCTTTATATATACAAAAAAAATTGATTTTTTGATATCTCTTGTACATATTGTTCCATCTTTTTGTATTATTATCATTGTTGGAGTTCTTGCTGGGCGATATCGCATATATTTGTATTGTTTTATTTATATACTTTGCATTTTTACCGGATTTATATATATCGCCCATGTCGTATTGTATGGATCTGAGTTTAATACTGAAAGTGCTGTGGCATTTCTATCAACAAATAGTGATGAATCTATAGAATTTATTGACTCGTTCTTAAGTTTCGAATTGTTGTCGATATATGTTTTATATATTATTATATCATATATATTTTTACGGAAAACTATTAAAATATCAAATAATTATAGATCAAATTATAAGACAAAAATATATTTAATATTGATTTTATCAATGATTTATTTGCCTTTTGCTTCATTAAGATACTTCAGAACACCTTTTGATCCGTATTTTCCAACAACGATTATAAAAAAAATCATTGCCGCTAAAAAAGAAATTCAATTGGCAAACGTGCTTCAGGCAGGATATATTAACCCAGTCGAAGCCACGTACCCGGACGCGCAAACAATAGTTCTCGTCATTGGAGAATCTGCGGGGAGAAGGAACATGCATCTGTATGGATATCCCCGAAACACAACCCCGGATATGGAGCGAATCGACGGACTGAACATCTTTACCGACGTCATTTCCTCCGCACCCACAACGCAGAAATCCATCAGCAGGATGCTGACTCTGGCTGATCTGAATGGCAATCCATACACGACAACTGTGTTTGACATGTTTAAGGCGGCAGGATTCAAGACATTTTGGATCAGTGCTCAATTTTCTTCGCACACACCAGGCTCCGGAATTATTCCCATTCTGGCGCAACGTGCCGATTCGCAGTGGTCCAGCAAGCACAGTCTGCCGTCAAATCAGCAGTATGATGAATATATATTGCCGCAATTGATTAAAACAATTGATGATCCTGCGCAGCGTAAATTGGTGGTTATCAACATTCTTGGAAGCCATTCAGCGTATACGAATCGCATTCCGGAGCACAGAAATGATTTCAGATTCACAGGTGAGCCACCAAGCACGACATTGTTCACGAATTTTCATGGCCAAGAAAAAGTCGCCGGCATCATAAACGATTATGACGCGTCGATTCGATATGCGGATTTTGTTGTGAGTGATATTTTTGCGTCTCTGGATAAGCGCAACTCCGGAGCATGGGCAGCCATATACCTGTCAGACCACGGGGAAGAAGTTTTTGACACCGAAAACCGGTTTGGTCACGCGGGTTCGTCAACAAGCAAAAACGTGTATGAAATTCCTTTTGTCCTGAAGATATCACCTGAATATGCGGAGTGGATGCGTGACTCCGGCATTCTGGCCCTGGACACCACTCGACCTTACCAGACGGATAATCTCATTCATACTCTTCTCAATCTCGCAGCGATCAGAACAGATATGTACGATCCGACAAAGAGCGTCGTGAATCCGGAATTTCGGGTGCTGCCGCGCTGGATCAAAGAATTGCCCTATACGAGATGATCACAGCACTCCTCAAATTTATTTCGCATAAATTCAGTTAAATAACTCAATATAATCATTGTCCTTTCTGCGGAAGGCAGCGTTCTCGCACTTCAAAGTCCGGACCTGGGAAGCATTTCCTGGATTTGGCCATGACCGCTATGTCCATTTCCAGGGTTCGGTGTCCTGCGTTTATGGCGCGGTCATGCTTTTCAGGTGCAGGTTTCTGCCCGCGGTTCGCGCCAGCGCAACGGGAGTGCCCTATGGTGAGTCAATGGCTGCCGTTTCAACTGGTGCTGACCTGCCGGGAAACTTCGGACCACTCAATTCTTGAGAGTTTCCCCACGGTTCAGGTTTTTCCCATACTGCCGACAGAAATGTTCTGGCGTCATGTTGTTCAGGCTTGAATGCGGACGAATGGAGTTGTAGTGCCGCCTCCATTCCTCGATCACAACCCGCGCCTCGGACCGACACCGGAACCATTCCATCGACAGACACTCATCGCGAAATTTGCCGTTAAAACTCTCGTTCAAACCGTTCTGCCATGGCTTCCCAGGCTCAATCAGCGCCAGATCCAGAGACTCCTGAGCCGCCCATCTGAGCAGCGCCTTCGACACGAACTCCGGTCCGTTGTCAGAACGCAGGCTCAGAGGGGCTCCACGTTCGCTGATCAGGCGGGACAGCACCTCGATCACCCGGCCCGATCTGATGCTGCCGGCAACGTCTATAGCCAGGCATTCCCGCGTGTATTCGTCTACCACAGTCAGGCATTTGATCTGCTGACCATTGGCGCAGGCGTCATAGACAAAGTCGTACGCCCACAGTTCGTTTGCTCCCATCGGCAGTTGCGGTCTCGGGCGGGACGCCGCCACTCGTTTCCGAGGCCGCTTCCTGGGCACCTGCAACCCGGCCTTGGACCACAGGCGGAACGCCTTGTCGGCGCCCATGACATGCCCCAGACGCTCCATGAACACGTTGATCCGGCGATATCCAAAGCGCGGATACGTCGCAGCCAGATCTGTCATAGCCGCCATCAGTGGCTTGTCCCGGGCCTCCAGCCGTGACTCGTAGTGGAGCGACGACCGGGAAGTGGATAACAGCGCACACGCCCTGCGTTGTGAAAGTCCGCGACTCCTGGCGTATGCCACCTGGAGGCGTCGGGCGGGTGCGCCTACCACTTTTTTGCGGCGATCTCCTTCATGACCTCGATTTCGAGGTCCCGTTCCGCAAGGATCTTCTTCAGTCGCGTGTTCTCTTGTTCCAGCAACCGCAGCCGCTTCACGTCATCGGCGGACATGCCGGCAAACCGCTGTCGCCACGTATAGATCGTCTGCTCGCTGATTCCATGCTTCTTGGCCACCTGGGCCACCGGACTGTGGTCAGCTTCGCGCAGGATGCCCACCATCTGCTCTTCGGAAAATCGTCCCTTTTTCATCAGTTCCCTCGTGGTTGAGGGGGAACCTATCTCAAGTTTCGACTGGTCTGAAAAGTGCCGGGCAGGTCAGTGCGCTTTGTAAAATCCATAAGCAACAGGGCGTTGGCATATAGTGAACACCGGTCTTTAAGGTCATGTTCTTTTTTGGGTATTTGTAAATTTGATTTGAAAAAAATCAGCAAATGGCGGAGGTATAAGCATCTATAAAGCCAGCACCCATGCCTGACGGTGATTCAGTATGCTGAAATAGCAGGGTACGTGTTTCAAGGTTTGCCTTTAACGGATGCCATTGCAAAAAATCGCGAAAATACCTCTGCGTCATTCCCGCGAAGGTGTGAATTCCGTCCTTTCAGGTAGTTAGAAGGATATGGATCTTCTTCAAGGGGATGACGACTTTTTGCAGCGGCACCTTTACGACAAGGATACTCGTCATGCTCGCGATCGTTCAAGAACCAAATGCGGACCTGCTCCTGCAACGCGCCGCCCATCATATCGGCGAAAAGGTCCGGGACGTTCTGGCCAGGCGCGGCCGCGCGAATATTGCGGTGCCGGGTGGGAGAAGCGTCGCCACGATTTTTCAGATGTTGCGCCAGGAAAAGATCGATTGGAACCGGGTGCATTTTTTCGTCATCGACGAGAGGCTTGTTCCCCTTGGTCATCCCGATAGCAACTACCAGTTGCTCAAGGACCATTTTATCGTCCCACTGGCGAAAGAGGGGGCGATATCGCCGGAAAATGCCCATCCCTTCATTGTGGATCCGGCCGTCCCGGACCGGGGGGCGCGGGCGTACGAGGCCGTGCTCGCGGACCATGGTTTCCGGTTTGATATAATCCTGCTGAGTTCCGGGGAGGACGGTCATGTGGGAGCCCTGTTCCCCGGTCACCACTCCGTCCGGGACGCTCATCATGGCTTCATCGTCATGGATGACTCGCCCAAGCCTCCTGCGGAGCGGATGTCTTCTTCCCTGTCCCTGATGCTGACCGCCGAGATCGGGGTTCTTCTTTTTGTCGGCGAGGCAAAGCGCGAAGCCTTCGCGAAGTTCAACGACCCCGCAATCCCGGCGAGCGACTGTCCGGCGAAACTGGTCATCGGGATGAAGAACGCCACGGTGTTCACGGATCTTAATTGATAACGGGCATGTCTGTTCAAACAAACTGAGCGGTATGCTCCAAAACGTTGAGGCACTTTTCATTCTTCCAGGAGGTTTGGCGATGATACGCAACACATGGCTCGCGATCTGCCTTGCAACAATCCTGCTCATGGGTCCTTGCCCGTTATGGGGCCAATCGCAGCAGGCGGAATCCGCGGAAGTCAAAGCGAAGGTGCTGGAGCAAAGCGCAGCGTCCGAGGGCAATGCTACGCGTCCCTCTCCGTCCGATGCCATTACTAAACCTGAAGCGCAGGCGGTGGACCCGTCCGGGGAAAATCCTCTGGACGACGCGCTGACCTGCCTTGCGCGCACCATCTATTGGGAGGCCCGGGGCGAAGAGGCTGCGGGTATCGAAGCCATAGCCAATGTCGTCATGAACCGCCTTGGCCATGAAGGCTTTCCGGAAACTATCTGCGAAGTTGTCAAGCAAGGCCTGGAACAAGGCGCCTGTCAGTTCTCATGGTGGTGCGATGGCCTCCCCGATGACGCGCAGGAGGAAGAAGCCTACTCTGCGGCCAAGGAAATAGCCCGGAAAGCCCTTAACAAACAAGTGCAGGACAGAACCGGCGGAGCCTTATATTTTCACCGGAAAGACCTTACGCCGCAATGGGCTGCAGAATACGTGAAGACGGTCGTTATCGGGGAACATGTATTCTACAAGCCTGAGGGCGGTGCGGCAAAGTAGTCGTCCTGGATGCCTTTTTTTGGGACTGCGCCCCCCAGAGCATCCGGATCGTCATATTTAACAATTATACACTATCTGACAGCCTCCACTGACGGAATCTTTCGCATTCACTTTGGAATAATTTGTATTTTGCCCGTATAATCAGCGTGTTATTTTTTGCCAGCGAACATCTTAAAGCTGCTGGCACGCTCATTGCGGTGCTCCGCATGCCTTCACACCGCATTTTTGGAGCACTATCATGAAGATTCTCCTTCTCTACCCGCACTATCCGGACACGTTCTGGAGTTTTCGGCACGCCATGAAATTCATCGGAAGAAAGGCGAGTTTTCCGCCTCTGGGCCTGTTGACCGTGGCCGCCATGCTTCCTGCCGAATGGGATAAAAAGCTCGTCGACATGAACGTCAGGTCCCTGTCCGATGATGATCTGGAATGGGCGGATTACGCCTTTATCAGCGCCATGACCATTCAGCGTGAATCGGTGCAGGAGATACTCTCCCGATGCCGTCGGATCGGAATTAAAACGGTCGCCGGAGGTCCATTGTTCACCAGCGCCCCAGACGATTTTCCGGATGTCGACCACTTGGTCTTGGGCGAGGCGGAAGTTACTCTCGCTGCGTTTCTGCAAGATCTGCAAACAGACTCGGCCCGACACCTCTACGTGAACGAGCAACACGCAAACCTGAGCACGACCCCGTTGCCGCTATGGGAGTTGATCGACGTCAAAAATTATGCGTCCATGAATATCCAGTATTCACGAGGCTGTCCCTTCGACTGCGAATTCTGTGACATCACCGCCTTGTTCGGGCGCATATCCCGCAGCAAAGACACGTCGCAGCTCCTGGCCGAGCTTGAACGGCTCCGTGTTCAGGGCTGGCGCGGGGCGGTCTTTGTGGTCGATGACAATTTCATCGGGGATCGCGCCAAATTGAAGCAAATACTCCTGCCGGCGCTGATCGAGTGGATGGAGGAGCATGCATATCCGTTCTATTTCTACACCGAGGCATCCATCAATCTTGCCGACGACGGCCACCTGATGGAACTCATGGTCAAGGCCGGCTTCAAAGAGGTCTTCATCGGCATTGAAACGCCCAATGAGGAAAGTCTGGTCGAGAGCGGCAAGGTTCAAAACAGGCACCGCGACCTGCTTGACTCGGTCCATCGGATTCAACTGGCCGGACTGCAGGTGCAGGGAGGCTTCATCGTTGGGTTCGACAGCGACCCGCCCTCAATTTTTGAAATGCAAATCAGCTTCATCGAGGAAAGCGGCATCGTAACAGCGATGGTCGGACTCCTGACCGCCTTGCGCGGCACGAGGCTCTATCAGCGTCTGAACCAGGAAGGGCGATTGGTTGGAGAGGCGAGCGGGAACAACACGGCCATCGCCCTCAATTTCACGCCCCATATGGATGCGGCAACGCTCATCAGCGGCTATCAGTCGATTCTCAATACCATATATTCACCAAAGAATTTCTATCAGCGCGCGCTTAAATTTTTTAAAATATATGATCCACTGTATTTTGGAAAATTTCACTACCAATATGGTTATCTCGGAGCATTTTTCAAATCAATTTTATATCTCGGAATACTTGGAAAAGAGCGTTATTATTACTGGAAACTTATATTGTGGACAATTTTAAAGAAACCACGACTGTTTCCACTGGCAATCACATATGCTATTTACGGATTTCACTTCAGAAAAATAGCGGAAGAAATCAATGGTCCGTCTGGAATTGCAGTAGACGATTGAAATCATTTCCGGGCAATTTTTGATCAAGACCCGCTTTGGCAAAGAAACGGTTGTCTTTGCGGCCCCCGATCTGCACCATCCTGTTTCAAAATCCAGCACCCGGCCCAAAAACGCCGGTTTCTGTCCAAGCCCTGCCGTAAATCGCCAGTTGGGCCACCAACGTGCCCGGCTCATGGGCCATGCCGGCCCTGACGGATGCAGGACATCGTGCCGGCACGGGCCGTGAAGATGTGACACCAATACGCGGCGAAAGAGTTTGGCAAGGCGCGTGTTTTTGTCGTATGCGCTGGTTGCAGGCGGCTTCACGCGTCGAAGCGGCCAGGAGCAGGGAGGGGATAATGGATCGTCGTCGTTTTCTCAAAAATGTGATCGGGGGCGGGATTGTCGCCGGATCCACCATGGCTTTCGGCAACTTCGCGCAGTTGCTGGCCGCTACTGGTTCGCCGGTGCAGGCTTACGACCTTGTGGCCGTGCGTGGCGGGGAGCCGGGGGCGATGTTCGACCAGGCCATTGCCTCCCTTGGAGGCATGCAGGCCTTCGTGCCCAGGGGGAGCAGGGTCGTGGTCAAGCCGAACATCGGCTGGGACGTGACCCCGGAACGCGGCGGTAACACCAATCCGGCGCTCGTTAAGCGCATTGTCGAGCATTGTCTGCAGGCCGGGGCCCGGGACGTGTCCGTTTTTGACCACACCTGCGACCCCTGGGCGCAGAGCTACAGATCGAGCGGCATCGAGAGGGCGGTCAAGGACGCTGGTGGGAAGATCGTACCCGGGGACAACGAGGGCTACTACCAGCAGGTTGCCGTGCCGGACGGAAAGCGGCTCTCCGAAGTCAAGGTGCACGGCGTGCTGCTTGAGGCGGACGTGCTCATCAACGTCCCGGTCCTCAAGCATCACAGCTCGACCATGCTTACGGTCGGTATGAAGAACCTCATGGGCGTGGTCTGGGATCGCGGGTATTGGCACCGTAACGATCTGCATCAGTGCATTGCGGATTTCATTTCGTACCGCAGGCCAACCCTGACCGTGGTGGACGCGTACAACGTCATGAAACAGAACGGACCGCGCGGGGTTTCCACTGCCGATATCGTGCAGATGCAGGCCCTCATCGTCTCAACCGATCCGGTCGCCGCCGACGCCGCTGCGGCAAAGCTCTTTGGCGTTGAACCCGAAGACATCCCCCATATCCGACTCGCCGCGGATATGAACCTGGGCAGCATGGACCTAAGCGGCCTGTCCATCAACCGCATCAGGCTTTGAGGCGTTTTTCGTGGTGAAGCTTGGGCACTTGAAGACGGCACGCGTCGTCCTGTCCCTTGTCTTTTTCGGGCTGACGGCGCTGCTTTTTCTTGGTCTGGCAAGCGTAATCCCCCCGGCGTTCACCGACGGGATATTGTACCTGCAGTTCGTCCCCTCCATGCTCGCCTTCATGCACGGGGCGGCCCTCGGCGCGGCAGGCTGGCTCTTTGTCGCGGCGCTGACCGTGTTCATCGGCCGCGTCTACTGCTCCACAGTCTGCCCCCTCGGGACGCTTCAGGACGCCATCGGTTTCACGGCCGGGAAAAGGCGAAGATTCCATTTCAGAACGGCCGGTAGGCTTCGCTACGCCATCGTGGCTGTCACGGCGCTGCTGCTGATCGGCGGCAGCGGCCTGCTGCTGAATCTGCTCGATCCGTTCAGCGCCTTTGGGCGGATTCTGGCCGATCTTGTCCGCCCGGCCTTGGTGCTGGTCAACAATACCGTAGCAATGGCGCTTGAGCAGTTTGGTCATTACGCAGTTTTCCGCAAGCAGTGGGCAGTTCTGACGCCTCTTGCCGTCGGGGTCGCCGCGACGACGCTGGCCATGGTCGGGTGGCTTGCCGCCAGGCGCGGCCGTCTTTACTGCAACACCGTCTGTCCTGTGGGCACGCTCCTGGGCTTGGTGTCGGGGATTTCATGGCTGCGCCTGGGGATCGACCATGACAGGTGCACGAAGTGCGGGCGCTGCGAACGCGTATGCAAGGCGGGATGCATCGACTTGGAGCGCATGAGGGTCGATACCGGGCGCTGCGTCGCCTGCTACAATTGTCTGGCAGCCTGTCCGGCAGGCGCGATGCATTTTGAAAACAGGTGGAGGCGCGCTTACGCCGTGCAGGCGGATCAGGGACGCAGGAATTTTTTCCTGCATTCGGGGGCTTCTCTGCTGGGCCTCGCCGGGCTGGTGGAGACGAACGCGACGGTCCTGCAGAGCAGGCCGACAACCATACCCGAGGCCGTGACCGGCCCCGTCTCCCCGCCGGGATCCGTCAGCATCGAGCGCTTCACATCCCTGTGCACCGCCTGCCATCTGTGCGTGAGTGTCTGCCCGTCGCGGGTCCTTTCCCCGTCGATCCTCGAATTCGGGCCATCGGGCATCATGCAGCCACGTCTCAACTACCGCGCATCCTACTGCAACTACGAGTGCACGCTCTGCACGCAGGTCTGTCCAACCGGCGCCATCCTGCCCCTGGCCCCGGAGGAGAAGAAGCGCACGCAACTGGGCGTGGCCAGGTTCATCAAGGAAAATTGCGTGGTCGTCACGGACAACACGAACTGCGGCGCGTGCTCCGAGCATTGCCCGACCAAGGCGGTACGCATGGTGCCGTACCCCAACGCGCTCAACCGGCCACTGGTCATTCCGGAAGTGCATGCGGACTACTGCGTTGGCTGCGGGGCCTGCGAGCACGCCTGTCCCACCAAACCCTTCAAGGCGATCTGCGTCGACGGCAACCCAGTGCACGCGACGTCGAAAAAGCCGGAGCCCAAAGCATTGGAACGCAGCGTCGACGACACAGAGGATTTTCCATTCTAGCACAGAAGAACTGATCCGTCTTTCCCGCTGCAAGGACATCCTTTGAGTCCCGGAGGGGATATTGCATTCAGGACGCAAACTTTCGCCTGTGCCGTGAAGGGTTTGCGTCCTGTTTTTTCATTGTTTCTCCCAGTGTTCAGGGCGCTGCGTTCTGGACGCCACAGGTAGGGCTCCAGGCTGATGCGGCCCCCACGTCTTTATTTCTCGCTGTCAGCGCTCATCTCCTGCAAAAATCCGCGATATTCCACGTAACGGCCAGATATTGAGGGCTCCGTTGGTGGTTCTTCCTCATCGTCCTCACCTTTTCCCAGGCATTTTCATCATGGAGTCGGCCTGTTGCACTCAGAATAGCTCACCGTTCCCATTCGGCACGCGCCTTGCGGTATGAACTTTTGGCATTGAGGGAAATGGATGTGCCGGTGCCGCTCGCAAACTCGGGTAATCCGTTTTGAGCGCAATGGGTTGCCCGTGGATTGAAGAACCAGGGAACAATGGAGATAGCCATGAGTATGATGACCACCAAAGACGGAACAGAAATCTACTACAAAGACTGGGGCGGCGGACAACCAGTGGTGTTTAGCCACGGTTGGCCTCTCAATTCAGACAGTTGGGAGGCGCAGATGTTGTTTCTGAGCTCTCACGGTTTCAGGTGCATTGCCCATGACCGTCGCGGTCATGGGCGATCGAGCCAGCCATGGGGTGGAAACGACATGAACACCTATGCCGACGACCTCGCGGAACTCATGGAGTCGCTTGATCTGAAGTCAGCCGCTCTTGTCGGGTTTTCAGCCGGCGGGGGTGAGATTGCCCGCTACATTGGCCGTCATGGCACGCAGCGTGTGTCCAAGGCCGCTTTGATTGCCGCCGTCCCGCCACTCATGCTGAAAACTTCGGCCAATCCAGGGGGACTGTCGATGGAGACGTTCGACGAGATTCGCAAAGGATCCATCGTCGACCGCTCACAGTTTTACAAGGATCTTGCCGGCGGTCCGTTTTTCGGAGCCAACAGGTCTGGCGCCAGCGTCTCCCAAGGCATGATCGACTCGTTCTGGCTGCAGGGGATGCTGGCTGGGCACAAGAACACTTTCGACTGCATCAAGGCGTTCTCCGAAACCGACTTCACGGAAGATCTCAAGAAATTTGATGTGCCGACGCTCATCGTTCACGGCGACGATGACCAGATTGTGCCCATCGACGCAGCGGCCAAGCACGCATCGACACTGGTCAAGAATTCTGTGCTGAAAATTTACGAGGGCGCGCCCCATGGTCTCGCCTACACGCACAAAGACAGGCTCAACGCTGACCTGCTGGCATTTTTGTCGACGTGATACCGGCCATCCAGCCATCAAATGGATTGAAATCCGTTGGGACGTATGCATGAGGCGAGGCGGATTGATGAACTGATACGGGGCGTTCGGCATGCATGAAACCGACGGCCATCGAAACATCAAGGGAGAAACAATCATGAGCAACGGCATTCTGAAATCTGAATCTTTGCAGGTATTACCTTTTCTGCCCTATGCGGAAAACGCGTTGGAACCCGTGATTTCCGCGAAGACGATCGGTTTTCATTACGACAAGCATCACAAGGGCTATGTCGACAACCTGAAAAAGCTGGTGGCGGGGACGCGGTTCGCGGACATGACCTTGGAGAAGATCATGAGCGAGACAGCCGGCAAAAGCGACAACATCGCCATCTTCAATAACGCGGCGCAAACATGGAACCACAACTTCTACTGGCAAAGCCTGAGACCAAGTGGTGGCGCTGAACTGGCCGCCGTGTTGCAGAAGAAGATCGAGGTGTCCTTCGGTTCCCTCGATGCCTGCAAGAAAGAACTGGCGGCCGCGGCCATGGCACAGTTCGGCAGCGGGTGGGCATGGCTTGTGATGGACAGCGACATGCTCAAGGTCGTCAAGACCGCAAACGCGGAGGTGCCCATGACCATGAGCATGAAGCCGCTGTTGACCATCGATGTGTGGGAGCACGCCTATTATCTGGATTACCAGAACCGTCGCGCGGATTATGTCAAGGCCGTGCTGGACACGTTGATCAATTGGGAGTTTGCGGCGGAGAATCTCGGCTGCTGAGCGTCGAAACGGTCGCGAATTGATCCAGGCAATGGTGGACAGGCACTTGCTGTCAGGAACTCCCGAGCGTCAAGCTGCCTGTCTTTCAAGTTTGCGACGCGGGCTGAGTCCGTAAGTTATTCTAAATCAACATAAAGCAACGTTGACGAGCGATGTGTCGACGCAAATTTTAAAGCGGAGATGTCAATGAAAGCAGTAGATGAACTCAGAAATGAACACCAAGGGATAGAGCTCATGCTAAGGATTCTACAGTCCATAGCGGGCAGATTTGGAAACAATGAACAGATCGTTAGTGGACAGCTTGATGGTGTCATGGAATTCTTGTCGGTTTTTGTAGACGAGTGCCACCACGGCAAGGAAGAGGAATTCCTTTTCCCGGCTCTGGAAGCCGTAGGAGTGCCGTGTGAAGGTGGTCCGATAGGGGATTTGTTGGATGATCACGAACAGGGTCGCAGACTTGTTGCAAGACTTAAGAAATCTGTAGGGCGCTTCACATCAGGGGATACGGAATCTGCAGCAGATGTTAAATTAATAATTGATGAGTATGTAAAACTGATGATTCAGCATATTGATAAAGAAAACACAAAGATTTTTTCGATTGCAGAATCAAAATTTGATATTGCTAAAGATGATGAGCTTATGGAAAATTTCGATAAACTAGAAAAAGAACGCATAGGTTTAGGCAAGCATGATGAATTTCATGCACTTCTGAATAGACTGGCAAGTGAGTATTTGAAGTAGATTTTAATATGTCTTAATAAGTAAAGATAAATAGGTATATTGTTTGCAAATGCAAGCAGTGTTATATCATATGGATAATTTTAAGCACTTAAAGATAGGGTAAAGTATTGAGCTCAGAAACAAAAAAATTAAGTGAAAGTGTGCAGCCATGTTGGAATTAAAAAACATTACGTACAGAGTTCCGGAATCAGATGTCGGCGCTCAAGGTGAGGCCGATCGGACCATTATTCACGATTTGAGTTTTACGTTTGAAGCTGGCCGATTTTACGCCGTTACCGGACCCAACGGGTCGGGCAAGACCACCTTGGCCAAGCTGATTATGGGGATCAATGAACTCACGTCCGGAAACATAATTTTCAACGGGTCGGACATCAGCAAGCTTCCCATTCATGAACGATCCAACGCCGGCATTGTTTATGGATTTCAGCATCCGGCCCGATTCAAGGGAACGACTTTTCGGGACCTGTTATCGATTGCCGCCGGGTCTGATGACGAAGAAAAACTCGTTGAGATCATTTCACGTGTGGGCGTCTGCTCTCTGGAATTTCTGGACAAGCGTGTGGACAGCAAACTGTCCGGCGGGGAAATCAAAAAAATCGAACTGGCCACGGTTATCGCGAAAAATCCAAAAGTGGCCATCTACGATGAACCGGACACCGGCATTGATCTCTGGACCATCGGCCCAATGGTGGAGTTGCTCAAACGTGAACAGAAAGAAAACAAAACCACCACCATTGTAGTGAGTCACAATAAAGCATTTCTTGAAGCCGCCGACACGCTTTTGTTGATCAGGGACGGCAGAATCGCTTATTCCGGTGATCTGGCCGGCGCCGTGCCGATACTCGAAGCTTCGAGTGCCTGTACGTTCAATGAATTATGTCAAGGAGTGGATAATGCTCAATGCTATCGATAAACAGGTATTAAAGGAAGTTGCGGACCTCGAAGGAATTCCAAAAGGCGCTTATAATATCCGGAAAAACGGTAAGCTTCTGGGTCGCGAGGTCTCCGCCAATATCAACATCGAAACCAACGAAAAAGGCAATGGCATCATCATCGATATCAAGCCGGGCACGGTGAATGAGTCAGTTCATATTCCGGTTATATTATCGCAGGCAGGTCTTCATGATACGGTCTACAATACCTTTATTGTCGGGGAAGGATCGGATGTGACCATTATTGCCGGATGCGGCATTCACTGCGGGGGCAAGGAATCCGAAGGCCACTCCGGCATTCATGAATTTCAGATCAAGGCCGACGCAAAAGTCAAATATGTGGAAAAGCATATCGCCATTGGCGACGGCACGGGCCGTCGTATTTTAAATCCCACCACAAAAGTTTTTATGGCGGAAAACGCCCAGATGGAAATGGAACTGACCCAACTCGGCGGGGTGGATGAAGCCAAGCGTTTCAATGAAGCTCACATCGGCGCGGGCAGCGTGCTGCTCATCACGGAACGGGTGATGACCGACGGCGACCAGGTGGCCGAATCCAGAAATGAAATTGAACTGGTCGGAACCGACAGCAAGACGAACATCGTTTCCCGTTCCGTTATAAAAGGCAATTCCACCCAGGATTTTTACGTCAACCTGACGGCGCTTGCCAAATCCTATGGCCATATCGAATGCGACGCCATCATCATGGACAATGGCAGTAACCAGACGATTCCGGCTCTGCGCGCGCTGCATCCGGATGCCGAGATGACGCACGAAGCATCTATCGGCAAAATTGCCAATGATCAGCTGATGAAGCTTATGACCCTCGGGCTTGACTATGATGCGGCGGTTAATCGGATCATACAGGGATTCTTAAGATAGTATCCTCTCTAATAAAAGGCGTGGCCCCTTCGCATCCGGTAACAAACCAGGATTGGAAGGAGCGGCCGCCTGCCTAAAAAGCTCTGGGAGCATCGCTTTTAAGTTCGCAGTGATGACCGGGGGAATGAAATGTTGTTCACTTTCTTCGTAGCTGTATCACGACGGGCATGATGCGCTCTTTTTCTCGCGAATGAGGCGCGCTCCTGGACCAGATTGAAGAATCCCGCTGTATCATCCGAAACCCTCACAAAGACTGCCGCAACGTGTTCTGTTATATATGGCTGCTACGTTAAATATGTCGGATGCCGCTGACGGATTTCTCCTTTCTCCTGACCGCTCTCTTTTTATTATTCCTTATAATCAACACCTTGTATCGCAGCATCCGCAGGTCTGCGATGGCACGCTAGTTGCGACATTCCCTGTTCGTTGAACCATGCGCTAACACAGGACAGGAATCCTTATGTCACTTATTTTTGAACGCATTCACACCGATGGAATTGCCGAGCTTTCCTATCTGATCGGCGATGATTCCGAGGGCGTGGCGGCAGTGTTCGATCCTCGCCCGGATGTTGATTGTTACCTGCGGCTCGCCCGCGAGAAGCAGGTATCAATTACGCATATTTTTGAAACGCACATCCATGTCGATTTCGTCAGTGGTTCGCGTGAACTTTGTGCGCGTGCCAAGTCCGCGAAAATATACCTCAGTCACGAGGGGGGGGCGCGCTACGGCTTCGAACATGAGGGGATCGCAGATGGAGATGTCTTTGAACTTGGTTCCGCCCTCATTACGGCTCGGCACACGCCCGGTCACTCGCCAGAGCACATGGCGTATCTTCTGTCAGAAAAGGATCGTCCGGGCGCCCCTTGGGGGGTGCTCACCGGGGACTCACTCTTTGTCAATTCTGCCGGGCGCTCCGACCTCCTTGGCAGTAGCCGGGCTAAAGAGCTGGCCGAACAGCTGTTCCATACGCTGCACGATTTTTACCTGACGCTTGACGATGGCGTCCTTATCTACCCGGCGCATGGTCAAGGGTCGCCATGCGGGGAGGACATCGGCGACCGGCTCAGCAGCACCATTGGTTATGAACGGCGCTTCAATGCGTTCCTTCAATTCAACAATGCCACAAGTTTCACCAAGCACACGCTCACCGACGCGGCGCCCATCCCGACCTATTATCCGCTTATGGGGACTCTGAACACCAGGGGGCCCACAGTGCTCGGCAACCTCCCGCCAGTGCCCGGACTTCCACCCAAATTCTTTCAGGAAGCCATTGAGAACAGCGACAACGTTCTCATCGATACCCGTATGATGCTGGCATTTGGCGGCGGGCATATCAAGGGCGCGCTTAGCATCGGCGGCTTGCCCGTACTTTCCATCTGGGCCGGTTGGTTGCAGGACTCCGATCAACCCATCCTGCTCGTCCTCGATTCCGATGACATGCTCGAAACAATCGTCCGCTATTTTGTCCGTACGGGATATACGAAGTTCGCCGGCTACCTCGTCGGAGGCATGGCTGCATGGAACAACGCCGGACTGCCGCTGGAATCGGTCGGACAAATGACCGTCCACAAAATCAAACGCTCGGGGGAAAAACTGCAGGTTCTCGATGTACGCGCGCCGGACGAATGGAAAGACGGTCATATCCCGAATGCCCAGCATATTTTCCTGGGCGAATTGCGCGAACAGCTCGGCAAGTTGGACAAGGACAAACCGACCGCCGTCTATTGCGACAGCGGTTATCGTGCGACCATCGCGACGAGCATTTTGCAGCAGCAAGGGTTCAGCCGCGTCTGCAACATTCCCGGAAGCTGGCAAGCATGGAAGAATGCGGGATACCCGGTCGAAAAAGAAATAGAGAAGGAGAGAAAATAAACGTGAATACGAACCTGTTTTATCCCGTTCACTTGAGTTTGAGGCGTTCTGCGTATTTCATCGGCAGTCTTGTTCTTTCGTTCGTGTGCGCCGCAGCCGACGCGGGGGCGACCGTGGATGCGCTTGATTATCCGGGACCGGCCTGGTCACCCTATCTCGTCGGCGCGGGCATTGGAGTGCTTTCCTGGCTAACATTGTACTTTTCCGACAAGACCATCGGGGCCTCCTCTTTTTACGCGTTCCTCGCGGGTTTTCTCGGTAAACGCATCGCGCCCGGCCACACGGCCTCGCTCACCTATTTCAAAGACAACCCGCCGCACGTGAGTTGGGGATTCGTCTTCGTGGGCGCAATCATAGTGGGCGGCGCGATTGCAGCCCTGACGGGCGGGGAGTTCGCCAACGAATGGCTTTCGCCCATGTGGGTCGCACGCTTTGGCGACGACATTGCGTTGCGTGCGGCCGTCGCCTTTTCCGGCGGCATGCTGATGGCATTTGGGGCGCGCCTGGCCGGAGGTTGCACCAGCGGCCACGGCATCAGCGGAACCCTGCAGCTCAATCTGGCATCGTGGATTACTGTGCTGTGCATTTTCGTCGGTGGTGTCGCCGTGGCCCTGCCGCTTTTCAAACTGTGAGGTGCGTATGATTGATCCAGGCAAAGCCGTTAATGAATCGACGAAAAATTCCGCGCCGGCTGTGACCGCAGTTCCCACACTGATTGCCGGCGCGGTTTTTGGTCTGGTGTTTGGTTTCCTGCTGCAAAAAGGGGGCGTTGGAAAATACAACGTTCTCATCGGCCAACTGCTTCTTCAGGATTGGACCGTCGCGAAGATCATGCTCACCGCAATTGTGGTCGGCATGATCGGCGTATTCCCGTTACATCACTTCGCCAAGGTGAAGCTGCATATTAAGCCGACCAGGATCGGTGCCAACATCATCGGTGGGCTTGTGTTCGGCGCTGGTTTTGCCTTGGCTGGCTATTGTCCTGGAACTGTTGCCGCAGCACTGGGGCAGGGAAGCTGGGACGCGCTCTTCGGCATGGCCGGACTTATCGCCGGCTCGTGGCTGTTTGCCGAACTTTCGGGATGGACCAAACGAACCATCGAGAAATGGGGCAACCTCGGCAAAGTGCAGCTGTCCGATCTGCTGTCAGTGCCGCGCGGCCATTTTGTGGTCACCTTTGCATTGGCACTCACCGTCATTCTTTTGCTGTTACAACAATTCACCACCCGGTGACGACAAAAAGCGCTTCGAAAAGATCGTAATGAATGCACTTCGTACGCAAGTTATATTAGGAACACAAAAGAGATAAATTTATACGTCATAGGAGGTATCATGCATCCGTACAGAAATTTTATTTTGATGATCACTGTGTCTGCAACTCTGATGTTTGGATTGATGTACCTCAATACATATCAGTTTAGCCATGTGTGGTTTAGCCAAACTCGCTTGTTCATGACCTTCATCATGGCTGGTTCCATGGCGCTCGTCATGCTCTTCTTCATGCGCCACATGTACAAAGACAAGAAGGCCAATATTGCCATTGTTGTTGGAAGCGTGGCCCTTATGGGCTTAGGCTTCTTGTTGGTTCGCAGCCAGGCAACGGTAGGAGATGTCGCGTGGATGAAGGCGATGATCCCGCATCACTCGATTGCAATACTCACAAGTGAACGCGCCAATATTAGCGACCCTCGTGTAAGAAAACTTGCAGGTGAAATCATTGAAGCCCAGCGCCGAGAGATTGGGGAGATGGAAGTCCTGATCAGAGATATCGATGATTAGTCATCGAAAAAAGCAGGTCTTAACCGGCTACATTGTGAGAAGAGCGCAAAGAATGAAATTGGCGTGCACGATAAATTACAAAGGAGGTGTAGCATGACGCCGAAAAATATGACGGATTCTCCCATTTACGTTGCCTTGAATATGTCCAAAGTTGTGAACAATGAAGAAAGCTTCGATCTGATGCACAAAGTGGGTCCACGTGTATGTATCACCACTGCCACACATCCGGGTTTTCTTGGTTTTATGGCTAACATTCAAACAGGAATTTTACCTCTTGCAGGCAGATATGGGGGAGGTAGCACTCACATGGAAAATGCACTGAATCCTGTCCGCAACTATCAGTATACCATGTGGAAACATTGGAAAGATCATGACGAATTCCATGAAAAACAATTCAGCAGGATTTTTGAGCTCTGTACCAGCTGCCTGGAGATGGTTGTAGAAGGCCCATGGGAGCCTGTTTACAGCGTTATTCACGCCAAAATGCCGACTGTTCGATCTATGGGGCAAATCGCCGATCTCGGTAAAGATTTTGTGCAGCAAAAAGATTTTATCCGCTTTGCCACCCCTCAGCGCTGCGTTGCCATCGGGGAACATACGGTGGCTCCGGGGAAGGAAAAGGCATTTGAAAAAGGTGCCATCGAAACGATGGAAGCCTTGTCGGACGCAACCGGTTTTCTCGGGTATATGATTCTGAAGCAAATTGGGGTCTGTGCATTAGGAAGCTTCATGCTCGACCCGACGTCAATGGCAGAAACCCTGCAGACACTCGGAGCCAACCCGCCGAAAAAACCAAGACCGCTCTTTAAAACATTGGATGCCATGCCACGTCCGCCCGAATACCTGATTCACAGCGAGTGGGACGCGACGGAAATGGCTCAGATGGGTTTCGCAAAAGTTCTGGTGAACCATGCCATCAGAAAAATACACGATGATGGCGTTATGGCCCATCTTATCCGCGGTCCATACATCATGTTTTTCCAACCAATGATGGAAGAACCTGGCTGGAGGTCCTTTTTGTCATGATAGTCGTGGCTGTCGTTCTGTTGAGCGGTGAGAGGCCCTTAGACCATGACCTGGCAAAAAACCGACCGGCCGGTCATGTCCACCCCGTTAGGCAAACAAAAAGAGAGCGTTATGTATTACAGTAGTGGCAACTACGAAGCCTTCGCCCGCCCGCGCAAACCCAAGGGCGTAGAGAACAAGACGGCCTGGTTTGTCGGCGCGGGCCTGGCGGCATTGGCGGGCGCGGCCTTCCTGATCCGCGACGGCCAGATGCCGGGCAACCGGATCACCATCCTGGAGCAGCAACAGTTGCCCGGTGGCGCGCTGGACGGCATCAAGGAGCCGAACAAGGGCTTCGTGATCCGCGGCGGGCGCGAGATGGAAGAGCACTTCGAGTGCTTGTGGGACCTGTACCGCTCGATCCCGTCGCTGGAGATCGAGGGCGCCAGCGTGCTCGACGAGTTCTATTGGCTCGACAAGGACGATCCGAACTCCTCTTTGCAGCGCGCCACTGTGAAGCGAGGCGAGGACGCGCATACCGACGGCCTGTTCACCCTCAGTGAGCAGGCGCAGAAGGAGATCGTCAAGCTCTTCCTCGCCACCGGCGAGGAGATGGAGAACAAGCGCATAAGCGAGGTATTCGGCAAGGAATTCCTGGACAGCAATTTCTGGCTGTATTGGCGCACGATGTTTGCTTTCGAGGAGTGGCATTCGGCGCTGGAGATGAAGCGGTACCTGCACCGTTTCATCCACCAGATCAAAGGCATGCCGGATTTCTCCACGCTGAAGTTCACCAAATTCAACCAGTACGAATCGCTGGTGCTGCCGCTGGTGAAGTGGCTGCAGGAACATGGTGTGGTGTTCGAGTACGGTACCGAGGTCACCGATGTCGATTTTGACATTGCACCCGGACGTAAACAGGCGACCCGCATCCACTGGCGCAAGGACGCAGGCGAAGGCGGCGTCGATCTCGGCCCCGACGACCTGGTCTTCATGACCATCGGTTCGCTGACCGAGAACTCCGACAACGGCGACCACCATACGCCGGCCAAGCTCAATGAGGGGCCTGCGCCGGCCTGGGATCTGTGGCGTCGCATCGCCGCCAAGGATCCGGCGTTCGGACGCCCGGACGTGTTCGGCGCGCACATCCCCGAGACCAAATGGGAGTCGGCCACCGTCACTACGCTCGACCAGCGCATCCCGAAGTACATCCAGAAGATCGCCAAGCGTGATCCGTTCAGCGGCAAGGTGGTGACAGGCGGCATCGTGACCGCGAAGGACTCATCCTGGCTGCTCAGTTGGACGGTGAACCGGCAGCCGCACTTCAAAGAGCAGCCCAAGGACCAGATCGTGGTTTGGGTCTACGCGCTGTTCGTCGAGCAACCCGGCGATTACGTGAAGAAGCCCATGCAGGACTGCAGCGGCGAGGAGATCACCCAGGAATGGCTCTACCACCTGGGCGTGCCGGTCGAGGACATTCCCGAACTGGCGGCAACCGGTGCGATAACCGTGCCGGTGATGATGCCGTACGTGACCGCCTTCTTCATGCCGCGCCAGGCCGGTGATCGCCCGGACGTGGTGCCCGAGGGCGCTGTCAACTTCGCCTTCATTGGGCAGTTCGCGGAATCCAGGGAGCGCGACTGCATCTTCACCACCGAGTATTCCGTACGAACGCCGATGGAGGCTGTCTACACACTGCTCGACGTCGAGCGCGGCGTGCCGGAGGTATTCAACTCCACCTACGACATTCGTACGCTCCTGTCCGCGACCGGCCGCCTGCGCGACGGCAAGGAGATCGACATCCCGGGTCCTGCGTTCGTGCGCAATCTGCTGATGAAGAAGCTCGACAAAACCCAGATCGGCGCACTGTTGCGCGAGTTCGGTATTGTCGGGGACGATTGAACAGACTTCTTCGCATGGCCTATTTCGGAGATCCGCCTAGCGGCAATGAGGGTTTAGATAATGGCAAATAGAACGTCTCTCACTGTCATTCAACTCAACGACAGCCATGCCTATTTTGATCTGCACCAGGAGATGTTCTGGCAGGGAGGTCAGGCAGTCTATCGTCTCGCGGGAGGATATGCCCGCATTGCCACCATCGTTAAGCAGATCCGGGCCGCGAACCAGGAGCGTGTCCTCTTTTGCGACTGCGGCGATACTCTCCACGGCACGTATCCGGCCCAGAGTACGCAGGGCCAGGCAATGATCCCTGTATTGAATGCATTGGGTATCGACGCGATGACGGCCCATTGGGAATTTGCATACGGACCCGTGGCTTTCAAGCAGCTCGCAGCGGAGCTCAGCTACCCGATGCTGGCGATCAATGTTTACGATCAGGCGACAAAAGAGCGGTTTTTCCCACCGTACAGCGTGAAGGAAATGGGCGGGTTACGGATTGGTCTGGTGGGCATTGCCTGCAACATTATCGACAAAACCATGCCGCCTTCCTTCAGCGAAGGACTTGGATTCACCCTTGGGCGAGAAGAGCTCCCTGGCATCATCAATGAGCTGCGCACCAAGGAGAAGGTGGACCTGATCGTCCTCATCTCCCATCTTGGGTTTGCCCAGGACATGAAGCTGCTCTCCGAGGTGGGGGGAATCGATGTCTGCCTGAGCGGGCATACCCATAACCGCCTCTATAAACCGGCTGTGCAGGGGAAAACGCTCGTCATCCAATCGGGCTGCCACGGTTCCTTCCTGGGGCGTCTGGATCTGGAAATTGATGGCGGACGCGTCGTTGATTACCGGCACCAACTGATCGAGGTGGAAGCCAAAATAAGCCCCGATCCCGCAGTGGATGATCTCGTTCGCCAAGCCCTCGCCCCGCATCAGGAAGGATTGTCCATGATTGTGGGTGAAACGGCTACGGCCCTCAACCGAGGGGCCACGCTGGAAACGACGATGGACAATTTCCTGCTGCAGGCGTTGCTGGAAAGCACAGGGGCGCAATTGGCATTTTCCAACGGCTGGCGCTACGGCGCACCGATAATTCCGGGGGTGGTTACCCTGAATGACCTCTACAATATCATGCCCATGAACCCGCCGATCTCAACGGTCGAGTTGCTGGGCGAAGAAATTGTCGCGATGCTGGAGGAAAATCTGGAACGGACGTTTGCCCGCGATCCGTACGACCAGATGGGTGGTTACGTGAAACGCAGCCTTGGTCTGACCGCCTACATCAAGATCGAGAACCCTTTCGAACAGCGCGTGCAGCAAGTTTTTATCGGCGATGAAGAACTGCAACCCGGGCGCTATTACCCCACAGCCTTTGTCACCGAACAAGGCGTCGCGGGCAAATACGGTCACAATCGCCAACAGCACACCGAGCGGAGCATAGATGCACTGAAGGCATATCTGGCAAGGCACCGTCCGTTGCACGCAGAACTTCGAGGCACGTTCGTCGCGGTGTAAGGCAGTCGCGCGATCGCACAATGAATAATAGTGCGGGATAGGCCCTACGAGCATGGGGGCGCTTCTCGATGGATTCTAAATCAATAATCAAGAGGTGGTTAGCTATGAAAATTCTTATTGTTCTTACTTCTCATGACCAACTTGGCAACACCGGAAAGAAGACTGGTTTCTGGCTGGAAGAGTTCGTGTCTCCCTATTACGTGTTCAAGGATGCCGGAGCAAAGATCACGCTGGCCTCGCCCAAGGGGGGCCGACCGCCGCTTGATCCGACCAGCGAACTTCCCGAATATCTGACCGAATCAACCAAACGCTACAGCAAAGACAAGGCTGCGCAGGCTGAACTTGCTGACACGAAAAAGCTAGCCGATGTGTCCGCGGACGATTTCGACGCAGTCTTCTACCCCGGCGGTCATGGTCCGATGTGGGACCTTACCGATGACAGGGTCTCCATTGCGCTGATCGAAGCCTTCCTACAGGCCAACAAGCCGGTCGGTGCGGTGTGTCACGCGCCGGTCTCGTTAGTCAATGTACGCGGGAAAGACGGCGAATATCTGGTCAAAAGTAAACGCGTAACCGGTTTCACCAATACAGAAGAAGAAGCAGCAGGCTTGACCGAGGTCGTACCTTTTCTGTTGGAAGACCGACTTAAAGAACGCGGTGCTCTCTACAGCAAGGGTGCCGACTGGGCGCCGTACGTACAGGTGGATGGCAAGCTTGTGACCGGCCAGAACCCGGCCTCCTCGAGACCCGCTGCGGAAGAGGTGCTGAAGCTGCTTCGTTCTGCTTGAACTGATTTGTTACAACTGGCCGAGAAGATTAATGCACGAATCCTGAATTGAAACCGCGAGTATCCCGATTCAGGCAAGGTTAAGTTTATCGAGTACAGAATTTCGAAGCACGTTCATCGCGGTATAGGAAGGAAATCAAATGGACATCGATTGGATCATAACCTTGTGGTCGGCTCTTGTTGTTCTTGTTGCCACTACAGTGCACGGCATTACCGGTTTCGGCACAGGCCAAATCACGATGGGAGTGCTTCCGTTCTTCCGCGATGCGGGTTCAGCTTCCATTGTTGTGTCCATTATCGTTTTTATCACGAATGTGCGTGTCTTTTGGAGCGTACGGGACGAGTTTAATTGGAAGGACTGGCTTATTCCAGTAGCAGGACTGGCAGCTGGCCTTCCCATAGGAATTTATCTGTTTGGAGCCTGGGATGAAGCTCAACTCCGAATGGCGATAGGGGTCGTAATGATCATTAGCGCGGTGGTACTTTTGCTGCTGCGTCAGATCAAGTCGATTCGAGAATGGATAAAGGGCACTGGATGGCAGCCCGGATGGATCAGCGGTGTGCTTGCTGGATTTCTGTCGGGCATCTTTGGTGGTGCCGTATCGATTCCCGGGCCTCCGATGATCATATACGGGGCGTTTTTAATGGAGACCGAGTACTGGACTGCGAAGCAGATGAAAGCCATTTTTACTTCGTTCTTTGCGGCCAACCTACTTTACCGTATAGTTGTATTGACCTCCATGGGAAAGATGACGACAGCGATTGCGGTCGAAGCACTCGCAATTGTTCCGGCAGCTTTTTTTGGAGCTTGGCTTGGCATCAAGCTTTTCACTATCATGCCGCGAGAGTTATTCCGCTGGTTCATTATCGCCTTTATATTCGTGCTTGGAGTGTTACTGAGCATCGGAATGTAGAATAGCTAAGAGGAGAAGTGAAATGGGCGATAAAACAAAAACCAGCTTAACGATCTTGCACACCAACGATATGCACGGGCGTTACCGGCCCATCACAATCATTAAAGGCAGTGCCACTTCCCAGACCGGCGATCCGGGGCGGACCTGGGATGAGTTTGAACGGGAAGGCACGGCCGGTGGTTTTGCCGCCCTGGCCACGGCTGTAAAGCGTATTCGCCTGGAGCGTGGGCCGGACAATGTCCTGCTCGTGGACGGTGGGGATACCTTCAGCGATGATCTACTGGGAAATTTGACCCGCGGCGAGGCCGTGATCAGGCTCATGAATTCCGTTGGCTACCAGTTAATGGCTTTGGGCAACCATGACTATGACTTTGGAAGCGAGCGGACTCGCGAACTCGATGAGATCGCGAATTTCCCCATGCGGGCCTCAAACGTGATTGATGTCAAGACGGGCCAGCCATTTCTGGGAGATCCTACCATTGTCTTCCAGGCGGCAGGCATCCGGGTCGGCTTTCTCACGCTCACGTATCACAATACCGGGTTTACAGGGAATCCGAAGAACTACGAAGGATTGGAGTTCAAGGACGGGGTTGAAGCGGTCCGCCAGTACCTGCCTGAACTGCGCGAGCGCTCTGACCTGGTGGTTGTGCTTTCCCACCTCGGTTCAGCAATGGATCGTGTCCTGGCGCGTGAAGTACCTGAGATGGACATCATCATCGGCGCGCACTCTCACGACCGCATCTCTAACGAGCGGATCGGGGATGTTACCATCGTGCAGGCCGTTTCAGACAACTCGGTCCTGGGGGAGATCGAGGTCAGCCTCCATGGAACGCAGATTACCAAGGTGGAAAGTCGCCTGCATACCCTATGGCTCGAGGAGTTCCCGGAAGATGAAGAGATCGTCCGGCAGGTCGCTGCGTTGCGCGCGCCATATCAAGATACCCTGGAAGAGGTCATCGCAATCGCCGCAGAGCCGATTGGCCGACATTACCGTTCGGAAAGCCCCTTTGATAAGCTGGTAGGAGAGATCATATGCGCCGAGACCGGGGCTGAAATCGCCTTTATGCCGGGCGTGGGCTACGGGGTGACGCTGCATCCCGGAGCGATCACGCGCGAAGCACTCTACACCCTTATTCCTCATCCTGCCAAGTTGGTGACGATGCAATTGACCGGTGATCGTGTCCTTGAAATCCTTGAGCAGTGCGCCACCAATCAGGCTCCCGGCGATCCCCGCCTCATCGTGGGCGGCCTGGTTCAAACTGCCGGTTTACGCTGGATCGTGGATTTTGCTCAACCTTCCGGCAGCCGGGTGTCGGCTGTTTACGTGCGAAACGAGGCTCTCCTAAAAGACAAAAGTTATATCATCGGCACCAATACCGGTATGGCAGGCGGGCTGCACCGGTATACGGCCTTTACAAAAGGCCAGGATGAGGTGGTTCACGATCTGCAGGTCAACGAATTGGTTGAAAAGGCTTTTGCCAAAATGGGTACGGTCAGGTCGCCCGCGTTGGGAGATATCACTTTGCGCGGAAAAGATTAACTCCTGCTTGATTTTTGCCCATGGAAGGTCCGGAGAAGAGATACTATGACCCTCGAAATCGGGCTGGTTTTTGCCATACTGGGAATCTCCATGCTGTTGTTTATAACCGGCTGGATTCGTGCGGATATCGTCGCGGTATTGGTGCTTGTTTCGCTGGCAGCTACCGGTCTGTTGGAGGTGGAGGAGGTTCTGAAAGGCTTCAGCAGTGAAGCCGTCATCGCTATCGCCGGTTTGTTGATTCTAAGCGCCGGATTGGTACGCAGCGGGGTGGTCCGCTGGATTGCGGAGCGTCTGAACGTCATTGCCGGAGGCAGCCGCAAACGGCTGACCGTGATGAGTTCCCTGGTCCCAGGCTTCCTGTCAGGTTTTGTGAGCGATATTGCCACGGTTTCGTTATTCATTCCGGTGGTCCTGCGGCTGGCACGCAAGAACGATATGCACCGCTCAAAGCTGCTCCTGCCCATCGCCATGGGCGCCCTGGCCGGTGGAAACCTGACCATTATCGGGGCCTCGCATAACCTTGTGGTCAACGATTTGCTTCAATCCTCGGGGCAACCCGCACTTGGATTCTTCGAAATCGCGCCGGTAGGTATTGCCCTGATCATTTCTTTCGCCGTCTACACCCTGGTCCTGGGGCAACGCCTGTTGCCGGGCGACAATGGAAAGAGTGCCGTGGAAAGCCGCGAAGATCGCTCCGGTTTAATGCGCACATACCATCTGGAAGATCGTCTCTGGGAGGTCCTGCTCCTGGACGATTCTTCCTGGGTGGGGAAAACGTTGCAAGAAATCGCGCTCGGTGGTGGGCACGGACTTACGGTCCTGTCTGTTGTGCGCCATGATGAACCGCAGCTTCATAATCGACTGGATTTTGTCCTGCAGAAGCAGGATGTGCTGCTGGTGAGCGGACGCAGGACAAGGGTCGATAAAATGATACAGGAATATCCCGGACTCAAAGTACTGGGGCATCCCAGCCAACCTGAAAAATTTCCGTCATCCAGTGGGGAACTGATCGAAGTGGTTGTTCCACCACGCTCAGCGATGGTCGGCAAGACCATGACTGATTTGAATTTTCGCACTGAAACCTGCCTCACGGGCGTAGCGATCTGGCGTGCGGATACCCCCATTCGAACCGATGTGGGAACCATTCCCCTGCAAGAAGGAGACGCGCTGCTGCTCTATGGCGCGGGCGATCAGACGCGCAGTTACGATCCTAGGCCGGGTTTCTTGTGGCTGCATAAGCCTCGCCCGGAGGAAGCGCCCCTTAGGCTGCGCCACCTGGGCAAGTGGGCCGCCTTGATTATGGCCGGGGTGGTTGCGTTGGCAGGTTTCGGTCTGCTTCCTATTGCCATTGCGGCGCTGGGAGGCGCAGCTTTGATGGTCCTCATCGGCATTCTGCCTTTGCGGCAGTTATATGAGCATGTGGAGTGGCGTACGGTTGTACTGGTCGGGGGTATGTACCCGTTGGGGTTGGCGATGGAGAAAAGCGGCGCGGCTGGACTGGTTTCCAGCCTAATAGCAGATACTTTGGGTACACTTGGCCCTCATATCACCATGATGGGGATCACGTTGATCGCGCTCCTCCTGACGCAGGCCCTGCACGGGGCAGCCGTAGCGGTGATCATGACCCCGGTGGCACTCGATACAGCCGGCCTGCTGGGGATCGAACCACAAGCGTTTGCAGTCGCCGTCATTGTGGGGGCGGCGGCCACGTACCTGCTGCCGGAAGGCCATCCGGCGCCTCTGATGGTACAGAGTCCCGGGGCATATGAAACCTGGGATTATCTCAAGTTCGGGGCCGGACTCGTGGTGATTACCCTGGCAATTGTGGCGGCGCTCATTCCTTTGATGTGGCCTTTTTGAAGGTGAACAGCTGCAACCGGGGCTCAATAGCTTTTTAGGTAATGTTTTTTGGGAAGATAGCGGGGAGGGATAGCTTTTGTCGGCCATCCCCGACCGTTAACGCAGTCAAAATCTTTATCGTAAAGGCTATAGAAGGAGTCCGAAATGGCTGCATTCCGATCGATTCGCTTGTGGCATTCGTGCATATATCTGCTCGTTTTGATTACAGCGGGATGCGGCATGTCGTACCGTGAAAAGGTTGTTGAACACCCGATTCCTCGTCTTTACGGGACGGAAGACCCGCAATTTTCCCGTACGATGGGGACATTGCTCGGCTCGGACATCCTCGATGGCAATCTAGTTGAGGTGCTGTTGAACGGTGACGAGATCTTTCCCGCCATGCTGCAAGCAATCCGTAGCGCCGAAAAAACCATCACCTTCGAAACCTTCAACTATTGGTCCGGCTCGATCGGCAGCGATTTTTCGAACGCCTTGGCCGAACGTGCTCGCGCAGGCGTCAAGGTTCATGTCCTGCTGGATTGGATCGGCAGTTACAAGATGGACGCATCTCAGCTCGAATTGATGGAGCAGGCCGGTGTCGAGGTGAAGAAATTTAATAAACCGCACTGGTATCAGTTAGGCCGATTGAACAATCGCACACACCGCAAGCTGCTGGTTGTCGACGGACAGATCGGTTTTACGGGCGGTGTTGGAATCGGAGATCAATGGTCTGGGCATGCGCAAGACCCTGAACATTGGCGCGATTCGCACTATCGGTTCCAAGGCCCCGTGGTGGGGCAGATGCAAGCTGTCTTTATGGACAACTGGATCAAAGTCAGCGGTGATGTACTGCATGGCCCCGCGTACTTCCCTGCGTTGCAGCCCGTCGGCTCCGGCAAGGCGCACGTGTTCAGCAGCTCTCCGTCAGGGGGAAGCGAAAGCATGCGCCTCATGTACCTGCTTGCAATCACCGCCGCGAGCCGCACCATTCACCTTTCCACTCCGTACTTCATTCCCGACGCATTGACGATCCAAACACTCACCGATGCCGCAAAGCGCGGCGTGACCGTCCAGATCATAACAGTCGGCGACCACGCAGACAGTGAGACGGTAAGGCGTGCATCCCGGGCACGCTGGGGCGACTTACTCGAAGCGGGGATTGAAATACATGAATATCAGCCGACCCTGTACCACTGCAAGGTGATGATCGTCGATGGGCTGTGGACATCGGTGGGCTCGACGAATTTTGACCCCCGTTCCTTCAGCCTGAATCACGAGGCGAATGTGAACTATTACGACCGCGATTTTGCCCTGCGTCTGATCGAAATTTTTCAAGAAGACCTGGCCCGTTCGCGACAGGTAACATTCCAGGAGTGGAAGGACCGGCCGCTTGTCGAAAAAATCTGGGAACATGCAGCATCGCTTCTCGGTTCGCAGTTGTGACCCACAAAACTTCCGGTTCGCCAATTTCGACTCCGACTCCGTGACGGCGACACCTCGCGATCTCTTCGTCGGCCGTGACGCGCTCACAAATATCGTCACAACGTGTTTCCGTTATATATGGCTACTTCGTTAAATATGTCGGATGCCGCTGACGGCTTTCTCCTTTCCCCTGCCTGCTAGATTTTTATTATTATTTAAAATCAATATGTTGAATAAAAAATTCGGCAAGCCTGCACTGGCACGCTAGTTGCGACATCGCTTGTTCGTTGAACATGCACTAACACTTTCACGCTTTCTGAGAAATTGACAATGGTCTTTTCCAGCCATTGGGCAGGGAAAAAAATCAGTCATCATCACCGACTGGAGGAAGTCATGAAATCTAGCATCAGGGGCAAGACGGAAGGAATGCTGCACGAGGGAGAGGGCAGTATTAATGATGTGACCGGAAAGATCACCGGTCAAAAGCTGGAGGCCAATGATAGCTCCGAAATTCCAGCATGCATTTGGGCAGCGCCACCAGAGAAAAAGATGATCGGTATGCGTCATTCGGAAGAAGGGAAGATCGGGTGGATTTTACTTTGGGTCCTGGGGATCCCGCTTCCGATCCTTGTGGTGCTGTATCTCCTGCGCGGGTGCACTTGAGAAGGATTTTTTGCGGGAAATACCCGCTGACGACAATGGTCGGCAGTCCGGCATTACACACTGGAGACAGATCATGAGCAAAGAAATGACCATGGATTACTCTGAAAAAAACAATCGGAAAAAGGGTTCGGCTCCCGGCACAGACTCACTCTTGGCCGCCGGCGGCGAACTGCACCAGATTGCAGGAGGAGAGCACTCCTCGCTCACCACCAACCAGGGAGTTGCGCTGTCTGATAATCAAAATTCCCTCAGAGCCAATCCACGTGGCCCGACGCTTTTGGAGGATTTCATCCTCCGTGAAAAAATCACCCATTTTGATCACGAGCGGATTCCCGAGCGTATCGTGCACGCGCGAGCGACGGGAGTGCATGGATTCTTCGAACTGACCGCCTCATTGAAGCAGTACACCACCGCCAGAATACTCACCGAGGTAGGTGAGAAAACCCCCCTCTTTACCCGCATATCGACTGTGGCAGGCGGCGCGGGTTCGGTCGACACCCCGCGTGACGTGCGCGGGTTTGCCGTCAAATTTTATACCAAGGAAGGCAACTGGGACCTGGTCGGAAACAACGTCCCTGTGTTTTTCATCCAGGATGCCATCAAATTTCCCGACCTCATCCACGCCGTCAAAATGGAACCCGATCGCGGCTTTCCACAAGCAGCCAGCGCCCACGACACCTTTTGGGATTACATTTCGCTCACGCCCGAATCCATGCATATGGTGATGTGGATCATGTCCGATCGCACCCTGCCGCGTTCGTTGCGGATGATCGAGGGCTTCGGTGTCCACAGTTTCCGGCTCATTAACGACGCCGGTGAATCGACCTTTGTCAAGTTCCACTGGCGTCCCAAGCTCGGCTTGCAGTCCACCATCTGGGACGAGACCGTCAAGATTGCCGGCGCTGATCCGGACTTCCACCGCCGCGACATGTTCGAGGCCATCGCCGCTGGCAGTTTCCCGGAGTGGGAATTCGCGGTTCAACTGTTCACCCAGGAGGAAGCGGACACGTTTCCGTTCGATCATCTGGACCCGACCAAGCTGATCCCCGAAGAGCTGGTACCCTTGAAAGTGATTGGCCGCATGGTGCTGGATCGTTGGCCGGACAATTTTTTCGCTGAAACCGAACAGGTTGCTTACTGCCCCGGCAATATCGTGCCGGGCATCGATTTCTCCAATGATCCGCTGCTGCAAGGCCGCTTGTTTTCCTATATCGACACGCAGTTGTCGCGCCTGGGTTCGCCCAATTTCCATCAGATCCCGATCAACGCGCCCAAATGCCCGTTCGGCAACCATCAACGCGATGGACACATGCAGATGGCGCCACAGGCGGGCCGTGTCGCCTATGAACCCAATTCCCTGACTGCAAGCTCCCCGCGCGAAAATCCGGCCAAAGGCTTTCACAGCGCTGGGGTAAATGAAAACGGCGTCAAAGGCCGCGTCCGCGCCGAGAGCTTCGCCGATCATTACAGCCAGGCGCGGCAGTTCTATCTCAGCCAAACTGCGTATGAGCAGGCGCATATCGCTTCGGCGCTCGTGTTCGAGCTGTCCAAGGTCGAACATCTGCACGTGCGCGAGGCCATGGTCGGTCACCTGCGACATATCGACGAAGACCTCGCCAAGCGGGTCGCAGCAGGTCTTGCGCTCGACAAAATGCCCGTTGCCCCGCCGGCCGCAGTGCCCGCGCGGGAAATGAAGCTGTCGCCCGCGCTGCAGATCATCGGCAAGATGAAAAACACGCTCATGGGGCGCGCGATCGGCATACTGATCGCGGATGGTTCTGACGGCGCAGTCATCACTACTCTCAAAAAGGCCGCAATAGATGCGGGTGCCGCCGTGAAGATCGTAGCCCCGAAGGTGGGGGGCGCGAAGCTTGCCGATGGCTCGATGCTGGCGGCCGACGGGCAACTGGCCGGTACTCCTTCCGTGATGTTCGACGCAGTGGCCGTGATCCTCTCTGACGAAGGCGCACAGGCACTGTCGAAGGAAAGCGCGGCGATCGATTTCGTGCGCGATGCTTTTGGTCATCTCAAGGCAATCGCCGTCGACAAGGGCGGTCGCGCGCTCCTGAAAACAGCGAATGTCGGCCACGACGCTGGCGTGGTGGATGCCGGCGACAAAAACGCGTTCATTACCGCGGCCAAGACTCGCCAATGGGACCGGGAAAAGTCTGTACGTACATTGGCCTGACCATCATTGAGGAGAAAGCGGTTCAACTCGCTGGAAAGAGTAAAATTAAGAGCTGAATCGAGATCGCGCAGTAAAAACCACGGTAACTATAAAGGAGACTACGTCATGGCTAAAAACATTGCAGTATATGGAATCTATCCGAATCGTTCGATGGTTGAAAATGCGGTTGCAGAATTAAAAGACGCAGGTTTTCGGCACTCGGACATATCCGTGCTGTTTCCTGCAGGTGGTGACACCAAGGAATTCGCGGTCGAGAAGGAAACCAAGGCGCCCGAAGGGGCGGCAACAGGAGCAGGGACCGGTGCGGTGCTTGGCGGCTCTTTGGGCTGGCTGGTGGGGATTGGCACATTAGCCATTCCGGGGCTTGGGCCGTTCATCGCGGCTGGTCCCATCATGGCTGCCCTTGCCGGAGCCGGTGCCGGCGGATTGGTCGGCGGGATAGCCGGAGCGCTGGTCGGCATGGGTATCCCCGAGTATGAAGCCAACCGTTATGAAGGGCGTATTAATGATGGAGGAATACTCCTTTCTGTCCACGCCGACGATTCAGAGTGGAAAAATAAAGGCAAGGACATCCTGGAACGTACAGAGGCGGAAGATATAGGTACTAAAGGAGAATCCAGCGCAGACCAGGACGAAAGCGAAAGGATTTACCCTAAATGATCTAGAAGTGGGGCCGGATTTTTCATTCATGCGGCCCCGTTTTTGTTCGAGTCACATTTTCTTGTGCGAACACCGACTCAATATACATTCACACAACAACGAAGAAGAAGATATTATGAACGAATTTTTTCAGATGCTCAAGAAAGATCATGTTGAAATCAAGGGTATTCTAGGTAAGCTGGTAGAGACTAAAGAGTCGAAGAAGCGTGAAGAGTTGTTTCAAAAGCTCAGAGCAGAATTGGTGCCTCACATGAAGGCCGAAGAAATCACATTCTATCCGCCCTTGATGGAAAATAAAGATGCGCGCGAAGATGCTATGGAAGGGATAGAGGAGCATCATGTTTCCGATCTCGTTCTTAAAGAACTGGAGAAGATGCCGAAGGGTGAGGAAAAATGGGGTGCCAAGATGGGCGTGTTCAAAGAACTCGTGGAGCACCATATCAAGGACGAGGAGAGCAAGGTGTTCAAGAGCGCGCAAAAGGCATTGGACCCCGAAGAGTTCCAAGCCATCATGAAAAAGTTTGACCAGGAAAAGCAGAAACTCAAAAAATCCTTGAAGTAACCGGGAAGATAGGGGGAGAGAAAGCGGCCCGACGAGGTTGACGCGTCGGATATCGACGCGATTTGCCTCGATGAAAGCCTATAATCTGCTCCCCTGCGAAGCGGGAAAGATGCCGTATTCGCTGCTGCCGGAGGCGCCGATTCGCGCGAAGGCCGAGGGCGCCGAGTATCAGCATGTAAAGGCAAAGCTTTTGCCGACCATCGTTATTGACAAGGTCAAAGCGGATGAGAGGATGATAAACCATGGACAGTAATTCCGGACAAACCAGATCGATCTGGATGGCAATAGAAGAAGAGCTTGAATCAGCCCCGCTTGGCGAGAATATGCATGCGGACGTGTGTATTGTCGGCGCCGGGATCGCGGGCATGACAACCGCATATCTCCTGACGCGCGCGGGCAAGGCAGTGATTGTCCTGGATGACGGACACATTGGGGGAGGGATGACGGAGCGCACGACGGCGCATCTGTGCACTGCGATTGACGACCGCTATTTCAAGATCGAGCATCTCCACGGCGAAAAGGGGGCGATGCTCGCGGCCCAGAGTCACACGGCGGCCATTGATCGCATTGAGGCCATTGTAGGTGAAGAAGGAATTGCCTGTGAATTCGAGCGCCTTGACGGCTACCTCTTTGTCCCGCCGAATGACTCTCAGGATGTGCTCGAACGTGAGGTCAAAGCAGCCCATCGCGCCGGACTCACGGATGTTGAACACGTCGAAAGGGCGCCAATCGATGGCTTCGACACCGGTATGTGTTTGCGCTTTCCGCGGCAGGCCCAGTTTCATCCCATGAAGTATTTGGCCGGACTAAAACGCGCTATTGAACGGAACGGCGGGCGCATCTTCACGGGAACACATGCCGGCAAAATAGAAGGCGGCACCAATGGGCGGGTCGAAACAGACAGTGGCTTCCTGGTGACTGCCGATGCGATTGTGATAGCTACAAACACACCAGTCAACGATATCGTTACCATTCACACCAAGCAGTCTTCTTATACGACCTACGTCATTGGCGCACGGATTCCTCGCGGTTCCGTCGCAAGAGCGCTCTACTGGGATACGGAAGAGCCGTATCACTACGTCAGAGTGCAGAGCGTTTCCGCCAGAGATGGGGACGATTACGATCTTCTGATCGTCGGCGGTGAAGATCACAAATCGGGACAGGCAGACGACGGTGACCAGCGCTACGCAAATCTTGAAGCGTGGGCACGGGAACGATTCCCGATGATCGCGAGTACAGAGATGCGTTGGTCTGGTCAGGTTCTGGAGCCTGTCGACGGCCTCGCTTTCATCGGGCGCAACCCCGGAGACCAACAAAACGTCTATATCATCACGGGGGATTCGGGGATGGGGATGACGCATGGCACCATTGGCGGAATTCTTATCACGGAATTAATTGTTGGACGTTCGTGTCCTTGGGAGCCGCTTTACGATCCTTCACGAATAACCCTCCGAGCATCTCTCCAATATGCCCGGGAGAACATCAATGTCGCCGTGGAGTATTTTGAGGGTTATTTGAGCGGTGGTGACGTCGACTCGCCCGAAGACATTGCACCAGGCGAAGGTGCTATCGTTCGTCGCGGGCTTTCGAAGGTCGCTGTTTACCGTGATGAAGATGGAATCGTGCATGAACGTTCAGCCGTGTGCCCACACCTCGGGGGGATCATCGGTTGGAATAAATCGGAGAAGACCTGGGATTGTCCGTGTCACGGTTCAAGATTCGACTGCTATGGCCGGGTCATTACCGGACCAGCGAACAGTGACCTTGAGAGCGTGAAAGAAGACTAGGAGGATGAACGTAAAGAGCACTGCAAAGGCGCGAGCCGCAAGGTCGTGTTCAGCCACGGCTGCCCGTGTTGATGAGGAACAGACTTTTTGGACACGGCTTCTCAATCATGATATGGATGAACTTCATGGTATCTTTTTCGGTTTGCGAAAAAAGAGTATTTGAAATCGCCATTTGATTGATTTGATTAATATATTGAGACGAAATCCGGCTTCAAAATCTCCTTCACATGTAAGCTGGTTTGGTCTTTTTGCAACAGGCTTACAACGCAGACAAAACGAAAATGATCAACTCCGACACCAATGCTTCCGCGCCTTCCTCCTTTACAGGCTTGAAAAGACCCTTGCTGGGGATCGCGGCAGGTATTGTGTTCGTCGGCCTCGTCCTCGTAGTGCTCGTTTATTTCGATCTTCACGAGCAGTTGGTCGTCTTGCTGGAATGGATAGACACGCAGGGTGCCATGGCGGCAGTCTACTTCATCCTGCTGATGGCGGCGGTGGTGGTGCTGTTGTTGCCGGGGATATTCCTGACCACAGGCGCCGGCTTTGTGTTCGGTCTCATCGAGGGAACCGTGCTGGTCGTGGCGGGTACTGTCCTCGGTGCGTCCCTGGCCTTCCTGATCGCGCGCCACCTGTTTGGCGAGCGCGCCTCGCGGTTCATCCTCAGGCGCAGCAATCTGCAGGTCGTCAGCGACGAGATGGCGCGGCACGACTTCAAAGTCGTCATGCTCACAAGGCTGATTCCGTTCTTTCCGGGCAAGATTTCCAATTATTTCTTCGGTCTGACAAAGTTCACCTTCAAGGGCTTCGTGCTGGGCTCGCTCATCGGTTTCATTCCGTTTTCGCTGCACAATGTCTACCTGGGCTCGATCGCCGCCGACCTGGCAAGCCTGAGCCGGGGCGAGGTGGAGCGTTCGCCGCTACAGTGGGCTTTTTATGGCCTGGGGTTCGTCGCGACGATCGTTGCGCTGCTCTATTTTAACAATCTGGCGCGGCGGGCTCTGGCGGCGTATTCGCAGGAAAGCGGCAAAGCGGGGACAGAAACCAAGGACAGCTCATGAAATTTTCGAAATGGACCTTTTGGCAATACCTCATCACGCGCGCCGCTCGCCGCCAGGGATTCCTGGATCCGATCGAACTGCTCGCGCGATTGCGCAGTTTCGCGCAGCCCTCCGAAGTGGGCGAGCCGGTCGAGCTCTTGCGTGCCGGCGTCGTGTTCCATGCGCGCGGCCTGATCAACAGCCGCGTGATCCAGTACAACCTGGACTGGGTGTGGCCTTACTGGGTCGAGCGCCAGTTCAATCCGAAAGACGAATCATTCATTCCACGCGCATTTTCGGTTTCGCATATCAATCTTACCCATCGCAACTGGACCGCGCTCGGTTATCCCGACTGTGAGGAATTTCCGCTGGTCGATCCGTGCGGCCTCCTGACGCCTTGCCTGGATGGCTGGTCGCTCGATGGCTGGGTCTGTACGGAAGAGGGGGGCAACCTGTTTCCATCGCGAACCCTGGACGCCACCCAGCGGCAGGACCTGTCCAGCGGCCTGACGATCACGACACGGGTCCGGCAGGGGGGGCTGCTGCTTATCAGTACGGCGAGCGTCGAACTCGAGGACGGCAGGCCGGTGTGCGTGCTGACGCTGATGGGCCGGGCCGACACGCCGGCCTGGCTGGTGCTCGCCTTGCGCCCGGCCAATACGGAAGGGATCAGCTTCATCAATGATGTGGTTCTTTCCCCCGATCGCCAGGCCTGGGTCGTGAACGACGAACAGAGCGTCGCGTTCAGTGCTCCGGCGGAGCGCCATCTGGTCTCCGACTATGGCAATGGCGATGTCGCGCTCCATTTGAAGCAGGCCTATGCCGGCGCGGAACTCGATGAGCGAGGCGAGGGCAGCTGCGACCGCGGCATGGTTACGGCGGCCGCGCTGTTCGCGATACCCGAAGGCGGCGAAAGGGTTGTGACTGCCCGTATTCCACTCTCGCACACGTCAACGGCATCCGTACTGGCGGAGAATGCCTGGCCGGACCTGCGTGCAAGCGCGTGCACGCTGCAGTGCCCTGATCGCACGTATCAGGAGCTCTATGACGCGGCGATCACGTCGCTCATTCTGCATTCACCGGGCGATGTGTATCCGGGTCCATCGACCTACAGGCGTTTCTGGTTTCGCGATGCCGTCTACATCATTCATGCCCTGCTCTGTGTAGGTCTGGAAACGCGTGCAACACGCGCGCTGAGCCGCTTTCCCGAGCGGCAAACCCCACTCGGCTATTTTCGTTCGCAGGAAGGCGAGTGGGATTCCAACGGCGAGGTCCTGTGGATCCTGCACCGCTATCAGCAACTCACGGGCAAGAAACTGACCGCCGACTGGCACAACGTGATCGCACGCGGCGCGCGCTGGATCATGCGCAAGCGGCTTTCCGGCACGCTCGATGCGCCACATGCGGGCCTGCTGCCGGCCGGTTTCAGTGCCGAGCACCTCGGTCCGAACGATTATTACTACTGGGACGACTTCTGGGGCATCGCCGGGCTGCAGTGCGCCGGTGAATTGGTCCGCAGCCAGGATGCAGGCATGGCCGCCGAGTTCGCGCACGCCGCCGACGATTTCGCCGCGGCGGTGGACCGCAGCCTGGCTTCCTGCGCGCAGCGGCTGGGACGGCCGGGCATGCCGGCTTCGCCGTACCGGCGACTTGATTCCGGCGCCATCGGTTCGATCGTGTCCGGCTACCCCTTGCAGCTCCATGCGGCGGATGATCCACGACTGCTCGACTGCGCCGATTATCTGCTGAACGCCTGTTTCATCGATGGCGCTTTTTTTCAGGACATGATCCATTCCGGTCTGAACGCCTATCTGACCTTGCATGTGGCGCAGGTGTTGCTGCGCGCGGGCGACCCCCGGTACCAAGATCTGATGGACTCGGTGGCGGACCTGGCGACGTCGACGGGCCAATGGCCTGAAGCGATTCATCCGCAGACACGGGGTGGGTGCATGGGCGATGGCCATCATGTCTGGGCAGCGGCCGAATGGGTCCTCATGGTGCGCAATTGCTTTGTGCGCGAAGAGGGCGACCGTCTGATCCTGTGCTCGGGTATTGGCAAACGCTGGCTGCAGGAGGGCGGTCCCGTCGTGTTCGGCCCGGCTCCCACCTGCTTCGGACCGGTGTCCATTACCCTGCGTCCGCTCTCGGATGGCAGCGTCGAAATCGTCCTTAAGACGGCGTGGCACGCCCAGGAACCGGCCATCGATGTGCGCCTTCCCGGCCATAAGCCTGTCACGCTGGAACGCAATGCCGCCAACGTCATCCTGACAAGAGAGGAATCCTCTGCATGAACATAGCGTTACTCACCAATACCTTCACCCCGCACGTAGGGGGCGTGGCGCGTTCGGTGGAAGCGTTTGCGAAGGCGTACCGGGAGCTTGGTCATCGTGTGCTGGTCGTGGCGCCGGAATTCGAGGATGCGCCGGAGTACGAAACCGATGTCTTCCGCATTCCCGCGATCCAGCATTTCAACGGCAGCGACTTTTCGGTGGTGCTGCCGGTACCGAGCGGGCTGTCCGACAAAATGGAAGAATTCAGCCCCGACATCATCCACTCCCAGCATCCCTTCCTGCTTGGCATGACCGCGGTACGCATTGCGCGAACGCTCGATCTGCCGCTGGTGTTCACCCATCACACGCTTTACGAGCAGTATACGCACTATGTACCGGGCGATTCGCCGGCAATGAAGCGTTTCATCATCGAGCTGTCCACCCGCTATGCCAATCTTGCCGACCAGGTCTTTGCGCCCAGCGAGAGTATTCGCGACATCCTGATCGAGCGGGGCGTCACCTCGCCGGTGCTGGTGGTGCCGACAGGCGTCAATGTTGAGCGCTTTGCATATGGCAAGGGCCCAGACTTTCTGATGAAAAAACGCATCCCCGAAGATGCGTTCGTGGTGGGGCATATGGGACGCCTGGCCCCTGAAAAGAACCTGGAATTTCTCGCACGATCGGTCGTGGCCTTCATGAAGGAGCATGGCCAGGCGGTGTTCCTGCTGGTCGGTGCCGGACCGTCGCAGGAGGAGATCGAGCAGATATTTGCCGAGGCAGGCATGAGCGACCGGCTCTGCATGTGCGGCGTGCTGGTCAAGGACGACCTCGCCGATGCGCTCAATGCGATGAGCGTGTTCGCGTTTGCGTCGAAAAGCGAAACCCAGGGCATGGTCCTGACCGAAGCCATGGCTGCCGGCCTGCCGGTGGTTGCGCTCGATGCGCCAGGCGTCAGGGAAGTTGTGGTGGACGCGAGCAACGGGCGGTTGATCCGGGAGGAAACGGAGGAGGCCTTTGCCGCAGCGCTCCGGTGGGTGCATGCACGTTCGCGCGACGAGATGGACATTTTGATCGCTGCCGCGCGCGCCACGGCCGAAGCATTTTCCATGGCCGCTTCCGCGCGCAAGGCGCTTGCGGCGTATGAAAACCTGCGTCCCGATCCCGCCATCCGGCAGCATGAGGATGAGCTTGGCTGGGATCATGTCAGAGGGCGCATCAAGGCCGAGTGGGATATTCTGAAGACGCTTGCGCAGTCCGGCGATGAAGCCCTGAGCGAGAGCTTCTTCACCCCGGACAAGGAGATGAAGCGATGAGGCCGGACAAGCGCTGCACTGCCTTTTCAGGGCGTGGTGTCTGTGCCGGCGCGAGAACCGTTGCATGATCGGCAGGATCGAGGCGCGTCTGCGCCTGCTGCGTCGCAAGCTCAGCCGTACGCATTGGCTGCTGCGCTTCCTGCATCTCTCGACCTCCGAGGGGCCCGCGAACCGGCCCGGCCTGGTGATGGTGCAGATCGATGGTCTGTCTCTCGAACAGTTCAACCATGCCCTCAACAAGGGGAAGCTGCCCTTCCTGAAGCGCCTGATCAAGCGTGAACAGTACCAGGTGCATACCCAGTATTCAGGCTTGCCGTCTTCGACACCCGCCGTGCAGGGGGAAATTTTCTACGGGATAAAAACCGTCGTGCCGGCCTTTTCGTTCCTGGACCGGGAGAAGGGTGAAATGGTCCGCATGTTCGAGCCGGCGACGGCGCAACAGGTGGAACACGAGCTGCGCGAACAGCTGGCCAGGGACGGCGGCGATGCGCTGTGCACGGGCGGCAGTTCCTACTCGAACGTTTTCGGTGGCGGCGCGGACCAGGATGAAGCGCATTTCTGCGCCTCGTCGCTGGGCTGGGGCTCGGCGCTGCGGGCCGCCAACCCCTTCGCGCTGCTGTTCATGCTGGTCGCCAACATCAACAGCGTGATCCGGATCCTGATTCTGCTGGTCGTGGAACTGCTGATCGCGCCGGTCGATGTGGTCCGCGGCCTCTACAACGGCCACAATTACATCAACGAACTGAAATTCATCCCGGCCCGGGTTGCAATCTGCGTCCTGCTGCGCGAGCTGTGCGTGATCGGCGGCAAGATGGACATACAGCGCGGCCTGCCCATCGTGCACATCAATTTCCTGGGCTATGACGAACAGTCCCACCGCCGTGGTCCAGGCTCCTTGTTTGCCCACTGGACCCTCAAGGGCATCGACAACGCCGTGGAACGGCTGTGGCGCGAGGCAGCCCATGCGCCCAGACGGCATTATGAAGTGTGGGTCTATTCCGATCACGGCCAGAGCCGGACCACATCCTATTTCAAGCAGCAGGGCTACACTATCCTGAAGGCGGTCAATGCGGCGTATGCCGGCCTCGATGAAGGAGTGCCGATTGCCGCAGGCAGGAAACGCGCGCCCAGTGTGGAGGCACAGCGGGCCAGGTTGCTCGGAGGCGGCAAGGCCCGGCATCTGATCCCGGTAAAGACCACCGGCGGCGACGAGAGCAACGGCAAGGTGCAGGTCGCCGGACTTGGTCCCGTCGCTTTTGCCTATTTTCCCAAAGCGCTGGAACCGGCCGAGCTGGCCCATGCGGCGCGAGCCCTGGTCACCCGGCACAAAGTGCCCGCGGTCGTGACCGGCCGAGGCGAAGAGCACGTGCGCGTCTGGACCGCGGACGGGGAATTCCTGCTGCCGCAACAGTCTGCGGAACTGTTTGGCGAGGATCATCCGTTCATCGATGTCATCGGTGAAGATCTGGAAAGACTGTGCCGGCATCGGCATGCGGGAGACCTGACCCTGCTCGGCTGGCGCAAGGGGGTGGCGCCGATCACCTTCGCCGACGAAAACGGTTCGCATGCGGGGCTGACACATGAGGAAACGCGGGCTTTCAGCCTGTTGCCCATGGATGCGCCGCTGCCGGACAGCACGCGTGGCTATCACCGGCCATGCGATCTGCGTGAAGCGGCGTTGCAGCACCTTGGCCGCCCGACACCGGCGACCCTCCCGAGACGGGCGCAGGCCAGGCGCGAGCGCAGTCAGGCCCCCCATTCGGAACAAGTGCGCGTGATGACGTACAACGTGCATAGCTGCGTCGGTATCGACGGCAAGCTTGCGGCGGAACGCATCGCGCGCGTGATCGCCCAGGCCAATCCGGACGTGGTGGCCCTGCAGGAGCTCGATGCCGGCCGTGCGCGCACGGGCGGCGAGGATCAGGCGCAGCGGATCGCGCATTATCTGGAGATGCAGCATCACTTTCATCCCCACATTCATGTCGAGAATGAAAAATACGGCGATGCGATCCTCACGCACCTGCCCATGCGCATCATCAAGAGCGGGCCATTGCCCGGACATCTGCCGGGCGGCAAGCTGGAACCGCGCGGCGCGATCTGGGTCGCCATCGATTTGCACGGCACCGAGGTGAATATCGTCAACACCCATCTGGGACTGACCTCGCGTGAGCGCGTGCTCCAGATCGAGGCCTTGCTGGGCGATGACTGGCTGGGCCGACTGAACGCAGACCAGCCGGTCATCCTGTGCGGCGACTTCAACTGCGTGCCGTCATCGAAGGGCTACAAGCTCATGCGCAGCCGATTTCTCGACGCGCAGGCGGAACTCAAAGAGTATCGGCCGGTCTGCACGTTCTACAGCCGCCTGCCGAGCTTCCGGATAGACCATGTGTTCATCCAGCCCGGCATCCAGGTGACCGGCATCACGGTGCCATGCTCGGAACTGGCCAAAGTCGCCTCCGACCATCTCCCGCTGATCGCCGATCTCACGATTCCTTGCCCGGATGCTGCGTTTTTCGATGAACAACAAGGCACGGACGATACACGGGATATGACCGCGCGATCTCGGGTCGCATCTTGAATCTAGAATTTTCCGGGCCGTCATCAAACCCTTAAGACGGATGGGCAAGCGCTAATGGACGATACAGGCCGAATGATCCAAGACAGCAGAGAGGACAGGTCGAGCGATCATGGAAGAACTCTTGAACATTGGTGGCCGTTCTGGGTTCGAACGTGGGGCTTTGCCTGGTCTCGATTGGCCCGGCTCATTTTCGCCGCCTTACTGTGCTGCGCCGTCCTAACATGCACCTCAGTTGCTGCTCAAGAGATGGACGGTAGCGAGGATGCGCAGGTGCCGGCGAAAGTTTCTGACGGTAAACCTGAGCCCGCAGGTAAAGTCGAAGTCCAACCCGTCGCCAAGGATGACCAGATCAGGCAACGAATCGCAAGTATTCTTAAAACGACAAGTTGGTTCGGTGAACCCAAGGTCACTGTCCAGGATGGCATCGTATTCCTGAAAGGAACCACGGAAAACGATGAATCCAAACAGTGGGCCGGAGATTTGGCGAAGAATACAGAGGGTGTGGTTGCCATCGTCAACCAAATCGAGGTGACCCCCACCACGGTTTGGAATTTTGACCCAACCTTTCAAGTACTGGATGAACTTACTCGTAGTTTCCTTCGCCTACTGCCTTTGATCGTGGTGGCGCTGGTCGTAATCGCTCTTTCATGGATCTTCGCCAGGTTAACGGTGTCCGTACTGCGTCGCGGACTTGTGAGGCGATCTCTCAGCCACCTTTTGCGCGAAGTAATGGCCCGGGCCGGCGGAATGCTTGTCATGCTTGTGGGCGTCTACCTTGTGCTCCGTATCGCCGGGCTCACACAACTTGCGCTTACATTGGTTGGCGGCACAGGCCTGATTGGTTTGGTGCTGGGCATCGCCTTTCGCGACATCACCGAAAATTTTCTCGCCAGTGTCTTTCTGAGCTTACAACAGCCGTTTCGTGAGGGCGATCTGGTAGAAGTAGCAAACGTCACGGGTTACGTTCAGCGGCTGACTTCTCGCACGACGGTGCTGATGACGCTCGACGGCAATCAAGTGCAAATTCCCAATTCGACCGTCTTCAAAAGCACGATCCGGAACTTCACAAGCAATCCCAATCGCCGCGAGGATTTCATGGTGGGTATCGGCTACGACGATTCCATCACTTTTGCCCAGGAAGTCACCTTGAAGGTGCTCGCTGAACATCCGGCCATTTTGAATGAACCAGAACCGTTAGTGCTCGTGGAAAATCTTGGACCGTCCACGGTAAACCTGCGTGTTTATTTTTGGCTCGATGGCGGACGACACAGCTGGGCGAAAGTCAAATCGTCCGTCATTCGGCACATCAAACGGGCCTTCCAGGATTCGGGAATCTCGCTGCCGGACGAGGCTCGCGAAGTTACCTTTCCTCACGGGGTGCCTGTACGCATGATAGAAAGGGAAGGGGCTGCGGAACCAGCCGAACCAGCCCTGGTGAAACCGACCGCCGAGCCTGAAACAGTCGCGACCAAGGCGGAAGCCGGCCTGCAAAGCGAAGCCAGCGAAATCAAAGAACAGGCGCGCAGTTCTTGGACCACAGGGGAGAATCTCTTAACTCCATCGTCGTCTGCGGACTCCAGCTGAAGGCTGGGAGTCGATCAAAGCGGGTGTGAAATCGGTATGGGAAAAGGTGAGTCTACTTGCAGCGACGCAGCGGCTACTATGCAGGAGAATTGAAGATGTGGGATCGCTTGAGTTTCGTCGTCCGGCATTTCCGCGAGCGGTTGTGGGTCAAGCCGCTCATCGTTTGTGTCCTGTCCATTGGCGCAGTTTTCCTTGCCAATCTCGTGGACATGGCCGAACTTGGCCGGTTGCTGCCGAAGATCACGCAGGAATCGATCGAAACCTTGCTCAAGATCATGGCGTCGAGCATGTTGATGATGGCCACCTTCGCCGTGGCCTCGATGGTGGCCGCTTATGCGTCGGCCAGCAGCGCCGCGACGCCCCGTTCTTTTCCGCTGATGATCGCCGATGATGTTTCGCAGAATGCGCTCTCGGTGTTTGTCGGCGCGTTTATCTACAGTGTGGTCGCGCTGGTTGCGCTGATGAACGGGTTTTATGTTGGAAGGGGCAGTCAGTTCATCCTGTTCTCCCTGACCATAGTTGTGTTTGTAATCATCATTATCACCTTCATCAGGTGGGTCGATAACATCGCCCGGCTCGGCCGGCTGGGACATACGATCACCAAGGTGGAGCAGGCGGCCGCTAAGGCGATTCGGAAGCGACATTCAGCGCCACGCCTTGGGGGCGTCGCGGCGTTCAGCCCTCCGGATGGCAGCCGGGCGGTCTTCGGAGCCATCGGTTACGTCCAGCATGTCGACACCGCCGCGTTGCAAAAACGGGCGGAGGCGTCGCGGCTGAGAATTGTCGTGGCAGCGTTGCCCGGCACCTTTTGCGCGCCAAACCGCCCTATCGCCTGGGTCATGCGGGAGGAGCCGGGCAATGTGTCCGACGAGGACGCCGAAGCAACCGCGGCCGCGTTCGTGATTGGCGACTCCAGGGTCTTTGAGCAGGATCCGCGGTTCGGACTGCTGGTCCTGTCGGAAATCGCCAGCCGCGCGCTTTCGCCTGCGGTCAATGATCCGGGGACCGCCATCTGCGTCACGGGCACATTTGTCCGCCTGTTCGTAATGTGGAACGAGCGCGGCGAGGCGGATGACGATTCCACGGTGCTGTTCGACCGCGTCGCGGTGCCGGAATTGTCCATGGCGGACATGTTCGACGACGCTTTTACCGGGATCGCCCGAGACGGAGCGGGCAATGTCGAAGTGGTCGTGCGGCTGCTCAAGGCCCTCGATTCGCTTGCCGTTGTCGGGGACGCGGCGATGCGCGACAACGCGCTGCGGCACGCCCGTCTCGCGGTGGTCCGCGCCGAGAATGCAATGCAGATTCCCGACGATCTCAGAGTCATACGGGAGGTGGCCAGGTTTGCAGCGTGAAGGGAAAGGCCGAACCAAGCGGTGAACGGGGGCTGACGAGAGTGCGGCTATGGAGATCATGGCCTCGGGGTGGCGGCCCGGTTGTGGCAGCCGGCAAACTCACCATGACCAGAAACCGCATCATCTAACAAAAGCCACTCGCGGCGGATGGCTTTGCGTCTTCCAATTGCATAGCGGGGTCACTGAAGGCGCATAACCCCACAGGAATCCACAAAAAAAAGGGCTTAAAACTTTTTAAGCCCTTGATTTTTTTTGGCGAAGCCTAAGTGGCTTGTTTCCGTCTATTTGAGGGAGGTTGCGCCACTATTCAGAATGATTCTTTTTCGGTTTGATCAGCGTTGTTTTTGCCGCAGCAATAAACGCCTCGTGTTCGTCTTTTGTCACGAAGGACTAAGGAACGATATTAATTTCGCTCTTGACGTTGTCCTTCCCCGCGATCTCAGCTGCCAATTCTTCTACGGCCATTTTTTCTTGCTCGGAAGCCACGGGGCCTTTTAAAGTAACCACTCCGTCAATCGTAATAATTTTTACATTGTGAGCGTTCATCGAGAGAGCTTTGTCCTTCATGACGCCTTGACGGATTTTTTGAGTCAGTTCACGATCCTGTTCGCTCTCTCCTTGCTGGTCAGCGGTGACTCCGCCGGGCGACATGTATCCCTTACCATGCTTGGTGCTGTTCTGCTGGTCAGCTTTGACTCCACCCATGTATTGTTTATTATGCATGGTATTATTTTTCTGATCAGCATCGACTGCGCCGGGCGACATGCCTTGTTGATTATGCATGTTATTGTTTTTCTGATCAGCATTCATTCCGCCGGACGACATGCCTTGTTGATTATGCATGTTATTGTTATTCTGCTCAGCATTCATTCCGCCGTGCGACATGCCTTGTTTGTTGGTTTTCGTATTATTATTGTCAGGGGACTGTGCGAAACCGGTTCCTGAAATAGTCATCCCGCCGATAAATACGACCGATACGAGCAGGGCCATAAAAACTAATGCTTTGTTAAACATACACATCTCCTTTCCTTATAGATTTATTCAGTTGAAAGATTGTCGTGGGAGGGTTTATTGCTGCGGCAAAAACACGTCGATCGGGTCGGCGAAAATGAGTACGAATAGTGGTCTACCGTGTTACGGGGCTTTTCAAGTTACCACTCCGGCAATCGTACTAATTTTCGCATTGTATGAGTTTGTTCAGCAATCCTTGTCTTGATGACGGTTTGATTTTATTTTTTGAGTAATTTACGCTACTGTTTGGTTCCGCTTTGCTGCTTAGCAATGACTACGCGGTGCAACATGTAACCTGTTACACAGGTATATTTTGCAACGTAATTGCGTAAATTTTCATTCATCAGTTTCAAATCATGAGGCAAGGCGCGTGCCAGATCGAAATTGTGAGCACGTTCTTCTGCAACAGTTCGTCTTTATGATTAAAACGGGCGTGGGTAAGCGAATACAACAAGGGGTAATTGCCAGCAGAATCCGCGATATCTAACGTTTATGCGGAATCTTGAGGGTTTTTAAAAGCGACAACAGCACATATTCAACCCGGCCATGCCGACGGTTGAGCGCTTGCGTGTAGACGCTGTTGAGTTGGCTACGGAAGTCAACGAGCAGCTCTTTAAAATGGGCCAAATCCTCATTCGCGTCACACAAGATATTGACAAATTTAAAGCTGGATGAATAATAATTTTCATAAAAATCAGCGGACTGTCATGTTGACGAAGTCCGGATACAAACACTGTTCGGAGGCGGAAGGGCCGTAGGCCGGACACGGGGGAACCCGATGAGCGAAGTGAACACCAGCGAGAATCCTGACCCGAAGACCACGGCCAAGGAGGATCTGAGAGCGCAGCGATACGAACTGCTCCAGCAGCTGGAGGACTGGCTCGAAACGCCGATGCTGGTTCTTGCATTCGTATGGCTGGCGCTGCTGATCGTGGAGTTGATCTGGGGCGAGAGCCATTTATTCTACACGATCGGCACGGTCATCTGGGTCGTCTTCATCCTCGACTTCGCGGTGAAATTCGCCCTGGCTCCGCAGAAGGGTGCATTCCTCAGGCGGCACTGGCTGACCGCCATTTCGCTGCTGCTCCCGGCTCTGCGTATCTTTCGCATATTCCGGATGTTTCGGCTGCTTCGCCTGGCTCGCGCGGGGCGGGGTCTGCGTTTGCTGCGCGTCGTCAGTTCGCTGAACCGCAGCATGAAGGCCCTGAGCGCGAGCCTCAGCCGACGGGGTTTTGGCTATGTGATCTCCCTCACGGTGCTGGTCACGCTCGCCGGGGCGGCCGGGATATACACTTTCGAGAAAGAGGCGCTTGGCGGCCCAGACACCTACGGCGAGGCGCTGTGGTGGACCTCCATGATCATGACGACGATGGGTTCGCAGTACTGGCCGCTGACGGCCGAGGGGCGAGTGCTGTGCGTTTTTCTGGCGCTGTACGCTTTTGGCGTCTTCGGCTATGTGACAGCGGCCCTGGCCACCTTCTTCGTCGGTCGCGACGCGGAGAATGACGAGGCCGAGTTGGCCGGGGGCAAACAATTGGCCGCGCTCCGGGATGAGGTTATCGCCCTGCGTGATGAGATTCGCGCCCTGTCGCGGCGTTCGCCAGGGTCATGAAGTGTTATGGAGAAGAACACAGGAATTTGGGACACAGGGAAGGTGTCTCATGATTCGGAGTCCTTCCGTGTCGATGCGGTTCACGTCCGGGCTTACCTGCGGCGCATGTGGGTCCGTATTGCTCCAGGCCGCGTACATATCCGTCTTACCACCGTCCATACCCTAGCCCGTGACCGCTTCAGTCGCTGCCAAACGGCCTCAACTCCCTTGCCGCGCAAAAACTACGACGAGACACACAAAAACTGCGCACGGAAGCAAAAACGTGTTCCAGTGCTCCCTCCAATGGTGATATAGAAAAAAGAATATGATTCATTAATCACTATAGTTGAGTAGCTCAAAACGTCACATACACCGCAATCTGAAATATTGGGCATAAAGGTTGCTAATTTTTTGACATAATATAAAATTTAGCTGCAAAATCTAGGCTGTCAGTCGACAAACTCAAGATCGATGCTTATTTTAACTCGAATAGGCACACAATGAAATCAAATTTTTCTATAAGCGTATTTAGAAATATTGCTTGTGAATAGATCTGGTTATAAAAAGAGCCACGCGGGTCACTTTCTCTTGTGATAAAATCTGACGCGCGACTAAATGTATTTAAAAGCTTGATAGTTATCACAGGCGTTGAGTCTGTGAATGTCGAACAATTCAAAGACCTTTCGTGTAGTTTCGTAGCATTAATTGCTCAGCATCCAAATATGGACAACGTTTTTAATCAAGACGCAAGCTCTGATAATGGAGTTGTCGATGGTCGAAAAAATAATATCAACGCGGAGAAATTTTGGACGCATTCCATCTTTTGATTATTTTGAACTCATTGAAAACGCCCCTATTGGTTTTTACGCCTCAACAGTAGATGGAAAAATTCTCTCAGTAAATTATGCATTCATGAAAATACTTGGATATAATTTAGATGATGAATTAAAAAAATCAATTTCGACATTTTCGGATCAATTTTATATAAACACAGAAGATAAAAATATAATACAAAAAATTATAGAAAAAGATGATTCAGTCAACAATTATGAATGTAGTTTTCTACGCAAGGATGGAATGGTCGCGTGGGTGTCTATAAGCGCACGTGCTGTAAGAGATATAAGCGAAAATATAATATTGATTTTGGCATTTGTAACAGACATTTCTGATCGCAAAACGACAGAAATGGAGATAAAACGAACCAGCGATCAACTTCGACAGGTTTTGGTTGAAAAAGACAAGTTCTTTTCGATTATTGCGCACGACCTACGATCTCCAATTTCCGGGTTGCTCAGCCTCACCAAGCTATTATCTGAAAATCATGTAAATTTTTCAGTCGATGAAATACAAAAAATCTACGAGAGCATGTATTCCTCCGTGCAAAGACTGTTTGCCTTGCTGGAGAATCTTCTGGAATGGGCATCAATGCAGCGCGGGATGGCCACATTTAAACCACGCGAACTTGAGTTGGACAACCTGATCAATCGCGCACTGATACTGTTACGAAGCACGATTGATCAAAAAAAAATATCTATGAAATGCATGGTGCCGTTTGGGTTGAAAGTTTTTGCAGATGAGCAAATGATCAATTCAGTATTGCGCAATCTATTCTCAAATGCATTCAAATTTTGCAATATAGGAGGATCGGTGACAATTTCTGCAACCCAAGATTGCGGTGATGTCACTATTTCTGTTGAAGATGATGGCGTAGGGATGGATCAAATGACTAAATCTAAGATATTTTCTATTGATTTCAAAACATCACAGTCTGGTACAAAAGGGGAAAAAGGCTCCGGGCTTGGATTGATCTTATGCAAAGAGTTCATGGAAAAGCATGGCGGCCGGATTTGGGTTGAAAGTCAACTAAATTCCGGGTGCAAAATTTCTATTTTTTTCCCAAGAGAAGACAAAGAAATTCGAGATGTTATCCAGTAGTTTTTTTCCGAGGCGAGAAAAACTAATTTCCCGGCCCGCAGGAGTGCTTTATCTTGACCTCGGTCCTTTTGATGAGTGAACCTCACCTTTGCGCTTTGGCGTCTTCGGCTACGTGACAGCGGCCCTGGCCACCTTCACGCCGAGCCAACGCTGCGGCAGTCCGGGGTTGCGCGGCTGTTGGGAAGTGATCGCTTACGGACGGCGATCCTGGCTGCTGAGCTTGTTCGGTGGATGTCTCAGAGAATTGATTCATTCGTTAGGAACGCAGGGATAGCGGCATGGAACCTGAATGCAGAGGTAGCGCTCCAGATCGATGCTGCCAGTATCGTCGAACTCTACGCCTTCATTTTCGAGCAACCGCTTCTGGTCTTCATAACCATTGGCGGCCCCAAGGGCGATGCGTCCTTCCCGGTTGACCACGCGGTGCCAAGGGAGTCCGTGCGTGTGGGAGCATGTGTGGAGAATCCGCGCGACTTGCCGGGCGGCCCGCCGGTTTCCGGCCATGCCCGCGATCTGCCCGTACGTGGCGACCCTGCCGGCGGGAATGCTGCGGATGGCTTCGATCACACGGGTGGTGAACGATTGGTGCGATTGGCGCGCTTGATGCGATTGCCGCGTCATGAATAGTCTGCCGTTGCTCTCTCGTGTTGATGCGGCCTTCGTCCGGGCTTTCCTGCCCGGCGCATGAGGACCCGTGCGGGACTCGTGTGCCAGTATATTTCAGAAAAATTCAAGATTCAAGATTTGACACTCGCCTTTAACAGATCAAACCCCACCCCGGAGAAGCGTGCTCAAAGAGAGCACGCTTTAGTGTGTCGTAATGAATAGATCTTGCGCGTTGATTCAAAAAGGAGTTATAGTGAAGGAAAATCATTGTTTATCCTTTTATTACGGAATGTTTCGTTAATTCAACCTTAGGAGGTGTTGATATGAGTTGGCATGCGAAGGCGATGGCGAGCTACGACCACGGTTGGAGCGATTATGTGGCTGGACTGAAACAGGCGCTCATCGAACTGGAACAGGATATCACCGAAGCCGAGAAGATGAGCGATAGCTGCACGTTGGAGTGGTGTGAGGCGATTGAACATGTCGTGGATGAACTTTCCAACGCGATATACACCATTCACGAGCCGGTGTTCTCCACCGATGAACAATCCCAATCAATCAAGGACATGCGCAAGCGGATTCATGACATCTATCATCGCTACAAAATGGTTAAACCGTAATCAGTCCCGATTTGGTCTTGTTTTAGCCATCCTTTGGCTCAATACGACGACTGAATCTGAAATCAGACCCTACAAACAGAAATAGGGATTTCAGGCTAAACTGAAATCCCTTGTCTTCTTTTGTCGGGACCGATGGGACTCGAACAGCCATCACTTCAGATACACGTCCTGCAGCGTTTCCAGAAGCGTATGGAACTCTTCGTGTTTTCCTTCTCCAATCCACTCTCGCTCGTGCTTCTTGAAGTTTTCGCAAAGCTTGCCGACCGAGCCTGCATCCAGGATCTTGTCAGCCATGGGAAAAACATCCGTGTTTTCCGTGGTGATATGCTGGACCATCAGCTCCACATAATCCGCCGCGGCAGCCCGCACTTCTGTCATGTCCGGCACGCCCAAGGTCCCCGCCAGTCCATTTTTGATCCGGGCGATATGGATGCGGCCCTGTTCGTGCTCATAGATCAAGACTCCGATGTGCCCGGTAATATGGTCCACTCCGGCGGCTTCCATGGCCCGAAACAGGTATTTCTCTTCTTTGCCGTGATGGCACTTGTCGACGAAAACCGTCAAAAATTCGAGGATGCCTTCAAGATGTTCGGGGGGGACCGCACCTCCGTCGAGCAGTCGCGTTGACACGGTTTTCAGGATTTCCAGCATGAGCTCGATGTCCTGGTGTTCCAAGATGAGTTCTTTTGTCGCATGCATGTCGATCTCCTTTTACGAGAGGTGCTGGCCCCGGCGTCGTTGCGGCGGATTTCAACCGGCGGATGCATCTCATCGCAGTTGTGTTTCCAGATATTCCTTCAAGGCGACCGCTTGATTGCAGTCCCGGTCGCGCGCGGAAAAAAGCAGCGTCAGCGTGCCGTGGTTGCCCAGTTGAAGCAGTCGCGCGACTGCGTCGGGCCGGGAATCCAATTCGGAAAAGTAACGTCTTTTGAATTCCTCCCACAGCGCGGGCGCGTGCCCGAACCATCGGCGCAGGGCCGTACTCGGGGCGACATCCTTGAGCCACGCGTCCGCACGCACGCGCTCCGTGCTCATGCCGCGCGGCCAGACCCGGTCCACAAGAACGCGGACGCCATCGTCTTCCACGGGATCGTAGATTCGTTTAATGATGATTTTCATCGTATTTTTTAATCAGACCGCAGCAAAACGATCATCCGCCGGGTCCCGAAGTGACGGTCGGTTGATAACGCATATCACGATACCATGTCAGGAGAACAGAAAAAATATCCTCAAGCCGTTACCCCGAGCAAGGGAGCGGAAGGTTTCTTTTGGCGGGACCGATGGGACTCGAATCCCGCGGCCTTGGTGAGAAAATACGGGAGTCCCTTCATTTTCCTCAAGCGGGGAGGAGGGGCTTGGCTCTTGAATTATTCCAATTTTCGAATAATTTTTACTTACCGTTGAATAATGCAAACCTGTCGCGGCGGCGACGTGCGCCTGGGTATAGCCAAATTCATGGCAGGCCTTGCCGATGGCTGCGTCTCGGAGTGAACGGCTCTCTGCGCCAGCTAGCCTCTTCCAAGGACGGGCGGTCGGCAACGAGCTGGGCGCGAGGGTTTTCCTTGAAGGCGCTTTTGTCCTTGAGCAGAGGGAGAGCTTTTCCAGAAATGTATTCTTTCCGAGCAAGTATTGCTGGGGTTGCCCCATAATTAGCTTCTATTAATCTGTGAGCGCAAGCTCCGCCCCGAGGCTGGCAAATGCAGAGGCAAATCCACGCCGCAGCCAGGTTTGCACTCGTGGAGACTCGATAACGGTCTTGCGGAATACATGTGCGAGAAAACCATAGATAACGAATATTATGAACGTCATCGCCATGAAAGTAGCGCTGAGTAGAAGAAGCTGGAAAAGAGGCTCGTCCGTGCCTAGTTGAATAAATTGCGGAAGGAAAGCCAAGAAGAAGATGGTCAGTTTGGGGTTGAGAATGTTGAGCAGGAACGCTTTTACGACCAAGCCAACGGCCGTTTTTGTGGAAGGGGTTGCGTCAATGGCGAAAGCCGCCTTGTCACGCCATGTCGCATAAGCGACGTAGAACAAGTAAACAACACCAGCGTACTTCAGAGTCTGGAAAGCAAGCGCGCTTGTATGCATGATGGTGGCAAGACCCAAAACTGTAGCCATGAGGTGGGGGAGTATCCCGGCCGTGCACCCTAACGCGGCGAACACACTTGCCTTTCGACCTTGGATAAGCCCGGTAGAGACTGTGTAGATTACCCCGGTTCCAGGAATAAGCACCACGATTAACGATGTGATGAAGAACTCAATGCTGATCATTTGATATATCCCCTTTGTCCTCTCATGCCCCTATTTTGAACAATTGGGGAGGAGGGCAGATCTTGAAATTAACAATCATTCGGCTTTTTATCCGAACAGGAACGTATTGCGAGGCCGATGGGACTCGAACCCACGGCCTCCGGCGTGACAGGACGATGAAGGACGCTTTACTCTACTGAATTTATCTAGTTACGTAGTTTCATGTAGTCTTGTGTGGGTTCCTGTGGGTTCAAAAACCCACAAAAAGCCCACACACGAATCATTTCAAAAAAACTATAACGCAGCGCTCTGCGGAAATTTCCGTAGCAGCGCCATGTTATATTTCATTTCCCTTTCGCTCTCGAGATCACACCCATCATGGAGTGAGAAAATTGTCCAACTTCTGCTTTTTCATCGAGCTTATCAGAAATATACTTACCTGCTGCAGCAGCCCCACCTAGCGGAAGTAATGCACCTAAGAAAGGGGCAAGAACTGGAAACATCGTGACAGCCAGTGTGCCGCTAGCAATTAAAGCTGTGTATTTATGTTTAGCTTGATATTTATCATTAAGTGAGGAAATCTGCTTCTCGTGTCTCGATATAGCTCTTTCAATATGAGAGCATACTTCGGCAGCAACATACCCTAAATCTTCAATATTGGCATTAGGCAAACTGTTAACTAAATCTCTTAATACTCTCCTAAATTCAACATTCTCATCGGTTTTCCTCAATGCCGCGAGCTGCGCGTCTTTGATATTGGCCAAATAATCAAGCCTTTTAGACGTAAGAGACTGTAGAATTGCTGATGTAGATGGATCAAATGAAGCAAATTCACCAGCAGATGCATTTTTCATATTTGCGATAAGTTGGTAATAATGCGCCTGTGCGTTTACACACAGAAATGGATGGCTTCTTAGCTCATCGGAATTTTCCAGTAAATGATAGTTTGGCATAATACGCTCAAAAATCGCGTTGGTTACAACACTAGCATCACCTTTCGAAAACAGCTCATTACACCAATCTTCTGACCTCCATTGCCTCATTTCAACCTTGTAATTTTCTAACTCAACTTTTAGAGGCTCCCCAGGCTCAGACCCGGGTGAGACAAAGAGCCTCGCTTCTTCAATTTTTTCAAAGTACAGGTCAGGGTATTTTGCAGCAAACTCCATAATATCTTGAGGGTGCACTATGCCTGAGTCTACATAATGTGAAAATACATCGGTGATAAGCTGAATGCTATTTTCTTGCGTTTGCTGATCATATTCTTCAAGTGACTTCTCAAAACTTGGAAACACAAAAAATGGTGGGAGATCAAAATTATATCCTTTAAGATCAGACAAATGCAAGATGAAAAATGCCATCTGAAGCGGGATAACATGTCTGAACTTTTCTTCGTCTCGTTTTTTCTCTAGCCATGGCATTACAGGGTCTGGAATTAAAACCGTATCGGTATATAGAAGTGATTTGCGTGTAGCATTTAACTGTGTTTTAAAGAAACGACTGCTTCCACCAAGATTCAATTTACATGCATCTAGTTTCTTAGCTGCGCTAAAGGCTTTACCACCGTCTTCCGAATATAGTTTCTTAAGTTCTGTTTCGAGAGTTGAAAATGCCACCATAGCACCTTCAACTCTGCTAGGGTTTGCTCTTAAAGTAATAGCCATTCTTTGGATAGATTCCGAAAAGTTATCCAATGGTGAAAAGTCACGTGGTAGGCACCCTGTCACGCTGAGGAAAAAATCGGTCAATATCTCAAAGTATCTATCTTGATAAATAATTAAGTCGTGTAATTCCTGCTGACTCACTTAAGTACTCCGATTGAAATATAACGCCGAGCTAAAATATAAAAAACGTTAAGCTTTTTTTTGTCATTCTTAAGGGATTTGTTATATCAAAACTGGTAACGATGAAGTTTTGTTTTAGAGTAAAGATATTTTATATGGTAAGTAAGTGCATCATAGCTTTTTAAATACTGTACCTTTACAACGGAGACTTCTTGCTCTTGACCTGCCGGGAAACTTCGGACCACTCAATTCTTGAGGGTTTCACCACAGTTCAAGTTTCATGATCGACTTCCGGGCATCGCTCACCGTTGTTTTAACTGTCACGCATGAAATACATAATAAGACAATTTTCAAGATAGCTTTTCACCGTTGCTGACAGTCGTTTGATCTCTAACATTCCCGCTAAATCGCGAACTTGGTCCTCACTCATCTTGAGTTCCGGGTGAGCCGCAATGAGCCCGAATAATTCGTGACGTGAAATTTCCATGGTGCTGCGATCTTCGATTGCTCTGTAGGGAACTTCTTCCCGGTATGTTCCGGGGGCCCATACAAACGTCACTTCATCTTCCTGGTGAGATTCGTTATCGCCCATACAATCATCGATTTGCTGTCGAATTTTGGCACCGGTTCTTTGCCAGCCATGGGCCTTGCAGATAGTGCGGGCCAGCCGATTGGCCTCGATGGGGCCTTCCTTTTCAACGAGATGGTCAATCATTCTAGCAAGGACTGCCCGATACTCCGGATCGAAAAAAAGCTCTGCGTTCGGCTGGACAGGCCAATCTAAGTCGACTCCTTCCCCTGTAACGCCTTTCGAAGGTATCTGGGCATCCCTAGCATAGAGGGAACTGGAATCCTTCATAACTGGATTTAAGGGGATCGACGTAGCTGGACTAATCTCTAATAGAAGCTGGAGTTGTGGAGCGGCCATCGAGTCTTCCAGTCCTGCTATCTCGGCGACGAGCGCTTCTGGGGCTTCGCGCCACTCCTTCTGTTTTTCAGGACGGTTTTGGGCTTTTGCCGCTTCTTCTTTTTCCCTTACTCGAGAGGCATCAAGCAGTTCTTCCAGTTCGTCATGGACCCGCTTGAGTGCATCCGTCGGATTCATGAACCAGTCCGTTGACCAGATACGGATGATGCTCCAACCGAGGTTGCGCAACACTCCCTCCCGGATTTTGTCTCGGTCTCTAGCGCTTGCTGAGCTATGGTAGCTGGCTCCGTCGCATTCGATACCGGCAAGGTAGGCTCCGGCGTGATCGGGATGGACTACGCCGAGATCGATGCGATAGCCGGAGACGCCGATTTGAGGCCTCACTTCCCATCCTTTGTTCTGAAGCGCTGCCATCACAGCTTCTTCAAATGGGCTTTCGGCATCTCCTACCGAATCTGAATTCATTGCTGGCAAGGCAATTGATCCCTTTTTTGCGTAATCCAGAAAATTCTTGAGGTGAGCAACGCCAAGGGATTTTGTCCTTGCTGTGTCGATATCATCGCCATCAATAGATGAAAAAACATGCATCTCGGACCGGGCTCGCGTCACGGCAACATTGAGTCGCTTTTCACCGCCATCCAAGTTGAGAGCGCCGAAACTCATCGAAATTTTACCCGCACTGTCCTTCCCGAACGTGATGGAAAAGCACATGATGTCGCGTTCGTCTCCCTGAATATTCTCCAGGTTTTTAACGATTAGCGGTTCCTCCCGATCATCGCTGAAATACCACTCCAGATTCGGATTGGCAGTCCTGGCCTCGTCGAACAGATTGAGGATCAACTCCTGTTGTTGGATGTTGAATGTGATGACTCCGAGAGTTGGGCGATTTTCTTCGGGGTATTCGAGCCAGTCTTCCAGGCGAGATTTAGCGAACTGCACAATCTCCCGTGCTTCTTCGATATTGGTTCGACCAGTTCCTCTGGCATAGACGCCATTGTTCTTGTGGAAAACGAGAGCGTCCGATTCCGTTTTGGGCGACGGGAAGGTGATGAGTCTGCCCCCATAATAATGGTGGTTAGAAAAGGATATCAGCGACTCGTCGCGACTGCGGTAGTGCCAGTTCAATTGGATCGGCGGAAGGCCCGCCGCTTCGGCTTCTTCAAGGATGCTGGGGAGGTCCTTTTCGTATTCAGCTAAGTCATCCAAGTCTTCGTCGTCGGTACGCCCGAAGAAATTTGTGGGGGGCAACTGTTTCGGGTCACCCACGATGATGGACTGCTTCGCCCTGGCGATGGCGCCAACCGCATCCCAGGTCGTGATCTGGGATGCCTCGTCGAAGATGACCACATCGAACTGCGTCTGGTCAGCAGGCAGGTATTGCGCCACGGACAGAGGGGACATCAACATGCATGGCGCCAGTTTGGTGAATGCAGTTGGCATCCCCTCGATGAGTTTACGGATGGAGAGGCTGGGGCGTTGCAGGCCAAGTTGGTGCCGCAGAGTTCCCAGCTCAGATCGACGTGGAACGGTGTCCTTGTTCGGCAGTCCATGAGTGGCCTTCCTCAAAATTTGATCGGAAGCCAGTTCTTGCACTTTCTTGTCGCGTATCCTGAATTCCTTGATCAAGTCTTCGTGGGACCAATGACGGAAGCCTCGAAGTTCGGAACTGTCGTCCAGGGCAAGCGGTATCCACCAATTGAAGTAGGCTACACGGAAGTCGACGTTAGCGTTATCGATTTCTCCCGACTTGAGGGCATCAAGAAAAGGGGCAAGCCCCAAAGCCTGAGCTTGCTCTCTGACGACCACCCACGGGACCCAATTCACGAGTTGCGTTTTATTGTCGATAATGTGGCGAAGATCTTTTGCGAGCGATTCAATGGAAGTAAAATGCAGTTTTCCCCCGGCGTGAATCAAGTATGCATCGCAGGCGTCTTTGAATGTTTTCAAGGCCGACTGGAATTCTTCAGCCAAGAGAGCCACTTCCGGTTTACCTTGTTGTTTTTTCAGCAAGGCTTCCAAGGTGGCGCTGAAATGATCCACATCCGCAGCATGCCGGCGTACTTCATTGAGCGCCTGCTGCAACCTGCCAGCCTGTTCTAGGTATTCGGAAACTGCCTTCCCGTCGGTTGACTCATCCCGAAATACAGGAAGTTCCACCAATTCACTTTGAGAGACGACTTCAAGATTGTTTTGAAGCTGACGTAACGGAGCAATTTCTTTGGCGACATCCACTTTGCCGTTTGCGGCGTAACTCTGGAGAAGCTTGGTTACCCGCCGACGGCCAAAGGCGGAAAAAGGCCACATCTTGGCATTGGCCTCCCGCCACTGCCGGTCTATATCATCTATGGGAATTCGTTTTAATTCAGTATTATCATAACTGGCCGACAAGTTGGAACGCGCTTGCTGGATGGTTGTAATTGCCGTGCCCAAAGAGGCGGCGGCCTTTTCCAACTGGTCTAATTCCTTGTCGATGACGTTGCGATAGTCCTGCTCTGCAGTGATTTGGCAAACTTCGTAGAATTGATGTAATTTTTTAATACGTTCGAGATCGATTTCCTCGACCTTGGGGAGACCGATTATTTCTGCAAGTGCATCTGCCGTGTCCTTGAGTGGAGGAATGGCGACAAGAACAGATTCGGCACGTTCAACCAGATCGGTTTCCCATTTGTAAGACCAATCCTTCGTCTCGACGCTGTCGAATCCTCCACAATTGCAAACAATGGAGTAAATTCGGGCTGCCTGGCTGACAGTGTCTTCGAGTCGATCAAACATTGCCGGGTCATGCGACCGAAGGTTGTCAAATTTCAGTGAAAACTTCTGACGACGTCCCACAACCATGCCGATTGCTTGGAATATGCTGAAACCATGGCTCCCTGGGGCATGCAGTTGTTCGACATAGTGGTTGAGGCGGTCTCGGGTATCCTTGAGTCGATCTGTTTCAATTTGCCAGGCACTTGCGGAATAAATTTCGCTTCGCTCCCATGCGGCTCCCAACTGTGCCAATACCTCTTTTCGGTTTGTCTTGTTGGAATGAAGTTCAAGGCAGACATCGCCCAGACCGTATGCCTTAAGCCTTCGGTAAACGACATTGAGCGCGGCTGATTTCTCAGCAACAAAGAGGACTCGTTTGCCGACGGACAGGCATTGGGCGATCATGTTCGCGATAGTTTGGCTTTTTCCTGTGCCGGGGGGACCTATCACGATGAAGTCATACCCCTTCATTGCCGCGACAACGGCGGCAAGTTGCGAACTGTCGGCCGGGAGAGGCGTCAGTAATTCCCGGGGAGAAATCGTTTTGTCGATTTCGCTTGGGAGGGGGAGGCATGCTTGACCACAAGCCTGCTCGAAAGGCGTTTCGGGCGAATCGATGAGATGTTTGACCAACCGATTGTTTTTCAGATCGTCGGTCCGATCGACCAAATCCTTCCACATCAAGTATTTTGCAAAAGAGAATGTAGAGAGTGCCGCGTCCTCGACCACTTCGAATCCTGGGACGTCTCTCACCGCCTGACGCATGTGGGCGAATATCAGTGGGACATCAATGCCAGCGTCATCGGTGGGGAGTTCCCCCTCAAGCTTGTGCACTTTGAGCCCGAGATCGCGCTGTAGAAATTGCAGGAGAGTGGCGTTAATCCGAATGTCATCTTCGTGGTGAGTCAGACAAAAGTGGGATTGCGCCGAGCGACGGTTGAGTGAAACCGGAAGCAGCAGAATGGGTGCCCGATAAATGGTGGGATCACTTTCCGCCTTTTTCCACCTGAGAAAGCCGACAGCGAGGTACAGAGTATTAGCCCCTCCCTCGAGCATTTCACTGTTGGCCTTGCGAAAAAGGGTGATTAGCCTGTTGCGCATCTCATTTCCAGGAAGCGGAATGCAAAGTTGCTTACGTTCCATGGCGTCCTTGGCGAACGCTTCATGGATATCCTTCCCATGCTGTTGACGGTAAAGTTCCGGGTCGCGAGCACCAATTGGATTCTCGTCCTTCAGCGAGATGATGCGCAGGGAATTTCCCTCCGCCAACATGTCTTCAAGTTTTGGCAGGTCCGGGCACAAGACAGGAATGGTCTGCCTAGTTTCCTTGAAGTTGAGTAAACGGTTGCGCAGGGTGAGGTCGAGCAGTTTCCGTTGCCAGCGGTCGATTCTTCCTTGGGGCGTTTGCGGTGTCTCGTCGACGACTTCGCCAGGCAGTAAGCCGAAATCCGGTTCAGGGGGTAGAGAGGCAGGAGCTACCTCCTCGTTCCCTCCTTCCGAAGTCCCTCCCGTTTGATGCGCAGCCAGAGGCGTGATTCCAGCAAAGCGTGCTCGTCGTATGTCGATGGCTCGTTCGAAATTGTTTTCGTTTTCTTCGGCGAGTTGGCCCTGGGCGTTCTTTACGGCTTGGTTGAAGTCTGCAACGGGCCGCATCGTAACAAGTGTTGTTTCAAAAACGATGAATTCCCTTGCGGCAATGGCTTTGCGCAGTTCAATGACATCAGGTTCTTCAATAGCGGGAAGAGTCTTGTCTGCAAGCCATACACCTGCGAAGGCGTGCCCTTTGGTAAAGACAATGGCCGGGTTGAGCCCCGCAGCCTCTAAAGCACCTGCGAAGAGAAGTGCTCCGTCAAGGCATGTAACAAGCCCCTCTTCCAAGATCCGTTTGGAGTTTCGGATCTTCTGTCCCTTGGTCTCGAACGAAGCCGGAGGCTCTGCATAGCTCAACGCCATCCCTGTAATGGCGGACCAGATTGAGGCCGCAAGCATGTATGCTCTTTTTGGGTCTGTGCTTTGATAGCCGTCCAACGCCCCTTGTCGGCCGCTTTTCTCCAGCAGCATGCTTGCCTGCTTGCAAACTCGGGCGATGACGGGATCGTTGGGAGAGGCAAATGCCGCAAGAATACTCGCCATCCCCACACCGCCCCATTCATCGCGAGCAAGAAGTCGCAGTGGCAAAATTTGCTCTTCAAGGACTTTCTCGGACTGTTTAAGCCGGAAGTTGAGTTGTCCTTGTTCAGCTTCATTGAGGCCATCGAAAAATGCAAAATCATAATTCAGGCGCAAATCGGAAAACGATACTTCGCTTTGGGCGCCGATCCTGTCGACAGCCCATGACCTATTTCGGCAAAATTGAGGGTATGGAATGAGTTCCAACGTTAGATTTTCTAACGGGGTATCTGACGTATTTTGAATCTCTATACTCTGGAGGATCGGCACCGAATTCTGAGCGGAGGCGAAGTTGACGCATTCGGCAGAGGATATTTTTAGGTTCAGGATCGTGGCTGTGTCCATGATTCTCTCAATGATCAATCTGGTCTAGGAAGAAAAAATGGAGCCAGGTCTGCTTTTGACGACAATTTGACCCGACACCCCTTCAGCCTTGGAGCACGAATTCTTTTCGGAATGTCGCTACAAGAGAACTTGCACTAACGGCAACCACTTATTTTGTCATACATAATTCCAGTAATTCTATCTCGCAATACGTACCTATAAATGGGCTAGAAGGCGGGTTATTCCACCGTCTCCATACTCCAATGTGCATACGATTCCGAACATGGTCATCCATGTAACACATTAAAGGTTAAGATGATGACCATCAATATCCGCAAAAACCAAACAAGTATGTTTGCGTATGACCAGCGATTACCATCTCATCAAATAACAAAAGCGACCCGCCACCGGATGGCTTTGTGCTTTTAAATCAGGATTTATTTTCGCCAAATAAAATAAAAATAAAAATCTTTATTGTTCATTTTGCGAATAATTATGCTTGCCATCTCAAATTTCAGAATAATTTAATAATCACAATATGACTATATTTTAACTAGATCATCGACACATTCTGCAATAGACACAGAAAAAAAATGAATAACGTCAGTCTCAAGATCGTCCAGCTCAAGCTTTTATTCAAAAATGTTGAATAATTATTCAATATTTTTTGCACTAACACCTATATTGCTAGGTATTTGTAATGTAATATTATGATTGTGAACAATATTTGTTTCGTCAATTTTTCGAAAAAATATAACTCTAATAAAAAATCCAAGCAATTCTGTTATAACAATAATAGTTAAACCGCATGCAATAAATAGAAATATTGCTTCACTTTTAGATTCAAATGCTGGTTTCATTGCTTCTTTTGCTACATCTATTACAGACATCATTTCCATTCTTCCAATATCACTCAATGCTTCATCGTAAGCAAAACAACCAAATACTCCTGCCAGTAATACAACTGCTATAACTTTTGCGACTAAATCTTTTTTCATAAACGTCCTTGCATGTTAACTTTTCTAACACTAAATTTACTGGTATTTACGGTGATTAGTGGAGTACAAACCAGCACAGGGTCTAGAGTAAAATATTAAAATCGCATAAAATCGGGGTCACCCATCAAAAGGACCGAGGTCAAGAGAAAGTGCTCCAGCGGGCCAGAAAATTAGGTTTTCTCGCCTCGGACAAAACTACTTGATAATACCTCGAATTTCTTTGTTTTTGCCTTTCTCGAAATATCAGCTTTGCGATGTCAGCGTATTTCGCCGCACCAGTCACCCATCAGGATCTAGGCTGCCGGAGCAGCCCCACCGTCTTGCGACGGCCAGATAATCTTCGATCCCACGCCATGTCCAAAGTGTTTTTACAGATCTCATGGTTGTGAACCAACCCGTTGCTGGCTCATGTCGTGGTCGGCGAAACAAAGTCATCCGAAAAGCTGGAAGCGATGGCTACCAATCAGATCTGGTGGTTATTCCAACCCTAATGCTGGTTCCCCACCGCCTCCAAATTTATGCAAAACATTTCTCGTGATCAAAGTTCACGCCCTCCCGCATGATGAAATACGCGGCCCGCGCAAGTTTGTGGGCCAAGGCGCTATGTGCGACCATTCTGTTGCTTCTGGCCATCTTGCGGTCATACCATGAACGGCTTGCGTCGTCGTAACGCCTTGCGAGTTCTGCGACCTCTGAGAAAGCCCACGCCAAGTACTTGTTTCCGTTCTTGGTGTTGCCTCGCCCCTTACGCTTACCGTTGCTAATCCAAGTGGACGGCACTTTCCGGCAATATGAGCTAAAATTGCCCGCCTTGGGGAAACGATCAATTGGACCGGTTTCCAACATGATCGTCAGACCGAGAATCACGCCTACTCCTGGCATGGAAAGCAGGGCCTTGTACGTCGGACGCAGTTCGATTCTCTCCTCGGCCTGCTTCTCGATCTTCTTTATCTGCCGCCCCAGGTAGTCGATGGTGTCTTTGCTGACTTCTCCGCAAAGCGCCAGATCCTCATTGGCGACGCAAAGTGGTGCTACGTGATTTGTCTTAAGCTGTTTGATCTTGTTCACCGAAATCGAATGCCCGTTGTTTCTGGAGACAATACCTTTCAAACTGGTGATCAATGAAGTTCTTAAACGTACCAAGTGGCCGCGTTTACGCAATAAATCTCGGATCGGGCGTTCCGCTTTGGGATAGATGTACCCTTCAGGCAGGACGCCGAGGCGAAGCATCTCGGCCAGCCAAGCCGCATCACTGGCGTCGTCGCTGTGCTTGAGCCCAGAATACTTCTGGATGGCCGCCGGATTGGCCAAATGCACCCGATACCCTTCGTCCATCAAAGCATCGACGATCCAATACCAGTTAAAAGTCGACTCGATAGCAATTCCTTGGACCTGCTCTCGATAGGCAGCAAGCGGATGCAAAATTGCCTGGACATCGTTAGCAAGTTTTCGTTTTTCAATGATCTTTCCTGCACTATCGACCACAGACAAGAAATTTGAATTTGAATGCAAATCGATTCCTGCGTATATAGCCATTGGACACCTCCGATACGAGTGTTTGCCAACTCCTATATAGCAGAGGAATCGGTCACCTGCTATTTTCGGAGGTGTCCTTTTGTATGGTTATCAGATCTTGAATCTTGAATTTTTTCGGAATACCTTCTTTCCACGGCTAGGCCACTTCGCATTGAATTATGGTAATAAAATTTTTCGGATGTTTTAATACGTTGTTCTGTCGAAGATTTTGCAGACAGGTCTGAATATTCACATATTCGTGGCTTTCATTTTCGCCCAGGCTCCATTCGCCTGGGCTTTTTTGTGTGCTCCGTCATTCTGGTTCAAAGCAAAATATCCGCACCAGCGCAGGAAACAGAGTCAGCTCTTGTATCTTGAATTTATTTGTATGTAGCTTCTTTCCATGGTCACACTGCGATTTGCACGCAAGTGCTCTCAGAACTATTTGACCGCGCCAAAGGTGGCGAAGCAGGCGTTTTTGTGCAGAACGTCGATCTGGCGGAAACCGCATTTTCTCAGGAGTTCGAGCTGATAGGTTAGGGGCTTTGGCGTGTCTTCGACCTCGATTTCCTTGAAGCAGCGATCTCTGGCTTCTTCACCCGCCGTCTGAACGAGGTAATCGCCGTAGCGATTCCACATGATGCTTTGAACTTCGTCGTTTTCATGCTCGATGAGGTCGGTGATCCATAGCGAACCGCCTGGCGCCAGAAGATCGTACAACGTCGCAAAGCCTTCTTGCCACTCATTATCTTCACGCAAATGGTGGAGCACTGTCGCTGCGAGTACGACATCGTAGTGGTTGCGCGGCAGGTCCGCCGAGCGAAAGTCCGCCTGGATGATCCTGACGACACCCGTGGTCTCGGCGCTGACGCGCTGTTGTGCGCGATGCAACATTTTGTTGCTGAGATCGAGCAGGTCGCAGTCGAGCGGGTTTATCCGGCGCAGCAGACTCAAGGTGGCGTTGCCTGCGCCACAGCCAATATCAAGGACTCGGCGCGCTTTTGGCGTGCACCTGGCCGCCGCTTCGGCAAGCAGCGCAAGGTTGGTCGTAGCATCGACCGTCGTTGTCTGGCCCACAGCAAGATTCGAAAAGCGCTCGACTTCTCCGTCGAAACGTCGACGAATTTCTTCAACAGTCATCTTTGAAGTCGATGTCTTCATGGATGCCTCGTAGTGTTTGGCGTTGTGTCTAAAGATCTCGTTCGACATCTTCTTTACCAGATTGAAACCAAGATTCGCGACCGAATCCGTTCTCCTCGGAAAAACAGCATTGGCATTTCCTTCGGTACCCACAAAAATATTTCTCTCGCCACGTTATAAGTCCTGCAGCGCACTGCCAAGTTATGTCTGGCATTAGGATGTGTGAAAATTTCCTAAAGTAAGTACCCTTCGGTGGCTGATGACATTATTATTACTGAGTACATTATGGGATGTTGTTGTGCGTCGTAATACTTATAATGTACGAATAGACTGTTTTTATTTCTTATTTTACTATAGATTTATTTTTCTTGTGGATGATTATTTGATTAATGATCATGATATGATAAGATTTTATGCTTAAATTTTATTGAATTTAAAAGTGAATTTTGTTTGTCATGGATTGGTCATTTATATGCAACAAATTATTTTTAAGGAAATTATTTCCATCGTTTTAGAATTATTTGTGAATACATTCATTAGTAAATCATGTAACAATTTATATTGAGGAAAAATATGATCACATGTTATTTGAAATTCAATAATGAAAATTTTAATATGAATAATTTAAAGAATAATTTGAAGAATAATTTCATGATGCTGATTTCTTTGATTGAAAATTGCGGAGGGGAGCACCATGGGTATTTTTTTTCTTCTGAGCATAAAGAAAAAGTTGTTTTGCATATGTTCACATTTCCTACACTTGTTGAATACGAAGAATATAGATTGAATTCATTGACCAATATTGAGCGAATTGTTGCTCCGTCCAGAAAGCAGGCTGTTTGCAGGCCTGGCGACTGGGAGCGGCAGGATTTGGTGATATTCGAAAATTTGCAGTGTATCGTTAATTGATAGCTTCTTCATAAGTTCCTTGGCAAATGATGAGTCGTGCGGAGATAGTGGAAAAGGGTAGGGCAGGAAGCTGGCTCCATCGTTTCCCCGTTACTTCGCTTGACGCCTCGCCGCACGCGGCTACTGCGTGTCGAACAGGTCATCCGTGTCGCCAGTTGCCTATTCTTCCCAGATTTGAGTTCCGCAAGCCGTTGTCCCGTGCGTGGCCATGATTCTAGATGAGCATGCCCAGCACCAGCGGCAACGTCACCAGCGCCGCCAGCGTCTGCACGGTAATGATGGCCGCCATGCGTTCGTGGTCTCCGCCGAGCACCCGGGCCAGGATGTATGAGGAGACCGAGACCGGAACGGCCGTGAAGATCAGGCAGATGCCAAGTGGCGTCCCGCCCAGTCCCAGCGTCCGGCCCACCGCAAAGGCCAGTAGCGGCAGGGCCAGGAGCTTGAAGAGGGCGCTTGATCCCATGTCCTTCCAACCCGCCAGCGCTGCGGAGAAGGAGAGTCCCGCGCCCACGGCCAAAAGGCCGAGCGGCAACGACGCGCTGCCCATGATGTGCAGGCCCTCCCGCACTGTCGCCGGCAGCGTGATGCCTGCGGCCTGCAAGGCGAAGCCCGCCGCGCAGGAGAGGATGAGCGGATTGCGTCCGAGCTGTGTCACAGTTCCCCGCACTCCGTGCGTCGTGGTGTCCCGGCCATGTCTGGCCAGCACCAGGACGCAGAGCACGTTGACCAGGGGGATGATCGTCATCAGGGCCACGGCGGAAAGCGAGAGCCCCGCATCGCCGAAAAGCCCGCCGGCGGCGGACAGGCCCACATAGGTGTTGGGCCGGATGGCCCCCTGGAATATGGAGGTGAAAGCCGGTCCGTCGCTTTGCAGCCAGGGCCGCACAACCAGAAGCATCCCGGCCAGCAGGCAGATGCTCGCGGCCAGGGTCGCCGCCATGAGCAGCACCGGTTGTTCTCCGACATGCATGGAGGTCAGCTTGTCGATGAGCAGGGCCGGAAAGAGCGCGTAGTAGGTCAGGCGCTCGGCCTGAGGCCAGAATCCCGCGCTTGGAAATTCCGCCCTTCGCAGCACGAACCCGATCAGAATAAGCAGGAAAATAGGCAGGATAGCCTGAAGGATGTTCACCATGCACCTCCGCAAAGGCGCACCCTAGGCTGACGGGGCGGAGGAGTAAAGATGGCGGCTGGAAGCTGCCCGGGAGTCCAAGAGTCTGATGCCTTTTTCCTCTTGTCATATTTTCGATAAGAATTAATTTTTTTGATCGGCTCCATTTTCGAAATTCATTCTGCTCGATAGCCACCGCCCTCTCGCCTTCATTCTCCTCCTCTGCCGGCAATAGACAATGTCGGATCGAAATACGGTTCGGTGCTCAATTCACCACAACCAACGAAAGGAGGTCACCCATGGAACCATCGCCAGAGCTCAACATCGAACGATATGCCAAATGCATCGAGGTCTCGAAACGGGTCCGGTGGGACATCGACAAGGATGTGCTGCGCGGTCGGCCGTTTGATTATTCGCAGAAATTTCTGCCGGACGGGCTGACCAGAATCGATCAGTTCGATTTCATGTCCGACCACGACAAACGCTTTGCCAGCCAGATCCAGGGCCGCACCTACGCCAACATGTTCGGATTCGTGGAACGATTCATCACCGCGAAGATACTCGACTGCACCCGCGATCATTGGCTTGGCAGCCAGGTCGCCCTGGAATCGCTGGTCCGTTTTTGCGACGAGGAGCTGAAACACCAGATGCTGTTCCGCAAAATCGAACCGATGATGGCGGCGGGCATGCCGGACGGGTACACCTTTATGCCCGACCCCGACGCGGTGGCGGAAGCCGTCTTGAGGAATTCCACCTGGGCGGTGATGGGGCTGATTCTGGAGATCGAGCTGTTCACGCAGGAGCACTACAAGCAAAGCATCGCCCCGCAGGACAATCTGTCCGAACTGTACAAGGATATTTTCCTGTTTCACTGGAAGGAGGAGACCAGCCACGCCATTGTGGATGAGCTGGAGTGGGCGCGTGTGAACGCCAAGATTTCGGATCGGGAACGCGACCAGGCGGTGGATGAACTCATCGCTATGGTTGCGGATGTGGATGGCATTCTTCAGGCCCAAAGTGCAGCCGACGTCGATTATTTTCTCAAAATATCAGGTTCGGCCATGGCGGATAAGGCACGGGATCTCAACGCGGGGTTTCTGGACGCCTACCGCTGGCAATACATCTTCTCCGGGGTTGAACATCCGAGGTATCAGTCCATGCTGGGGGTGGTGACCACCGCGGAACAGCGGCAGCGACTGGGCGAAGCATTGGCGACGCTCAGGTAGGCGCGTCAACAGACGTCAATCATGAATCAACAACAAAGGAGGTATGTCATGAAAAATTATGTCAGATCAGCGCTTGCAGCTTTTTTTATCCTCTGCCTGCTTGGATTTCTTGGAGTTTCGGCTTCGGCCCAAGGATATGAGGCGCTTAAGGGGATTAAATCGGTCAATACGATCTTCGATTTCAGGGACGGGAACACGGAAAGCGCATTGATTCATCTGAAGTTGGTGCACGATACGTTCAAGGATCCGGCCATACGGGCCGTATCCGAGAAACCGGAATTCGTGGTGGTCTTCATGGATGTGTCGGTGCTGCTGCTGTCAAACGAACGGGAGAAATTTTCTTCCGAAGAAAAGAAGCGGCTCGAAGAGTTCGATCGGACCATCGCGGCTATGGCCAAGGACGGGATTCGACTCGAAGTCTGCATGTTCGCCGCAAACCTCATGGGGGTGAAACCGGAATCGATCGCGCCGCAGATCCATCCGGTGGAAAACGGCTGGATCGCGTCACTGGGATATCAGCAAAAAGGCTATTCGCTGGTGCCGGCCTATTGAACTGCGCCGGATTGATTTGAAAAAGAGGTCGGTCCCTCGATTCTTCACTGCGGAGCAATCCGGTGCGTTTGAACGAGAGGCTGACCTTTTTATATGCGCAAGGGCATGTGCGGCACCGTGCCGTCCTTACCGCTTGATTTCTTCCACCCTGTCCTCGAACAGTTTGCGGTGCAGCTCCATGTGCGCGAAGTAGTCGTGGATCAGCGCTTCCAGGGAGATGTCCTTGTCCTCGCGTCTCCAGACGTGGCCCAAGGCGGCCGGATTCATGTTTTCGATCAGGTGCATGAGCAGGGCGTTGTAGGTTTTCCAGAGGGTGACCAGCGTCGAATAGTCGAACGATGCGATTTTGGTCGCGTTTTTCCATTCTTCGGCGTCATATTTCGGGAAAACGAGCACCGGTTCAAGCTGCAGGCGGATGAAGCGCTGGTGGTTGTTGGAGGCGGAGTCGATGAGGTGACTGATCATTTCCTTCAAGGTCCACTTGTCCGGGGCCAGACGGATGTCGGCCAGATTCCCGTTTTCGGTCATGAGGGCCTCGAAGGAATCAATTCGGGTTTTGCAGTCTACGCAGTCTAAATTCACGGGCGCTCCTGGATGTTGCATTAACCGCCATGGTTGCGGCGGAATGGGAGTAGGGCGGGGGTGCCCCCGCCTCCTGTCCGATGCATCAGTTGTTGGTTTGGGAAGGCAAAATCTAGATCTTGAATTTGCTCACCATTTCATCGAGATTTTCGGCCAAGCGGGCCAGGGATTGCGAATTTGAATGCATGGACTGGGCGGTTTCGGCCACTTCACTCGAAGCGGCATTGACCGACGACACATCCTTGGCGATGGTTCGCAGCACCCCATCGGCCTGCGCGACATTCTGGTTGACCTGCTGCACGCCGACCGAGGCCTGCCCAACATTATCGGCGATGTCGCGGGTCGTCACGGACTGCTCTTCCACCGCCACAGCGATGCTCCCCACGATGGAATCCACATCGTTGATGACGTTGCTGATCTGTCCGATCTCCTGCACCGTCTGTCCGGTGGTCTGCTGGATGCCTTGAATCTTGCCTCGGATTTCCTCCGTGGCCTGGGCGGTCTGCTGGGCCAATTCCTTGATCTCATTTGCGACCACGGCAAAACCACGTCCCGCCTCTCCTGCCCGGGCCGCCTCGATGGTCGCATTGAGGGCCAAAAGGTTGGTCTGGGACGATATGGCCGATATGGCCTCCGTAACCTTGCCGATATCCCTCGCCGCCGTGCCGAGCTCGTTGACCTGTACGGAAGCCTTCCCGGCCGCGGCAACAGCCTGGCCGGTTATTTCCTTGGCTTTTCCCGTGCTGACGGAAATTTCCGTGATGGTCGCGCTCATTTCTTCGGAACTTGTGGCCACGGTGCCCATGTTCACCGTAAACTGCTCCATGGACGCGGCGACGCTGTTCATGTTCGCGCTCATTTCCTCCGCCGAGGCCGCGACCGTGTTCGAGGTCCCGGTCATGACGTTCGACGAATTGCTGAGGCTGCCTGCCAGGTCCAACAGGGTGCGCGAGGCCATGCTGACCTGGCTTGAATTGCGGGCGACATCCTTGATGATGTTGTGCACCCTGTCCACGAACTGATTGAACCACTCGCCCAGTTCCTGAGTTTCCGTGCCGGACTGGTCCTTGATCCTTTTGGTCAGATCGCCTTCACCCTCGGCAATGTCGCGCAGCATGGCGATCATGCGGCCCAGAGGGCTTGTTATGCCGTTGGAGATGAACAGGGTCAGCGCACCGCCCACGAGGATGCTGCCGAAGGTGATGATTGCCAGAATGAGTTTGAGCCGCTCAAAGGCGCCCGCAGCTTCCTGGCCCGCAATCTCGGCGTCGCTTTCGACAATTTCGGTCAGTTTGTTGATGTGCTCGCGCATGATGTCGAATTTTTCAGCGCCTTCGGTCGTGGCCAGCTCAACAGCTTCCGGACTCGCTTCCCCTGTGGACGTGGCACGCAGCGCGAGTATCTTTTTCGATATGTCTTCCCAGGCGATCCTGTCTTTCTTGTACTGGTCGACCAAAGCCTTTTTTTCCTCTGAGAAAGAGACTTCAATGAACTTCGACATGCGGCTGTCCGCCTGCTCCATGTTTTCCTGGTAGGATTTCAGGTTGTTTTCATATTCGGCCGATCCGGGAATGCTGAGCAACAAGCCTCGCTCGGCCAGAAGCATCTGGTGCAGGTCGCGGTCCGCTTCGAGCAGGACCGCCGTTCCGGGCAGGTCGCGCATAAGCACCAAAGATAATTTTTCGTTGATGGACGTGGCCATGAAAAAGGCCACAAATCCCATGATTCCGATCAAGGCGACGTTGAGGCCAAGAATGACGAACAGGCGTCCACGTATGCGAAATGAACTCAACATGCCCCCTCCATTGAATTATGGTTAGAAATAACTAGCGATGCACTCCAGCTCTGTTTGAAGAATGACACAGAAGCATCATGCCGACAACATCTGTCTCAGGCCGATTTCTTTAAACATGTCATCTATCTATACGTAAAAAAAGGGCGAAGTCAAAATATTCATCGTGTTTTAGGCCCGTCACTTCCCCGGCGCGAGAAATCATGATTGCTTGAGCCAAAAAGAGTTGTTCGAAGCTTCCTGGCAGATCAGTGGCCGGAGCGATTCCGCTGTAGGATATCAAGAATGATCTGGTAGGGACTCTGCTCGTCGCAGGGACGAGGGATCGTTGCTTTCATGCGATAGCGACGCCGGGGAATGACTTTTTGCAGTGCCCTCTGTACGGTGTATACATATAGATGATTTTTTTAACGTCTCATCACGATCAGGTGACTTCAATGCATAATCCTCCCCACAGGAACCATCATGGCCGGAGTATGGCTACGGCTGGCAGCGCACTTTTCCTGTTGGCCGTGCTGTTCCTGCTTGGCTGCGGCAACGGGTATTATCGTGGCCCGGTTTCGGATCATTTCGATGGCAGCACGTTCGACAATCCCTGGGATCCGATGCCCAATCGTTTTGGCGATTTTCTGAAGTGGCGTCTGACCGCCGAGCGCGGATACTGGCCGGAGCATGTGGCGGTCGAACCGACCCTGCCTCCGCAACGCGTCATGGGGGAAGAGTTGCGCGTGACCTATGTCGGTCATGCCACGGTGTTGCTGCAGACCCGGGGGCTGAACATCCTGACCGATCCGATCTGGTCCGAGCGGGCCAGTCCGTTCAGTTTTGCGGGCCCTCGGCGGGTGGCCGCGCCCGGGGTGAGGTTTGAAGACCTGCCGCCCATCGACCTGGTACTGGTCAGCCACAACCATTACGATCATCTGGACCTGCCGACGCTCGCGCGTCTGCATCAGGCCTTCAATCCACTGGTCCTGACGCCTCTGGGCAACGATGCCACGATCAGGTCGGCCGTTCCGGAGATGCGGCTTCGGACCCTGGATTGGGGACAGAGCTTCACCGTCAACGAGCAGGTTCGCCTTGTGCTCGAGCCCATGCAGCATTGGTCGGCCCGGGGGCTTTTTGATCGGCTCGAAGCCTTGTGGGGGGCTTTTGTCATCGATGCGCCGGGTGGGGCCATCTATTTTCTGGCCGATGCGGGGTACGCAGGGCATCTGTCAAAGGATTTTGTGGCAAAGTACGGCCCGCCGCGCCTGAGTCTGCTGCCGGTCGGGGCATACGAGCCGCAATGGTTCATGCGCTACGCTCACATGAATCCCGCCGAGGCGGTCCAGACCTTCCTGGATCTGGGACTGGGGAATGCCATGGGCACCCAGCACGAGGTTTTTCCCATGGCCGACGAAGCCTATGCGGCCCCGCGCCGGGAACTGTCGCAGGCCTTGCATTCCAGGGGGATCGACGAATCGTTGTTTTTGCTGCCAAAAGTGGGGGAGTGGTTCACGGTGCCGCCGCGCTGACGCTTTGCGCGATGCGAAAGTTCATCTGACCGATTTTGCAACCTTTTTTTCATACGTACCCCTTTACGGCATATTTTCAGCTTGCACCCTCTGACCGTCCTTGATAGGTCAGTCAATCTTTTATCGATTGCATAGTTTTTTCTCTTTGCAAATCGCATTCTTACGGAGGATTTCATGCGCATATTCGTAGTGCTGGCAGCAAGCCTGTTTTTTGCCCAGGCAGCCTTTGCCGAACCGGTCGGCAGCCCCATTCCTGTAGGTATCGCCGTAGGGCAGACCACCAATGTGGCGCTGTTCGGCGAAGAGCAGGTCAACGGCGCCAAGGTGGCGGAAAAGATGATCAACGAGAAGGGCGGCGTGAACGGAACGCCCATCAAACTCGTCTTCCAGGACACCGGCGGTGACGAAGCCGGGGCCATCAACGCCTTTCAGAACCTGATCTCCCGCGACAAGGTCGTGGCCATCATCGGGCCCACCCTGTCCCAGCAGGCCTTTGCCGCCAATCCTATCGCCAACCAGGCCAAAGTCCCGGTGGTCGGCCCGTCCAACACGGCCAAGGGCGTGGCCCAGATCGGCGAATACGTCTCCCGCATTTCCGCGCCCATGACCCTGGTCGCCCCCAACGCCTTGAAGCGGGCGCTGGCCATCAACCCCAATGTCAAGAACGTGGCCGTGGTCTATGCGCAGGATGACGCCTTCAACGTCTCCGAGACCGGCATTTTCCAGGAAGCCATCAAGGACCAGGGCCTGAACATCGCCCTCATTCAAAAGACCAGCGTCAAGGACACCGATTTCACCACCCAGGTCACCGCCATCCTCGGCGCGAACGTGGACATGGTGGTCATGAGCTGCCTGGCGGCCGACGGAGGCAACATGGTCAAGCAGTTGCGCCAGTTCGGCTATGAGGGCCTCATCGTCGGCGGCAACGGTTTCAACTCTCCGAACATGTATCCGGTCTGCGGCAAGGAATGCACCGGCGTCATCGTGGCCCAGGCTTACAGTCCAAAAGCCGACAACGCCGAGAACAACGCCTTTGTTCCCGTGTTCAAGGAGATGTTCAAGAAAGACCCGGCCCAGTTCTCGGCCCAAGCCTATACCAGCGTGAAGGTTGTCGTGGAAGCCTTGAGCGAGGTCGAGAAGAACTCCGGCAAGAAAGTCGCCGAGATGGACACCGCTGAACTGCGCACCGCGCTCAATGCCGCCATCATCTCCAGTTCCTACGACACGCCGCTCGGCGAGATCGTCCTCGATGCCGACGGCGAGATCACCCAGAAGACGTTTTATGTCTCCCAGATCAAGATTGCCGACGACGGCAAGACCGGGGCCATGGAACTGCTGCCCGAATAACGCATCCTGCCGGGGGGGCGCCGCTTCCCCCGGCTTTTGGCATATCATGAACATCGTCTATTTCCTGCAAAATATCCTGAACGGCCTCTCCATCGGTTCGGTCTACGCCATCTTCGCCCTCGGCTATACGTTGGTCTTCTCCATCCTTGGAATCATCAATTTCGCCCACGGCGCGGTCTTCACCCTCGGCGCATATTGCACCTACGCCCTGGCCGTCGGCGATTTCGGCTTGAACGGACTCCTGGCCGGCATGAGCCTGCCGTTCAGCCTGCCGTTTCCCGTGGCGCTCCTGGGCGGCTCGGTCATGGCCGGTTTTGTCGGCGTCCTGGTCGAGCGTCTGGCCTTTCGGCCGTTGCGGGCCAAGGGCGCCGATCCGCTCCTGGCTCTGGTCAGCAGCCTGGGCGTTGCCCTTATCCTGGTCAACTGCCTCCAATTTCTCGTTGGCGCGGAGATCTATTCCTTTCCATCGGACATCTTCGGCTCTCTGCCCATGGCCATGATCTTCAAGATGGACGGCAAGATTCTGGCCGTGCGCACCGTGCAGCTCATCATCCTCGGCGTGAGCCTGGCCATGCTCCTGGTGCTGGCCTGGTTCATGAACCGGACGCGCATGGGCAAGGCCCTGCAAGCCACGGCCGAGAATCCGGAAACCGCGAGCCTGCTCGGCATCAACGTGGACCGCTACATCCTGTCCACGTTTTTCATCTCCGGCGCACTGGGCGGCCTGGCCGGCACCCTCATCGGCGCGAGCTTCGGGCTGGCCGGGCCGTATTTCGGCGTCAGCTACGGACTCAAAGGCCTGGCGGTCATCGTGCTCGGAGGGCTTGGCAGCATCCCCGGCGCTGTCCTTGGCGGGCTGGTCATCGGTCTGGGCGAGGCGTTTCTGCCCCCGGATTATTCGTCCATGAAAGAGGCCGTGGCCTTTGTCATGCTTTTCGTCATTCTTCTGGCCCGCCCGCAAGGGCTCCTTGGCCAGAAAACCATCCAGAAGGTCTAGGCTGGACATGTTTCTCGACAATTACGGATTTCTCATTGTAGCCATCATCCAGCAGGCCCTCCTGGGCATGAGCCTGTGGTATCCGCTCATGGCCGGGCAGCTCTCCTTGGCCAGCATCGGCTTCTATTCCCTGGGAGGCTACATCGCGGCCATCATGGGCACGAGCCCTCTTTTCGCCGCCTGGCGGGAAACCCTGGGCCCGGCCCTCTATCCCGTGGAATGGCTTATCGCCATGCTGGCCAGCGTCCTCCTGGGCCTCTTGGTCGGCATCCCGGCCCTGCGGCTGCGCGGCATCTACCTGGCCCTCGCGACCATAGCCTTTGTGCAGGTGCTCAATGTCGTGGTGCTTGTCCTCGACGTGACCGGTGGGGCGGTGGGGCTCTTCGGCATCCCGCAACCTTTCGAAAAACGCATCGGTTATCTGTGGTTCTTCGGGCCGCTTCTCATCGTCATGCTGCTCTTTTCCTGGCGACTGACCCGCACCGTGGCCGGCCGGTCCTTCATGGCCATCCGCGAGGACGAACTGGCCGCCCAGGCCATGGGCATCTCAACCACTTACGAAAAGGTCCGCGCCTTCGTCATCGGTTGTGGCCTGGCCGGAGTGGTAGGGGCCATGAGCGCGCCGTTCCTGAACACCTGGAACGCCCGCCAGAGCAGCTTCGACGCTTCCGTGGCCTGCCTGGCCTATGTGCTCATCGGCGGTGCGCGCTCCATCTGGGGCCCGCTGCTGGGCGCGATCCTGCTGGTCGCGTTGCCGGAAGTGCTGCGTCCGCTGAAAGACGCCCGCCTGATCATGAACGGCATCGTCCTGGTCGTGGCCTGCATCTATCTGCCCCAGGGCATCGCCGGGCTGCTGGCCTCCCTGCGCCGCAAAGCTTCGGGGGTGGCCTGATGGACGCCATTTTACAGCTGGAAGGCGTTTCGCGGTCTTTCGGGGGGCTCATGGCTGTCGGTGATGTCGGCTTTGCAGTCCAGGCCGGTGAAATCTTCGGCCTGATCGGTCCCAACGGCGCGGGCAAGACCACGCTCTTCAACCTGATCTCCGGCATCACTCCTGTTTCCGCCGGCAAAATCAGTTTTCTGGGGCAAGACATTCTCGGCATCGCGCCCCACAAGGTCGCCGGGATGGGCATGGCCCGGACGTTCCAGAACATCCGCCTGTTCAGCGGCATGAGCGTGCTCGACAATGTGCGCGCGCCCATGCAGGCCTTTGCCGAAACCGGCCTTTTGTCGGACCTGCTCGGCCTCCCGGCCAGCCGCGCCCAGGAAATGAAGATCCGGGACAAGGCGCTGGAACTGCTCGGCCTTGTCGGGCTTGAATCCAAGGCCCTGGATGTCGCCTCTTCCCTGCCCTACGGCGAGCGCAGGCGGCTTGAGATCGCCCGCGCCCTGGCTCTGCGGCCCAAATTGCTGCTTCTGGACGAACCGGCCGCAGGCCTCAATCTGGCCGAAAAAGCCGAACTCAGCTCCTTCATTCGCGACCTGCGCGATCGCTTCGACCTGACCGTGCTCATCATCGAGCATCATGTGCCCCTGGTCATGGGGCTGTGTGACCGTCTGGCCGTGCTCAATTTCGGCCGCCTCATCTGCCAGGGCAAACCGGAGGACGTGCGCAACGATCAATGCGTCATCGACGCCTATCTGGGGGACAGCCATGCCGCTGCTCGAACTTGATCAGGTCAGCGTGAACTACGGTGCGGTCAAGGCCGTGCGCGAGGTCAGCCTGTATGTGGAGCATGGCGAGGTGGTCACCCTCATCGGCGCCAACGGCGCGGGCAAGAGTACCATCCTGCGCGCCGTTTCCGGCCTGGCCCGCATCGCCTCCGGCTCCCTTTCGTTCGCCGGGACGGACATAGCCAAAACCCGCCCCGACGCCATTGTGCGCGGCGGGCTCGCCCATTGTCCCGAAGGACGCCAGGTTCTGGCCAGGCAGAGCATCGAGGACAACCTCCTGCTCGGCGCCTATATCCGTAAGGACAAAGACGGCATCGCGCGTGATCTGGACAAGTCCTACACCATGTTTCCGCGCCTGCGCGAGCGTCGCCGCCAACCGGCCGGGACCCTCTCCGGCGGCGAACAGCAGATGCTGGCCATCGCTCGCGCCCTCATGAGCTCGCCGCGCATGCTCCTGCTCGATGAACCATCCCTGGGACTCGCCCCGCTGGTGGTGGAAGAGATTTTCGCCATCCTGGACACCCTGAGCGCCCAGGGCATGACCATCCTCCTTGTGGAGCAGAACGCGCGGCTGGCCCTGGCCCATTCCCACCGTGGCTACGTCCTCGAATCCGGACAGATCGCCGCCACCGGCGAAGCTCGGGCCCTGCTGGACGACGACCGCGTTCTGGCGGCGTATCTGGGGGCGTGAAGCGTTGTAAGAGGCGGGGCGCTGCCCCGGGCCCCGCAAGGGGCTAGGCCCCTTGACCCGTGCAGGGGGGGGCTGGCGCAGGGAGCATTTGGGATGCTTATGCTGCAAATTTGTCGAGTTGTGGGCCGTGGCTTTTTTGTTTGGTGCTGAGCGCCAACATTATGTATTTGTGATTTTTATTGAATGGCGCAGCAGCGCTTGCGAGGTGTTTGAATGACCAAACCAAAAAGGGTGACCCTGTTCATCCAGTGCATAGTGGATTCCTGTTTTCCTGAAGTAGGCGAAGCCATGGTCAAGGTGCTGGAGCGCCAGGGCCTGACCCTCGACTATCCCCCGGACCAGACCTGCTGCGGACAGCCGGCCTTCAACGCCGGATATCGCGATGAGGCGGCGCGGCTGGCCCTGCATTATCTGGACGTGTTCGAACACGCCGAGGTCATTGTCTGCCCTTCGGGGTCGTGCGTGAACATGGTCCGGCATCATTACATGGAACTTTTTGCCAAGGATCCCCGCCTGCTTGAACGAGCCAAAAGGGTGGCCGCCAAGACCTTCGAGTTCACCGAGTTTCTGGTCGACGTGTTGGGCGTGACCGATGTCGGCGCGACCTGGAACGGGGAGGTAACCTACCACGATTCCTGTCACCTGCTGCGCGGCCTCGGCGTCAAGGATCAGCCTCGGGCGCTCCTTTCCAAGGTGCGCGGGCTCACGCTTGTCGAGATGACCCGCTCCGATGAATGCTGCGGGTTCGGCGGCACGTTTTCGGCCAAATATCCCGAAATTTCCGAGGCCCTGCTCGAAACCAAGCTGGCCAACATCCAGGCCACGGGCACGGGCGCGGTGGTCGGGTGCGACATGGGCTGCCTCATGCACATGCAGGGCATGATCCGCCGCCGCGAGCTGCCCATCAGCGTGCACCATATCGCCGAAATCCTGGCCGGGGAGGAGTGAGATGCTGAAACAGGATCCGCTGCAATACAGGGAACTGGCCGCCAAGGCCGTGCAGGACAAGCAGCTGCACAAGGCCCTTGGCAAGCTTCGGGACAAATTCGGCCGTAACGCCGTAAACCTCTACAATCAGCTCTCGCCGGAGCACGATCCGCGTCAGGACGCCAAGGCCGTGCGGCGCAAGATCGTCGACAATCTGGACGTGGTGCTCGAAACTCTGGCTGCGAACATCCGGGCCAGGGGCGGGCATGTCCACCTGGCCGAGACCGGCGCCGATGCCGTGGAATACTGCCTGGGCGTGGCCAAACGGTTTCAGGTCCGCCGCGTGGTCAAGGGCAAGTCCATGCTCAGCGAAGAGATTCATCTCAACGACGCGCTTGAAGCCGCCGGCATCGAGACCGTGGAGACGGACCTTGGCGAATATATCGTGCAGCTCAAAGGCGAAGCGCCGTCGCACATCATCGCCCCGGCCATCCATTACACCCGCGAGCAGGTCGGCGAACTTTTCGCCGAAAAACTGGGCGAGCCCTTCACGGATGATCCGCCGACCCTGACCGCCATGGCGCGAAAGGCCCTGCGCGAGAAGATGCTGGGCGCCGACATGGGCATCTCCGGCGGCAACACCGCCTGCGCCGAGACAGGGCACGTGACCATCGTCTCCAACGAGGGCAACATCCGCATGGCCACGACCATGCCGAGGGTGCACGTCGTGCTGCTCGGCATCGAGAAGATCGCCGCCACCCTCGAAGACCACGACATCCTCTTGCGCATGCTGACCCGCGCCGCCGCCGGGCAGAAGATTTCCACCTATGTCAGCTATGTGGGCGGGCCGCGCCTGGACGAGGAACCCGACGGACCCGAAGAATTCCATCTGGTCCTGGTGGACAACGGCCGCAGCCGCATCCTGGCCGACCCGGATTTTCGCGAGGTGCTGCATTGCGTACGCTGCGGCGGATGTCTGAATGTCTGCCCGGTCTACATGGCCATCGGCGGCCACAGTTATGGCTCTCCGTATTGCGGTCCCATCGGCGCGGTCTTCACGCCTCTGACGCAAGGCATCAACACCTGCCACCATCTCTGTCAGGGGGAAACCCTGTGCGGAGCCTGCAAGCAGGTTTGCCCCGTGGACAACGACCTGCCGCGCATGCTCTCGCTGCTGCGTTTTAAATTGGCCAATGGCGATGCACGCTGGAACGTGCGCCCCCAGAGCCTGCCCGCAAAGCTGGTTTTCGGGGCCTGGTCGGTGCTCATGCGTCATCGGCGCATGTACGACGCGATGAGCCTCTTGGCCGGGTTTTGTCAGAGATTGCTGCCCCGCAAAAACGGCTGGATCAGCCGCCTGCCCGGACCGCTTGGCGGCTGGACCAGAGGCCGCGATTTTCCGCCTCTGGCCAAGAAAAGCTTTGCCCGGCGCTGGGCGCGTCGGAATACGACAAGGAGGGACGCATGAGCCGCATCATTGAACGGGTTCGGCAGGCCCTGGGAGTGCAGGCCAAAGATGGCCGCGACAAGCTCGTTTTTGCCAAGAGCGAGGACTTTGTGCATTTCGCGGACGCAAAGGCCACGGCCCAAGAGCGGGACGGCTGGATGGAGAGCATCCGCATTGAGGCGAAGGCGCTCAATCTGCAGGTGCACGAGTGTCCGGATCTGGATGCCTGCGGCGAAGCCATCGCCTCCCTGGCCCGGGAACGCGACCCGGAATGGGGCACAGTGAAGCAGATCATGCGCTGGAGCGACCCGATTCTCGATGGACTGGGGCTTGAGGAGCGTCTGGGCACCGAGATAGCCGTCAAGTCGGTGCCGGGCGCGGACTCCTTCAGCCAGTTTGAGCGCGAGGAGTTCCGGCGTGAGGTCATCGCCTCGTACATCGGCATCACCACCGCCGACTACCTCCTGGCCGACACGGCCTCGCTGGTGCTCCTGGGCGGCCGTGGCCGGGCGCGGTCCGTGTCGCTGGTGCCGTCAATTCATATCGCGGTGGTTCCTCGCAGCCGCATGCTGGCCTCCTACCGGCAGATGCTCTCCCTGCTCAGCGCCATGGACCTGCCGTCCAACGTGAGCATTGTCACCGGCCCGAGCAAGACCGCCGACATCGAGGCCACCCTGGTGCACGGGGCGCATGGTCCGCGCGAGATGCATCTCTTTGTGGTCGCGTCCTGATATTCGCGTTTGCTTAAGGGCGCATTGAGTAAGTTCGCAAAAAGAGAGCGCCAAGCTGACGAAAGTGTCATCTTGGCGCTTTTTCTTGGGGCGGAACGCGGTTTGCGGCATCAACCGCGGTCCACAGGAAGCGAGTCATCCTGCTGCGGCAAATCCATTCAAGAATTCGATGATCTCCTGTTCCGTCTCGCTTCTGAGCATGCTTTTATAAATGAAACAGTGCGTGATTATCGTGTGCATACCTTCGGAAAATCCATAGCTCAGGATCGAGACCTCTCTTTTGTGGATCATTCCTTCTATTTTGTTGTAAATGACAATAGAATTATTTACATTTATGAATTCTGATTCAACTAATTGCGCATTTTTCATCTGATAGTGTTCAACAAGTTTTTTATGAATTTCAGTCATCGGCATCTTTTCATCATACATGAATATATGCGCGTTGGTGAATCTTCTGGCTGAAAAATCGATTGTTGAAACAGATTTATTTTTTACTGACCACAGCTTGCTGTCGTAATAGAATGATGCTCCTGATTGTCCAATATAAATCTGGTCTACTGCGTTTTTCGATTTTTCTCTTGCTTCCAGATGTTCATACCCGGCAGCCACGCCTTTTTTCTTGTCTCCTGACCTGGTTGCAGGGGCGCAGGAAGCTGAAAATATGATCAAAAGAGCCAGGATAACGTATTTTTGTATGCGGAATCTCCGTTTATTCACGACCTGTCTTGGGTGAAATTTTCGGCTGTTGTCGGGTTCGCCATCCGCGCGCCTGACGCACCGCAGGTTGTCATGATTTGAAAAGTCCGGAACGTACGGGTGCTTTGCCGGTCTGCCATGGCCACTGGCGAGCAGGTGCAGAGCTGATTTGGCATGTTGCAAATAGCCCGGAAATGCATGACAGTCCATAAGACTGTGCCAAGGTTCAGGAACACTGGGGCGATAACGAATGACAGTCGGCCTGTCGCAACGCGTAAAGGCATCGACACAACAGTGACCGCGCTTCACGCCGGTCGCCGTAAAGGAGAACACGATGAAGTTGGAAGAGAATGCCGGACGACAGCCCCGCGGATTGCTGGTTCTGCGCACTCTGGCCATGCCTCGGGACACCAACCCCAGCGGCGACATTTTCGGCGGCTGGATTCTGGCCCAGATGGACGTGGCCGGGGGGCTCATGGCCTCGGAGGTCTCCAAGGGGCGGACCGTGACGGTCAGCGTGGAGAAGATGAGCTTCGACAAGCCGGTGCGCATGGGCGACACCATCTGCGTGCATGCGGAGCTTCTGCATGTGGGCAATTCGTCCATGGACATCAAGCTTGAGGTCTGGGCGCGGCAACTGGTCGGCGCATACGAGGCGCAGCGCGAGCTGGTGACCGAAGGGGTGTTCCGCTACGTGGCCGTGGACGAGAACCGCCGCCCGCGCAGAGTGCCCGACAACCCGGATTTTTTCAGCAGATGACACGGCAATGGCCTGGTCCGGCTGTCGTCTGATCGGGCCCTTGACGGCGTGTCAGCCTATGTTGGCGTTTTCCTTTATCACTTCCATGAGCGTTTTGATGCTGAAGGGTTTGGACACATAGCCGTCCACGCCCTTGTCCAGCAGCTTCTCCCTGTCTCCGTTCATGGCGTAGGCGGTCATGGCGATGATCGGCACTGGTTTTTTGCCGGTGGCCTGCTCAGTGACGCGGATGCGCCTGGTGGCCTCGATTCCGTCCATTTCCGGCATCTGAATATCCATCAGGACGAGGTCGAAATCCTGCTCCATGATGCGCTCCAGCACCTCATGCCCGTTATGGGCGGTGACGACCTCGTGGCCGTTTTTAGTCAGCAGATTGCGGACGGCGAAAAGGTTCACCTCATCGTCTTCGGCCACGAGTATTTTCCTCGGCCTCAGCGCTGTTTTCGTCTGAGCTGAAGAATCCTGGGCCGGCAGTTTAAGTGCCTTGTCCAGGGTGACGCAGAAATAGATGCTTGTTCCCACGCCGACCTCGCTTGAAATGGCCATGTTGCCGCCCATCAGCCCGACCAGGCGCTTGCAGATGGACAGGCCAAGGCCCGCGCCTTGGTATTGTCTGGTGTAGCCTTGGCTTACCTGGCTGAAAGGCTCGAAGAGCAGGCCCAGCGCTTCATCGGGGATGCCGCACCCCGAATCCGAAACCTCGAAGAATATGCGCAGCTGGTTTTCGTTACGGGCCGGCAAAGGGTAGGCCTCCACGCTGACGAAGCCGCGCTCTGTGAACTTGAAGGCATTGCCGATCAGGTTCGTGAGCACCTGTTGCAGGCGGAGAGGGTCGCCGATGACGTGTTGCGGCAGTGTGTCGTCGAAATGATGCCGCAGCTCGACACCAGACTGCAGGGCGATGGACGCGAAGAGATCGATGGATTGATGGAGTTTTTTGCGCAGGTCGAAGACTTCGGGCCGAATGGGCATCTTGCCTGCTTCCACCCGGGAGAGGTCGAGAATGTCGGAAAGCAGGCTGGTCAGGCGGGAGGTCGATTGCACGGCCATGGAGCTGTATTCGAGCTGTTCATGATTCAGACTTGTGGTCTGCAGGAGCTGCAGCATACCCATGATGCCGTTCAACGGGGTGCGTATCTCGTGGCTCATGTTGGCCAGAAATTCGCTCTTGGCCCTGTTTGCCGCCTCGGCGGCCTCCTTGGCGCGTAGCGCGACATATTCCGCGTTCTTCCGCTCGGTCACGTCCACATGCGTGCCCACCATGCGCACGGCATGGTCCTGTTCGTCTTTTTCAACCACCCGGCCACGCGCCATGATCCACTGCCATTGTCCGGATTTGGATTTCATGCGAAATTCGATCTCGAAAACCTGCCCGCTGGCGACATGGCGGCTTACTTCGTCTTCGACAGCAAGCACATCGTCGGGATGGATAAGACTTCGCCATGTAGCGTAGTTCGCTTCGAACTCCCCGGGTTCGTAGCCGAGCATGGCATAGTAGTGGGGGCTGAAATATGTGCTGCCCGATACGCAATCCCAATCCCAGAGCCCGTCGTTGGTGACCTCCAGGGCCAGGGCCAGCCGCTCTTCGCTCTGGCGCACGGCCTCCTCGGACATTTTGCGGGCGGTGATGTCTTCGCGCATGAGGATGCCGCCGGAGAAGATGCCGTCCTTGAACAGGGGGATGGCCTTGACGCTTTGCCAGGCCGAACCGCCGGCGGCGAGGCGGGGGATGAAAAGGCTTGGCAGGCTTACGGGGCGGCCCTGAAGCACCTCTTTCAGCTCAGGACCGATCCCCGCGGAGACCAGACCGGGTAGTTCATGCAGGGCCCGGCCCAGAAAATATTCTTTATCCAGACGGCCTTTGGCAAAACTGTCAATGTGAAACTGGTTGATGTAATTGATTTTTCCATCGCGATCAAAGGTCATGATCGAAAGCGGCAGGTTGTCCACCAGAGACTGGTATAGATTTCTGCTCTCGACCAGCACCTCTGCCGCGTGTTTGCGTTCCGTCAGATCGACGCCGAGGCTGGTCACGTCCGTGGGCAGGCCCGATGAATCGAAGGCCACCGCGTTGGCCCAGCCGATGGTGTGGCGGGCGCCGTTTTTGCCTATGATCTCATTTTCATGCGTGGAGTAGGCCAGGCTTTGTCCACCCGCCATGACGGAATCGAAAAATTCGCGGGTCGACTCGCGGATCTCGACAGGAATGCACACTTCAAACCAGTCCCGACCCAGCACCTCTTCCTGCTCCCATCCGGTCAGCTTGAGAAAATATTCGTTGGCGAAGACGATTCGTCCCTTGGGGTCGAGGGAGATGCCGATCTGCGGCGTGTGTACCAGAATGTTCCGCCATTTTTCTTCCGAACGCGCCAAGGCTTCGCGTTCCTGGGCAAGTTGCCTGAAAAGGGTCTGATAGGGGCGTTTCAAGGCGAAACGGACCAGGGCCAGATAGATCAGGAAAAAGGATACGATCTTCAGAAAATGACCGATAACATTGGAGAGGCCGTACACATTTACGTAGAACGTGAAGGCCGATTCGCCCACGATGCTCAGGGCTATGGAAATGATCAGCAGGTGGTAGATGCCGGGTTCGAGTTTGTCTCGCTGCAGTGTCAGATTGAGCATGGTCACCGCCAGTACAGCGCTGACGGCGTATTCGGCGGCGATCTTGAACGTCGTCAGTCCCACCCCTTCAATGTGGCAGACCGGAAAAATATCCCAGACGAAGATGCTCAGCAACAAGGCCGACGTTATGGCGGAGAGGACCGCGAGCAACGACCACAGGGAAAAACCGCGTCCCAGCATCAGGCTGTAGGCAAAGAGACTGGCCGCTTCCAGCCCTCGGGCCGCGATCCAGAGTTGCGTGGCCGGGTTTGCGTCCTTTACGGACGCGAAGATGTTCATTCCACTGTAGGCCAGGGTGTGAGTCAGGTCGAGCAGGGCGATGAAAAAGTAGGCGATGCCCAGGAACAGAAGGGCATCGTTGCGCAGAAAGGCGCGCGTGTTCCAGACCAGCAGCAAAACGCTCCAGCCCACAGCCACGGAGAAGAGTTCGGCCAGAGTGTGAAAAAGGAGGAAATTGTGACGGCTGATGGAGAAAAGCACGACCAGGAGAAATGTCCACAGGGTGACGTGGAGCAGGGTACGCGAAATGTCATGGGGGGCGGGTTGGTCATCTGCAAGCATTCGGGCTCCGGTATGCATTTTCCTCACGTACGCGGATTTTCGGCAATTCGGCAGTACAAGTCCGTGGACAGTCAGGTCTGTGTGTCCATACCAGCAAATTTTCGGGCAGACCACCAATAAAACTCCTGACGCTTCATTCATCAGGACGTGCTTGTGGGCAGGACATGACACGAGGCCGCGGATCTGTTAGCATCTGTGCACAACATTGCTTGGAGTACGCGTAGCATGAATTCCGCCGAACGATTCGAGGACATTTGCCGGGCCATGTCCGAACCCGCTTTTTATCCGCATCCCGCCCTCCAGGTCGAACGCCGGGAGACCCATATCTCCGTCGTTTTTCTGGCCGGAGACTGGGCCTACAAGCTCAAAAAGCATAAGGATTTGGGATTTCTCGATTTTCGTGATCCCGCCCGCCGTCTTTATTTTTGCATGCAGGAGATAACTCTCAACCAACGCTTGAGCTTTGGTGTGTACCAGGAAGTGATGGGCATCCACGAAGGCGCGGCGGGCCTGTGTTTTGGCCCTGTGGAAGGCGCGCTTGAATATGCCGTGAAGATGAGGCGATTGCCGGATGAGGCCAGTCTTGAGGCTCTGCTGCGCAAGGGGAAGGTAACTCAGGAAAATATTTCACGCCTGGGCGAAACCCTGGCCGCTTTCCACGCAAGGGCCGAGCGCGGGCAGGACATCGACGCGTACGGCGATTTTGAGCATATCCGCTTCAACATGGAGGAGAATTTCACGCAGATTCAGCCCATTGCGCAGAATTTGCTCGATCCGCAGAAGTGGGAGTTTTTTCGGCAGGTCTGCCGCTCCTTTGCGGACAACCATGTCGAGCTGTTCATGCACCGGGTGCGGGAGGGCCGTATCAGCGACGGGCACGGAGATCTGCGGGCCGAGCATGTCTATTTTCACCACGGGGTGCAGGTCATCGACTGCATCGAGTTCAACGAGCGTTTCAGATACGGTGACTGCGCCCTGGATCTGGCCTTTCTGATCATGGATCTGGACCGCCTGGGGCATGCGGATACGGGACTCCTGCTGCTGCGGGCTTACGCCATGGCGGCGAAAGATCCGGAGTCTTACGCGCTCATGGATTTCTATGCCGCGTACCGCGCCACTGTGCGCCTCAAGGTGGCCTGTTTTTCCCTGGAGCACGCTGCGGACCGGGCCGCCGTGGTAGGGGGAATTCGTGGATACCTGGACCAGGCCTGCCGCTATGCCATGTCTTTTGGCAGACCGGTGCTCTGGGTTTTCTGCGGCCTGCCCGCGTCGGGAAAATCGACTCTGGCAAGCCGGGTGGCCAGGGCGCTGTTCATGCCCCGGTTTGCCTCCGATACCGTCAGAAAGCAGGAGCCGGATTTTCCTCGTGACGGCGTGGTTGCCTTTGATGCGGGGGCGTATCGGCCCGTGCTGCGCAGTCGCGTCTACTCCGGGCTGTTCAATCTGGCCCTGGATGAGCTCAAAAAGGGGCGCTCCGTGGTTCTGGACGCGACGTTCTCTAAGGCGCAGTGGAGGGAGTCGGCCGTGCTTCTGGCAAAGGATCAGAAGGCGGGTCTTATCTTCGTCGAGTGCGTCTGCGATCCGCAGACTATAAGGGCGAGGCTTGCGCAGCGCGAGAGCGCGGCCGGGGAGTCGGATGCGCGGCTGATCCATTTCGAGGATCTGATCGCCGGTTTCGAGCCGTTGGGCCAAGAGACTGCCGGCGTCTGCATCACAATCGACACGGATCAGGCACTGGATGATTGTTTTTACGAGATACTGGCGCGCGGGCATGCCCTTAAGCATGCCCAGGCGTCTGGATGATGGATTGCCTGGCGGTCGCGGACCCGGCGAGGATATCTCGCCGGGTGACCCAGGCTCGGGAGAGCTAGGAATTGCGCATACGTCGTTCCCACTCGAAATCGCGGCTGGTGACCACGTCCTCCATGCGCCGGAGCCTGCGGTCCAGGCTGTCGAATTTGCGTTTGATCCGCTCCAGGGCCCCGGCCCGGGAGCTGGTGTAGGAATTGTAGAATTCCTGGTCCGCGGGGCTGTCGAAGGGCACCACCGGCTCCATCTTCATGACCATGGCCGCGATGAGGTACAAGAGCCCGACCGGCCAGATGCCGGTGACCAGGAAGAGAAGGATGACGACGGCCCGCACCGCACCGGGAGCGAAGTCGAAGTATCGGGCGATGCCTTTGCACACGCCGAGAAAAACCCCGTTCCGGGCCCGGTAGAGGCCGCGCTGTTCATCCATGGGGCGCTGCCAGCGCGATCCTTGATATCCGCCGCCACGCATGCGGCCGGTGCCGCGTCCGAAAGCTCTCATGATCTTCTCTCCTTGCCGTCCTTTTCCAGGAGGATGGTTTCCAGCGCCTCGATGCGCTCTTCCATGCGCGACATGCCGTTATAGATCTCCTGGATCATCTGCGCTTCCCGAGCCACGTTGACCTCGCCGGATTTGCTGAACATCTTGATGAAACCGAAGATCACCGCGCCGACCAGCAGAATACCGGCGGTCATGAGCACGAATATGAAGCCGAAAAAATGTTCCATGCGTCTTCTCCTTGCGTGTTTGTCTCCGCATAGCCGAGGCTGTGACGGCCGCCAAACAAATTTTCAGCTGCGCTATTCCTTGGCGGCGGAGCGCATGGAGGCGAGCTGTTCTTCGACTTCGTCGCCGCCCTCAAGCAGGGCGAATTCCTGTTCCAGGTTCCGGTTCTGGCGCGGCGCGGCCAGTTCGGCCTCGGCTTCCATGCGTTCGATGCGCTGCTCGAACTGATCGAAACGCATCATCACGTCGCTGGACTGGACCCGCGAGACATTGGAGCGGGCCTTAATGCGCTGGTCCGCTCGCACATGGCGCTTGGCCAGGCTGCGCTGGCGCTCCTTGGCAGATTCGAGCTTGGCTTCGAGCTGCTCGATGTCTTCACGGGCCTGTTCGATCAGCACCGCGAAACGGTCCCTCTCCCGCTCCAGCCCCTCGCTCAGGCGCTGGGCGCTCAGTTTTTCGAGGAGTGCCTCCCGGGCCAGATCTTCCCGTCCCTTTTCCATGGCAAGCTTTGCCCTGTTGTTCCAGAGTTCCGCGCGCTCGCCGATCTGCGACAGTTCGCGGGCAATGCGCTTCTGATCGGCCATGAGTCCGGCGCAGGCGGCCTTGAGCTCCACCGAGGTCTCTTCCATCTCCTGAATCATGAGCCGGATCATCTTTTCCGGCTCTTCGGCCTTGTCCAGCATGGAATTGATATTGGAACCGATAATGTCTTTAAATCTGGTAAATACGCCCATGAGTTCCTCCGCGAGTATCGATGTTCGTGATTACCACCTCATGAGCAGAGATCATGCCAGTACTGAAAAGTGCTGTAACCTGCTGAAATACAGTTTATTTTTGTAAATTGTATTTTGCTGATCTGGTCTATTATTGCATGATCTGGTTGATTATACTATTTATTGGTGATGGAAACCACATATTCGTCGTCGCCCAGGGAAGCCATTGGCCAGTCCGAGGCATTTTTGCATTTTCAGGAGCAGCTTTCCCGCGTGGCGCGGGTAGACAGGCCGGTGCTCATTATCGGCGAGCGCGGTACCGGCAAGGAGCTGGCCGCCGCGCGCCTGCATTATCTTTCGCAGCGCTGGCAGGGGCCGCTGGTCACGCTCAACTGCGCGGCCCTGGCCGGATCGCTTCTGGATGCGGAACTCTTCGGGCACGAGGTCGGGGCGTTCACCGGCGCCACGGTCCGCCGCAAAGGGCGCTTCGAGAACGCGGACACCGGCACCCTGTTTCTGGACGAGATCGCGAACCTCTCGCCAGAGGCGCAGGAAAAGATACTGCGCGTGGTCGAATACGGATCCTTCGACCGGGTCGGAGGGAGCCGGCCGGTGACGGTCAACGTGCGCATCGTGGGCGCGACCAATGTGGATCTTCCGCAGCGGGCCAAGCTTGGCGCTTTCAAGGAGGATTTGCTGGATCGCCTGAGCTTCGAGGTGCTGACCGTGCCGCCGCTGCGCATGCGCGAAGGGGACGTGCAGGTGCTGACCCGGCATTTCGCCGCTCGCATGGCCATAGGCATGGGTTATCCCGAATCGCCGGAGTTTTCCGCGCGGGCCATGGCCATGCTCACGTCCCACCCTTGGCCGGGCAATGTGCGCGAGCTCAAGAACGTGGTCGAGCGAGCCGTGTATCGGACCGGTCCGGGAACCATCAGGGAGGTGGTTTTTGATCCGTTCTCGTCTCCGTATCGCCCGGTGGAGCGGGCCGAACCCTCAGCACCGACGCTAACGGCAAGGGATGATGTTCGGCGCTCCGCGAAGCCGAATCTGGGCATTCCGCTGTCAAGGGCCGTGCGCGAGCTGGAAGAGGCATATCTGGCGGCGGCTCTGGATCAAAGCCGCCACAACCAAAAACGGGCTGCAGATCTGCTGGGACTGACCTACCATCAGTTCCGCGGGCTGTACCGCAGGCTTGGCGCGGACCGGGAAGACTGACGGCGCGGCGCACTCACCTTGGAAAAAAAAAGCCAGGCCTGCCCTGTAATGGGCGGACCTGGCTTGTTCAGTTTTCTGCGGGGCAGAACTTATGCCGCTTTGGGCGCAGGCGGCTTTTGCAGGCTGATGCGCCCGATCTGTCCGGCGCGCAGTTCATTCAAAAGGATGCCCGCCGCCTTGGTCACGTCCACTTCGCCGCCCTTGATCAGGCAGCCGCGTTTTTTGCCGAGTGCTTCGAGCAGTTCGAGGCCCTCCAGGGGCAGTTCGGCGAGCTTGTAGCGTTCCTGGAGCAGGATCGGGTATTCACGTAGCAGATAATCTCCGACGCGTGCGGCGACCTCGGCGTTATCCATGGCCGTCTCGCGCACCGCGCCGCTGCCGGCCAGCATGTAGGAGGCCGTGGCGCTCACGATCTTGGGCCAGAGCACGCCGGGGGTGTCGTACAGGGTCAGCTCGTCGCCGATATGGACCCGCTTCTGCTTGGTGGTGATGGCGGCCTGGTTGGCGGCCCGGGCGACCTTGCGCCCGACCAGGGTGTTCATGAGGGTGGACTTGCCCACATTGGGGATGCCGACGATGAGGCAGTTGACGGGCTGCATGAGGAAATTGCGCTCTTTGACCATGCCCGGCAGGATGGCCAGAATCCGCTTGGCGTCCTTGGGGGAGGTGGCGCTGATTTCCATGGGCACGGTGCCGCATTCGCGGTAGAAATCCATCCAGGATGCGGTCACGGCCGGGTCGGCCAGATCGCTCTTGTTCAGAACTTTCAGGCACGGCCTTGGTCCGCGCAGTTCACGCAGCAAGGGATTTTCGCTGTAACCGGGCAGGCGGGCATCGAGCACTTCAATGACCACGTCAACCTTGGCCATGACCAGGGCTATCTGTTTTCTGGCCCGGTGCATGTGGCCGGGAAACCATTGAATCGACATCTAATTATCCTTGTTTGTAGGCAAAAGGCCTTCCTGGCGCAGGAGGGCCCTTGGGTCGGGTTCGCGACCTCGAAAGAGACGAAAAATGTCCATGGGGTGTCGGCTGCCGCCCAGGGCCAGGACCGTGTTCCGGAAGCGCAGGCCCGTATCCTGCCTGCGGGCCGGATCTTCAAGCCCGGCGTCCACAAACGCGCCGAAAGCGTCGGCGCTCAGGACTTCGGCCCATTTGTAGCTGTAATACCCGGCCGCGTAGCCGCCGGCAAAGATGTGCGAGAAGGAGCACAGGAAGCGGTCCTCGGGCAGTGGCGGCAGGGGCAGGATTTCGCGGGCGATGCGCTGGGCGGTGTCCATGGGATCAAGGGTGTCCGGATCGGCCGTGTGCAGGGTCAGGTCGGTCAGGGCGAAGCAGACCTGGCGTAGGGCGTTGGAACCGGCGCGGAAGGTCCGGGTCTCAAGGAGCTGGTCCAGAAGTTCCGCGGCCATGGGTTCCCCTGTGCGGTAATGGCGGGCCAGCCCGGTCAGGGTCTGAAGGTGGTAACACCAGTTTTCCATGAACTGACTCGGCAGCTCCACGGCATCCCATTCGATATTGGAGATTCCGGCCACGAAGCCATGGTCCACCGTGGTCAGCATGTGCTGCAGGGCATGGCCGAATTCGTGGAAGAGCGTGGTCACCTCCTGAAAACTCATCAGCGAAGGCGCGTCGTCCAGGGCCGGGCGCTGATTGCAGTTCACATAGGCGATGGGCAGGCGCACGGCATGACCGCGTGGGGCGCAGACCGTGCTGCGTCCGTAAAGTTCATCCATCCAGGCGCCGCCGCGCTTTTCTTCGGGGCGGGCGTAGGGGTCCAGATAAAAGCCAGCGATTTCGAGGCCGTCACTGTTCTTGACCCGGTAGTAGGTCACATCCGCGTGCCAGGTCGGCACCTCGGCGCCGGCTTCGATCCTGACGGCGAAGAGGTTCTCGATCAGATCGAAGAGACCCTTGAGGATGGCCGGCAGAGGAAAATAGGGGCGGATCAGCTCGTCGCGCAGTCCGAAACGCTGCTCCTTCACCCTTTCGGCCCAATACATGACGTCCCAGGGCTGGATGTCATCGGACTGTCCGGCCGCGCGGGCCAGTTCGCCCAGCTCAATGAGGTCGTTCAAGGCCTGGTCCGTTGCCGCGTCCTGGATCGTGCGCAGCAGGGTCTTGATGCTGTCCACGTTTGGGGCCATCTTGCGTTCAAGGCTTACGTCCGCGAAATTCTCAAAGCCAAGCAGCGCGGCCAGCTCCCGGCGCAGTTTCAGAATGCGCCGGATATGGGGCAGGTTGTCCGTGTCGCCGCTGGCGGCGCGGGTTATGTAGGCCCGGTAGACATTCTCGCGCAGATCGCGCCGGGAGGCGTGCTGCATGAAGGACAGGAACGAGGGCAGGTCAAGGGTGACGCACCAGGGGCCGTTTTCCGCCGTGGCGTTCTCCTGCCCGCGCGCGCGGGCCATGCTGGCGGCCAGGCGCAGCGAGTCTTCGGGGAGTCCTGCGACTTCATCCTTTTGCGTCAGGGTCAGGGCATAGGCCTGGGTCGCGTCGAGAACATTGTTGGTGAAGCGGGTGGACAGCTCGGCCAGCTCCTGGCTTATGGCGTTGAAGCGCTCGCGATCCTCGGGAGAAAGCCCAACGCCCTGCAGGGCCGCGTCGCGGATCAGCAGGCTGATGGTGCGCTGGAGGGCCTGGCTGAACGTGGAAAAATCCGGGCTGTCCCGCAGGGCGAGGAGCGCGTCGTAGACGGGGCGGCTCTGCCCCAGGCGGTTGTGAAATTCCACGACCAGGGGCTGTGCCTGCGCATAGGCCTGACGCATGGCGTCGCAGTTCTTGACGTTATGCAGGTGCGTGGCCACGCCCCAGGCGCGCGCAACCCTGTCGGTCAGGCGCTCCAGAGGGACCAGCAGACCGTGCCAGGTACGGGGCGCGGCCTGTTCGAGGGCTTCGAGTTCGGCGCTGCTTGTGGCAATGACGTGCTGCATGGCCGGCATGACATGATCGGCGGTGATGGAAGGGAAATCGGGACACAGTTCCCAGCTCCGCAGGGGATTTGGCTCGTGCATGGCAGTCCTTGGCATGGGTCGGTTCAAGTGATGGCTTCGGGTGTATAAAAAACGGGAGGAGTGAACAAGGAGGCATGCCTCCTTTTGAGTTCGCGGCAATCAAACGATGAGAACGGACCGGTTGCACGGGCCGGAGGCTCAAGCCATCGCGGCGGTGCGCGCGATCATCTTGAGAAGCTCATGGCGCAGGCAGCGTTTTGCCTCTCAAGATGGGCGCGATACGAACGCCGCTGTTTTCCGGGCTCGCGCCCTAATTCAGGGTGTTGAGTTCGGTCTGCACCTGCTGGATCAGTTCCTTGGCCTTCATCAGCTTTTCCTGCTGCTCCGGCGACTGCAGCTGCGTGGACATGTAGGACGTCTTTTGCGTCATTTCCTGCAGGATGGAGCTCAAAAGCGCCGCGCGCGTCTTGGAGGGCAATGTTTCCAGCTCCGCCACCTTGGATTCCATGGTTCCGACCTTGGTGTCCAGGCTCGACACGGTGGTCTTGATCACGGAGAGGTCCTGCACCTGCAGGGTGAGCTGTTTGATGTTCTGATTGAGATTGAAATAGAAGCCCAGCAGCAGAATCACCGCCGCCAGCGAGGCAAACAGGGCGATCTTGCTCATGTCCCGGCGCGGGGTCTGAGCCGCTGGGGTAGCCTCTGGAGCGCTTTTGCGCGCGGCTTCGGGGGCCGGCGTGAAGTGCAGGGGCTCGGCCGCAACCCTGTGCTCAAGTGTCGCTTCGACTTCGTCATGGGTGAGGGATTTTTCCCGGGTCAGGCTCTGGGCCAGTCTCGCATATTCCGTAAAGGACGTTACTTCGGGTTTTTCTTCCTTGACGATTTCGGTCAGCTCGACCTTTTTGGTCTTGCGGGCCGGTGCTGTGTCTTTCTTGGTCTTGCGTTCCAGCTGAACGACTTTTTTTGCGGCTCCCATCGTATCCTCCATCACTCGAATAAAGAAAAATCATAAACAAAAAACGGTCCAAAGACCAGCCCGTGCTTAGGCCGTAAGCGTCTTGATCCCCACGGACTCGCGGATGCGGTTCAGAAAGGGACGGCTGTAGGCGCGGGCTTTTTCGGCGCCTTCCTTCAGCACTTTCTCGATGTAGGCCGGGTTCTGCATCAACTCGGCGTATTTTTCGCGCGGTTCGGCCAGCTGCGCGTTGACGACCTCGAACAGGTCCTGCTTGACGTAGCCCCAGCCGATGCCAGCGGCGAATTTGGCCCGCATCTCCGCGACCTGATCTTTTGTGGCGAAGGCGCGGAACATTTCGAACAGGGCGCAGCCCTCGGTCTCCTTGGGCTCCTCAGGGGCCTGGGAGTTGGTGGTGATCTTCATGATCAGCTTGCGCAGGTCCTTTTCCGGGGCGAACAGCGGGATGTAGTTGTTGTAGCTCTTGCTCATCTTGCGTCCGTCAAGACCGGTCAGCACGGCCGTGGATTCGTCCACGCGGGCCTCAGGCAGGACAAAGTGCTCGCCGAAATGGTGGTTGAAGCGCTGGGCGATGTCGCGGGTCATCTCCAGGTGCTGGGTCTGATCCTTGCCCACGGGCACGATGTTGGCGTTGAACATGAGGATGTCGGCGGCCATGAGAATGGGGTAGGAGTAGAGACCCATGGTGATGCCCTTGTCCGGATCGGGGCTGCCGCCCTCCTCGTTGTCCTGCACCGCGGCCTTGTATGCGTGGGCGCGGTTCATGAGGCCCTTGGCCGTCATGCAGGTCAGGATCCAGGTCAGCTCCGGAATTTCGGTGATGTCGGACTGGCAGTAGAAGGTGCTCTTGTCCGTATCCAGGCCCAGGGCCAGCCAGGTGGCGGCCACTTCTAGGCGGGACTGATGAATGCGGGCCGGATCATGACATTTGATCAGCGAATGGAAATCGGCCAGAAAATAGTAGGAGTTGACGTTTTCATCGCGGCTGGCCTCGATGGCCGGGCGGATGGCGCCGACGTAATTGCCCAGGTGCGGCGTGCCGGAGGTGGTGATTCCGGTCAGGACGGTCAGTTTCTTCATGTCGGGACCTTAAAGCAGTGGTTTGATGATCATGTTTTGCACAAAAGCCGAAACAGGGGACAGAATCATGCCGAGGCCCCCGGTGAAGGCCAGCAGAAGCAGGATGATGAAGCCGTAGCGCTCCAGCTGCATGAACCGCGCGGCCATGGGGCCGGGCAGCAAGCAGGCCAGGATCTTGCTGCCGTCCAGCGGGGGGATGGGCAGCAGGTTGAAGGTGCCGAGGATGGCGTTGATGAAGACGCCGGCCGCGGCGATGTTGATCATGGGCCGCAGGATATACGCGTATTCGGCGGATCCGGGACTCTGGGACGCGACGATGATGATTTTCAGCAGGATGGCGAAGAAGATCATCACCGCGAAGTTGGCCATGGGGCCGGCCAGGGACACGAACATGATGCCGCGCCGGTAGTCTTTGTAGTAGGCGGGGTTAATGGGCACGGGCTTGGCCCATCCGATCATCTGCGTCAGGACCAGGACCAGGGTGCCCATGGGGTCGAGATGTTTCAGCGGGTTGAGGGTCAGCCTTCCGGCCAGCTTGGCCGTGGGATCGCCCATAAGGTAGGAAACATAGCCGTGCGCGACTTCGTGGCAGGTGATGCCAAGAAAGAAGGGCAGGGCGATAATGGAGAAATGATGGAGTGTCTGAGTAATGTCGAACATGGAGCCTCGGCTATCATCAAGCTCCCCGGCGGGCAACTCTTTTAGCTCCAGCGGGTGTAGAGGCCGTGGGGCAATCCGAGCTGTTCGAGGATGCGGCCCACGAACTGGCTCACGAGCTGCTCGATTGATTCCGGACGATGGTAGAATCCGGGACATGGCGGCATGATCACGGCTCCGGCCCGATGGGCGCGAAGCATGTTCTTGAGATGGATCTCGCTCAAGGGCGTTTCGCGCGGCACCAGAATCAGCGGGCGACGCTCTTTGAGGGTCACGTCGGCGGCGCGATGCAGCAGATTGGAACCGACCCCGGTGGCGATGGCGGCGAGACTGGCCATGGAGCACGGACAGACGATCATGCCCGAGTGCTCCCAGGAACCACTGGCAGGAGCGGCCGCGATATTGGCGGGGTCATGCAGGAAATGAAAGCAGGACTCCAGATCAAGCGGGTCCGAATTGAGTTCATGCCGAAAGACCTGACGCGCCCCGTCGGAGATGATCCCATGCAACTCAAGCCCCGGAGCCTCGCGCAAGGCCCGCGCCAGGAGTCGAGCATACTCCATTCCACTAGCCCCGGAAATGGCCAGAATTATACGTCGCTCAACTGTCATGGATCACCTCGAAAATTTCAGTATGGCCCACCCGGCTATATCAGACACGAAAGCTTGACAAGCGCGGGACGTCTGCATAGACAGTCTTTCCCCGTGCGCAATTAGCTCAGTTGGATAGAGCGTTAGCCTCCGGAGCTAAAGGCCGCAAGTTCGATTCTTGCATTGCGCACCAAAGAAATCAAGGGCTTATGAGTAAATCACTCGTAAGCCCTTTTTCTTTCCCCGCACCATTCCCCGCACGCAAATCCGCTCCCCGCACGGCTTAGGGAGAAATCGCTAGTAGACCATTTTTTTCGCAAACTTCCTCGTACGCAAATTCCGCTCCGCATGACATAGTGGGAAATTGCCTGCAGGCCCTTTTTTCGCACCTTTCCCCGCACCGCCGTTGGCCCAATATGTGGGTGCACCTAATCCGCTTATTTAGGGGTATGCCGGGCCTCATTGGTTTGATCCTGCTTGGCGGCAAGCGTGTCCAAGGATTATGGGCTGACCATGGAAAGAATTGCAGGTGCTGCCATCCTTGTTTTTGGGGGCACCTGCAGGAGAGGCGAAAAGTTGGCGGCAATGCTCAATCCAAATATTTGGGTGCACCGACGGCCGCAGTCAGGATTTTTGCGAGCCGGGTCAAGGGGGGCTTCAAGTCGATCGGGTCGGAATGAGGGTTGGAAATTCGGCTAAGCCAGTATACACAATCCCCTTCTTAACTCGAAATGGTCTGTCCGATTGCAAGCATGTCTGTCAAACAAGTGATTCCAAACCGGGGCCGTGGTTGGTTCGCTGGACATGGACGGGCAGGGCGTTTACCAAACCCGAAAGCCAAAAAAGGACATACCATGCATCATGACGCCTTCGCCACTCTGGTCGCCCTGAAGTCCACGCTCGACGACCATCTTCCGCTTGCTCCAGGCCTCTTAAGGAATCTGCGCAAGGACATGGTGCTGAGGTACACATACCATTCCAACGCCATCGAGGGGAACGCGCTGACCCTCACAGAGACCAAGGTAGTGCTTGAGGATGGGCTAACCATCGGCGGCAAACTGCTGCGACATCATCTCGAAGCCGTCAACCATGCCGACGCCATCACCCATCTGGAAAATCTCGCAAAGGAGAATGTCCTGCTCGATGAGAGCGTTCTCAAGGATCTTCATCAGCTTGTCCTGCGAGGACTCGACAACGAAGCCGGGCGTTATCGCGGCTGCAACGTCATTATCTCTGGCGCAGGGCATACGCCGCCTGATCATCTCCATGTCGGCGAACGCATGCAGTGCTTCTTCGACTGGTACCGTGGCGATGCACAGAGCCTTCATCCTGTGGAAAGGGCTGCCAGGGTACATACCGACCTGGTCATCATTCATCCCTTTCGGGACGGCAACGGCAGAACTTCCAGGCTCGCCATGAATCTGGAACTCATGCGGGCAGGATTTCCGACCGCCATCGTTCCGGTGGATGATCGGCTCGCGTATTTCCAGAATCTGGACAAGGCGGGGAAGGACGCGGATTACGGTCCATTCGTCCAGCAGCTTGGTCAACTGGTCGAGCAGAGTTTCGAGCCCTATTGGTATCTGCTCGGCTTAGCCTAGCCTTTAAACACAACAGCGAACGAAAAGTCCCGAAGTCACAAGCTCCGGGGCTTGTCTTATTTGGAAAGCTTATGATCAATACGCGGGGTGTGATGCGTTCGCTGCTGCTGGTGGCAAGCGTGCTCGGCAGAAAATACAGGGTGAAGGTTGAGATGGGTAGAGCAGATGCCTTTACCGACGGCAAGACCATTCACCTTCCAGCCCTGCCAAGTAAGGTTCCGGACACGTTGCTGAAAGCGTCAGTGGAATGTGGGGCCAAGAAGCAGGGCATGTCCGTGACAAGTATTTCAATGCCCTGCAGGAAACCAGACTCTCCCACAACATAAACTCGCGTCCATATTTCCAGGGCGCCGCAATAATTTCGATTGGTGTGAATGGGCACCCTAATAGCGCCACCGATGGGCACCCTTAATGACGCCAGCAAGTATGAGAGATTTTAGCTCGGACGTTCTCGTCTGGTAGGCGCCGTGCATGATCCGGTCGAGGGTGGTGTTGTACCCACGGACCGTGCCGAGGCGAGCTGGCCCAGGAGCTTGGCTTATGATGTGAATACCAAAGGCTGCCTTGTAATTTTCTCATCGAACGCTTCCGCCACTTCTGACTGTGGAAGACAAAGCGACCATTCATGCCGCAGCACGTCGACGAATCCCTTCACCCAAGAGCCACTTCTTCCCACAATCCACCCAACGCAACGAAAAAGCAGAAACGCTGGCTTCAATTCAATGGAATATCAGGCTCGTTCCTGAAATTTCCGACGCGTGAATGCTTACGCAGCGCGTGGAAATCCTAGGTATCAAGCTTTCTCTCGCTCACGGATTGTAAGTATTAGGGTTGCCACTGATTAAATCCATGTCAGGGATATCTGATCAAAATTCGCCTAGTTAGGCGTTTGTCCTGTAGAAGTAGTTCACGGATTAGAGGAGTTCGTGAAGATGAGGATGAGATGAAATCTTCACAAATTTATGAATTTTGTTTCAAACCATGAGAAATTACTAATTTTGCCACCGTAAGCGATGATGAGAGCATAGAAGTCGGGGGGCAGTTATCAACTATCGCAATGAGGTGGACAAATGAAGTGTGAATCAAAGCAGATAATTGAATTGGTTTCTGGAAATATAGGCCATTTTGATATGACAGCGCAAGTAAAGGCAAAAGAATCATTCCATTTGCTAAAGAAGATATTGGCTGACCGAAAAATGCAAAAATCCATGGCAAGGCATTACAGGATGCTCAATAAAGGTTATTATGATCCTGGCGAGTTCCCTTCATGGGCGTACAGTTTGTCCTATTGTCTTGTAGATCCAGATTACAAGTATAGTCTAGAGATAAAGAATAGCATAGTTGAAATTTGTAATGAGATGATTTCTGATTTCAAAAGTAAAGATAAAGATTATATACAATTCGTAATGGAAGCAGATGAATCTCCAAAATTCTTAAAACATATGGCTAAAGACATGTGTCACATGCAAATATAGGAGGATGCTATGAATTTGAATGATCGTGCAAAATCGGCGGTTGTGGAAAAATTAGAAAGCTCTTTGAGCTATATTCAAGAAGAGATGTGTGCGGTTGGAATCTCAAATTTTGATTTCTCTAATATTCATGATGAAATTGTAAACATTGCAGAAAAAACATTCTGTGATAGCGATGAAGAAGTCGAGAGTATTTATCTATTTGGAAGTTCTCCTGATTCAACGCCTGTTTCCCTTTCCAGGTCTGTTACGTGTATGCTTGTGAAGCAATGGGTCGAAAAATTGGTCGATTTTATTTCCGTTTTGGAAAAAAATGAAGATGCAAAGCTCGAAAGATGGGTGCAGAATAAAGTTGGAAGTGATGCCAAGGTAGATTTCAAAAATTTATGTCTTCGGAATGATGATGGAAAAGATCATGCGATCAAAGCATTGAATATCATCAATCAGGTCCTGACGTATTGTAGCCTTCCCGTAAAACCGGGCCATTGAAAAATAGAGATTTCTGGTAAAGATTGCCTCACGGAGGGCAAGATGAAGAAGTCTCGATTTTCGGAAAGCCAGATCATTCGGATTTTGAAAGAAGCCGATGGCGGTCGCAAGGTTGTTGATATTTGTCGTGAACACGGCGTGAGCCAAGCCACCTACTACCAGTGGAAGGCCAAGTTTGGCGGCATGGAAGCCTCGGATATCCGCAGGCTCAAGGAGCTTGAAGAAGAGAACAGCAAGCTCAAGCGCATGTTCGCCAATCTCAGCCTCGAAAACGAGGCATTGAAGGATGTCATCACAAAAAAGCTCTGAGGCCAGCCGAGAAGCGCGATTTAGCGGATTTCATGCACAGCGAGCATGGCATCAGTGAGCGGCAGGCATGCGCTGCGCTGGGCCTTAGCCGGACTGTGTACCGGTATGAGCCCAAACCGAAAGATGATTCGCCGATCATTGAAGCGCTTCTGGGACTGGTCGACCGGTATCCTCGTTACGGTTTCGGCAAGCTGTTCGCGGTATTGCGCAGACACGGTTTTCGCTGGAACCATAAACGCGTCTACCGGGTATATTGTCTTTTGAAGATGAATCTCCGGCGCAAAGGCAAGAAGCGCCTGCCCTCGCGAAACCCGCAACCACTGGCGGTTCCGCCATGCGCGAATGTCTGCTGGTCCATTGACTTCATGCATGACGCGCTGGCCAGCGGTCAGAGGTTTAGGACTTTCAACGTGCTGGACGACTTCAGTCGTGAGTGTTTGGGGATTGAGGTGGATACGAATCTGCCAGCGGCAAGGATATTGCGGGTTTTGGATCGGATTGTGGCTTGGCGCGGGCTTCCTGCCAAGCTGAGAATGGACAACGGGCCGGAGCTGATTTCCGTGCTGCTGGCCGACTGGGCCGAAAAGAACGGCGTGGCATTGGAGTTCATCCAGCCAGGCAAGCCCACGCAGAATTCGTACATTGAGCGGTTCAACAAGACCTACAGGGAAGAGGTCCTAGACTTCTACTTTTTCAAATCACTCACGGAAGTGAAGGAAATTACGGAGAATTGGCAGAGGCAGTACAACGAGGAGCGGCCCCATGAGTCTCTTGGCGATTTGACCCCGGCAGAGTTCCTCATGAAATATTCACCCAAGGAAGTCTCTACTTTTGGATGGCACTAACTTGGGGAGGTTTACAGTATGATCGTGATCGAATCCTTCGGATTGTCCAGCAGATCTCATCTGATGCAAATGGGCAGCACGCGCTGATACGGGATCTTGGAAATGCACGTCTGCATGATGAAGGGCTTGAGATGGCTCTGATTAAGTTACTTGATGTTCAGGATTGTGCTGTTCTTGATGAAGTAGAATCAAGTGATACTATCAAATTGAGTGAGCACTTTGGAGTCTTAAAGTTTGTTCTCGATACTCTCAGGAAGAAGATCGAGCTGAAGATTGCGGATAGTGAGTGGAGATATGAAGATGGCGAAAAGGATGACAGTAAAGAAGAAACTGTGCATTGATATGAAATAAATCAAAAATATAGATCGCTTTTACGGGAGTTTTTCTGTAAAAGCGATCTCTTTGTGTCTAAATCGTGAATGTTGTATATAAAAATTATGACGCTTATCTATAAGTGAATGGGAATAAGGTTTGCTGGTTGTTTCGTACAGTTTCCAAGCATTTTATCAAATTATTTTCGTTTAATACTTGAGAAAAATGCTCTTGATTTAATTTTGAGCTCTTGATGGAGTTGATTATGTCATCGGTCTCTGTTGCTAATTTGGAATGTTCAGATGGATGTGATAAATTTATGAGGTAGGCCAGTGAAAGCAGTCCCATGGCTTTGACTGTAGTTCCTCCAAAAATTTTGCAAATTTTTAAAGAACGATTTAAGCATTCTTTAGCGATGTCTGGTTCTGATTTCAGAAAAATTCTTCCACTATTATAGAGCCAAAGCTGCCAAGGATGATGCTCATCAGTTTTTTGCCAATTGTGTCTTATCCAATTCTTATAAAGACAAACGTCTTCACCAGTTTCAGCTATAAAACGTGCCGTCGCGGCATGTTTAAATTTGTCTGTCACAGAATTCCAGTCAATTATGTCGTTTTTATAATGAGGTTTAAGGTAATTTTGAAGATGTGTTTTAGCTTCTTGGAAATTTTGAGCATCTAGATGAGCGTATATAAGATAGTTTTCTATACGCATTACCTCGTCGATTTCTTCCGGAGAATCCCCAAATGCCTTATAAGCCTTGTTGCAGAAGTATAATACGTCCTTAATATAATTAGGGCCACAAAACGCGTAGTTTTGTATCAACGTGCCATAATATTGCCCAAGTCGTTTTAGCGGTGATCCAGGATGTTCGAGTTGATTATCATCATAAAACATCTCTAGAATCATAATCTTCTTTTGAAAAGAAGGTGGAGTGCGTGGATCAAATATGTACGAATCATGGTCTGTGACCATCATTAAATTGTGCTCATCAAATAACTCTGAGACATCTAGACCTATTTCCTTCATGGCTGCTTTCTTTATTCTGTCTTTAATTGTCTTCCATTTATATATTTTTTCACATTCACCATTGTAACTGAGCCAATGAATCTGGCTAATACATATTTTAAATGCAAGAGATAGAGATTTTTTTTCAAAATTCAATATTTGATTCTCGTTCAAAGCTTCAAAAATTAACGGCAAAATTTTACTTTGAAGTTGTTTTGCATTCATTAAATTGTCAATGTCTTCCAATAAGGATTGGAATGTATTAACGTCGATTATGTCATTTTGAAGTGATTTTGAAATTTTTCTGCTTTCATTCTCCAGGTATATCGAGATTGATTCAGGTACTTTGCATAAGAGGCTTATGATTTCTTTAGGTGATTGGCTGCGCACAATTTGTGCAATAGAATTTGAAGACTGTGGTGTGTTAGATCGCCAGATTAGTTCTGCTTCGTCAAGGCTTTGAACTGCTACAGGTTTAATATTTTCTTTCTCTGTGAGTAGGGAGCATACTTGCTCTGGCTCAGGATAAATGAATATTGAAAATTTTGCTTCACGTGCTGCTTCAAGTTTCTCACAAAGCCCGTCTACTGGAAGTACTGCTTTATTAGAATTGATTTCTCCGGTCGCAATTACTGAGTGTATGGATTGGTCAGAATCAAATGATTTAAAAGCCAGGTAGCTTGGAAGGCCCATGGACTTCCCAAATATCAACCCGTTGTTATTTTCAAAAGATAGCATTGGCCAGAAAGCCGCCCCTGTTGAGCCTGTTTCTGCTAGTTTCCATGCAAGTCGAATGGATTCTTTAGTTTTGTTATCAATGTTTTGATTTGATGGAAATTGAATATCAACAGGCTTATTTCCTATCCCAACGAGGGTGCGGATAAGATGTCCCGTATATCCTTTGACGGTCAATACGTGCGTATATTTCCATTTCCAATCGCTTGCTTCTGCAAGCGTGAGTTCAAGGCCAGCATTTATTAATACGTTAGGTTCTAAGCCATTAATCCAGTCAATTACCGGACCTGGCCTCCAGGGATCCAGAAGCCAGGCCGCTGCACAGCATGTGATAAATTGTTGTCGATTGTTATCTTCAAGCCCTTCTAATATGGTGTTGGCCACATCGGGAAAGGATGCAATTTCTGATGGCCATATTTCTGAGTGTGGGAATAGATAGTCTCCTTTATATCTATTAAGACCTTGCTTTGAGCTCCTCGCCCACGCCGCGTGTTCTTTAAGATTCCATTGATTTCTTTTCATAGCTAAACATATATGAGCATGCGAGGGTGACCAGCGGCTTTGTCTGGCTTGAGACCTTTAAAAACAGCTTGGAAATAGTTGTCGGCAAGTACACATTCAGAGGCTTTGATTGGCTCGTTATCTTTTTCTGCCCACCAAGTTTGAACACGAACCGGTGTATCCAAGGGGTCTTCGGGTAATTCTCCTGCGATCAGAAATCCTTCATCGGTTGAGTCCATATGTGTGATTGTGACCGCGACTTGTCTGACGTCTCTGATCACGTCTGGCATACTCACATCTTCATGAAGAACAATGGCTAGGCATTGTCCCTCTGTCGCAGCGTTGGCAGGAGCAAGATCACCCGTAAACGACGCAAAGGCGAGATGTGGTTCAAAATCCCAGGTCCGAATATCAGGAAAATCGAATTTTTTTGATATTTCAGAAAGGGATAATTTGAATCGCTTTGCTAGTAATTCTAAGATATTGATTTTCTTTTCTGCAAGTTTTCTTTCCGCTGCTTCTGCGCGTTCTGTAAATATTGCGAGAACCTCTTGTTCCTGTTTGCGGAATTCGGCGATTAGCGGGTGAAGTTCTTGGATTGGGGTAAAGAGCTTGCTTTCTGCTAAACTGTTGATTTGATCGATAGCGCTTTTCGGGGCTTCAGACCAGAATCTGGCGAGTGCTCTAGTTGGAATTGAAGCTATATTCCAGGCTTCGCCGAATCCAGCTTCGTCGCTAAGAAAAATATCATCTGTCGTTGCTAGAGACTCTTCAGAGAATATTTGAGCAACTCGGACATGCCCGTTTTCAGGGTTTGAAAGCGTTATAACAAATGATGAGTTGATATACTTACCTGAGTTATCCCACCCTTCGATACTTTTACTGAAATCCCATATTTGGCCAAGCTGAATATCTGGGACCTCTTTGTTCTGCTTATCAAATTTCAGAATTTTAAATAAATCCTTCCAAGGCTCAAGATCCATTGATAGCCGCTCTTGGCACATAGTGCATTTTTCTATGTGTCCTTTTATCTCTTTATCGATATTTTTAGAAAATAGAATTGTGTCTGGTGGACAAAATCTATTGATATATAAGGAAGAAAGTGACGATGACATGTTTTCTTCATCATATTTATTATTGTTTTTCATTAATAATTCCTCGTTTTTTATATATAAAATTTTATTCTAATCTCTAAAAGTCGATGTTGATTTAATTCTTTCGAGCAATTTTGTTATTTGGTTGTGTGTGTATCCAGACTTTTTTTTGACTTCTTCCAGTGTGTCGCAGTCAATTAGTAGGTTAATTACACGTTTATCATCTGCATTAAAGCTTTCTAAGATGTGGTTGAATGCATCTTTTGGGTCTATTTCATTTTCGTACGTTGTTTCATATTTTTCAAGATCATATTCATTTTGAGAATATTGTAGGCTATTGCATGTGTCATGGTGTGTTTCTATGTATTGAGCAAAAAGTGATATTGGTATAAAAAAAGCTCCACGTATTTCTTTAACTTTATCCCAAAAGAATAAAGATGATTGTTCAATAAATTTAGCCTTTCGAGTATCAACTTCTTTTCCCGTTGTTATAGAGGCGGGGATCGATTTGAGTTCTGTCTTCGTCAGTAAATTTTGAGGAGCATGTTTTATGTCAGAAGCAGTTTTTCTGGCGTATAAGCCGAAATCTCCAGTCGATATATAGGAGACTTGATTAAATTCTGATATCACTTCTCTGCATCTTTGGTAATAGTTTTTATTTTTATCTAATGTGCGTATTTTGTCTCTTAAGAAACGCTCAAACCCTTTTGTTAATAGTATGCATAATTTAGAATATTCTTTGTCTACATAGAGTTTTTTTAATTCTAAAGAACGCTCTGGTTTTCGACTGAAGAAGTATTCAGTCATATCGCTTGCAATTAAGCTGATGAAATCATCTTTGCTTGTATGATGAATTTTTGGTGATGAATTTGGGTATGAGTCTTGATTGTTTAGTTCTAAATATTGCTTAAAAATCTTATTTGAGTATTTATTGTCATATATTTGCGATGAGCATTGTCTAATTATTTGGTGTACAAAATTGATTGACTTATCCTCTATCTCTTTTTTCCATAATTGAAGTGAGAATTTTTCATCTTCTTTTTGGCTATCCATCTTGCACCCCTTGTTTTTGCGATATTGATCAATAAGTTGCTTATATTATCGATATAATCTTAGTATATTTGATTTTAAAAAGCACATTATTGTTGGTGATAAACGAGTATTCTTGTAATTTCTATTCTTCCATCAAATGAGGCATAGATTCTGATGTCCAGCCAGGTTCAATCAGAATTTTTGCAATCCAATCTGGAATCTTATCTCGTGTTTCTCTGAATCACTCAATTCCATTTTTCTTCAGAAGCCATCGGAGTCTCTTGAATATCTGGTCCAATTCCAAATTTCATTTTTCCGGCAAGCAACCGTTAGAATCAAAGGTGTCTGGCTTTAACCAATTACTTTCGATTTGGTAGTTCGAGGTTCAAGCCAGCGTGTGGTGCTCAATATCTTAAAGATGCACAGCATTCAAGGTCATTACGAAGTCAGTTCGTAGGCTTCCGTTCTTATTGGTTACCTGGTTCTGCTCACGAGTCTTGCGCTCAGTATCAGGAAAATATCTTTCATACCCTCTCAGAATATTGTCACTTTCCCCAGTTTCCCCAAGATAGAAAACGATCCGAAATTCGTTGGGCTGAAAAGGCTGGTGAGTCGTGTTCATGCGAGTCAGTTCATCCCAATTTTTGAATTGAAGCTCACTGTGTAGTTACGGTGATGATTTTCAATCTCTTTCAGGACGGTAAAAAAAATATCGCAAGTCTGAGAAATTTCGATTTGGCACCGTAAGCATCGGCATGAGGCATGAGAAAAGTATTCCTTGTCGATGTGTCTTGAAATTTTCTTTCGAGTTTGAGGTCGGTCAGTCGAAAATTTGAAAAAAATCACCGTAACAAGTCAGTGAGTCCGCGCAGACGCGCATGTGGGTTTGTCCGTCTGCATACTTGTCAACCGTTTGGACTGTAAGGAGGCCGAGGTGAGAATAGCGTATAATGTCTTGCTGTTGCTTGTGGTGGTAGTGGCTGGGGGCTGTGCCCATAAAGTGTCTCAAAATGATCTGGAAAATCGAATTCAGGCGTCTGCACGTTCCACTGGAATTGAAATGGATGTTCAGAGAGCCAACGATTTGCTGGAAGCAGGGGATCGCGAGCAGGCACTTCGCATTTATGAATCTGTTTTGGAGAGTGGATTTTCAAGCGCTTCGTTCACAACTTCTGTTTTGACGAACGCGGCCCTTGCAGCGCTTCAGCTTGGAGAGCGTGACCTTTTTTTTAGGTATTGTGCTCGAATTGAAAATTCGCTCTCGCATCAAAAGTTCATTTCAAACAATACTCAGTTCGTACTTGCTCTTTATTTTGTAATGCAAGGCAGAGATATTGAGTCTCAAAATAATTATGTAAGTCGTCGCGTTCGTGAATCTGTAAAAAATGCTTTGATGATTCGTTAGGAGAATATATGAAGATTATTTACACAGCAGCTTTTATTTGCATCATAATGTGGGGATTCAGTTTCATCGCCGGTACGAACGCAAATGTTTCGGAAATTCTGCGTCAAGGTGCGAAGACTGTCATTAATCATGTAGCTGATCAGCTTAACGAAGAAACAGGAGAGAATCCGGAAAAGTTTGCTTCTGAGGATGATGGGAACGTTTTGCCTCGCACTGAAGAAAGCAACGCAAGCGTTGAGGAGTGGGTCGTAAACGAGGGACATGAGCAGTCTTCGCTTAATTCGACAGCGCAGAGGGTGAACCCTGAGCCCGCTTCAAATTCAAGTTACCCGCATATTATGGATGCACAAATCCCTCAGGAGGTAGTTAGTGGACTGCAAAAGGACGTGGTGCTTGAAGCGGGTCAGGAGGTGGATCAGGATGTCACTCATAAGGAATCAACGGATTTCAGCCAGGAGCGCATTCGCCAAGACGAGGAGCGAATGGCCGAAGAAGGGGCTCGGGCCGGTTATGAGGCTCATAGAGTGTTGGACGATATAGCTACGATGTTGGGGCGATAAGAGGAGGACATCATGAGAGTAAAACAATGGGGCGTTACGTTGGTGGCAATCGCGTGTGTATGTATCCTTCAGTCGGATATCGTTCAAGCTGGAGGATCGCGAAATCTTATGCCGGTTTTTATGCAAAAGCAGCAGGAATCTATTGGCAAAATAATGGAATGTTTTGTTCAGGTTGCTAGTCCGTCTGAATGGGCTTTGCCGATCCGTGACCTACTGACAGCCGAGATGGGAATGATCAATTACGGAATTAGCTACCTTGATCCGAGAATGTATTCCAGGTTTGCTGAAGGGCTCGGTCCTTCCGAGTATCCTCTTTTCGGGTGGAGGGTATTTCAGAGCAGGTATGCGGATTTGGGTGGTGGAGTTGTACGGCCTCATGAATCATTTGAAAAGTAAAAGAGGAGAATCGTCATGAAACACGTCAGCATTTATCTTGTTATTATGATTTTCATCCATATTGGGTCGGTTTATGCCGCAGAAAGTTCTCTGATGGTTCAATTGCCACAGAAAATCCAGAACTCTCTTGCCACAATTGAAAAGGTTGGTCGTGAAAGTGATAAAGAAATTGCCACGATGGAGTCATCGATAAAGGAAATTGTCGAGAAAATCGAGCATGCCAATGGTTCGAATGAAATCGTAATGCTCCAAAAGCAATATTTGGAAGGGCGGGCAAGAGTTCTGCGGGCGCAAGCTTACAGGACAGTTGCCGTAGAGGATGAACTGGCAAGCATTGCTGACAACATGCAGCGTCTTGCACAAGCCAGCCGGGACAGCCGTTCGTTTGGTCTTGGGGCAGGAATAAATCCAGGGGATGAGGAGGCGAAGAAAGGCGTATCCTCCATGTTGAAGGGCTTCAAAGGACTTTTAGGTATGGTCCAGCAGTTGAACCCTGATAAAAATCTGAACAGCCAGTTCGAAGCGCTTACAACGATGAACGAGACTGCTCGATCGTTCTTTGCCAAGAGAAGTGACGGTTCTCTCGAAGAGCAACAGCGTTTCATCCTTGAGTCATTAGTCTTGGCAAGTTCTGTGAAGAAAATTCTTTCTGCGGAGTATGACTATCTGCTTCAGCAGATTTATTATGTCGATACAAAAAACATAGTTAATCAGCTTGGAACAGTTCAGATTGCTTTAAAGAATGGTGGTTCAGGAATTGTTGAGGGAATCATTGATTTGCATACTCAGGATGATAAAGTTCTTAGGCATGAAGATAATTCATTCAAAGAAGTATCTTATGTGAATTCTAAAAATTTAGAGCATGTTGGAGATTTGAACAACTAAGGTGGTTGCCATGTTTGTTGAAAAAAAATTGGTAAGTAAGGTCGCAATTGGAATCATTCTCCTGGGCTTCATCGTCGTAACATTCATGATTCTTGGCAGATCCATTCCTGAGCTGTTTCGTTACTATAACGACCTGTTTGGCCCAGTGTTTATCGTCCTGGTTCTGCTTACGGTTGCTCTTGCCGGGTCTATCTTTACAGCGATTACCAGCAGGGATGATCTGGATGCGCGCAGCGCCCTTGCTGCCTTGCTAAAGGAGTTGAACAGCGAGGTCGCAGAGAGAAGGATCAAGGCGCTCCAGGTATTGGTCTCAACAGGGCACAAGCAGTCTGCCTCGATATTAAGCAAGCATCTGCTTGAGGACAAGGCGGCTCTTGTTCGAGTCGTTTCTGCTCGCGGTCTTGGGGAGGTGGGAGGAAGAAAGGCGCTGGATTCTTTGAACCAGGCATTGGATGACGCAGAACTCGATGTCCGCCTGGAGGCAGCGAAATCGGTTTTTCAGATCAAGCAGGTGGCTCCCAAGTCTTTGAGCCTGATTCAGGATGTTAGTCCCTCGGTGGGCCTACTCGGCACGGTGATCGGATTGATGATGGGCTTTGCCGGGATGAATTTGGCCGAAACGGAACTGGAGGTTGCCATTCAGAATATCACCAGGACCATGGCGATGGCCTGTTCCACTACCGTGTATGGGATTATCCTCGGGCTCGGAGCGATGCTGGCGATTGCTGTTCTGACTCGACGAGGAAACTCTGCTCAGTAGAATGATCAATTTGTTTGGGGGGAACCATGAGTATTTTCCGCGGACTGCGCAATCTGTTGATGACGGCTTTGGTCCCGGTTCTGCTGCTCACGGCTGGGTCGGTCGAGAAGGCAAGGGCGGAAACAGGCTTCATGCTCCCGGATCACGGGAGCGCGGCTGAAGCGGCTGTCGCAATTCATCGTGAGCTCTATGAACTCGAACGATTTGAAATCATGGGCCGGCGCAATGTCGAGACGTTGGCTGAAATGGTCCGAATCACCCCGGAGGGTTTGGAAAGGCAGTTCGCGAAAGCGGAATACCTCGGTGCCCGTGTAGAGCATGTTCGAGCATTCTCAGGTCGCGTAATCCGGCTGCTTAATTTCCAGGTCGCATTGATACGTCAGAAAGAGCTGGATCGGAAGATGTGGGAGGAACGGTGCTCCAGCCCACAATATCAGGGACTTCAGCGTCTACTCAAGATGGTGCTTTGGCTCGAGGCTGGGGCTCCCACCCCAAACAGCAAATCTGTGGGTGCGGAAGTGCTCGTGGTGCAGCAAGTCAGCGCAGATACTCATGCCTTGATCATGAGCGCACTCTTCTACCCTGCAACCCAAAGCGCCCAGGATTTGGAAACACTGAGGATGACCAAGCGCAATCTAGTCGACGGCTTGAAATCGTTGCGAAAAGAATTGGTGTATCTGAGCGCCCGTTTGGATGCAGTCGAGGCCCAAGGAGGGGAAAAATGAAAGGCATGCTTAGCTTTCTGGACATCATCGCGATCCTGCTGATTGTGTTCATGGCGATCTCGGCCTTGTTGGCCAAGAACGCCGGCGACAAGTACCGCAAGGAGTATCAGACCAAGGTCGAACTCCTGGAGAAGGCCAGGCAGCAGGAGGAGCAAAAGGGGCAGGATATCGGTGAGTCGGACCTCTTCATTTCAGTCACAGCTGAAGGGAAGATGGTCATGGAGGGCAGTCCGCTGCCGTCGGCGAAAACAGTCGGGTCTGTTCTTGAAATGGGGGATGCTCTGAAGCTGCTTCGTCCAACCAAGGCATACCTGCGCGTGGACAAGTCCGTGCCCACAGGGACAACGCAGGAAATTTTGCTCATCTGTCAGGAGTTGGGCGTGCTCGGATATCTCGTTGCGGCAGAGCCTGCCGTAGGGCGGTAAGATATGAATCGGATTTCCTATGCGTTGGTTGCTGTTTCAATCCTTCTAGGTTTGTTTCTTTCCTGGCAATTTCAGGATGTTGTGCGTCAAGCGAATAACAATAAGGGGCCAGCCCCTGTCGCCGAGCAGGTCGCTGCGGAAAGTGCGGTGAATGTGCCCGTTCAGGTGGTGCGAGTCGAATGGCCCGATCCCCCGAAGCCTGTTGAGGAGAAAGAAAAAAAGCCGGGGGCAAAAGCGGCAAAAAAGCAGACTGACACCGTAAAGAAGAGTGGAAAGGGTGGAGGCGGAAAAGGTGGGGGGCTTCAGGTGGTCGGCGTGTTTGAGTGCGAAATGGAGTTCTACCTTGAAGTTATGCGTAAACATGGTGCCAAAGTGATTGTGTTTGAACAATCGAAGAAACGTTTTTTTGAATTGGCGTACGGAGATGATGTTAGGCCCATGGAGAGACTTGGATCAGATTTTAGCCCCGTTTCGCGTCGAATCACGGACGATTATCCGGATTCACAGAAGTTGCTTGAGCGGGTCAGGAAGACCTGGGGGCCGGGTCAATACGAAGTATTGCTACTCCTGCCCACTCATCTTTCTAGCAGGATCCAGAGTGAAATTCACGATCAACTCTCAAAGGTCAATGCGAAGAACGCGCAAGCTGTGTTTGTCACTTATTCCAAGGTCAACAATAAGTTACACGTAATTATAAATAAAGCTGTGATGGGTGGAAAAGAGATATTTATCAGATCTTCAATATATTTATAGGAGATTTATATCATGGTCAGAGAAGTTTGTTTGTTGGTTTACTTGGCTGTTGTCATTTCTTTGTTTTTTATTTTCAATCATGATAAAATATCCAGGCTAATTGAAAGAGATGATAGGCCAAAACAAGCTATCATCCTTGAATTGAAGCCAGCGCCTCCTGTAACAAAGGAGTCTGTTTCGAATAAGATTGCTGAAGTGAGAACATCTATACGAAAAGGAGTTCGTGAAATTGATGTCGCACTGCGTGACGCTGAGAATGCTGAAAATGTGCGTTGATACCAATAGTCAAGACATAAAGGTTGGTCGTTATGAAGAAAATCATCATCACTGCTTCGTTGATTTTTTCCATCATTCCCTGTGCGGCGAATGCTGATTTTCTGGGAGCCTTCGACTCCCTTGTCGAGATGTTTCGTGTGAATACGTTCTCTGAAAAAAAATATAAGCCACAAAGAAATAATAAAAACGTATATTGGAATATAATTGTCGATGCATCTAGGCACTATGACGTCGACCCTTATATCATTCATTGTGTGATCAAACACGAGTCGTATTTTGATAAGAATGCGGTTTCTCATAAGGGTGCTATCGGACTCATGCAGCTCATGCCTGGTACGGCGAAGTCACTTGGGGTTGTAGACCCGTATAATCCTGTTCAAAATATCTATGGCGGAACACTGTATCTCAGAAAGATGCTGTACATGTTCGATAATGACTTGCGTTATGCACTTATGGCATACAACGCCGGCCCTGGACGGGTGAAAAGAAACTCCATTCCAAAAGTTTCTTATGCTTATGCAGACAGAATTATTCGCGATTACAACGCTATGAGGCGATAAAGCGGCGTTCGGGGGGTAACCATGACTGATTGGGGAATTTCACTGCAAGATGCTCATTTGACTGGCAGCGAGCAAGAGTACTTTCAGGGAAAGTGGGGCATCCGCACTTTGGAAGGGCTTGTGTCATTCCTTCGTACTGAAGGCGTCATGTTTGAGGTCATGGAAGATCTGGGGATGGATGCGGCACAGTTCGCCGATACGCGGCAGCGACTCGAATCTCAGCTGCCGCTGCAAACCTTGAAGCATATTGATGAGCAGGGAAAGTTCACGCCTTTTCTTGGGGCGCTTTTCGTCGAAAGCGTTGAATGTGAGAATCGGGCGGAAAGCCTTGAAACGGGCACAGAGGACATGGATCCGAGCCAAGCGCACGAATCTGATGCCGTGGAGACGGATGATGATTGATATTCGCTCACTACCGGGTGTTCCCAGTGATATCTTGATGGGCTTGGGGCTGCTTGGTTTAAAGACCGTGGAGGGGTTTCTTTCGCTCATGCAGATCCATGAAAGCCGCGAGGCTTTCAAGAAAATGGTCGGTTTGAGCGAAAGTGCACTGGGGCGCAGCATTCAGCAGCTTCGCGAGCATCTTCCGAAAAGCTGCGGGGCCATGCACCCATCGCCTGTAATGCCGGTTCAGCTTGGTTTGAGCTGGGGCCATGTTGAGGCGTCATATCCTGCAAACTATTTTGGATCGATGGCCCATGATTCTTCCGAGGAAGAAGTCGATCTCATTCCTCAGTTGCCACCTGTTCGTAATCAGGGGCGGCGCGGAACTTGTGTCGCTTTTGCCGCTACGGCCGCCTTCGAACATGAAATGCGCAGGAATGGCCTGTTCGGAATAGGAAATGTCCTCGCGTTCACGCGTACGAGAAGCGGGCGCAAAATTTTCCGTAGATTTGATGATGAAACCAAGATGCTTTCGCCGCAGTTTTTGTACTGGGCCTGCAAAAGCGCGGACGGGGTTGATGGCCCAGGGACGATGATCTCAACAGCCATGGAATGCTTGCATGATCGTGGATGTTGTCCGGAAAAAGACTGGCCATATTCCCCTGATTCGCAGTGGGGAAATGAAGGACAGGGGCCACCGCCGTTTGGCGCCGAGGAATCTGCGAGGAAGCGACGTATTGCGCAATATGATGAACTGACGAGCTTCGGCTCCGTCCCCCTTCAGCATATGAAGCGATTGCTGGCACAAGGTCATTTGCTGGTATTTGGCGTGCCCGTGTTTCCAAGCTGGGGAAATATCGAAACCCAGCAGACAGGACGAGTGATCATGCCCATCTCCGGAGAGCAATCTCTCGGTGGCCATGCGCTGTGTCTCTGCGGGTATAGAGACGATGGTTCTTGCCCGGGAGGTGGGGTATTTTACTTCAGAAATTCATGGGGCGAAGAATGGGCTTCCCAGAATATCAGAGGAAGAGGGTACGGCGAAATGCCATACGCATACATGCAGATGTATGCCAGGGATGTTTATTCGATGAGGTGCGAGGCAACAGGTCTGCTGAATTTCCCTGTAGCTGCCGTCCGAGCGGCGATTGAGCCTGGAGTCGCTTTTATTAAGTCCGCGGCTATGGTCATGCTGACAGTGGCAATCATGAGCATGGGCTCCCTTGTTGCCTGGCAATTCGGTCGGGCGGTTCAGTTGCCGACGGCCGAACCTCAGATGGATACGCAGCAGCCCGTTGAGCAGGTATATTCAGCTGCTATGGAGCCAAAGGAAGAAGGCACAAGTTCGGAAGATAGAGTGTTAGAAAACGAAGAAATGTTGTCAACGAACAATGTTTATATCCTTAATATTCTTGAAGACGTAAAGAATATATTGAATAGGTGAATTTTCTTTCACTTAAATTATTACGTGTGGGGTCGTTATGGCACTATTTGCTGTTGGATCAAAAATTTTTAAAGATTATACGTGTAAATTTTTTGTTGGGTCAGGAATTTATGGTGAATTATATCATGTCCTAAGCTCTTCTGGAGCTCCGTATGCGCTCAAAGTTTATTATGATGATGTATTATTGATGAATGAGTGTGTAGCTGTTCAAGATTTATCTTTGTGCGTGAATAAGCATTTAGTAAAAATACATGATTTTGATTATACAGTAGATGGATATTTTTGTGTATTAACTGAATTTATTGAGAAGAATTTTGTAAGCATTGTCAGTGATTCTCCTTGTGATGAAGGGGTTGCATTCGATTATTTTCAGCAACTGATGGAGTGCTTAGATGTTTTAGATTTTTATAACATTCCACATGGTCATATAAAACCATCGAATATATTTATCAAAGATTCATTGATGATAGTTGGTGATTATGGTACATCAAGATATTGTGCGCTGTATAATAATGAGTATTTGTCTTGTCTGCCTGAGTTTGGGTATATGTGCCCAAGTAGTATTGGGTGTCGCTGTGGGCGATGGTCCGACCGTTGGTCTGTCGCTGTAATTTTTTATAAATTACTGACGGGCCACTTTCCGTTCCATGCTGGATCTTTTGTTAATAATAAACTTTCTGATATAAATATTGATTATGTATTAAATAAAGTAACAAAAAAATACAGAGAAATATTTGAGCATTTTTTTAGATTTTATTCTGATATAGAATCACATTGTAAGAATGAATATGATGTAAAAAAAATTATTTCAGCACATAGTATGCGATTCAATAAAGAGCAGTGTCGTAACGTTAAAACAATTTATGAATACGATAGTCAATCAAATATTATTCTGGGCCGCATAAATCCTGAACTTGGAGAAAGTATTGTAGAGCCGATATTGGGAATGCGTTTTGTATGGATTCCTGCTGGGGCATTCGTTATGGGCGGTAATGATGACCCGGAAAGTTGTGAATTCGAAGAACCTGTCCACCAAGTTGTTTTGAGTAAAGGTTTTTGGATGGGTATCTATGCGGTTACCCAGAAACAATGGAAGGGACTGGTGGCTTCTCATCCGTCTTTTGTTCAAGATGATATCCGACCGGTTACAAACATCTCGTGGTATGATGCTCAAGAGTTTGCGCGCACGTTTACTGAGTGCTCGAAAGGTGTGAAATTTGCTTTGCCTACTGAGGCGCAGTGGGAGTATGCATGTAGAGCAGGGACAATTACTCCATACTATTGGGGCGATGAGGCGGAGTGCTGGCTAGCTAATTATGGTAATGGGCTTACTCAAGAGTGCAGAAATCGTAATCCTGGGGTATCTTCTCCCGTTGGGTGCTATCCGCCCAATCCTTGGAAGCTATATGATATGTGCGGAAATGTCTGGGAATGGTGCCAAGATTATGCTGGTCGCTATGGGGCTACAATACAGATTGATCCCTGTCTTTTGCAACGCTCAGAAAGCGCTTTTCAGGTTCCCTCAAGGTATTCATCACTCTGGTTTCCAGAGCGATCCGTCATCCATGACCCGCGTATATGTCGTGGAGGGTGCAATTTTGATTATTCTAATGCCTTGAGGTCCTCGGCACGTGGTGTCGCTTCAGCACAAGAAGGCAGAATCAATCTCGGATTTCGTTTGGTAATGACTGTTGACGAGAGTTAAGAGGATGTTTGTTGGGTTTGTGTATATGGAACATGTTGATCGAGGCGCTGAGCGATAGTCAGTGGTAGAAACATGTCTCCGTCAAGCCCAAGAGGCCCTGAAAGCGGTGCAACAGGTTCTAAATTTCAACCAGTTGCCTTATCAGTGTCGGGCCTTTTGGGCTTTTTGTCGTGAAGGAATTTAATAAATTGAAATTTCAGGTTTTTTTAAATATCACACGTCATCGAAAGACGTAGTGAAGTTTGTTGTGATGAGAATTAATGGCTTTGGATAGTTCGTTTTGTACTTTGTTCAGTATATGCGAAAGAAAGAGGTTTTTATGTCTGATTCTGGTATATTCAAGTTTGATGATGAAAAGTATCGCTATATTCCTGGGCCACTATTCACTATAGTCAAGGAATTTCACATTGAAGAGAATGTTTTTAAAAAAGCTCATCGTCTTATAAATCTCTTTGAGTGGATATATAAATGGCATTCTGTATTGGTAGTATCAGATTTAATGCGTGGAAATAAAATTGCTGAAGATATGAAGTTGTTTTTATCTCAAGTTCTCAGAGAGCCTTCTATGGGTAATTGGTATTATATTTTCGACTATGCTCTCGAAGAAATGAGCGCATTTTCAATTGCTTGGGTCAATCTTGAAACCTTGAGAGCTAAACATAAGCGCCATAGTATTGTCAGCTTTCGTAATAAATACGCCCATGGAGCGATGCCTGACGATGATGAGTGTATTTTAGACTGCAAGGAGTATTATCCGGTTTTGCAGGACCTCTTAGATAGCAAAATGATGAAGGATCTAAGATTGCTGGTCGGTCATTCAGGATCAACCATTATGCTTTTGGGTCCTGATGAAATTTCCGTCGAAAAAGATGTGCCCTCTGGCCAAGCCGCAGTCCTTCTGCCAGATGGACAGTTGCTCGATATATGGCCGTTAGGCGTGTACCAAGAAGATCCTCTAGGGATTAAAGGTAAAGGTTTTTACTTTTTCAATTCCATTCGCCAAAAAAAGGAGGCGATTGAGCAACTCAGCTACGAATTGCCTTCTCTTAGGAGAAACACAAATTTCTGGCGGCCATTTCTAAAGGTCTTTCCGCTGAAGGACTGGGGTCAGTTGCCTGGTTGGGATTTTGAGAATTTTCGATCAAACATCGAGCAACTCACAGAGAACTTCAAAGGAAGAGAGTTGGAGCAACGGGAGATCAAGGACTTCATGCTCAATGGCCATGGCACGTTCATGGTGTGGGGTGGTCCCGGCATAGGCAAAAGTGCCCTCGTTGCTAAGGCGTTAAAAGTTGTCCGCGCTGAAAGCTCTAAAACGTCATCGCCTAGCAACGTAATTATAATAGAGTATTTTATAGAGCGCTCAAGTTTTTACGCAAGTGTTACCGAATATTTGAGATATGTTAATAAAAAGCTTGATAAGTATTACAAAATAAAAGGGATCCCCATAGGAAATGATGAATCAGAAATGAGAATGAGATTAGAAGAGCGGTTGAATAGAATAGAAAATAAGATCAATAATGAAATGGTGCTTCTGGTAGTGGACGGATTGGATGAGTGCCCTGAAATCCGAAATTATATTCCTAAATCCCGTTATTGGCTCAATGTTTTGATTCTTTCAAGGGAGATAGTAGAGGTTAAAGATTGGTGGCGAACACACGACAGGGAAAATAAGAGCGAAAAGAATTTAGAGAAATTATCAGATAATGAGATAATTTCACTTTTGTATGATGTTGTCGATAAATACCAGAAAGGGTTCAATAAAGAGTACGTATTTGAGGTATGTCGTCGATCAGAAGGCAATCCTTTATATTTGAAACTGCTTTGTGATCAGATTTATGATCATGGAGGGATGGTTGAGTCGATAGATAAGATTCCAACAAGTTTGACAGATCTTTATGCTTCTACTTTAAAGCGGATAAGTCAGCAACAAGGGGGCGCAGTAGCGCTAAATGTTCTGCGGATTTTGGCTGTAGCTAAAGATGCACTTTCTGTAAACATGATTCGTTTGATTTTGAGTCATAATAATAAAATACATATTGACACACAGGAGATCATTAACGGAATTGATTTGTGTCGTGAGTTGTTATTTGAAAAATTTGAGAAAAATATTAAAGAATATAAGTTTTTTCACGATTCATTGCGAAGTTGGATAGAAATAACTTATCATAATGAAAAATTAATGTTTTCCGGGTTATTAGCATGGTTATGCAGAAATTGGAGAGAATTTTCTGATTATGAGGCTAAAGTTTATTGTTTTAAGTTTGCCGCCGAGCATTTGTATGATGTAGGTGATGAAGATGGAATGTGGGAACTAATAAATGATAAAGAGTATTTTTCTGAACAGTTAAAATATTGTGAAAATTTTAATCTAGAGTCTATTACATTAAAAAATGCAGTCACATTATATGAAAATTCAAATAGAGCATTGTCTTTGTCAAGATTTCTCTATGCAGCGATGAGGCTTCGTCGAGTTATAAGAGATTCAGAGGGGAGATTGTTTAGCAAAGCAAAACAATATTTGTTTTTGAATTTATCTAATATAGATTTAGACGAAATAAAAAGTATTTTATTTGATGACGATTATATAAATAATCCAGTTTTTTTAAATATATTTCTTCATGTTTTGGATAAAGAATGTAGTAATTATATTAACAAAATTGTTTTTGATAATCATAAAATTATACTAATGATTGAAGAAGTGTTTAAAATATACAATGTTTCAACTATTGATCTCAGATTTATAAGTAATAATTTTTGTGTGTCTCTTATAGATAAAATTTATTATATATTTAAAAGTAGTAATATAAATTTAGCTTTTGATTTTTCAGTTTTACTTATAAGAGCATATCCTTCATTAACAAAGAAGTTAATACGTATTACTATCAGCAAAAAAGATTCATGCTATTATGACTATTTTATTTTACTTTTAAAATTTGTTCAAGAACATGATTCAACTGAATTAAAAGATGTTTTGTTTTTATTGGTTTTTAAGTGTGATATGGTGCATATTAAAAAACTAATTTTAAATAATATTTTAACAAAATATATATCATACTGCAAACAAGAGTATGAAATTAATCATTTGTTAATTACTTTAGTTAAAAGGATGTCTCGTGAGGGAATGTTTAGAGAATCTTTATCAGTGATCTCTCATGTTCATGAAGAAGCATTAATAAAAAAACTTGTATTTATTGTTCTTCAGAACATGATCATTGATGGGCGATTTGAAGAAAACAATTATTGTATCGAAAGTTATATGGAGTATTTGAGTGAAGATGATATTATTTCTTTGGAGTTTATGAATCTGTATTTTTCTAAATCTCCTAGATTAAACTTTAAAAAAATATATAATATTAAAAATTCAGCTGTATTAGCATTTACATTGGCAAATATTGCTATTTTAACTTTAGAAAATAATATAAATGATTTTTCACCTGATTTTGTCTTTAACATTGAAGATAGTAGTATACAATTTTGTGTTTTGAAGTGGTGTGTTATTACATGCTCTATGAACAATTTATTTCAAATGTCTATTTCGCTTATAGATCAATATAGTTCTTGTCAAAAAGGAAACAGTTCTTTTTTAGTGGAAATATTAAGCCATTGGATATCTCGATGCGACAATTTCTTAGAATTAGAAATATTTATTCAAACTATTGATCTTGCTTTAAGAAGTGTTGACAAAAATATATCAATAATAATGATTGATATAGCGTGTGGATTGTCTTTTTCTGGACACATAGATTACGTATCTAAATGTCTTGATGAGTTTTATTTAGGTTATAAATATGCCACTGATGATTGGATAAAAGTTAGTTTTTATAAAAAACTTTCATATATTGACACTTTATATCCAAATAATGATAAAGTTTTATATTGTATAAATCTTGTTAGAAATGATATAGAAACTTGGTCAATAATACATGGTATTTTATCTGATCATCATTATTTTAATCTTATGTATACGAATATGAAGTTAGATGAGTATTGGGTTATTTTAGACTATTGCAGGAGAATTTCTTGGAATAGTGATGCTGAAGATATGTTTGTGAATGACTATTTATTTAATATTTTGCCTGAGGATAGTCAGAAGTTATATTATATTGACAATATTTATAAGTTATTCAGGCTTGGTGAGGGATATCCTAGTCAGGACTGTTTAGTCGAAATAGCAGGTCGTGTGTATGATCTAAATGATCATGATAAAGCAATTGAGTATATAAAAATGATTGAATGCCGTGATTTGGCGGTAGCTACGACTACTTCTTTGCTGTGGCAAACGCCTTTAGATCATAGTATTTATAATGAATTATTAAATTTATTAAGAGGTTTTATTTATAATAGAGATAGCGAGCGTGTGTTGCGAGGGTATTCTATATTACTTGATTCACTCGTCGAGAAAGGATTCTATCAAATTTCTGTTAAAATTTTTTTTAATTGTTTAAAGGTTATTAGTGATGAACGAGATATATATAAAATATATGATTTATTTTGTATAATTATAATTCCTTTTGTCAAGATGCATAAAAAGTATCAAAATCATTCTTTTAGTGGGCATTTTTTTAAATTACTTTCAAATATTAAGACTTCTAATAATGTAAAATTTGATATATTTGCGTGCTTAATAATAAATTTCAAACAACTTAATATGTTAAGTTTAAATTTTTTTTCTTTTTTAGATGGTGTATTAAATTGTGATTTGTTTAAGACTTGGAATTATTTGCATTGTGCTATTTGGTGCGCTGATGTTAATTATAGATCGCTTTCGTTATATTACTTTAGAAAGGCTTACTCGAAAGAGTTTTTAATTTTATCTGAATATCGAAATGCCGTTGATATTTTTAACACTAAATGTATTATTGTTATTGAGATGGCAAGGTGTGGTTTTTATTACGAATCTAATAACTATTTTACATCATTATACTCTTGGTCTGTTTTGCATGGATACGAAAATTCTGTTTATTTTGGTTACTTGTCACATGTTTTCAGTACAGAAAATATTGCTTTTCATAATAAATTTGAATTTAGTTATGAAAATAAAAAATATAAATTTTTGTCCAGACTGACATGTTCGTTAAATGAAGACAAGATATATTGTTTAAATAATATTTTAAAATTAGTTATTTTCAATAAACTTGATGAATTTTACATTGAATGCGATACTAATCAAAATAATTTAAAACAATTATTTGTGCGTAATCAAGAGCATGTAAATAATGAAGCAGAGATTTTTAGTTCATGCTCAAATTATTCCTATGATTATGATTTTATATTTGAAAAAATTTGTTTTTATGCATCTAAAATTATTATGAATGATAATATAGAAAGTATTTGTGATATTATTAAATTATTAAAAGATTATAAAACATCTCTTTAGGTATAATCATGTAAAATTTGATTTTATAAATTTTCTTAAAATTAATTACTGTTATTATTTTTTTTGATCCATTCCATAAGTGAAGTGCGATTTCTCTTCTTATGGTGTCAATATATATCTTTAATAGCTCTGTAAAAACTGTCCGTTCGTCACCGTATATACTCATCGAGACTCCTGTCACGGGTTTCTTTTTTCTGCTAGCGAACAAAATTTTGTCATCAACACCTACTATTTTTCAGACCAAGGTATCCAGACCATGAACACAGTGCCTTTTTTCCTCGAACGTCTGAACGAATCCTTCCAAAACAAGGCTTTCTTTGTCGGCGGATGCGTCCGCGACAAATTTTTTGGATATGATTCAAAGGATATCGATATTGAAGTCTATGGACACGATTTTGATGCCATTTGTGAAGTGGTAAAAGGCATCCCTGTGGTTCAGGATGTTTTCGAGTGTGGGAAGAGCTTCAATGTCGTGAAGGTCCGGCTGATCTGTGGCGCTGATCTGGATATTGCGGTGCCTCGTCGAGAAGTTTCCACTGGTGGTGGTCATAAGGATTATGTGATTCTGCCGGATCCATCCATGAGCCCAGAAGAGGCTTCAGCTCGCAGGGATTTCAGCATGAATGCCTTGATGGAAACTTTTGATGGTGAGATCATCGATTTCCATAACGGCGTTCAGGACCTGAAAACGCAACGTCTTCGTGCTATCGGGAACTCATTTCTTGATGACCCGTTGCGTGTCCTCCGAGGCATGCAATTTGCCGGCAGGTTTGGCCTGAGAGTTGAGGAGCATACTGCCTATCTTTGTGCGCTTATTTCAGGCCGCGTCCTTGCCATGTCCAAGGAGCGGATTTGGGGTGAGTGGGAGAAGCTGCTGTCGAAGTCAGATAAGCCGTCATTCGGCATCCAGTTTCTCGAGGATACGGGAGCTATCGTTCTCTATCCGGAATTGTCCGCTCTTGATGGTCTGCGTCAGGACCCGACACATCATCCGGAAGGGTGTGTCCTTACTCATACGAAGATGGTGCTGGACGAAGGGGCGCGTATCGCGCTCAAAGAGAATCTCGAACATCAAAGCAGGGTGATTCTTCTTCTGGCATGCATTTGTCATGACTTCGGCAAGGCTCTGACCACTACCATGGTTGATGGCCGGATCTCGTGCCATGGGCATGCTGAAGCTGGATCAGAAATGACCGCGGCCTTCCTGGATTCGATCGGGGCGCCAGCGGCCCTTCGTGAGCCTGTGAGTCAGCTTTGTCAGCACCACATGGATTTGATTTCTGGGGATGTCACAGCAAAGCAGGTTCGCAAGCTTGCGAACAAGATCAATCGATCGAGCAGCCTTGGTCTACTTAAACATCTCATCGTTGCCGATAATCTGGGGCGAGGTAGCGCGTCCAGGTATCCAGCGGTTGTGGACGAGATGATGGAGTTGGCCAAGGCTGAAGATGTTACCAACACGGCTCCGAAACCGCTTCTCCAGGGTAGAGACCTTGTCCGGATGGGACTGAAGCAGGGCCCAATGTTTGGCAGGATTCTCAACGATGTCTATGAGAAGCAGCTTGATGGGCAAATTTGCTCGCTTGATGAAGCTGTAGAGTATGTCGCAAAAGGTTTGGAAAATAATCAGTATTGATACATCCGCCATGGTTGAAGGATTTCAACCATGGCGGATTTCTTTTTCGAATCAAGTCACAACAAGTGGGGCGTAGTGTTTATATGCATGAAGAAAAATATTATTGGGATTTTTTAAAAGCATATATCCTAGGAAAATTTCCTGAATCACAATTTTTTTCGGATGAACAGATTGTAAGTAAAGGACGCGATGAAGATTTAAAATTGTATCATTTCAAAAGAAAAGAAATTTTGCCGAGAGTGCACCATGTTATAGGAATGCTGAAAAGTATGTTTCCTGCAACACTGCTTGACGTAGGCTCTGGACGCGGAACTTTTCTTTGGCCTCTCCTAGAAGCGTTGCCTGATCTTGAAGTGACTTCTATCGATCTCAATGAAGATGCGATTCGTGTTTGCCAAGATGTTCATGCCGGAGGGATGAGGCGGTTGAGGGGGCGACTCATGGACGCACGCAGCCTCGATTTCGATTCCGGCTCATTCGATGGAGTGACACTTTTGGAGGTCCTGGAACATATGGAGAATCCTGAAGATGCCGTGGCTGAGGCCTGCCGTGTATCCAGAAGTTTTGTTATAGTCAGTGTTCCATCAAAGCCCGATGACAATCCGGAGCATATTCATCTGTTTGACCAAGAGATGATTCGAAGCATGTTTGCTCGGTGCAGTGTCAGGAATATCCGGTTTGAACATATCCGGGAGCATATGATAGCCATGGTGACAAAATGAGTGATATTCCACTGATAATAAAATATCCTCGTACCAATCATCTGGAAGGTTCTCGATTTCAGGCCGGTGATGATGAATTGGAAACGATTCCTTTCGCACATATCGCTGGTAAAAATATGGTCATTGAAGAGAAGGTTGATGGCGCGAACGCAGCAATTCGATTCGCTGCTGACGGGACGCTGCTTTTGCAAAGCAGGGGGCATTTTTTATCGGGCGGTCCAAGAGAAAAACAATTTTCGCTGTTTAAGAAGTGGGCTGTGTGCCACCAATATTCATTGTATGATATTTTAGGAAGTCGCTATATTCTTTATGGTGAGTGGTTATATGCTAAGCATACTATATACTATGACTTGCTTCCGCACTACTTTCTAGAATTTGATATTTTTGACACTCAAGAAAGAATATTTCTATCTACTGATTTAAGAAGTAAGATAACAGCGTCTTCAAAATTGTGCTCTGTGCCTGTTTTAAAAAGTGGTGTGATAGATTGTAAAAATGATCTTCTTGCTCTTGTAGGAGCGTCTCAATTCAGAAGTGGTTCCTATCAAAATTCAGATAGTGGCGGAAGAAAAGGCGGTAGCTCTGATTCAAGTCCTCATGGGTTAGCTGGAAAGCTTTGCTGCTCTGACAGGATGATGGAGGGTATATACATAAAGATTGAAGAGAATGGCCAAGTAGTCGATCGATTAAAGTATGTTCGTGGTGAATTCTGTAATAATGTCGCAGTTTCAGAAAATAGTTGGGTCAAACAACCAATAATTCCTAATCAGCTCATGCCGGGGGTGGACATTTTTGCCCATGTTTAATTTGAAAAAAGTGATTCCAGATCAGTCGGACTGGACTATTCGGTGGGATAAAGTGTGTTCCGAATTTCCTGAACTGTCTGCGCTGCGCGGTTGTCCTCAATCAGATCGGTATCATGGGGAAGGTGATGTTTGGGAGCACACTAAGATGGTTTGCGAATCTTTGGTTGCTCTGAGCGAGTGGAGATCCCTCCGTCCGGATGACAGAGAGAATTTGTTTCTTGCTGCCCTGCTGCACGATATTGGGAAGCCTGGTACGACTAAAGATGATGATGGGGTTATTACCGCTCGAAAACATGCTCAACGTGGTGCGATTCTTGCGCGAAATTACCTTTGGGAGCGTGACGTTCCTCTGACGCGGCGTGAGTTGATCGTGCAGCTCGTATTGTTTCATCAAGCACCATTGCATTTAATGAGGATGAATAATGCTGAAAAACTTGTGCTGAGAATCAGTTGCTCCGTTCGTTGTGACCACTTGGCGCTGCTCGCCCGGGCAGATTGTCTTGGGAGGATAGCAATGGATCGGGAAAAGATATTTGATGGTCTGGATATGTTCGTCGAGTATTGTTCTGACTTGAATTGCTTGAACTCCGCTTTCCCATTTCCTTCAGAGCACACCCGTTTTAAATATTTCTCGGAAGAGAATAGATCGCCCGTTGTCGATGTTTTTAATGATACCTCGTTTGAGGTGACTTTGCTTTCCGGGTTGCCAGGGGCAGGTAAGGACTACTGGATAAGGTATAATTCATGTGGACTGCCGGTGATTTCCCTGGATGAGATTCGGAAGGAACTGAAAATAGACCCGTCTGAATCTCAGGGGCGAGTTGTGAATCATGCTCGTGATCTGGCAAAGATATTTCTTCGAAAAAAAGAACCATTCATCTGGAATGCGACAAATGTTACACGTGAAATGAGAAGCAGATGTATTAGTTTATTCTCTGCTTATAATGCTAGAATTCGTGTCGTATATATAGAATCAAGTTTTAAAAATATTTATTTGCAAAATGAATCTAGGGATGCTGTTGTTCCGAAACGTGTAATTGATAAATTGAGGATGAAATGGGAGTTACCAGAAATTGTTGAGTCACATCAGTTAGAATTTTTTGAAAACAAAAAGATGTCATGATTTTTCAGATCAGATACTTCATACAACTGCATTGATCCAGTCATAAGTTCTACGAATTTTCCTTATCTTCTCAAATCTCCTCTTTCATCACCGTAATAATGACCTGAAGAGCCCGTTCATCATATGGGCCTTGCGCATGGACCTGTAGGTTTGTGCGGCCTCAGGAAATGAGAACGAATCATCCCCATCTGCGAGGAGTTATGCAAGGTTTTTATCTTAATCAAAAGGGTGTTCGCCCAACAGACAATACTCCAGAGAGTCGATATGCCAGGTTGCAAGCTGCTCAATGGATAACGAGGCTATTGGACAGAAACATTGAACTCAGCGATGCATTTTTTGAATGCGTGGAGTGGTGCTGTGGTGGTTTGGATTTCTGTGTGCAGGCCCTCGGCAAAGAGATTCTCAAACCAGGAGGGACACGGAGTGCGGAAATACTATCTCGTCACTACGAAGAGCTGCTGGAAGTTACTCCTAGCAGGCGCAGCGGTGCGTTTGGAGATTTTGTCGACACGCATCCCGAATATTCGAGATTTCTATCCCACCTCATTCAAGACCAATGTCGAGCCATTTCTCGTGTTAGTAGAAAGAAACCTCGTGCCTTTGCACGTGCCGCTGAGCATCTTCAGTATATTTTCGGTCTTGATGAAGAGAGTATCGATTTTTGCGAATTTTTGTTCATGAACAGGGCATTCAGGTCTGTTGAGCGGTATTTTGAAGATGACCTCAAGGTGTTCGGTTTTGGAGCCACGGATTTCATGGCCCATATGCTCGGCATGTCAACATCGAAATGTCGACAGATTATTCAGCAATTAATCAACCTTGGAGTTGCTGAAAACAGGAACGGTTGCGTGGTGCTCACCGATTCCATCAAGGATTTTTGGGATGAGGCCGATCCAAGAAAAATATCGGAGTCTTTTTGCGCCCCCTTGAAAGGAGAAGTCCTGCCCTTGGAGTGCTTCAATATTCCTGAAGAATATATTGCTCATGTGCAGGATCTTTTGCAGCAACCAGGCGACAGTCCCGTCCACATACTCCTTTACGGTGCTCCAGGGACAGGCAAAACCACTTTCGCGCGCAGTCTCGCCGCCGCTTCTGGGCTTTCTGCGTGGGCAGTGAACGCTCCGCAAAATGCAGACCACGACCGACGGGCTCAACTCATGGCGGGAGTTGGCGTCGTTTCACGGCATGAAAAAGCTTTCTTGCTGGTGGATGAAGCCGAGCGGCTTCTTGATTGTGACATGTTTGCTGCTTTCAGGCAGAATACAACGGATAAGGCCTGGTTGAACAGTTTTATGGAAAAGCCCGGCCAGCGCATCATCTGGATAACGAACCACGTGCACCATCTGGAAGAGGCGGTACTTCGACGCTTCCATTTTAGCATCCAGTTTGAACCGCTGGGACGAAAAGAACGTATCCGTATGTGGCGACAGATACTGGAGCGTTATGGGGTGCTGAACCGAGTTGATGAGAGTTCCCTTAAGGAGTTGGCGCGGACCTACGATGTTCCGGCATCGGTCATCGAGATGGCCGTCGACCAGGCGAAGAGCTTGTGTAAGCGCAAGCAAAAGGGCTTTGTCCAAGCTCTTAAGCGGGTTGTAGCGTCCTATGCACTTTTGAAAGCAGGTGGAGAAAAGCCGCGCAGGAAGAAAACCGTGGCTTCAAATTATGACCCTAAAGGCGTAACGCTGGAAGGCTCAGTCCAAGAACTCGAAAAGAAGCTCGTGCGAGGAGATTCGCTGCTGCGCCGGGGAGAGGATATTGGCGCGGGAGCGTTTACAATGCTGTTTTACGGGCCTCCAGGAACTGGCAAAACCGCCCTTGCCAGATACCTGGCTGACAAGCTCGACCGTGAGTGCATGGTGGTCCGCGCCAGCGATCTCCTGGCTCCATATGTGGGCATGACCGAGAGGCTTATTGCCAAAGCTTTTGCTGACGCTGAGCGAGAGGGCGCGGTGCTTGTCATCGATGAAGCCGACAGTTTCCTGTTCTCGCGCGATATGGCGACACACTCCTGGGAAACCACGCAAGTCAATGAATTCCTGACCGCACTTGAGGAGTGCCGGGGTATTTGCGTCTGCACGACGAACAGACGGGATCTGATGGATCCGGCTGTAATGCGCAGGTTCAGCCATAAGGTCAGTTTTGGTTATGCCAAGTTTGAGCAGGCGAAAGCGCTGTATTCGTCGATGCTCGCTCCAATGGTTGGGACAACGCTACCGGCCACTCTCGAGGCCAGCCTCGCACTCATGAAGAAGCTTACCCCTGGAGATTTTCATGCTGTTCGAGCCCAGATGCGTCATGCGGAGGAGACCGTGACCCACGAGGATCTCATCCGCGCTTTGAAGCGGGAGCAGGAGTTGAAGCTAGACTCCCAGGGAGGAGGAATGGGGTTCATATAGGGTGTCAGGGCACGGAGAAATTTTCGTATTTTTTAGTTCATTGTCAGTTTTTGTCTTTCGTCACCGTAATCCACTTTCAGAAAGGCTGAACATCGTCTCGATAACTGGGAGGCTGCCGGCGAGGCAGTTTGGCAGACAGACCAGATTAGATCTTCGGTGCGAATTGGCTGGGTTGCATGATTGAAACTGAATGAACAAAGGAGATTTTTCCATGCAGATCTACAAAAGACAGATTGAGCTTTATGATATGCCGGTGCCCTGCCGGAAAACTTCGGATCACTCAATTCTTTAGGGCTTGCCTTCAAGTCAGCGACTTCTCCCTGAATATCTTAAGAATCCCATAAAGCCATAAGAGCCCCAGCAGGAATGCCGGGGCTTTTGTCATGGCCTTCTGGCCTGGGTTCGACGGGCCGAATCGAAGCCGGTCGCCAATTGGCGCATCACCCACTTTTTCAAGAAGGCTGTCGAGTACACACCCTCTATTAGAAATCCTTGAGCGGAGCATTGACCAGCATGGAGAGGCATTTGCCGTAAAACTTTCATCGTTGGCGACACACGCACACCAATGCGAGCCTTGAAGGTTTCAATAGCCTGTTCCAGGCAGCCAGAGCCAAGGATACCTGATCGTGGAGAAATTTCACCACCGTGGTCTACCTGAATGCACGATTCAGGTCGTGGTGACGTCATGAATTCCACATCAAACAACGAAGACCCCTTCTTTCCTCCCACACTTTTCCACCAAAACTTCATTCGATTTCAAAAATAATCATTTTGCCACCGTAATCTCTCCTGTGAAGGCCATCAGCACCAACGCAATGTTGAAATGTCATGCGGCAAGCCGTCAGGAGGCACCATGGAAGGAAGAGGGAATACCGAAACAATCTGGGCTCGCATCGAGTCCTGCGTCGAAAAGGCGTTTGACAGCAATGACGCGCTGGTCAGGCAGTGCCTGAAGCAGTGGCGTGATGATGCCGCGGATTTGCGGGAATACGTCCGGCTTTCGTCGATCGTCCACCATATTGAGTCAGATGAAGTTATCGAAGCTGTCATCGATTATTTCATTTCCGGTGTTCGTGAACGGATCCAATCATTGCGATTTCAAGCTGCGATGAATGAGCGTTTGGAGCGGCTTACCCTGATCAGGGTGAAACTCGGCGTTGTCGAGGGCTGCCTGCTCCGGGATACCGAGGAGCAACGTCTGGTGCCCGAAGCTCTGTCTGTGGTTCGGGTTACGAAATCGGCTAACGGTGCGGCTTATGCCAAATTGATCGATGCTGTGATGGAATTTGTCTGCCTCAGCGAATATGAGCAACGGCATTTCGTCTGGCCTGTGGTCTTTGGAGAGGATCTTGCCGAGTTTCCGCAGGAGCTTTCAAAGTTTTTGCTTTGTCAGGGAAAATGCGGACGGGATTTCGTCTTGAAGATTTGCAAAGAGCCCCGGGTCGCTCGGCTTGTCAGATCCGATGAGGACATGCCGCGACCTTTGCTGAGGCTGGCCGCCATGGTGCTCGATGTGGGCAATTCTGGCGCCATAGAGAATGAGTGGCAGTCCGATTTCGTAACCACACAGATCAGACAATAACGCGCCAAGAAACTCGGCGTGTCATCGAGGTACGCTATGCATCCTGTTTCACTTCTTCCTACTCCGGGGATGGATTGGGTCGAACCCATGACGCGGATGGAGTTCGTCTGGATTGCTCCTGGAGCCTTCAATATGGGCGCCTCGCCGGGTGATCTCGCTGGGCCGGAATACGAGCGGCCTTGCCACACGGTATGCATCGACCACGGCTATTGGATCGGGCGCAACCTGGTGACAAATCGCGCATACCGACTTTTCCGCCCCGGGCATGACGCGGTTGAGACGCTGCGTCGCCAGTACCCCGATTACGACCTGTCGCATCTGGAGCGCAAGGAGTTTGACAGACCCATGCAGCCCGTCGTGCGTGTCGATTGGGATGATGCCGAGGCCTTTCTGGATTGGCTGAGCCTTCTTCATGACATGCGCATTCGCTTCGCTCTGCCGACGGAAGAGCAGTGGGAGTACGCCTGTCGAGCCGGCACGTCCTCGCCGTGGCCATGGGGATATGGAATTGAATGCTATCATGCAAATTTCGGAAATGGCGCCATAGAGGAGAGGTGCAAAGGATTCAATCCTGGCATGACGAGCGATGTCGGATCGTATGATCCTAATGCTTGGGGAATTTATGACATGTGCGGCAACGTAGCGGAGATGTGCCGGGACATCTATGTGGATTACGCTGAAAAGGAACGTAGGAGCGATAGGATGTCCCTTGGCCTGGAGCTTGTTGACGCTACGAACACCTCGCGAGTTGTGCGGAACGGCGGATGGAATGCTTCAGGATCCAGGCTCAGAAGTTCTCACAGATTCAAGGCGTATTCGCATCTTTCCAGACTGGATCTTGGATTTCGAGCATGTATCAACTCTTGATGTCATGTAGTGCAACTACAATAAATAATTTCAGTTTGCGAAATGATATGTGCAAAAGGATCCCTGCGTGAATGTAAATTCAAGAAAAAGAAACATCAGGAATGTCAAGTCATGGACTGAGCCAATTACAGGTATGGATTTCATTTGGGTCTCTGCCGGCAGTTTCTGGATGGGAGCGCAGCAGTCAGATGCTGACGCGACGTGGGTAGAGATGCCTCGTCACAAAGTGACGCTGACTAGGGAATACTGGATTGGAAAATATCCAGTCACTCAGTTTCAATGGAAGCGGATTATGGGCAGAAACCCTTCTTTTTTTAAAGGAGTCAGCCTGCCAGTGGAAAGAGTTTCCTGGGAAGATTGTCAGGAATTTTTGGCAAAGCTCAATCGGCGAAGCTCAGGACAGTTTTTTTCTCTGCCAACCGAAGCCCAGTGGGAATATGCGTGCAGAGCCGGAACACAGACCAGGTATTCCTGGGGAGATGAAAGCGATTGCGAGAAAGCGAATTATGGCAAGTTCGAAGTAAGTTTTGAACTTCTTTTCTATGACTGTGGCGGCCAAAATCCCGGAAGAACATCTCCAGTTGGAAAGTACCCTCCCAATGCTTGGGAGATATGCGACATGCATGGGAATGTTTGGGAGTGGTGTGAAGACACGTTCGAAGAATACTCAACGCGGGAACTAGTTGATCCGGTCTATTCCGGAGGAACTGATCGAGTTTGCAGAGGAGGCGGGTGGGGTAGTTCGCAAAGCGCGGTACGGTCTTCATTTCGAGACTGGGCAGAATGCGACCAGCGATCGGCGGATCTTGGATTTCGCATAGTTTTCCGATGACGTAGGCAATACTTTTTAAAGGAGTAAGGAAATGAAGGTTTCACTTCATATTGATAGTCCCGCGATTCTGTTCGCGATTTCTGAAGATCTTCAGGCCACTTTGGCGGCCTCGGTCAGCATTGGTCAACACATGCCTGGCGAATCGTGTCTCATGACGCATTCAGAGGTGGACGCGGCGTTTGTCTCGCAATTCTACGGGGTGATTTCGCCGATGAAGGTGAAGCATGTGGTCGATGACGGTCTTTCCCCCCTGGAGGTGCGACTCATCCTGAACGTGGAGGAAGGTCTCAGGCAAACGAGCTTGGGCATCAGTTCGGACAACCCTGCACTCATCGACGAATTGACCACTTCATGTCTTGGGCCTCTCGGCGTGGTCGCGGGTGCCCCATCGCTGCGCGTAGTCTCGGAGAACACGATTACGGCTCAGCATGACAATGTTGCGGTTCAGACCATCCAATGGTGGCTTAAACGCCGTGGCATAGTCACGCGACTTTCGCAGTCATTTTTCTCAGAATCTGGCCTGGCCATCAAGGAATATCGTCCCGAATACGCGGATATTCGCCCGCGCATGCCATTGACGATACACACTGACAACATGCTTGCGGGTCAGGCATTGCTGGAACTTCTGGAACAGTCCGGATTTCTTGTTGCAGGAGTCGTACACAAGGATTTCGGGGACCAGGGGGACGATCGGCTTGGAGTGAAAAGCCCCTGGTTCGGATTGGAGAGCTCGAGACGTGAAAAAGTGGATCTTGCCAACGTCATCAGCCAGTTCGCCCGGGACCACGGAATCCAGCTTGACGCCTACCCCGTTACGCTCGAGCACGAATTATCGAGTAACACCATGTCGGACGTTTTTCTGCCTTTCGATGCATGCAGGGATCGGCGAATGTGCGCATACGGCGGACCGTATCCTGATCGCCTGAGCGCGCGTATCGAAACCGACAGTCCTGAAGCCGGCAAGCGGCTTGAAAGACGTCTGCAAGCTCTGGGGATAAGAAAAATCAAGGTTGCCAACATCGATGAAGATGATCTGAAGAAGGGGCACTGCCTCTATGCGGGCGAACTTCCTCTTTTTTCGACAATCAAGGAGCAGATTTGTCTGGAAATCAGAGAAGAGCTGGATTCCATGAGCGGCCATGCGTTTCCCATTCGTTCTCGGGACAATACTGTCAGCTCGGACGACATGGTGATTCGCTTTCCCGCCATTGGTATCGAGGACGGAACGCTGCTTGAATTCATGAGCTCTCCCAGACACTTCAACCTCACGGTCCGGTGTGAGGACAAGAATGGCTGGAAGGACTGCATCAATGAGCTGCAAGGGATGGGCTTTGCGCAGTTTGGCGTCAAGACGGAAGAGAACTCGGAGAAACTGCTGAAATACGGCATGGCCTCAGAAGGGGTGCGCAAGCTGGTGGGCGAAGTGGTCGCCAGGCATGGAGTACCGGACCTTCGCGAAGAGAAGGCCTGGGACGATGACGATAATGACCTGTGGGTCTATTTGCCTATGAAGGCGGAAGGCGTCGAGGCAAAACAGCAGAAAGAGCTGGCGCTGCAAAAAAACGATACGCAATTGTATTGGGAACAGGAGCGTTTGGCGGGAGTCAGGGCGCTGGTCATCGGCCTGAGAGAGACGCGTGTCCCCTGCGATAGCCGTTGGGCGCATCTGGTACCGCATAAGGAGCAGTTTCGCCATTATTGCCTGACGAATCGCACCCTGGGGATCATGCGTTACGTCCTGAAACGCGTGGAAATGGGGGAGCCCTGCCTGCTGGAGGGTGGCGCGGCAACCTCGAAGACGTCCGCAATTCTGTTCCTTGCGGCCATGCTCGGACAGCCGGTCGTCAGGATCAATCTTAACGGGCAGACGGATACGGGAGAGCTGATCGGAAAATTCGTCCCCGATACGGAAAGCAAGCAGGGTATGGGATGGAAGTGGCAGGAAGGCATCTCCCTGGCCATGCGCCACGGGTTCTGGGTCGTACTCGACGAAATGAACCTTGCTGATCCGCAGGTGCTGGAGCGCCTGAATTCGGTTCTTGAAATGCCTCCGTCTTTGGTGATCAGCGAGTATGACAATTCGGTTGTCGGAGGGGGCGCTTGTCCCGTGCATCCGAACTTTCGGATACTGGCTACAATGAATCCTCCGAGTTTTGTCGGAAGAAACCAGCTCTCCAGGGCTTATGAGAGCAGATGGGTCGGGACACTCCGCATTCCTGACCCCGAGGAGGCCGAATACTGCCAGATCCTCAAGACCGCAATATTCGGTGGGTTGCGTTGGGGTTATGCCCATCTTGATGATGCGAGGAAAGCCCCTGCATGTGCATCACTGCAAGCTTTGCCGAACATCGAGCAAGTTTGCCATGACCTTGGGAAATTCCATCACTTGGTGGCGAGAGGGGAAAAGGATAAAGGAGCAGTCAGTCTGAGGAAGCTGCTGGCATTGGCTCATTATCTGGTGGGTGCCGACCCTGCGTCGTTTCGAAGCAGGATTCGCGATGGTATTTTCGACTATTATATCGGGTCCGCCCGGTCTCCGGAGGATTCGCAAGCCATAAGTCTGCTCGCGAAAAGCTGCAATTTGCAGGAGGTCGCATGACGGAAGACAATAGGCGATTTCGCACTCTTCAGTTTCTCTTGCGGGCGGTCTGCGATGCTTTGGATATTTCATTAAAAATTGGAGATAATTGGCATTTCAGCCCAGATGATCGTTCCATTTATGTTTCTTCCAAAAGTATTATGCAGAATAATATTTTTGAAAACGCATGGATACTTATGCACGAAATCGGACATGTGGAGATATCAAGATATCATAAATTCTGTCCTAGTCTTGAACAAAAGTTTCCATGGCACAGATTTTTCAATAGCCTTGAAGAGGAAAGAGTCAATCGTTGGATGATCAATTTGTATCCACCAATGAAAGACTGGTATGATCATGACTTGAAGTCGATGCATTCTGATGTGAGTGAAGCTTATCCTTTGCTGAGACAGTTTCATTATGGGTGTTTTGCATTTTGGGGAGGGATGAGCTTGGACTCATTTTGTCCTGATGTTGCGCAAGCATTGATTGCTACGCAAGAGCCAAGAGCAAAATATATAACTACAGTTCCGAAAATATTCGCTGATGTGTCGAAGAGTCGCGATAAAGTTGAGAATAATTCTCAGTTGATGGAGTCTGAAGTAATGTCTTCCGCGCGAAGCGCATTCGACTTGGCGCTGACTGAGATATTCCCTGCCGCGCTTAAACTGTTTTCGTTGGACTTGGCCAAGTTTCATACTTTTATGAGGTCTAGGGCTGGATTGTGGAACAAAAGGGAGCGGCTTTCGCAGGCCCTTTCTGCTCATGGAAGTCTGGGACTTGTTCGCAGAAGCAAAGACTCTGAAATTGACGAGAAGGTTCAACAAGGCAAGGAATGCGATCCGCATGTGTTGCAAATATATCTCAAATCATTCGACATGAATTTGGGTCATGGCCTGAATGCAGGGGAAGCGCGTGGCCATGGCGGGTTGTCAAAGCCAATCTGGTCTTCAACAAGGGGCGTGCATCCCTTTGCCCGAAAGGCAGGGGATGTCCCGGATTACGTAAGAACCGTGCAGGCGCTGGAGCCGCAAATAGAATCGCTGAGACAGGATCTCGGAAAATTGATCCGGCGGAGCATGAATAAACTCTCAGGCCGTTTTTCCTCGGGGCCGAAGGTTGATCTGAGGGCGGCCATGCAGTTTGAAGCCGACGCGCGGAGTTATGACCGTCTTTGGAAGCGTAGGCGGGACATGGGCGGGAATACAAATTCGGCCTTCCTGCTTCTTGTGGATCTATCTGGGTCGATGGCCGGTTCGAAAATCGACGTCGCTTTCCAGGGCGCCATTCTGATGGTCGAAACCCTTGCGAGGATTGGGGTTCCCGTTGCGGTTTACGGGTTTCAGGACTGTCTGCTGAGATTTAAAGGCTTTGAAGATGGGGCTCGATCTACGATTTCTGAAATGTTCATCAAGATGTTTCAGGAGGTAGAGGGCAACTGCCCCGGCGGAAACAATAAGCCTATATACAATGATGACGGACCTTGTCTGCTGGATGCCGCCAAGCTCATCGGGGCGTTGCCCGTGCAGCAGAAGGTGCTGATTGTAATCAGTGATGGGCATCCCGAAGGCAGGCAATCGAATTCGGATGATCTGCACCGTGCAGTAAAGATGGTATCCAAGGATCCTTCGATCAATTTGATAGGCATAGGTCTTGGGCCAAATACAGAGCATGTCCGGCAGTACTATCCTGACGCAGTGGCAAATGTCGAAACGGAGGAACTCTCCGCAGTGCTCGGGCGATGCCTGCGGCATCATTTGGGTGGGAGCAATGAGATTCAGAGTCGTGAAGTTGTCATAGAAGAAACACTTTTCTGATACTGGTGCTTCACAATATTGACGAGCTGGAGGAATTTAGAATGACCGACGGCGATAAGGCGAAGATGGTAAATATTAAAGAAAAAATCCGGCAGCTTATCAGTGATCGGGATTATTTGCGGATGCTGCTGGATCAGGTGAGTCATTTGGACTTCGGGTTTGAAGACATTCAGAAGGCTTATGCTGAAGTCCTGGGTGAGATCATTCGACTTGACGAGCAGTTGCGGGGGATGTCCGGTCCTGACTCTGATGGGAGCCAGTTATCCGATGTCCGAAGGGAGTGATGATAGATAGGATGGACGTGATCGCCTTGGATCTTGAGGGCACCCTCATCTCCGACGCAGAGAGCCAGCGCCCAAGGCCGGGGCTGCGGAAATTCTTGGTCGCTTGCAAGAAGATGGCAGGCAGGGTGGTCATGTTCACTGCCGTCAAGGAGGACCGGTTTCGGGCGGTAGCGCGTTCACTGGTCAACAGGAGATATGTCCCACCCTGGTTTGAAAACATGGAGTATATTTCATGGAGTGGTTTCAAGAAAGATTTGCGATTCATTCCTCGCGCAAATCCAGAGCTGGCTGTGTTGGTTGATGACTATCCTGATTTCGTGTTGTCCGAACAGGTGCATCGATGGATCAAGGTTGAGTCATTTCAGTCACCGTATAGTTGTTATGATACAGAGTTAAGTCGGGTATTGAAAATTTTGGAGCAAATGAATGAGTAGATATACGGAATTTCTTCAAAGATATATTGTTGTCATAAACACGCTTATTTCATTTTTTTTGGCATTATTTGTTTATTATGTTTGCTATTTTAATGTTCCAAGTTTTTTTGATTTTGTATTTGTTAATTATGGATCGTATATTAACAATATGTTTTTCATAATGGATAATTATTCCTCCATGTCTGCTGGAGAGGCTGTTGATGATCTTGCAATAAATGTATCATCATCCTCCATATTGAATTGTATTATTACTTTGGCTGTGATTCATTTTTTCATAAAAAATAAAAATACCAAAAACGTTGTTTTGCTTATGATTATGTCAATGTTTTTTGGATGCATTTATTTTTTATATAGATCGCATGGAACGGATTTGTATGTGACGTTATTCATATACTCCATATGCGCTTTTATGCCCTCTGTATTTTTGTTTTGTCTCAGCCTTTTCTTCGTATCAGAATAAGTTTTTATGACTCAAGGAGTGGTGAAAATGGTCTCATCGTGCCTGGATTGCTGGCAATACGACGCCCAGATCGGTGGCGGGGCATTTGGGGTGGTGTACCGAGTTCGAAATGATGTCGGCGTTCTCAAGGCCTTGAAAGAGTTTTGCGCCGAGACATGCGTCGAGTACAAAGAGAAGGAGATCGGTGAGTTCTTGAATCTCCTTTCTCCGCGTATCGTCAAGCCCGAGTGCTGGGGCATGGACGCGGAGGGGCGCTTGCGCGTGGTCACGGAATTTCTGCCAAATCCCTTGCGGTCGCTTCTGGGGCCTCTTCCTCTGGATGAGAAGAAAGTCATCTGGATTTTTGAAGAGATTCTCAAAGGACTGGTGGAACTGGAGCGCCATGGGTTCGTGCACGGAAATCTGAAGCCGTCAGACATTTTCTTATGCGGAGAAAATGTGAAGATCGGAGATGCCTGGATTCCGCTCTTTGTGCGTGGTTTGAGCCCGGTATCCGTGACTCCGAGCATGTATGACAATTATAGTGCGCCAGAAAGGTTCAAAAGAAAGTACGGTTCTAGTGTTGACCGTTGGGCCGCTGCTGTGATTTTATACGAAATGCTTTCTGGAACAAGCCCGTTTCCCTCATTTCCTCTCTCGGATTTCATGCAGGCCATCATGAACGATGAACCTGACTTCTCGAATATTCCGGATAAATATTTTCCCTTTCTGTTTCGCTGTTTCATGAAGGATCCTGCTGAGCGTGAAGAGAACCATCCGTCTGCTGAAGCCATGCTCGATGACTTCCGGTGGGCGTGTTCGAGAAAGGCAGTCGTTGCAAAGAAGCGCACAAGTCAATCTGTTACAGGCCCTGAGCCTGGAAATCCTTGGGCTGATTCTGCAACGGGAATGGAATTTGTATGGATTCCGCAAGGTGAATTCATGATGGGCTCGGCAGATAATGCTCAAAATGCATTTGATGATGAGAAGCCAAGCCATCTTGTAGTGTTCAGTCAAGGATTCTGGATGAGCAAATACCCGGTTACGGCCTCCCAGTTTTATCGCCACGTATTGGGCGGTGCACTCAGTAATGCACTGCACGAATTTAACCATCCAGTCAGAAATGTATCCTGGAAGCGGGCCCAGGACTTTGTTCGATGGCTCAACGACCAACCACGGGAAGAAATTGTCAATTTTTCACTGCCGACAGAGGCGCAGTGGGAGTATGTTTGTAGGGCCGGGACGACGACACGGTTTTACTGGGGCGAGGAATGCGAGCCCGAGAATGCCCCATTCGGATTGAATGCCTCAGTCCCAGTAGGCTCATTTCCTCCCAACCCGTGGGGGTTGCACGACATGCTTGGCAATGTTTGGGAATGGTGTCTCGATACTTATGATGGGAATGCATACTCGCGCCATGCTGAGATTGACCCGGTTCATGTAGGGGCTGGGGAGAATAAGGTGATCCGTGGTGGGGGTTGGGATACGCGTGTTGGGGCTGTTGGGGTGGCGCGGAGAGGGTGGTTTGGTTTGGATGGTGAAGGGGGGAGTCTTGGGTTTAGGGTGGTGGTTGTATAATTTGAGCTATCTTCACTTTGAGCTACGTTGTTTCATTCGTTTCACTTGATACCGGTGATGAGCATTGCAAACTCCTGTCGCACCCAATGGGGGCAATAACTCATTCAGGAGAAGCAAGTTCAATATGCCGATATCATAGATTTATTTAAAGAGGAGAATGTTTCAATATTGTATATTCAATGCAATTTTTTCACGGATTTAGGTTTGAAGGATATCCTCAGGCTGGAGTTGTGGTCACTGGCGAAGATGGCGCGCAAGAGAAGTTGAAATTGGATGCCTAGGATGCTGGGCCTGCTCGCTTGATCATGGATGTGCAAAGGTGTTTTATCAGTGAGTCCCACTAGAAATAATTTCTAGCCTAAAATGCAAATTTTTTTTTAAGTAAAATTATTACTGTATGAATATGTCGTTTATAGTGAATGTTATTATTCCTAGCTTTAATGCATTTGATGTATTAAGATTGACACTAGTTGCATTAAATAATCAGACATTGCAAAGGGATAAATATGCAATTATAGTCGTTGACGATAGCTCTTCCAGTTCTCCTCCAAAAAATGTTGTCAACGATGTTGATATCTGGGTTTCCATGCCAAGGCATGGTGGACCCTCAGTCTGTCGCAATAAAGCACTCAGCATAGCGCCTGAGAGCTATGCGACTTGTTTTTTGGGACAAGACACAGTGCCTAAGCCTGATTTTTTGGAAAACCATCTGAATGCGATTTCTGAAAAAACACTTTGCGCGTCTCTGGGGGGGATTTATTTTCCTGATAAATATATTGAAGAGTCACCCTTCATGGACTGGCTTGAACAACAGTCGTATCAATTCGATTATCCTAACATAGCCAGTGCCGGTCCTAAGTGGTTTCATGCCTATACTTCCAATTTGATGGTGCCAAACAAGGCTATCTCTCAGGAACCGTTTGATTGGGAAACTTTTCCTTATCTGTTCGAAGACGTTGATTTTGGTTTCCAACTGGCTCAACGTGGGGTCGAAATAGTGTACACACACTCATCAAGTGTCCTACATTATCATCGGCGTACTCTCTCAGAGTTTATAAAACGACAGTACTTAGCTGGTATGGCTGCTTATCGATTTTACAAAAAATATAATGGCGTTGTGGATGGCGATATTTTTGCTGTTAAATCTATATTATCAAGTTATCTTCCTGCCTTGAGAGATTGCCTTAATTTTAATCAAATACAACAAATTGAAAAATCTAAATTTATTGACTCAAAGATGAAATACAATTTAATAAGTGCTTACGATAAATTGCTTAGGCATCAATATGCTAAGGGTGTTATTCATGAACGTAAGCAAGATTAAAGAGTTGCATATTGTCCCGACATATAAATGCAATAGCCGATGTTTGCACTGCTTAAATCATATTCGAAAAGATGAAGTTAATCTTGATTTGTCAATGTTGGATTCATTTTTTAGTAAAAATAAATTTTGTGATTTAGACACTGTTGTTCTTACAGGGGGACAAATAGATTTACATCCTAATATAATTGATTTGTGTGAAATTATCGGAAGCAGAGTGCCAGCTGCAACAGTGGTATTTACGGCTAATTATATAGATATAGGTGAGACAGCTTCACTCATAGAGAAGGTTCGAGCAAAGATTTCATCATCAAATTTGCTCTATGTTTCTCTTCCTTTGGAGGGCCCCCCATATCTGCATAAACAAATTCGTGGGGTCGATTCGAGCCTTCCAAAACTCGTTGAGCATTTGAGGTCGATGGCGTTGCATAATTCAATGCTTGGAACGAGTTTTACGATCACTCCTTTTAACTACCATGCCCTCTATTGGGCATACGCGTTCTCTAAGGCGAACAGTTTAGATTTCTGGGCTTCTCCATATAGTAAGTCATATTTTTACAACAACTTAGGGCAGCGCGCTCAGTTTAAGGCGCTTGATAAGCACCATCTCAAATTGCAAATCGACAAGATACTTTTTGATCTCTCTCAGGAGCGTGACGAAACCAAGCATATCTATTTTTCAGGATTGCGGCAATTTATGTGCAGCAATGAGCCATTTCCAATGCCTACATGTCATGCCGGGGAAGAGTTTGTGGTCATTGACAGCCAGGGTAATTTGAAGCCTTGTATCCTTATCGACAAGATAATAGGGACAATTGACACTGATTGCCCTATTGTATCCCCTGACGAGATAAGGAAACAGTATAATTGTTCTTGCTGGACAGTGTGCCATGCCTACAAAATGGCCAAGGAGCACAGGGATGGCTAATGTGGTAGCGTACAATCCGTATTTGTATGTGATGGGCGGTGGGGAATATTATTTCCTTGTCGCACTTCAAGAAATCGCTCGAAGACATTCTGTCACGATAATTCTCCCCGATACGATTTCTGACAACGGCTTTTGGAAAGTCGTTCAGGATGTGTTTGCAATAGACCAATTCCCAGCTATTTTATCAAGAGAAAGACTCGTTACTGATCATTTTGACTTATGTATTGTTGTGAACAATGCAGAGATTAAAAGGCTATTCGCATGTTCTCAGATTAACATAGTTCAATTACCAGGAAGCTACAATGTTTGCGATGCTGTTGAACTTATTGTTTATAACTCAATGTATACTTCGTCAGCATGCATGGGTATCTCTTCTCAATGCGTGACAGAAGTAGTGACGCCACCCGTTCCTCATCCTACACAGAGAAGCAGAAAAAAAAAGAGAAGCATTCTTTCCGTAGGACGGTTTGGCGAGAGTGTGCATGCAAAAAATGAACTGGATTTGCTGTGGGCTGCAAAGACAATTTTGAAGCATCGCTCAAATGGTGATGTGACATTTCATCTAGTCGGAAAGACTACCCTGGCCTCTCCCGAATATATCGGCAAGTTATCTCAGGAATCCTGTGATCGAATCCATATACATCTAGATATCAACCGGATAGAGCTCACAAAATTGTATCAGCAGTCTCAACTGTTTTGGTCAGGTACCGGGTTTGGCTTTGATTTACAATTGAACCCAGAGCGAGCTGAGCATTATGGAATAGCCGTCGCCGAAGCCGCTTTGCATCATGCTATCCCGCTGGTCCAACCTCTGGGTGGTTATCTTGATTTTCTTGAGCCAGGTAAAACTTGTCAGCCCTGGATATCCCTGGATGACTTAGTTTTTGAGAGCCACCGCTTGTTAAACGACCCAGTTGCATACACAAAGATGGTGTCCAACCTTAAGGAAAATCAATGGGTTAAAAGAATATTGTCTCCGTCCAAGTTCGCTGAAAAGTGGCTATCCATTGCCGAGGGCATACTTAAATGTTGATTTCAGTCGTAATTCCAAGCCATAAAAGACCGAATTTGCTAGATAATTGCCTTGATTCAATCAGAGAATCTCTGTCCATTCTAGGCCCTCGTCAGGCTTGTCTGGTTGAAGTTCATGTCGTTTTTGATGGCTGTTTTTACCCGGAACTCGAACAAAAGTGGCGCGATGTTCCTCGGTTTTATTTATGGAGCATCGACAAAGCAGGAGCCGCCGCAGCCAGAAACTACGGTGCAGGCAAAGCTCAAGGCGATTTTATAGCTTTCATTGATGACGATTGTATTGCACGATTTGATTGGTTGCCGACCATCCTAAAGGAAGTTGGTAAGCTGGGAGGCGGGACAGTTGCCTTAGGAGGTGGGGTTAAGGCTTACCCAGGCAAGCAGACTTTAGCCGGTAGCTATCTACGAAACATAGCTCATCTGGATGGGCCCATCTGTGAAGGTGGAGTTATCGTAAATATGGCTACTGCGAATATGCTCGTAAGAAAAAAGTCATTTTGGAGTGTCGGAGGATTCGATCAGGCATTTGACGTTGCTTCCGAAGACGAAAACCTTTGCTCTCGTTTAAGGCAGGTTGGTGATCTGACTTTTTCAGAGCACATCATTGTTTTTCACCACCATGACATTTCGCTTGTAAAACTAATCAGAAAGTTTTTTAGATACGGTTATGGCGTGGCCCAACATGCTAATTTGGTTGAAAATGATGCCAGAGAGGCATTGTCTCCTTACTATCCACTATGGAGGGCATTTCGTGATATTTTTTCTACGTTTCCAGTTCTTTTACAGAGAATTCGTAGAACAAAAGAAAAATTTAATAATCCATACAGCGCGCCTCTTTCATGTTTAGCAGTAGTTTGTGAGTTGGCCTTTCAGGCTGGTGTATACAAATACAACAGCAATACGAGACATAAATAATGAAATATGATTTTTGGATAGAGCCAACTACGCAATGCAACTTAAAATGTAAAATGTGTACTCTTGGTCATGAAAATTCTGTGATGTCTGAGAAATTGCAGAATATTGTCGCTCAATACGCTCATAAAGCATGTAAAAACATGCATCTGTATTTGAGGGGCGAGCCTCTTCTTGCAGGTCTAAAATGGTTTTCTAATTTTTTTAAACTTAATAATGACGGTGATGTTTATTATAAAGTTATAACCAACGGAATGTTGCTAGATCAGAGCTTCGCACACCTTTTTTCACAGTACAATGTTGATTTGATATTTTCAATTGACTCAGCAGATCCCAGTACTTTTTCTAGAATTCGCCGTGGAGCGTCTCTTGACACGATTGAATTTTCTTTAAAGCTGGCGCATGAAATGGGAATCAAGACATCAATTTACTGTACAGTACAAAAATATAACGTAGAGTCATTCAAAGATATATTAAATTTTGCCATATCTCACAATGTCCATAGTGTTGGCTTGGGGTTCGTTGTAGAGCCACGTTCTTGCAGTTTTACTTGGACCCCCCAAATAGTTCAAAGCTTTCTTGAATTTCCAAGTCAACTGCAAGGTGCAGGACTTTCTTCTTGTGGCTTGCCTCAATTTATCCCTGGTCATAAATTGACAAATGGGAAATACTACCGTTTTGATGAGCCTACGCAACTATCGTGCGATCAGTGTAGGCGAACACTTTGTGTTACGAGTTCCGGAGAAGTGTCAGTGTGCTTTAAATTGCCTAGAATTATAGGAAACTTAGAAAAAATAAGCCTTGCAGAATTGCTTAAGTCGGAAAAGTTGCGTTGTTTGCAAATGAAAATAAATAGCGATAACCCTCCAGATATGTGCAAGGTATGTACATGGTCTGGATATGGGCTAACTTCCTTGCCGGGGTGGAGGATGTCTAGTGCAAGTTTCAATCATCATACCCTCTAGGAGGCGAGAGCATAGCCTGTATAGGCTTTTGCATTCATTTATTAAACAAACTCCGGTATCCATGGAATGGAATGTGGTTGTAGTTGGAGATCGTCAGTCGTGTTGGACTCCAGAGTTTGTAGGAATGCAGTTTCATTGGCTTTCATTCTATACATGCACTGCTGGTGGACCAGCGTCAGCGAGAAACTTGGGCGCGATGCAATCCACGGCTGATTGGTTGATATTTGTCGACGATGATTGTGTACTTCCACCACAGTGGCTGCAACACTGGGAAAACGTTTTTAATTCCGTGCCAAAAGATGTGGTCCAGATCGGTGGTCCCGGTCGTCCACTTTCAAAACCTGCTCAGTACTCAGCATTCTGGTATCTCGTCGAGAGCGGATTTTTGACCAAGCCTGTGCGACTTAACGATAGAATTGAGTGCATTCCTACTTTAAATGCAGCTATCCGAAGAGATGTTTTTCAAAAGATCGGTGGATTTGATTCGTCTTTTAAATTTGCAGGAGGAGAGGATTCTGATTTGACATACCGACTGTATCAACATGGAAAAGTCGAGTATAGTGATTCTACATATTTATACCATGATCATGACAGAAGCTTTCTAAATATTTTAGAGATGTATTTTCGTTATGGGAGAGGTGTGGCTCATCACATCAAAATTCGAAACCGTCCATTTCAGGAGGGAATGTTTATTGCCGGTAACCCTTTCAAGATTTTTTTACTTCTTCCACTTGTTGTCCGATCTGGGTGGCAATTGTCTAAAGGAATACTATGTAAAAATTATTTACAGATAAGCATTGTTTTAATTTGTGCAGTAGGACAGTCTTTGGCATACCAAATAGGAGGTGCTTATGAGATGATAAGGAGAAAAGTAATTGGATAATGAAATAAAAAACATTTGTTATCGGATTACAAGACGTTGTAATTGGAAATGTCATTTCTGCCAAGCGCCTCCAGATGCTAAAGAGCTGTCTACAGTTGAGCATCTGAAAATATTGCGTAGACTGGCTCAGCAAAGAATTTTATCTTTAAAAATTACAGGCGGAGAGCCACTTCTTCGAAATGATTTAGAGGCTTTCATTGATGAATCTTCTGGATTAGGGTTTAATATAACGCTTTGCAGTAATGGTTCCATGTTCCGACCTTCGGTTTTAAGCCGAATTGCTGATAGCCAATACAAAATCAAAATTAGCCTGCACTCCCTAGTGGGGAATTCATTGATGGAATTTCGTCACGTGCAGCAAGCTATAAAAGGAATTGAGCGCGCAAGGACGTGCGGTATACATACATCTATTCATTGTATCACAACCAGTGAAAATCGTCGCGAACTAAACAGCATACTCTATTTTGCTACACAGCTTGGCGTATCGAAAGTTACATTAATACCGCTTGTCCCTAGAGGAAGGTCTTTCTTAATTGATTCACAAAATTTCCTTCACTGGCAGCATGTTGCAAAAATTGCTGAGCAAAAAAAAGATTTTTTTCCCGAGTTAAAAGTTAGCTTTTTAGATTTGTACCGTAAAAAGTATTACGTACTAGAAACTGATGGATGTTTGTATCTTCAGGCAGAATCAGAAAATCAAGATGTGATTTTACACAAGTATGTGTAAGTATAATCAAGAACTATGTCGTTTAGTCGTAAAAACTATAGATATTATCAGTGGTATAGTAACTATCAGTATAGGGTTTCACAGCATTTTCCATTCTTTGTATGTTGCGTATTCTTACTGGAAGTGGGGTGGGCGTAATTGGAGGCGAATTCTTTCATTGTTACTACATGACATTGGATATATCTGGGTGGGAACATGGCAAAGGGGAGATTTGTATAAGCATGCCATTGTTAGCGGTAGAATTATATCCTTTTTACTCGGAAGAAAGTACGGCGTGTGGTGCATGCGTCACAGCAGGAAAGCTTGTGCGCACATGAATGTTCGGCCTTCTTTGGCGTGTCACTTTGACAAGAAGGCCCGTTGTTATCATTCGAAGGTTGGTTTTGGGTTGATGGTTTTATTAGATGTCGGATTTTGGACTTCTGGGGTTCACCCTCTGGCGTTCGGCCAAGTGAGCAGGTTGTATCAATCTATGGTTATTGATACAGGTGACGATTTGCCTGTTCGCAAACCTGTAACAATCTATTAATTTGTAGGTTTAATTTTTTTAGGGACATACCTCCGTAAAGGTGGGAAATCTGTTCCATTTTCTCCCTAGAAATCGGTCGAGTGCCATTGCCTAAAGAGCTCAGTTCTGAATTGATATTAGTTACAGTGTTATCTAATTCATTATACCAAGAATGTGTATTAATATTCTCCTTTACCCCTTTGATAGCTACATTAAAATGCATTATTACTGAAGGTATGAAGACGAATGGTGGCAGAAGGTTTTCTTTTTTATCAACTATGAAAGGATGAACTTTTCTTGTGAAATGATAGTTTTTAGAATTTAAATTGAAAAATCTTGCTAAAATAAACTCATTCTTGGTTATTACTTGCTGCTCAGAGAAATACTCAACTTCTTTCCCGTTGTTGATGCAACATATTCGATCGCGAATCGCAGCATATTTATCTACCCAAGCGTAATTTCGCAAGTCTGGACCACAATAAATCTCATCTGCATCAAGCATGAATGCTGATGTAAAACCCTGATTCCGCAGAAAACTTAGAGACATGTTGTACAACAAAGCCCAATTTTGAATTTTACCGTTCTCGTCTAGTGCTTTGGAAAACAGCTTTCCCGGAACAACTTGTATTGAATTATTATTTTTGAATTGAAGTAATCCCATGTCAAACAAAATAATCTTATCGCATTTCTTTTCAACTGACCTAACCGCATAGTCTAGCAAGGGTTGAAACCCGTTTGCAAAAAGGAATGTGCAAGCGCTCATTTATGAATACTTCCTCTGACTCTAATGTGGAATTGCAGGTTTCGCTTGTTCGTCGAGTTCGCTGAGAATTGGTATTACTCCGAGCACTAAACAGTTAACATTTTAGGCCGCGTATACAATATGGTACCCGTGGAAATATTCTGATCAATCGAGGGCCTGCTCTGGCGGCTCGGTAGGTTGTCCTTGTTCAGCAGTTCGTCGGAATTCAATTCGGGGCTGTACCTAGGCACAAAAAACAGCCGGATGGAATCCTTTCGCTCTGCGACCCCAGGTTGCTAATAGCCGAAATCATGTTGCAGCCAAAACGCTTGCCCGGAACTTTGACAACCGGGGTCTCGCCTTTGACTCCCTAAGTGCGGCCCACGGGGTGGTCGCTGCGCAGTCCCATTTCATCGCCCAGTAAATTTGGGCTCCTGCCTTCTTGGCTTGCTGCTTGATGTCTGAAAACTTGGTTTTCTGCCAGTACTGAACTTACATCCGATTCTGTTCATATGCTCTGAACACAGGCTCTTGCGGACTGAAGCCCCAGCTTCGCAGATATCGGCTGATTGTTCTCAATGCCAAGGACACACTGAATTTTCTTTCAATGATTGCTCCGACAGCCTCGCGAGTCCTGAGAGCAAACGGCAAGCGCAATTGGTCTAGATTTTTGCCAAGGACCAACCGAGCAGCCCAGGCTGCTTGAAAACCCTTGAGCTTGCCGCCATCAGTAGGCCGACCCAGGGGTTTGGCTTGGAGAGTTTGCTCCCCGTCCTGCTGGTAAGCTTTCAGCCATTTCCAGATGTCTACTGTAATTCATGTCAGCTATCTCTCTTCCGCATTCTTGACCAAGTCCAGAATCATATTAATGATTTCTTCCTTATCAAATTGACACATAAAATCAACGTATTCTTTTCGTTCTTCTGCGGTGCTGAAACAAGAGAATTCGTATTCTTCAATTGAAATTCTGCAACCACAGTATCCTAAAAAGATGTTGACGTATTTACCGCGTATCGTGGTTTCGCTTTCTGCACATATAAATTATGACTCACTTGTAATGATAGTATATTTCGTTTCGTTATATTTGGCTACATTTAGCCCTTAATATTGATGATCGGACGTACACGGGCTACAGTCTCAACCATGTTTTCTTGCTGCCGCATCACCTCGAAAATCGACTTGTAGGCAAACGGTGATTCATCGAGAGTATCCTTGGACACTTTGGCGATAACGCCATTCATGGTTTCGGCAAATTGCTGCACATCCAAGGTATTCTTTGCCTGCTTGCGGCCAAGAACCCGGCCCGCGCCATGAGAGCTGGACCACAGGGCTTCCGGATTTCCCTTTCCGCGAACGATAAAACTGCCGTCCCTCATGTTGCCCGGTATCACGCCCATCATGCCGGCTTCGGCATGGGTTGCTCCCTTACGATGAATCCACATTCCATCTTTCAGCTCTGCGTGATTATGGTTTCGATTGATGAGCTGCGACCAATCCGCCGGGGATACACCTAGTACGACAGAATCAATAACGTCGAGAATCCGTCTCATCATTTCGCGGCGATTAGCCAGCGCAAATTCCAGGCAAAAGGCCAAGTCGTCTATGTAATTCTTTCCAGCTTCGCTTGAGACTGACAAGGCAAAGTGTCCTTCTTTGGCCTTGTTTCCTTCACTTGCCAGACGCATGTAATGTGAGGCGGTGGCATGACCAATGCCCCTGCTGCCGGAATGCAGCACAATCCACACTTTTCCCGTTTCGTCTTCGCCTATCTCGGCGAAATGGTTGCCACCACCAAGGCTTCCAAGTTGCTTGAGTCCGTTTCTTGAAAAAATCTCCTGCATCTGGTCGCTACGAGGCAAGTCGTCCCCTTCAGGCCACGCAGTTTCTTTGGTATTGTGGGCAAAACCTACAGGTACAGCCTTGTAGATCCTTTCGAAAATCTCGCGCCCTTGGGCACGAATTTCATCCGCGCTATGGTTTGTTGGCAAAGCGCACATACCGCATCCGATATCATATCCGACCCAGGCTGGCACAATCACCCCTTCTGTGGCCACAACGGCGCCGATCGGGAGAGAGTATCCAGTGTGCGCATCGGGCATCAGCGCTCCGCGGATAGTGAAGGGCTGGTTCATCGCGCTTTCAAATTGGAGCAGCGCTTCCTGCTCCAGAACTTCGGCGTAGATCCGGTAGGGTTTTTCGGTAGTGATGTTCATAAGATTCTCGCAAGTCTTTTATTGTTAGAATTCCCTGATGCTTCCCCAGAAAACAACACCTGCACCATGGCAGACCGGGCAAACGGGATCTCGACCGTCCTGGTCCCGAGTTCCGTCTCCTTTGCATCGACCGCAGACGGTGTACGGGATAGGAAAGAAAATCTGCCCTACACCGCCACAGACGGTGCACTTCGGATCTCTTCCGTCTCTGTCTCGCGTTCCCGTGCCTTGACATCTTCCACATGCGATGAGTTCTTTCGTCATGATTGCCTCCGAATTTCGTCTGATCTAGGAACGCGCATTCTTGAAAGAAAGATTCTCTGCGTTCAAACCGGATTTACGGTGTTGAAAGCGACTTTTTTCGCATTGTCTCGACAAAAAAGGAAAGCATTTTTTGCATCTGTGGATATTGGGTTGCGGTGGGGCGGCATGAAATGGATAGACCTTTGTCGAAAAACTTAGGCTCGATCTCGTTTGGCCTTGGCGGTTGCCAACGGGAGAGGAGCATGCCACTGGCTTCGGCAATCATGGGGGGGCGGCGAAGAGTTAGCTCTTTCTTGTATGGAAGACGGGGGGTGAACTGTAATGATCTTGATTAATTGCAGAAAATCAAGACTTGATCGGCATGAGCAGCTCCGTAAGGTCGTTGCTCGTGTTGTTGACTTTGGTTCTCACCAAATAGCTGGCAAATTCATCGCATTCAATCGGACAATATTCGGAAGTTTTGAAACGGCTGTTTCGTCCTGGGCGAAAAATCGTGCTCAAATAGCTGCCTTGCGCGATTGGGTTCAACGAAGGTGAAGCCCGAATAGATATTCAAGAAAAGAATAACCAAGAGGCCGACCTCCATTGCAGATGTAAGGCCGGCCTGTATTTACTTGTCATTTGGCTTTGGGAGCCTTTTTACGCTTTTCCCACAACTTCATGTCCTGCATCGTCTTGCGGCGACTTCGGGCCAGAGATTTTGCTACAAGAGAAGTACCCTTCTTGTAGCCGTATTTTTCCTTGTACTGTTCGGGAGTGAGTCCGTGGGTTATTAGATGGCGCTTGGTCAAAACTTTGAATGACTTTCCGCATTCGCAGCAGATGACACTTTTCTCTCTGATGGCATTTTTGGGGTCGACAGCCGGTTCGGTTTCGACAACTGGCGCAACACCTTCAGCGACTCCACGAATGCTGCCAGCCAAGGCTTTGATCATGGATGTGATCTCGTCCTCGTTCATGTTGCGTACAGATGCTTGGGCTTTTACGATCTCGATTGCTTGCTTAAGAGAATCTTCCATGTTGTCTCCTTTAGAATATTTGGGGATTTGATTGTAGGCTATTGCACACATTGTGCCTATTCTGAATTACACACACTATTGGACAACCTACACCCAAGTTACAGGAAGGTAAATATCGGCTGGATGCTGCGACTGATAAGTGAAGTTGATCTTGTTTACTGTGCTTCCCCGTAGATAGAGCGCACGACGCTGGATGGGCTATATCCGAGTTGCCCTGCGATCTTCCGAAATGAGAAGTCTTGCTCTTGATATGCGCGAACACTTACGGTCCAAACTTTTATTCTGTCAGTCCTGCCATGATCCTATTCTCCGGCACCTGGGCTTTTCGAGTTCATCACGCTGACAACTAGGCTGCTGACAGTTCTGCAGACAACGAAAATATAGGCTACTCCATAATTCATTTGCTCCCGCCGGCAGTTGTGGTCGTGCACGGGGTGCCGTAACTCTTTTTCGCGATCGCTTCCTGGGCACTTGTAAGCGTTCTGTTTTGGAAGAAATTGTTCTGTGAGTGGGTGACGGCAACTGGGCGAATCAGAAAGAAAGTTCCAGATCGTGCTCTGCGGGGATTCTTATGAAGCCATTTTTTTCTAAAGGGGCAAGGTGCTCGCAAAAAAAAGCTTTTCCGACAACTAGCTTTAATGAAGAGAGAAATTACACGACTAGGCTCCGTTTTTGGACATTTGAGTAGGCTGGATCGAAAATTTTGCTTGCATTTTTTTTCGAGCGGGCTATAGTGGGAATTTCTGTGGTGTTGAACTTTTTCTTAAGAGTGAGGAGGCCTATGTAAATTTTCTCTTGTAAGAATTTATTTGTCTGTCATGATGTATATTTTTCGATATATATCATGTCTATATATGAATAATATCGAGTATTATATTTGATATGAGGGTTTTTATTGCCTTTTTTCGATTTATAAAATTAAAAAAAGTATATTAATATTTTTAATTAATTTTTGATGTTTGAGCAAGCTAAAATTTTGTTGTGTTTTGTAATTTTTTCAAGACAGAAGAGAGGAGAATAGTGATGACTGTACATGTTCCGTCGCGGCGTAGAGATGAAAAGCGGACTGAAGAGATTTCCTTTAAGGTCAGCCGCGATGAAAAAGCTATGATTACAGCTGCTGCAAAATCAAAGAGTACGAAAGTTGCGACTTTGATCAGAAAAGTTCTTTTTGAATATGGGGTTGAAGTGGAGGTTCCGGAGGAAGAACCCAAAGCTCCCGAACGGCCTGCTCCGCAAGTAAACCGAGAGTTGATGCTTGAAGTTGCCAAGATGAGTAACAGATTGAGCCAACTTGCCAATTGGGTGACCAAGTACAAAACAGAGGAAGATGTAGTGCCCGTGGTGTTCACGCTCGTTGCGCTCGACCAAACGCTTAGCGAGTTGGTTCACGGACTTCCAACGTATAAAAAGTAGAAAAACTATGCTTATAAAGTATTTGAATAAAGGCCGTGGGGATGCGCAGAAAGCGGTTGATTATCTTATGGGTGATTATGACTGCAATGGTGAGAAAAGAAAAGAGGTTTCTGTTTTGTACGGTTCGCCAAACCTTGTCGCCAAAGTTGCAAATTCACTGACAAACCCGAACGTTTACACAAGTGGCGTAGTCGCCTGGGCCGTAACTGACAAGCCGACGGATCAGCAAATACTTGAAGCAATGTATCTGTGGCGACTTCTTGCATTCGCGGGCCTTGATATTGAACGATTTTGTCACTGTGAAATTTTGCACCGTGACTTTGATGGAGGTGTTCACGTTCATATGCTCATCGCGCGCGTAGACTTGGAAACAGGGAAATGCTTCAATCCTGCTCCTCCCCGTTGGGAACGGAAATTTGGGACTATGCAGGATCTGCTCAATCATAAGTATGGTTGGGCAGATCCTAATGATCCCACGCGAGTCAGGCTTTTACAACCGGGTCCTCGCGCAAATGTCGGTACGTCGCGGCAGCGAGGAGGTCATAAATTTAAACCAAATCAGCGAGGCAAGATTCACGACAAAGTGCTCAATGCTATTAAGAAAGGTGAAGTCACTAATCGGTCATCAATGGTTGGTTACATTGAAAATTGTGGTTATGAAGTTGTGCGGACAGGTAAGGATTATATCAGTATTAAGAATCCAGATGGCGGTTATAATATTCGCCTGAAGGGATCTTTGTACTTAACAGGTCGAGTATTTGACAGAATAATTGAAGAAGATTTCCGTACTGATGCTGATTCAGTTCGCCATCCGGACGAAAGAGCAGCTTATGAAGCATTTGAAAGATTCGAAGATGTTCGTGAAAAGCGTTCAATATATAATATAAAAAATTTTCCTATTAAAAATGAAGATTATTTTAATTCAATACAGCAAGGTTTTGGCTCGGAATGTATTGAAAAATGGGCGCATGACTTTTTGTCAAAAAGACCTAAGGATTCTTATGTTGGCAGAGCTGATGCGTATCTTAATACACTATTTTATAAATATGTAGAAATTCATACAATTGTCAAAAAAAATAACAAAGAAGAAATCAGGTTAAATAACAGATCGCAAATTTCGGATTGCAGTAAAAACAATGATTCAAATAATTGTTGTTTTGATGATTTTTATGGTCATGTTTTTGAAAAATATAAAAAATTTTACGAATATATAGAACTGTATAATTGTGATTTTTTGAACGAATTTCGGGCAATAATGAGTAAAGTTATATATTATATTTACGATATGGATATAAAAAATCGGATTTTATCCGACATAATATTTGATTTTTATAAAGTTAATAGTGAGTATTATATAAATTTTATAAAAATTGACAATAAATATGTAGAAAATTTCAAAATGTCTATTTCAAATGAAGATGATTTCATTGTTTGCAATGATATTCCGGAATACCAAAGCAAAAAAAATCAGTTTAGTCTGAAGATGTAGTTTGTGACAGACTGATCAACTCAGTAATTAATTAAGAGGTACATGGTAATGCTCAGTAACGAAGTAAAGCTTTTCTGTGAAAAAGAAGCTGCTGATTTTTTATCGATTAGTGTCAAAACTCTTCAGCAGTGGAGGTATCTGAAAAAGCCTCCTGTATATATAAAATTTGGGAGAAATGTTCGTTATAATTATCATGATTTGGTAAAATATATGAAAGCGTGTACCGTCGAACCAATGAACTGAGGTCTTATAAAAAAATATTACCATTGTTGTTTACGAATATTGCATTGATTTTATTGTGATAATTAATATTCTGTCATGCAGCGACAATAAAGAAATCTCAATTCTTGTAATATGGCATCCATCAGGATGAGACGTTCTGGACCCCGCCCGGCAATCCGTATATCTCCTGTCGGCATGCAGCAGCAGGACATCATCTTTAAACTGAGTAGCCTCGCCAACCGCTTTCCGCGTGGGCTCGAGCTTTCCAAGCAGGATTTGCTTTTCGTCGGCTGGCTGTATTTTCGTGAGTTGGCCACGGAGGCGGCGAGGATCTCGGACCGTGAGTTGCGGCAGCAGCTTTCCCATGCCGCCGCTCAACTCGGTATGGAGGATGACGTCTCTCAGCCGGCGCAGGTCATTGACCGGCTGGTGCGTTTCAGGATGGTGCGCACGTCGGTCACTGATTCGCGGGCGCAGGAGTACTGTCTGACTCGGCTTGGGCGTAGTCTGGCCCGGGATCTTTTGGAAGATGCGGACTTTGGCAGCGAGGATTTGTGCACACTCCTGAATCAGGCGCATTCTTCGCTGCGCCAGGAGATGACGCAGGGCGATCATGCGGAGCTTGCCAAGTGGCTGACTCATTTCTTTCATGGCACCATTCGAGAAAAGATCGAGTACAAGCTCCTGTCCATAGAAGAGGGGCTCCTCGATCAGGAGCAGACCGCCAAGCGGCTGGGCAGTGGGCAGGACGAACAGGCTTTCGAGGAGGCCTTGGCTGCGGAGCGCAAGGGGCGCGAGTATCTGGACGAGCTGCTTGATGCGGTCCAAGACGGGTCGGCCTACATGCCGCTCATGGCTGCGCTGTCGGAATGCCATGACCGTTTTTCCCAGCCCAAGCTGCGCACCGCCATCGGGCGGGCGCTGGATTTTCTGGAGGGGATGCGCCATCGCATTGAGCGCATGCTCGCAAAACTCATCCGGTTCGTGCGGCAGTGCGTCTCTTATAAATCTCTCTCCCCTTCTGGAACTCATCCTTCCTACAGGAATCCTCATCTACACGGGTGGCTACGCCTCACGAGGGGTGGCCGCTTGGCTCAAATCGGCACCTGTCTCATGCCGCTGGATTCACTTCGGAGACTTCGATCCTGACGGGCTGGCCATATTCGACAGGCTGTCCGCCGCATCGGGACGTGACGGGGAGTTCTTTCCGAATCAGGAAACATTGGAACTCCTGCACTCCGACTTGACTGCATGGCAGGGTGTCAGGTCATTCCGCGAGGACGCGTTGCGTGGCGATCAGTTGAAGGCTTTGGCGAGGTGGGGTGCGGATCATAAACTGCAGGCCGAACAGGAGCAGGTGCTTTATCAGCTCAGGAAGCGCGGGGTGAACCTGGTCGCGCTGCTTTTCTGAAACGACACTGCGCAGCTGCGTGCAATTTTGATATGCACGCAGCGGCGCAGTGCTGATTTTTAAATTGACTAGAATCCTGATGCGCGATTGTTCTTGTCTGCAAAACATTCATCCGTACTGCGGATTGTTTTTTTCATAGAATCAAGGATGTTAAAAATTTCAATCAAAGCAGGGAGTTCAGAATGACTGATTCTGAAATCGCTTTCGATCTTCGGCAGTTTAACGTTTTCGATGTCCTTTTCCAGCACAACATCAATTTCTTCGCTCTTGAAGATGCTCTTGACATTTTCAAAGCTAACGCCTGTTCCATCGTAGGCGCCGATAACAAGAATATATTTCACGGACTGTGATTTTTTCTGCTTGAAATGCATCTTATTCATTTCCCTGCGTTTCGAAATCTGGTTCAAAACCGTGTGATAGTCATCGCCAATGCTTGGTTTGAGTTCGACATAATACAGTTCACTGGTTTTTTTTGGGTTTGCATATCTCCATTCTGCAAGCAAGAAGTCCGGGTAATTAAGCTGTTCGTTATTGCCAACGGAGTATCTGTGCAAAGCGCGCTCGAAAAAATTTTCGACACGCGATGAGAATTTCGGGTTAATTTCTTCATGGTGTTTGATTTCAATGGTTACATCATTGAACTTTTTTTCGAACGAAGTTTTGCAAGGGCTGATCTGCTTGAAGTGTGATTCAGCCAAGTATATTCTGAATTCTTCAAAAAACGCATGGAACAATTCAAAGTCCAGGACGGTGTTTCTGTAAAGTTCTTCCGGATTGCTTACGATCAAGCTTGCAGGACTGCTGAACAAGTATTCTTCCTGCTTTCTTCCGTCCGTATATTTTTTGAACGGAGAAACAGGGATAATGAATGATTTTTTTTCGCGCATATTCCAATTTTCCGATATTGAATTTACTTCATCAGCCATTTTTTTGATTTCAGAAATTCTGCTACTTACGCTTTCGCACACGTTCTTGACGATTGACATCTTGTCAGTGAAATAATCATCAAGATTGCGTTCATAATATTTTTTGTCGTGAGAGAATATTTCCGGGTTGACCAAGTAGAACAGTTTCAACATCGTGTCTTTGGTCAAATATTCTGCCTGCATTCTGTTATGGCTAGGCGTTTTGATATCGTTTTCAGGATCATTGAGTACCAAATTGTACAGATATGGGTACTGTTCGCGAATGGTGGCCTGGCCAACCAGCCAGGCGCAATAGGACTTGTCGGCCAAAAGGACTTCGAGGGGCTGTCCCTCGTACTTTCCAAAGGGGACCAAGTTTTTGTCTTTTTTGTTCTTGCTCATAAGAAATCTCCTGTTTGTTTTTGGTTAAAAAAGTTGACTTATGAGATGGGTATATATAACTTTAGGCTAGTTTTGTCAATATGTATTTAAAAATAAATGCGTTTAATCGAAATATTTGTCATAATATCGTTAAATTATTTAGATTTTTCCTAAATTGATTTAGGAAAAAAGATGAAGAATTTGGAGGACTAGATGAGTCGTGCGGGAATGGATTTGGAGTTCGAAGACGTTTTCCGGCGCATATCCGAGCAAACGGATCTCAAGACGTCCACGAACCTTGCAGAGTTTTTGGGGATATCGAGTGCTTCAGTGTCGAAGCAAAAAACCGGGAACACGTTTCCGGCAGGGTGGGCTATTTTGATTGCAAAACAATATAATCTGGATCTAAATTATATTGTTTTTGGGGAAAAATATGCGGATAAAATGAGGAAAAATGATGAAGATATGAATGTCTTAATTAAAAATTATGTAGAAAAAAAACATAATTTTGAATTAAAAGATGGTGATTATGTTTTGAAAGCGCTTTCTGGTGAAATAGTATTTATAATCGAAAGATTTTTAGATTATATGAGAAAGTAATTTTTATATTTTGAAATTCCTTGCAAAGAAAAATAAACTATCATCGAAAATTACGACAAGGGTTTGATAGCAATTTGAACAATCGAAAACGGACCGGTTGGGCACCTTCGAGCCTTAGCTTATCAAGAGCTGTAGCCTTCCCGTAAAACCGGGCCATTGAAAAATAGAGATTTCTGGTAAAGATTGCCTCACGGAGGGCAAGATGAAGAAGTCTCGATTTTCGGAAAGCCAGATCATTCGGATTTTGAAAGAAGCCGATGGCGGTCGCAAGGTTGTTGATATTTGTCGTGAACACGGCGTGAGCCAAGCCACCTACTACCAGTGGAAGGCCAAGTTTGGCGGCATGGAAGCCTCGGATATCCGCAGGCTCAAGGAGCTTGAAGAAGAGAACAGCAAGCTCAAGCGCATGTTCGCCAATCTCAGCCTCGAAAACGAGGCATTGAAGGATGTCATCACAAAAAAGCTCTGAGGCCAGCCGAGAAGCGCGATTTAGCGGATTTCATGCACAGCGAGCATGGCATCAGTGAGCGGCAGGCATGCGCTGCGCTGGGCCTTAGCCGGACTGTGTACCGGTATGAGCCCAAACCGAAAGATGATTCGCCGATCATTGAAGCGCTTCTGGGACTGGTCGACCGGTATCCTCGTTACGGTTTCGGCAAGCTGTTCGCGGTATTGCGCAGACACGGTTTTCGCTGGAACCATAAACGCGTCTACCGGGTATATTGTCTTTTGAAGATGAATCTCCGGCGCAAAGGCAAGAAGCGCCTGCCCTCGCGAAACCCGCAACCACTGGCGGTTCCGCCATGCGCGAATGTCTGCTGGTCCATTGACTTCATGCATGACGCGCTGGCCAGCGGTCAGAGGTTTAGGACTTTCAACGTGCTGGACGACTTCAGTCGTGAGTGTTTGGGGATTGAGGTGGATACGAATCTGCCAGCGGCAAGGATATTGCGGGTTTTGGATCGGATTGTGGCTTGGCGCGGGCTTCCTGCCAAGCTGAGAATGGACAACGGGCCGGAGCTGATTTCCGTGCTGCTGGCCGACTGGGCCGAAAAGAACGGCGTGGCATTGGAGTTCATCCAGCCAGGCAAGCCCACGCAGAATTCGTACATTGAGCGGTTCAACAAGACCTACAGGGAAGAGGTCCTAGACTTCTACTTTTTCAAATCACTCACGGAAGTGAAGGAAATTACGGAGAATTGGCAGAGGCAGTACAACGAGGAGCGGCCCCATGAGTCTCTTGGCGATTTGACCCCGGCAGAGTTCCTCATGAAATATTCACCCAAGGAAGTCTCTACTTTTGGATGGCACTAACTTGGGGAGGTTTACAGAGCCATCAACGCTATTGAATAGATCAGTATGAGAGTGTGCAAGATGACCAAGAACCGGGGCTCGTTCCCGATTGACGCCTCCCTTGCCAAGCTCTTCTATCTGGCCCTACAGAACATCAGCCGGAAATGGACTATTCCGATTGGAAATTGGGAGGCTGCGCTGACTGATTCAGCATCCAATTCGAAGACAGGATGATCAACCTCTAACACAGCCGTTAACGCAAAATTCAGGACATCCTCTACCCATGAAAAACATTACTAAAAAAATACACCTCAGATATCGGATGTGCTCCCTGTTCATTGCTATGTAATGTTAGATGTTTCTAAGTAATCTATAATTTTTTTGAAAAGATTGACTTCTGTAGTCTCTGTTTTTGCATTATAAAAGAAGTTTTTATTCCCAATAAAAAATAGATTTTCTTTTGTCCTAGAGATAGCAACATTAAGCCTTTTTCTATCTAATAAAAATGAAATATTTCCATATGTTTTAACTGTAGAGTAAATTACTATATCAGCTTCTTCACCTTGAAAACTATCCACAGTGTCTGTTTTAATATTCAACTTACTAAATAAATTTAGTGCTTTAATTTTATTCTTTAATCTTAATTTTTGAGCAGAATATGGAGTGATAATGCCTACAGATTTTATAAGTCCCTTTTTTTCTAAAAAGCTATTTATGAGTCCAAGTAATGTCACGATCTCGTCTATTTCCATATTATTGTAACTACTTGTTCCATCTTTTTTATGAAATCCATTTACATCTATCCATTTAATAATATTTTTAGGGCATATAAAGTCATTTGTTTCTTTAATATGTCCATTGCGTAGCTTTTCATCATAAAATAAACTACTAGTTAAACTTCCTATTTGTTGAGGCATTCTGAATTGTTCATTTAACATTGCTTTATTACTTAAAGGTATCTTTTCAAATAGTTCCTCAAAAAAACTTTTTTTCAGAATTTCTAAATCTTCAAAACTCAAATCATTTTCATCATCACTGTCTAATTTCTCTAACAATTTTCTATCTATCGTAGGTGGCAATTGATTGTGATCACCAATTAAAATGACTTTTTTTGCACGCAATATCGGAATCAATAGTTCAGGAGCAGTTGCTCGCCCAGCCTCATCAATGATAGCTGTATCAAACTCAACCAAGTCTAAACCCAAGGATTTATTTGCAAGTCCGACGCATGTAGCACCCAATATCTGATGTTTACTGATCAGTAACTCTTTTATCTCATTATCCACATCTCTAAAATCAGGTTTATAAATTAAATTCAGCCATTTGACAGCAAATTCGTAAAGTTTGATATTTTGTTCATTAATTTCTCTAAAAGAAGTCGACAATTTAGAATTGAAAGAATTTTTATTATCATTCTTATTTTGTTCTAAATGTATAAAATTAATTATTACTGCTTCTTTATATTTTACAAACCAATTTTCAACAGTATATTTTTTAATGTTTTCATATTGAATTTTATCCTCATTCGGCGCAACCCTTATAATGCTATAACCTTCTTGTGCAAACCACTCTCTATTTTCTCTGTCAATACCATCTAAAACATTATCTACGGCTACATTTTGCTGAGATACAATAAGTATTTTTGAATATTTATCATGCTTAATTGTCTGATAAATTAATTCTTTGATTATAGTTGTTTTTCCTGTCCCAGGAGGTCCCTGCACTAAAAAAATATTTTTTTCATTAAAGACTTTTTTGATAATTTCTTGTTGATTTTCAGTTAGATTTTTATTTTTAAAGGTCAGTTGACAATCACAGTTAAGAGGTTTGTGTTGAGTTAAAGATGGTGAAATGAGTAGTTGTTTTATGTCATTATTGACTATTTTAGAAGATGCAAAATCTTTTAATGCTTTTTTTTGCTTTTGCAAAACAGGTTGGTGAGTTTTAACTTTTATAAGCAGTGTACCACATTTTGGAATATCGCTCAGTTGATCTATAAATTCTATTTTAGATTTTAAAAGACCTTCATTTAAAGAATAATCGTCTAAAAATCCAATATTTATGCTGTTTAATTCAAGTGTAACCTCTTTCGGTTTTTTGTCTTTAATTTTTATTTCATGCTCTTTTAAAGTATGACTATCAATATAAAAAATGAGTATTAGATCATCTCTATCATATTTTATATATTGTATTTTGAATATTTCAAAAGAGTTATTTTCAATTTGATATTCAATAATCCTTTGCCATTTTCTGAAAAAATCAAAATCTTTATGCTCAGTTTTAGATGAGTAATCTATATAGGAAAACTGATCATTCAAAAAAGATATAAATTCATTAAAAAGCACTTCTTGATTGAGTGAAAAATTTTTATATCTATCATAATATAAGCTATTTTCTATCAGTAAAATTTCATGAGGTATTGTGAACGAACTAGAAGTCAATCTAGATGTGTCAATGCTTACTATTTTATGCAGCACTAATAAATGATTATTTTTGTCTATTTCAAAAAAAAGTTCATATTTGTCTAACATTAAGGTTAAATGATTTTGGCTTGAACTTACAGCTTGAAAGCTATTGCTTTGAAGTGAAATTTCAATTTTCTCAATACAATCAATTGGTATGTTTTCATTAATTTGAAATATACATGGGATAGTTCCACCAGAAATTTCTTTAATAATTTCATTGTATTTCTCTGTTACGAAGACTTCTTTTAGCAGTAGATCAAACTCTTTAATTTTTACTTCAAAACTGTCATATTCTTTGTACCGCTTAAAGGGGTATAATTTGTCATCTCTTTTTAATAAAAGCCTTATATCTTTATATACAACATTAATTCGTTCTTGATTTTGTCTTTCATTACGTACTGGATGTACCTCAAAACTCATATTCTCTAAAATATGTTGGTACAGTATTCCTTTAATTGCTGATGCATTAAAATGTTTATTATTTTTTGTAAAATCAATCAAAATCATAAATTCTTGACTATCATCGAAGCTATTTAGCACATCGACTTCAGTCTTATTGTGATAATCATTAAGCTGTAACTTTTGATCGTATTTGTTCCAACCTATTGACTGATCTCCATTGACAGAAATTTCATTTTTTATGATATATGCTAATTTTCCAATATAAAGATACTCTTCTGGTAAAAGCGGTTGTGGAAGTTCTAGTCTCAAAATATCTTCATACTTTTCATATTGTGCTAAATTATCTAATTTATGTTTAAACCAATCTAAATAGCGCCAATAAGCATCAAGCCTATTTTTTGCATCTTCAATACGGTTTCTATTCTCAAGTAATGATTGTCTTTGGTATGGTGATATAGCTTCATTCTTGAGCTCTCGCTCTATCGCTATTGCCAACTTATCCAAATCATTTTTAATCTCTTTTTTTTCTTCCTTGAAAAATGCAACTTCTTCTAAAAATTTTCTTTTGATTGTATTGAAGTTATTTCGAGCAAGCTCATTTAAATTTTCATTATGTTGATTTTGTCTAATATCAAACTTGTTTTTTAAGTCATTTAAATCGTTTTGTAATCCTACTTGTCTTCCTTTTTCCTTTTCTGTCATGTTGTTATAAATCCAACTTGCAGCAGTAGCGGTAATACTTATACCAGCAAGTATAGCAGCTAATGGAAGCATTATCTTTGACCTAAAGTAACTAAATTATTCATATAAGCTAATTTTTGTTGATGCAGTTGTTCAAACAATGTCATAACGATTGAAGAAGTTAGGCCATCAACTTTTTGATATACTTTGATCTCTATTTCAATTTTGTCAATTTTATCTATTATTTTTTCTATCAAATCCAATTGCCTCATTTTCAATATGTGTTTATCATCTAATTTTTTATATTCTAACTCAAATTCTCTTTGAATTTTTAGTATATCTTTTTCAAATTGAACCAATTCAGAAGATAATCTGTTATTTGATTCCATAATTCTAGCATTTGCTTCAATCGCTATCTGCTTAGTTTTTTCAATTTCATTCAACCAATCAAGGCCACTTTTAATAACATCAGCACCTGTATTTAGTAAATCAATATATTGATTGCTTGATAAATCAAATTTTGCACTACCATTTTCTTGTTTTGTTCTATTTTTTTTCGAACTTCTCATTTTAACCTCCAATGTAATCTAATGATATTTCAGCATAAGCCGTCACTGCTTCATAATATTGTCTTTCAATTTGTTGTGTTTCTTTGCTAAAAGGATATTCTTTTTTATATTTTTCGACTTCCACTCTCATTAAATAAAAATATTCTTGAGCTGTTTTATACGCTACTTTCAATATTATTTTATTTTGCTCATTGGCTTTGAGTCTATTTTCTATGAGCTTGCTATTATTTTTCAATTCAAATTTAAACTTATCTTCTTCTATTTGTAATCGTTTTTTTAAATTATTAAATTCTTTCTTCAATGTTTCAATCTGTATTTCTAATTGTATATTTTGCTCTTTGACTTTTTTATATTGAGAATATGATATGAAAAGTTCACCAAGAGATATAGCAGCATCTATAAAAATTAATGTAGGATTTATTTTGTAAAATCCTTTTGACCCATATTTTGCAAACTGATAAATAACTTTTGAGTTTCTATAAACTCTGTTTGCTTGTTTTGTATTAAATCTATCTACAGTTCTCATATATCTCTAAAAATGTCTGTGATATTAAAAAATTTTGTTTCTTTCAGATCTTTGATATCTGTTTTCAGATCAACAAATAAAAGATTGTTGATTGATATACTTTCTAAACTTTGCATTTTTGCAATATTATTTTTTTTTAATTTAGATTCAATGCTCAAATTGGTACTATTTGAAATTTTGTTTAGGCACGATATGGGTTTTCCGTTAATCATATTAAAGTATTTATATTCATCAAATTTTTCTTGAATCGAATCTACTGTTTCTTTGTCTAAAATGTTACTCTTTACTATTTTTTTTATCTCTACAACTGGAATTTCAATAGTGATATAGTTTTTGTTTTGTAATTTACTATCTTCAAGCATATCAATAAAAGCATCTTCTGTAATTGAATGATTATAAAAAATTTCCTCATTGATTTTTAAAATTCTAAAAATAAAAGAGTCTATATGTTTATCGACAATGTTTTTATGGTTTGGAAACCTGTCAGTTAAAAAAAATTTGATCTTATTTTTATCATTTTCAATCATTTCGTCGAATTTTGTTTGAAGTTTATAGTCAAAAAAATTGTTTTTAATTAAATATCCTTGTTGTTTTTTTTCAAAATTAGAATTATCTATAGAAAATATTTTTTTTAAATCATTTTCTACATACTGTTCTAGTGCGATCTTCACTTCATCTTGATTGAATATGTTTATGAATTGTAGTAATTCGATAATTTCTCTGCCTTTTTGAGACAAGTTGTAGTCGCTATTTAAATATTTTCTTGATATTAAAAAAGTTAATTGTTTTTTTATAAGTTCTTCCTCGAGTTGGATAATATTTGATATGTTAGGTAAAGAAATATTTTCATTTATTGCTTGCATGCAAAAAACTGTAAACTCTCCCAGTTCTTTTAATATTTGATGCTCTATGTTTAGATTGAAAATCGAAAATTTAAAAGTGATAATCAATTAATGCCTCTCTTTTTATATGTGCAGTCTAGTTTCCGTCATCTCAATTCCCATTAGTCTCCAATTTTCGATCTCCTCTAACGTACAATTCTCTTGTCCTTTTTACATGGTTTCATGAACTTCTGCTGATAACACTCCGAGCCCTATTTTGTTAACATTTTGTGGTTAAAGCCTTCGATCCGTAAGCGTTAGCGTGCAGTAGACGCTAACTATTTCCTCGTCGAAGTAATAAGCGGGCTATTGCTTCAACCGCACCATTAGCAAATAGGAATCTGACCAAAATTTTGTTCTTCATGATCCTTTTTATGTCAAGAGAATATTGTGTATGACGTTTGTTCATTGTGTTAAGGATATTAGTAGTTGTCATACATGTGTTATTTGACTTCATATAACTCTTTGAAATGATGTATTTCATTTTTTAGCGTAGCGATCACCGTTCCCAAAACAAATGCATCATCAAGCCAACCCAGCATCGGGATAAAATCTGGAATCACATCTAGAGGAAAAACGACATAAGCCAGAGCCCCAGCAATCACGGCCCAGGTTGATGGACTCAGGCTGTAACCATCCGTGGTGAGCATGCGCAGCAGCGTGGCAAAGTCCGAGAACCACTCCTTGTCCTCATGCTTCAATAAGAACGCCTCTGCCTTTTCTGGATCAAAATCGTCGGCCATTCCTGCAGCCCTCGACAGTGTTTCTGTCTTCTTTTGCTCGCTCATTGACATAATGCTGACCTCCGTGATTGTTGCTTTTGTTGAATCGTGTATTGCTTATCTGCGACATGCGTTGACCTTTCTCAGATTCCCTCGCACCATATGTTTCCATATTATGGAATGTTCCGCGTAATTTTTGGAGGATGAATGCCCCGTAAGAAACACGAGTCCACGGCTACGGAAAAGGCTCTCAAGCTTCTATATCTTCTGTTGTTTACCGGTCGGGCCTATTCGCTTGGCGATCTTGCCGAGACGCTTGAGTGTTCTCGCCAGACGGTCTTGCGGCTCATCGACCAGCTTGAAGCGATTCCTGGAGCCAAGTTTCAGCGCCGAACCGAAAACCGGCAGTCCTACTATCAGATTCAGGTGCTGTGCGACCGGCCCAAGGTGAGCCTGACCGACACGGAGTTGTCGCAGCTCGTGCTGTGCAGGGAATGGATGTGTCATTTGCTTCCCGAAGGCATGAGGGCCAACCTTGAGAAAACGGCGGAGAAGGCTGCGGTGCTTCTGGATGACTATGAGACGCGCAGCCATGCCCTGACTCCACTTGGGCAGGGCGTTGCCAAAGGCCGCATCGACTATTCAGCATTCGAGAAGATCCTTGAGCGTCTCATGGTTGCCATCCGGGAGCGGCAGGTGGTGGAGGCTGTCTATCTTTCTCCGCACCGTGACACACCAAAAACGCATGTTTTTGTGCCTGTGCGGGTAATGGCTTTTCATGAAGCGTTATATGTGCGCGGGTGGAAAGTCGCCGAAAGGGGAATCCCGGAAGTGCAGCAGGAGATCACCTTGGCCATTCACAGGCTGCAGGTGCTGCAACCGACGCGTCGAATAGTACCTGAAGGCGCGTTGCGAATTTTGCCTCCCGTTGATGAAAACGGGCATTTCGGAATGTCGCGCCAGACAGCTCCGTTCGAAGTGTCGGCTAAATTCAGCTCAGGCGGTGCCAGGTATGTCAGGGAACGCAAATGGAGCGCTTGCGACCGGTTGGAGGAGACTTCCGATGGGACTGTAGTGTTGACCTTTCAGGCACAATCGGAACTTGAGGTGGTCAAATGGATTTTGAGCTTTGGGCGTGAAGCCGAACTGCTGCGACCTGCGCATCTTCGGGATCGGGTTCGCGAGGAATTGGCGGATGCCTTGGGATATTATTCATTGTGCGAAGCATAAAGCGAAGTTTCTTGAAATTTTCCTCAAAATAGAAGAGGGATGCGCATTTCAAGATGAGCGGCCCAGGTGATCCCATGCCGCTCATTTTTTTAGTTGACCATGATAATTCCCTTGTGTCCGCAATCTTTGCATTCCACAGTATAGCGGCCACCGGGGAAGCTTTTTTTTAGCGGGATCAGTTTCTCAATCCAACCGATAAGTTTTGGGCCCTCGGGGGAGCATTTCGTGTTGTTGGAACCGCATTGGGGGCAGGGGATTTTCATGTGTCTCCTCTCAGGTTGCTTGGGTATCGGGGCAGTCAGGGATGTCGTGCTCAGTCTGTTCGTTGTCGCTGTTGCTGTCGACATCGCCGCGGGGGAAGGCTTTGGCAAAGACTGCCGAAGCTGCCTTGCAATAATTTTCCGGATAGATTGGAGCCTCTTCATCAGAGGCGTCCTCGTTCGCAAATTTAACATCCTCGTCATCCTCGCACGAAGATGACGAACCGCAACTTTCATCCAATACGGAAATCGCAGCTGCGGCAAGCAGTCCGGTAGCACATCCGCCCAGGAACCATAAAAATTTGTTCATACAGTCCTCCTTGAATTTCGCGGGAAAATTCGTTTCCCCGTCATGTTGAAGGAGCATGCATGAGTATCTTTCCAGAATATGGAAAATATCAGGGGCTACTTTGCGTGCTGTTTGCCGGTTAATTGCGTTCTAAAGTTTGAGGGCCGGAATCATTCCGCTATTTTTGACATAGGCAATGAAAAGTTCATGCCGGGCGCGCGTGATTCCCGCGTATGCAAGACGCCTGTTTTTGCCGTCTGGGTAGTCCTTCAGATCGTCCAGGCCGATCAGGAATACATGGCCGAAATCCATCCCTTTGACGCTATGAATCGTTGAGATTTTAACCGTGTCCGAAGTGATGTCGAAGCGGCGCTTTGATCTCTCGTCCTCTGCGGGCCATTCGGCCAATACCCCTTTGGTTTCTAATAGTCTTATAAGTTGGACTGGCAAAAGAGAGCCGTCTTTTAGCCTGGTTTTGGTGTAAAGTACTGCTATTTCGGACATTGGGATTCCGTCTTGGACGCGCCGGGCAATCTCGGTTGTGATCCCTTCAAGTAGGCGTTGTTGATCCGGAAAAGCCCTTATTGTTGGCGCGTTGCCGGCGTGGGCGGATTCGCATGGCTTATGCGGACACGCGCCAAAGAGTTGAGCACCCAGATCAGCAATGTTTCCTGTGCACCTGTACTGCTCCGCAAGGCGAAAAACCGTCAGGCCATGAATTCCCAAGTTCTCCCACATGCGGGTTGCACAGGTGTAAATTGATTGGTTTTCATCCATGGCGATTGTCAGCACACCGTGTTTTGGGTGCAGGAGTTTCAGAAGAAGTTGGGCCATTTCCGGGGTGAAGTCTTGTCCCTCGTCGACGAGGATAGCATCCCACGAACCCATCTCGAGTTTTGTAGACAGTGCTTCCAGCGCTTCTTGAACAACCAGTTCGTAATAATCCGTCTGCTCTTTGGCATGGGCCAAGCGTTCGCCAAGAATGCGTTCACACAGGTCATAGATAGAGATGACCTCGACCCCGTTTTCACCCATGGGGACATGCTTTCGAGCCAGCAGTCTGCGGATATACCCCGGCAACGACAGGTTGAAGCATGTAAAGAGGACTTTTTTGATTTTCGGATTGACCCTCGGCAAGTGCCACGCCTGATGGGCTAATATCAGTGTTTTCCCACTTCCCGACGGGCCGGTGACGAGTCGTTTGCCCTGCGTGAAATTTCTGGCCAATTGTTCTTGGCAGTGATCGAGTGCTTGGATGACTTTTTCGTTGTCATTATGAACGGCACCTGCCCGGTGGGGCAGATTGATGCGAACGATGGGAAATAGCATTGCTCTGAGCCATGCTGTTTGGCGCGGAGAAAGCGAGAAGGAAAAAAGGGGAGGATATTTTTCCTGCAACCATGTCCGGAAGAGCGCCCCTGACGGGTCTGACCAGAAAGGTGACAGCTCATGCAGATCGTCCCAGAATATGATTTTACTGACGGGGATGACCTGGTCGAGCTTGGCTTCAAGAAAATCGAATTTCGTGATGTAAGGGAAGACGACCCCTGCTGTAATGGGGACGGGAGACTTTCCGGGTGATTGTTTGGCCTCGGACTGATCGCGGGTGATGCGAGTCAGCAACTCCTTCACATATTCCCTGGCCTGCGCTTGCGGATTTTTGCGCGGCTCGTCATGGGTGCCGCAACGTAATCGAAATTCTTTCGGGTTTGCTTCGTGTACTTGTTCAATTCGCCAATCTTTGACTTCAAAAACGATCAGTCCACAATCTGGCGAGAAGAGTATGAAATCAGGTTCTCGGCCGGATATATCGGGTTCGTACCACGCGAGAATCTGAGAATCTGGCCTGGCAACCTTGCTGAGGAAATTATAAAAAACCTTTTCTCCTTCCGTCGTGAAGACGGAAGCTGATTCCGGGAACATTGTCGCCATTGTGAATCCTATTGCTTATAGCGCTGCGCCATCTTCCTGATGGTCTTGATGGCCTCGTCCCTGAGCCACTGCGGTTCGATGATCTCGAAATTCCCTCCCCAGCGCAGGGCCCACCAAAGCACCTCTTCCGGTTCCGCCACATCAACCTCGAAGAAGATACTCCCGTCGCTGTTTTCGGTGAGTTTCTGCGAAGCATGGCGGGACTCTTCGCGGATGAACGGTGCAATTTCCGCTGCGAACCAGACTTTGACGTGCTCGGGCTCAAGGTTCGAGGCATAGATTCCGAAGACATTGGTCCGTCTGCGGGCGAAGTCGTATTCGCGCAGGTTCGAGAAGGTGAACCCAAGGTCGCGCACGCTGTGAATCCGGCATACCTTGAAGCAGCGGATCTCCTTGCGTTCAATGCAGTACCCGTCCAGGTACAGGAACCCATCGACCACGAACACCTGATAGGGCTCGACCTCGTAATCCTCGGCTGGCTGGCCCGGTTTGCAGTAGCTGATGCGAATACGCCGGCGGTTGATGGTGGCGTTGAGCAGGTCGGCGACGATCTGCTCTTGCCGTGATGAACCCCCGTGCGCGATTTCCTGGTCAAGGAGCGCCTTGCAGGCTTTGCAAAAAGAGTCATCCTGGCTGGCCAGGAGTTTGGATGCCGCCGCTCTGGCATGCTTTGCGAGAAAGGATTCCTGCAATTCCCCCAATTGGCTCAGCGCCAGGATGATGGCCAGTCGCTCGTCAAGGCTCAGGTCGGGGATGGGGAGATACCCATCTTGGGTAATGACCTGTCTTCGTACGGCCTTAACGTAGCTGAACTCGATCCCTATGCTTTCCATGAACTTGCGGTCCCGATTGTACGTGGACTTGCCGACACCAAGCTCTTCCTGAAGTTCCTTGGAGGACATTTCCGGTTTCGTCTTCACCAGTTGATAGAGGAGGAGGATGCGTCGCAGTTGCTGGATCTTCTGGGGGTCGTTGGCCATTTGGATCTCGATATCTTCAGGGTTGCACCGATGGCGCCCAGGACACTGGGCGAGACCGTACAGGTGTAGCGTGTCTTGCTGCGCAACGCTAGATATGTTGGATTGTATGACAACAAAAAAAGACCGAGATATCGCTCACATGTACCCGTCGTGTCCAAATTGTTCTCTCACCTCAGACTAGCATTGACGGCTTCGACGATCGGCGTCTTATCTTTGAACCTGTGCCCGCCTTTCTCGAACGTTCTGATCGCCGCCGTGCCTTCGAAGCGCTTGATCACTTCCTGCGGATTGATGAGATCGTCATCAAGGTTGACGACAACGGTGATTGGGATATTTTTCGGCGGCACGGGGATTTCGATCTCTGGATAGTTGTAAAAATACGGATTGAGCAGGACGCAGGATAGGCCAAAGTCGGCAGCCAGGACGCACGTCATGCGATAGGCCCAGTAGCCGCCCAGGGATATGCCGACGATGAGCGCTTCGGGGTGAGGGGAGATGTACTCCTTCAAATAGGCTTCGATTTCTTCATGTGTGCGTTCCATGGGTTTGTAATCCGGGATGAGCACGTTGAACTCGTTGGAGAAATGTTCCCGGATCGCCTTGCCGCTGCCGGAGCCTTCCGGCGTGGATTGTTTGCCGTGCAGGAAAATGATTGTTCTTTGCATGATGGGTCTCTCTTTGCTGATTGTGCTGCATGGGCGAATTGCGCCCGAAGGTCATTTTTCCCAAAATTCCTGGCGTGCCCTGGAAATGAGGCTGAAGATCTGGCCGTCATCTGTCCCTCTGGTTCGGCCTGTCAGTCCTTCAATCCACCGATTCGGCAGCCCTTTCCTGCCGTGCAGCGCACCGACAGCGGCTCCAACGATGGACGCGACGGTGTCGTTGTCCTTGGTGTCGTTGACGGCCCTGACCAGAGCTGCTTCAGGGTCCTGGGCGTGGCGCATGAGGATGTAGAGGACGCTTGGCACGGTCTCCAGCAAATAGGCTCCGGAACGCCAGATTTCGCAGGCCTCCATGACGCTCAGGTTTTCGCCGTATGCCCATGTGAGCTTTTCGCTGACAAATTGATGCAATGGGTCATCGAAGGAGTACTTCATGCACCCGCTTCTCGGAGCGTATCCGATGTTGCCTTGCAGATCGGCGGCCAGGGCTGCGTATCTTTTCGGCCACCAGGCGGGGTCGGGCGGCGTCTTCATGTCCAGCAATTCCCAGAGCATGGCCGTGAAGGCCAGGCATGAGGATGTGGACGCATGGTCATTGTGGGTCATCATGGCCGAGAGGGCAGTGTCGGTCCAGATGTCCGTGCCGCCTTGGCGCAGATGCGGGATGAGCATGGGCGCGATGCGCATGAGCGCACCGTTGCCGGCGGAATGCGGCCCGCTTTCGTACCAGGGGCGGCCGGATTTGAATGCGTCCAGAAAGCCCTTCATGGTTCGGCCGATGCCGTAAATCCGGCCGCTGTCCGCGAATTTGCGGGCCAGATGCTCCGGTATGAACTCCCCCTTGTCTTCGATCAGTTGCTCCAGGGTCCAGAACGTCAGCTGCGTGTCGTCGCTGGGATAACCCATTGCGCTGCCGGTCCGATCCCGGACCAGATAGTCGCGGATTTCACCATGGAGTTGATGTCTGACCAGGGGAAGCCTTGATTCCGAGGTGTTCCCGAGAGAGTCGCCGATGGCAGCGCCCAGGAGCATGCCCTCCACTCGGCCGAAATCGAAATCCGGTCCTTTGGGGGCAAGCGAATGGTCAAAGATTGCGCCGCGCTCCAGCCGTATGGCTTTGGTGTCGAATAGCTGGCGGAGTATGGTGGCGTTAAGCTGCCGACTTTCTTTCATTCGGGATCTCCGGGACTTTCGGTTGCTGGATTCCTGGGTAGCGCAGGCATGGGCCGAATGGCTACAACTCGTAATCGGCTGGTCGATATGGTCAGGGCTATCTGGTGAAATCTCGCCTGGTTCAGTCCAGCTCGCATGGGCGTCCATGGCGATGGCGTGGAGGATCTCTTCGTAGCAGGTCGTCCCAAAACGGCGATCTGCTGCGTCAGCGAAATAATCCGGACCACTTATGTATGCTCGAATACACCGCGCGCCCTGGATTTTTTCACTTCCTTGCATCTCACAATTTTTGAACGGTCTGCGAATTTTGAATTTTTCAACAGCTGGATAGGGGATGTGGTGCTGTGCGATTTCGTTCATCGTGCTCCTCGCTTGTTGCGACGAAGGTTTGGATGTGCTTGACGCATTCCTTGTGCAGTTTGTCGTGTGGCGCGGCAATCATGGCGGGCTGGATGGTCCCGTGATGCTGGGAACATCCCGGCAAAGACTTGGTGAGGGATGGTGGAAAGAGAGAGGGACTTGTTTAGCGCAGTGAAGGGGTGAAATGGGTGGACTTCAGGACCATGGACCCGAGGCAGCCCATGCTTCTGGAATTTTTGACTCTTCTGAAATCGACGTTGCGATCGGTCCGAGGAATATTCCAAGCGCCGTCGTGACCTCCTGAAACGAAACAGGGACATGTTCCTGCTGCAGCCTCTTGCGGAAAGCCGCCCACTGGGTCTGTTTAACTTCAGCAAAGTCTCGGCGGAAAGCTTCAATTTGTTCAGGCAAGACAGTTCCTCTCTGTTTGAACGTCAATCTGACGGCCTCGACCAAATCCTTTCCGTTAAAGTCAAATTGACGCGATAGGAGCCAGATGTCGTAGAAGTCCTTCATTCGGCTATTCAGGGCGCCCAGAGACACCATGGCTTCAAATTTTTCGGCAATGGCGCTTTCTCGGCTGTAGCAAAGAAGTCGCGGGGCCGGGAAATCGAGCATTGTGGGCATTTCCGCCATCTCGGGGCCGGGATGGACGATATCGCCGAAGCCGATGTCAATTTGCATGTTGATGCGTGCCGTGCCCAGGGTCCCGAGAAATCGCACTCTGATTCCTTCATACTCGGCGTCCTCGGTGATGCGCTCGGTCCGGAGCGAATCTGGGTCGAACGAAAGTCCGTCCATGCCTACATCCATCATCATGATATCCCGGATTTGACGGAGAATGAGCGTTTCCTCGCGGTTTGTCCTGCCAAGCATGTCGATATCCATGGTCGGCCTGAATTGGGGGGATCGCCAGACCCTGAGCATTAACGCCCCTTTGAGGACAAAGCGGTCCGCATGGGCAGAGCGGGAGAGGCGGTACAGAAAGCGCTCCATGGCATAGTATTGCAGGAGCTCATTGAAAGGCCTGTCGTCGTGGTGGGCACGGTTCAAGAGGCGTTGCCTGACGGATGCCGAGATGTTCTTGCCGGATGTCACAGGGTTGCCTCCAGGTACGGTCGCATCACGTTCTGAACCCGACAGATTTTCGCATAGTCGAGCAGGGCTGCGAGCTTGAAGGGTTTCCGGGTTTTGTAGAGTTTGAGCGCCTCCAGCACCACGTCCATGCCGATCTTGTTTCGAAATTTGAAGCAGTCGGCGATGGTTTTTTCAGGGGAGTAGATGTTGACTGGTACCCCGTCGATCCGCTGCTCCTCGACGCCAGCCGTGTACGACGCACCAGAAAACCGGTGTACGAACAGCGGAGGATGGTCCAGCTCCGGCCGTCTTGCCTGAAGTGGAATGGCCACGGAGACTCCGTGCGGAATCTGTGTGGTCATCTCGTGGAAGGCGAGGGCGGAAATCAGGCAGATGACCGCGTTCGGGACGCGCAGTGCGACAGTCACCAGATCGGGGTTGCCGATGGGGGGCAGTTCTACAAGGCGGTACACCCCGCGGCTGAGCTGCTCGATCACACCCCTGTCCCTGAGAGAGTAGAGCATGTAGCGGGAGATGCCGTGCGCGATGGCTTCGCTCATGCGCAGTTGGCCGCCGTTGGCTCGGAATACGTCTTCAGGGGTCTGCTTCATGGATTCTTCCAGACAAATTGTCACTATTTGTTAATAAGTATGGACAATATGTCTTGTCGCGGTTGGAAAATCAAGACCTTTCCGCGCTTATGCGAAGTCATGCGTCTTCTCTGGGAGTAAATCTCGCAACTCGGCAAACTTGCAGCATCTTTTTGCGTGCAACACTTTGATATTTCGAATATTTTAGAATGTCTTCCCGGCGGGAAGTGAAAAAAACGAGGGATCTTCCCAGCCTCACGGGACGATCATCGTGTTCTCGATAGCCAGTGATCATGCGGACTTGGTAATACTGATCTCAAGCGACCTGCTCCGGCAGGCCCAGGATTTCAGACCCAACTGTAGACCATTGGAGAGACCACATGAGACGAATGTTCAGAAGAAGCAATTCCGGTTCCATCGATTCCACGCCCGAAAGTCGCTATGCGCGGATCAAGACGGCGGGCTGGCTCATGCGTCTTTTTGACAAGCGGATTGTCCTGAGCTCGGAACTTTTCGCGTGCACGGCGTGGTGTCTGGGCGGGCTTGATTTCTGCCTGCAGGGCCTCATCAAGGAGGCTGCGTCGTTCGTTCCCGTGTCCAAGAGCGAGGACGAGTTGGCGACTCTCGAAGAGCTCAAGCGCGTCTCCCTCTATAATTTAGGCAATGCGCTGGAAGATTTTCTGCAGGAACATCCTCGCCATCACAAATCTGCCCGGGCGCTGCTTCAGGCAGAGTGCAGGGAGATGCATTCCACTCGGATGAAGCGTCCTCGTTCGTACGCCATGGCCGCCAAGCGGCTGGAAGAGCTGTTCGGGCTTGACCGGGAGAGCGTTGAGCTGTGTGAGTTTCTGTTCATCAATCGATCTTTTGATTCGGTGGAAAGCTATTTCGAAGACAATTTGCAGGCCATGCGGTTTGGCGGCCTCTATTTTCTGGCTCACATGCTCGGCATCACGGCCTCACGGTGTCGCAGCATTCTGCGGGAACTGGCTTATCTTGGCATCGCTGAAGTTGATCGAAGGCACGTTGCTCTGGAAGACTCCATTCGTGATCTGTGGACCGAGAGCGACTCAACGCGCGTATCCCAATCTTTTTGCCGTCCTTTGGAAGGGGAGGCGTTGCCGCTCGAAAATTTCAGCATCCCCGCCGAACAGGTGGAGCATGTCCGCGCCTTGCTTCGGCAGCCCAGTGACCGCCCTATGCACATCCTTCTCTACGGCGCCCCAGGCACCGGCAAGACGACTTTTGCTCGAAGCCTGGCTGCGGCCGAAGGCATTCCGGCCTGGTCCGTGAGCCCGCCCCAAGGCGCGGATAATGACCGCCGCGCCCAACTCACAGCCGGAGCACGCATCGCCTCCCAGCACGACAAGGCGTTTCTGCTCGTGGATGAGGCAGAGCGCATCCTCGATTGCGACATGTTCTCTCGGGAAAAGAACGTGGATAAAGCCTGGCTCAATACCTTTCTGGAAAAGCCCGGCCAGCGGGTGTTGTGGATCACGAACCACGTGCATCACCTCGAAGGGGCGGTGCGGCGGCGCTTTCATTTCAGCATTCATTTCGAGCCGCTGGGGAGAAAGGAGCGGAGCGCCATGTGGCGGCAGATCCTGGAGCGGCGCGGTGTGCTGAATCGCGTGAATGACGCCGAGCTGGCAGACCTGTCCCGCACCTACGATGTCCCGGCATCGGTCATGGAGATGTCCGTGACCCAGGCTGCGGCGCTGACCGGGAGAAAGCGGAGCGCCTTTGTCCCAGCGCTCAGGCGCGTGGTGGATTCTTATCAGACGCTGCTGCGTGATGGCGGCAAGCAGTGCAAGAAGATCGCGGTGGCACCGCACTACGACCCCAAAGGCGTCAGCCTGGAAGGCTCCGTTGATGCCCTGATGAACAAGCTGACTCGGGTGGATCGCATGCTGCGAAGCGGCGGCGAGCTGAACGCAGGCGCGGCCACGATGCTCTTCTACGGCCCTCCCGGCACAGGCAAGACCGCGCTCGCCCGGTATCTGGCGGACAGGCTGGACCGGGAGTGCAAGGTTGTCCGCGCCAGCGACCTGCTCGGGCCGTATGTCGGCATGACGGAAGCGAACATTGCGGAGGCTTTTCGGGATGCGGAGCGTGACGACGCCGTTCTCGTCATCGACGAAGCCGACAGCTTCCTCTTTCCAAGGGAAAAAGCAGCGCATTCCTGGGAGACCACCCAAGTCAACGAGTTCCTGACCGCCCTCGAAGAATGCCGGGGTTTCTGCATCTGCACCAGCAACCGTCGGGACAACATGGATCAGGCAGCCATGCGTCGGTTTAGCCACAAGATTGCGTTCACGTACTCCAAGCCGGAGCAGGTGCAGGCACTTTATGACGCACTTCTTGCGCCACTGGCGTCGGAGCCGATGTCAAAAGAGCTGGAAACGGAACTGCTGGCTATGCGCCGCCTGACACCGGGGGATTTTCACGCGGTTCGTTCACGAATGCTATTTGATGGCGCAAAGGGTGTAAAACATCATGTGTTACTTGAGGGTTTGCGCAAAGAGCAGGAATTGAAGCTCGATATCGACCGACGGGGAATGGGGTTCTTGAAATAGAGGTGCGCCATGATCATTGATCCCGAATATTGCGAATTTGATCCAGCCTCGCAGCGACTGACCGTCATTTTGGGTCTGGCTTCCGAAGGAGGATTCCAGGTCCGGCTACGATCCTGGAACGAGGGAGGGGGAGTGGAACTCATGGAAGGGGGCCGCTGGAAAAGAAACGACGACGCCTTCGACTTCCCCATTGTTTCCGACGATGTCAGCGATCTTGAACCAACGCACCCGGTGCGAGCATACCATGACGCCCTGCCCGCAGACGTGACCAAGGTGCTGCGTCAGTTCAGTTCGCTGCAATGCAGACTTCTGCATGTGATCGGCCAGTTTCCTGAAAGCGCGGAGATGGCTGACTCCGAGCCAATCCTCTTTTGGCTGGCATCAAACATGCTCGGTCCGGCTCCGTCCAAGGCCGATGTCAGGAGACTTTATGCCCGTCGCCGCGTTTCGATCTTGGAATCATTTTGCTCGGCTTCAAGCAGATCGCATCTGAAGTTTTTGTCGAAAATCTGTGAGTTCGGTTATTTATTCAAAGATCTTGAGCTGCTGCGCCGCATTCTTAACGATGGAGAGTTTTTGAAAAGGGTGCGTCATTATCGGCAGATCAACTGGCCCGTGCTGAAGGTGTTTTACACCCAACGGTACGTGATGGATCTTGGATGCGCCAAGGACTGCCTGGCGGCTGGCAGCTGCCGGGATGCCTTTCGGTATTTGTACAAGGTCTGTCGTGATATTCGCGGTATCCGCATGATGTGCAAAATGCTCGAGTGCGAAAATCCGGAGCAGCAGGTTTTCGCCATGAAAAGCGCATTTCAGATCCGTGACCTGCATGATAAAATCGCCAGGGATTTAAGCATAAAAGAAAGAGAAACTATTATTGCCCACTATGGTGAACTCTTTCCGCCGTCGCCACTTAAAGAGACAAAAGATATCGAATATATAAGCAATGTTGGCGATTTGCTTGAAGAAGGGCTGGTGATGAGGCATTGCGCTGGAGAATTTGTCTACCAGGCATTGCGAGGGGATGTTTTTATTTATCGCGTCCACGCGCCGGAGAGGGCGACTATGGCGGTGCAGAGGTCTGCTGATGGGAGTTTTTCGATTGAGCAGGTTAAATTGTGTAGGAATGGGAAGGCTTCTGAAGAGACGTGGGAGATATTGAATGCTTGGATAAGTATTTGATATTTGGAATAATATTAAAAATAGTGAATGTATAATTTAAGAAGAAATAATGATGATACATGTTGAGCATAATTGTATATGATGAAAAAATTGAATTAAGCGGTACTAAATTTATTATCAAACTGCATCACCTGATAATGAATGTGGATAAGTTGTATTGCATTTTCTTAATATTCGAATTATATGCTTATTTCATTGACTATGCATGTAGTATGGATGATTGTTTTTTTGATTCAAGGTGTCTATATTTTGTATTGAATTGTAAATATAGGAATTTTTATTTGTGGAAAATGTATTATCTTTGTAAGTTTTAATTTTTAGGGGTAGTTTATGTTGTATTATTATAGTAAAAAAGGTATTTTTTCTCATGTCGAATCTTGTAATGATGTGTTTGAAATTCACTATGTTGAGTTTGGGTGTAATAAAAAATTAACATTTGAAACTGATGAGCTGATAAAATCAGTTGGACTTAATGGTGATGAGTCTAGTGAAATAATTTTCGAAGTAATTAAAGATAAATTTAAGGATGTAATGCGTAATATACCAAAGAGATTAATGAAGAAAATTTTTACCAGCCCTGTTCCAAAAGAGTGGAGAGATTTTTCAAATGAATACATATTTAATAATAAACAAATTAATAGATTTCAAAGTTCTGATGTTGATTTATTTGTTTCTCATTATGGTCCATTTTTTACGTTTGTTTTTATTCAAGAGTTAGTAAAATGCTATATCTCGCACGGTCTGCCTGTCCCCTATTTTGCCGAAAGGGTAATTGCTGATCCAGTTAAACGTCTATTTGTGACAGAAGAGCCTGATCAAGAATGGCAGGATGAAGAGTAATTTTTAGTTTTTCTTTTTATATCTCGTATAGCATTGTATTCATTTTCGTATTCATTATCAAAATTTTATTAAATAATCTCAGCAATTCGGTTTTTAGTTGCGGCCGGAATAAACATTTATTTAACAGGTATAGATCATAAACTCAAGGTGCTGGGTTTAGGTCACGGTCAACGTTGGTAACCTAAAACTGATCTATAACAAAAATGAATTTTTATTGGATTACAGATTATAAAGAGTGCATAATAAACGAGTTAATTTTAATCTATTTCATTAGATTCTTCTGTTTTTCAGGACAGACTATTTTAGTAACTTGCGTTGAATTTTAGTTGCAAGATAAGGTCTTGTAAAAGCGTCGACTTGAAGATTATATGATTACTATATTCGATTTGTTGCATTTGTATGAATACTGATTAGCTCAACGTTGTGGCGGTCCGGGCGGTTCTAGCCGAATGCTCCAACGTTCAGCAATATGCGAGGCTTGGTCCGGGCCAAATTGGCTAATAAGATACTCCAGTAGGTCCTCCTGCCTCGGCTGTCCGAAGACCATACGGTAGAGGGCAAGGCTGCGTTGTAAGCGGCGATAGCGTCCTTCGTCGCGACTGTATGGTATGGCCAAAATGCGTCTTTCTACTTTAGCGCCGCCTTCGGTTTCGAAGATCCAGTAGGGGACGAGGTCGTTGCAGCCGTCATTCCGTGTGGCATGAGCCTGTTCGAAGAGAATGCGCCAGGGGTCTTTGCCAAGTGTCGAGGTACCTGCCAGGGCATTGAGGCCGAAAGCATCGGCAACATTCTTGCGAACCGCGTGACCTTTGTAGCGGTGAACGCGACCCTCTCGCTGTTCCAAGTCTACCGGGTTGGCCGGCAGGTTCCAGTGCACTACTGAATGGCACCAGACATGGAAATCCAACCCTTCCTGGCCTACTGAGGTAGATGCCAACACGAAGGGGCGAAACGGAGAATTGAACGCTGAGCGAACAGCTTCCTTACGGGCTACAGACTTGTCCTCTTCGCGTTCGCCAAAACGCATGGCATAGTGGCAGCGGATGGGGAAATGGTCGATGACAGCTCTGTCTCGACGCACACGGATTTCATCGGGTCGGAGGGTCGATGTGCGGATGGATAGAGCGGTATGAAGTTCCTCGGCGATGCCTTTGGCTGTTTGCTCGTCTGTCGAATCGAGAAGTCCCAATGATTCGCGCAGAACATGGACCTGCTCGTCAAGTAAGGCCTGGAGGTTGCCTTCAGCGCAGTAGGTCAGTACTTGCTGCCAGAAATTTGAGGCTTTTTTCTTGCCTTTGACGAGAGCCGTGGCCTCTGGGGAATTGAACTGCTTGCACAGGCCCTTGGCTACGAAGACGGCAGAATTCCGCAAGGTCAAATCATCGAGCTTGAGTCCGGGACTTGCCCGATGAAGGGCGCGCAGTGCACAAACAGCAGGTCCTGCCAGAGCGATATCGGCCAAAATTTCGCAGAGGTCGTCCGGCGGTCGGCCTGTACAGTTCTCGACGCCGTCCCATGTTCGCAGCCAACTCTGAAGGAAGCGCCCAAATCTATCTGACTCGTCAGGACCCTCATCCTCGAAATTGCCGGTACGCGCTGAGGACCAATGTGTTGCGCACCAGTCGCGGAAGAGGTGCGAATTGTCTCGCTCCAGGAAAATGATCGCCCGCCAGTACCAATCGGAGTCAGGCTCCGCGTCTTCCAAGCCACTGGGAACAAGCGGCTCTAGCCGTTCGCGGATTCTTTGTGCCACTATGGCACGGACTTCGGCTAGAAGTGGACACTTACCGGTGGTGCTGGCAAGTTCCAGCGGATCGGCTAGAGCGGCCAGGGTTGTAGACGGAAAGAGGAGAGCCAAGGTCATGTGACTGGCTTGGTTGCGAAAAGCAAACTGTGGCTTGGCGGGATCACCTTTCAAACGCAGGTTAATCTGGAATCTTTTTGCAAGATTATCATAAGCGACCTTCCGGCCCGCTTCGCGGACCATCAGTCGTTCCACTTCGTAAGAAAGCATGGTGGCGATAGCATCAGGAACCACGTTCCAGCCAGAGAATATTAGGGTCTTGGTGGCTTGGCGTACGAAGGCAAAGGCGCCTTCTGGCCGCCAGTACGGTAGTGATGGAGGCAGCCAAAGCAACCGCCACAGCCCTGAATCGACGACTTCTTGGAAGAGCAGTCGTAGGCGGGCGTTTGCTGGCTCTAGCGCTGCGTAGGCTGCGAATCGTTTCTTGTCGAGTAGCCCTTGGGGATGATTGCGGAGGATCTCAAGAATGCTGTTTGTTTCCGTACCTCTCGTGGTCAGCCGCTCGCGCAGTTTTTGCTTGAGTTTGTAGTCCTTCATGAAATTGAGCAGGTACGGACTGGACTTCCAGTATTCGAGCGTATCGGGATTTCCCACTTCGCGACCTACCGCATCGACTAGGCGCAGGTCGGCCAAATCGCCTGCCGCCAGCGGTAGAGTGGGCCGCTTCTCGACGACCATGGCGTCACGTCTGGTGGTGGCGCAAATCCTTTCCGTACGGCACATCACCCGACGCAGACACCCCTCCACGCTGTTTTTGATCGTCGCTAGCCCCTCAAAATCGTCCTCATTCCCGGCCGCCTGCAGAGCGCGGCGGAACATTCGGAGATCCTCCTCCAACCTAGCTAGTGAAGCCGGGCTGTCTAAAAGAAAGCCCATTGTCTGCAGGAAGTCCCGGTAATGGTCTTCCTCTTCGTCATCCCGGGCGAACATTTTGTAAGGGGTAGCCGACAGGAGCAGAACGCGCAGATCGGGGTTGGGATAGTTGAACAGCTCCTGGGCAAGTTCAGCAACCGGATTTTCTTCCGGATCGCCAAGCAGGTCTTTGAACCGTTGAAACTCGTCGAGAATGACTAAATTCGGCCTCAATGCGTCTAGACAACTCTTTGCCAGAAGCCGGCGGAGGTTTCCGACGAGCTGAAGACAACGCTGCCGCTGCTCATCATGGATGCTTCGCCGGCCATCGTGGTAGATGGCACAAAGTTCAATAATCTCCCTACTTATGGTTGAAGATGCACAAATAGCGCTATAAAATGTGTCAGCAATGCCATTATCGAAGTCCAGATCTGAATTAACTTCAGTTCGCCAGCCATCTCCTGCGTTGCCCTGCAGCAGACGAGCGAGTCCATTGGGTGAAACATGAAGGCGCGAGCGGAGCATCTGGTAAATGAGATGACGCTCTCGTTTCGTTCCGGTCCGATGCCCATGATTGAAGGTCGTACCAGGGGTGAAGCTGATGAAATTAAGGGAATTAGTTTGGAGGTCACGGACACGAGTTGGTAACAGAGTCAATCGCTCAGGACAGAAGAAGGCCGACCGGCCAGTGATGTTCAATCGACTTACATTTTGCCGGGCGATGTCTGCATTGGAACAGATGTAAATCACATCGATCCGTTCCACTCCTTTGGCTTTCAAGTGGTCGACAATGGAGGCAATGAGACCGCGGGCCACCAGGGTCTTCCCTAAGCCGACTTCGTCTGCCACCAGAAAACGTCGCGCTGGCTCCTGTTCCTGGTACATTCGCCGAAATACGTACTCCACAGTGCGGCGCTGAAAGTCCTTGAGGCCTGTCAGAGCAGGGGGGGGGGCAAGCGTCATGAGGCAGCCTCATTGGCCATGGCTGTCTTGAACACTCTCCAGACTTCCAAAAAATCTTCAGGAAGTATTGGCTCGCCATGCTCGCCGGTAGCATCGTGGAGGCGCTCGACCATGGCGGCCACCTCGTCAAGTCGCTCTGGCTCCCTGGCCCAAGCCTGAGCAAGCATTTCGAACAGCGGGATATCGGTCAAACTCTCGCTACCCCATGAGCCAAGTCCGATAATGTTGCCCATTGTGGAGGTAGGGATGGTTTGCAACTGGCCCCAGTCTGCCAGCAGGAGTAGCAGATATCGCACGAAGGCCTCACGATTTCGAAGGATGGAGCGCAGTATAGCCTGGTCCCGGTCTTCTGGCCCTCCATGCAGAGGCAGATCAAGAGCAAAACAAGCTTCTTCTTCACCCAGTCGCAGCCTGAATGCTGTCAGAGAAGTGATTTCCGCGGCTGCCAAGATTCCAAAATCCACCGGTTGCGCAGGATCTAGACCTGACACAGTTATGGCACGTTCTTGGGCGATGGAAAGCGGCCGGACGTCCATGGTGATGTCATCCAGTTTGAACACGCTCGTAGAGTGCAGGGTCAGAGTCCAACCATCGGTTTCGAATGCGCAGTGTAGTTCCAACTCCATTTTGGAGAGATTCGTGGCCATTGTTTCCAACTTGATGGCATCCGGCGTGGGACCTCCTTCCAATGGAGATTTGGGCGGGGTGTAGTCGATGAGAATTTTTTGCAGACTCTTTTCGCCCGAAATCCAAGATTCTGGGCGACCGATCTTGCTGTAGCGACCGATGAGTTCGACAAGAATCTCAACATTGATCCCTCGGACCAGGGCGGCGTCCGTGGCGTTGGCTGAGCCGATGACAAGATGGGTGTCCCAGCCTTTCTTCAGAACGTATGCCTTGGCATGCAGCCCTTGCAGTTGCCCCAGCCGAACGTCCTCCACGTCGCTGACCTCAGCCTGAGAATTCAAAGTGAGGCAACGTTCGAAGCTACTGAGGACGCTCGGTATCCGGTCCATTTCCTCGCCCCGCGAGAGAACGAAGACGGGCTTATCCGTCAATTTCTGCAAGGCTTTTAGGGCCTGTTCTCCGAGAAAGGGCGAGATGACTCCCATCTCCTCGGATCGTTCAGGCAGCCAGCCCGTTGGTCGCCTGCCTGTCCCCAGAACATGGAACCGTGCCTCGTTGAAGTCTTTTGGCAAATCCCAGCGGCAGCGGCTGACCTCGCGCGACAGGACTCCAAGTTCGGCTGTACGTTCTTCCGTCAGTGACTTGGAGGTAAACTTCGGCAAGGTGGCAATGAAACCGGACAATGGTTTGTTTGCCTCCATTATCCCGCGTTCCGGTTTTCCCTCCATTTGTAGACACAGATCCCAGGATCTGTCGGAGGTAAGGTTGCGTGAAGGAACGACCAGACGCAGAAGCGGCGAGTCTTTTCCTTCATTGGCAACAAAGCGCAACAACCAAAGTTTGGCATGAAAAGCTCCTCCGTGTGGCGCCACGGATTCATGGATCATCCCTTCTAGCAGACCATAGAGTGGATGCGGACGGTCGGGGGCTTGCATACGGCCGCGTTCAGAAAAGACAGTCAGTCTGCTGGCTACTCGGCGCAAGGCTTCAACAAGACGAATGGGATCTGTCAGCGGATCCTGACTGTCACCCAAGCCAAGCCAAGCCAAGTGTAGCGGGATGGATAGGAGAATGGTCGGGTCAAGGGAATACGTGGTCACAACGCCCATGGCGAAACGCATTCCCGCTGGTGGAGTCAGTGCGTCGCTGAGTTGGCTGCGGGTATGCGGTGGAATCATGAATGAAACGCTTTTTGGAGATCGTTGATAAAAGTTTGGGCCGTGGGCCAGCGATAGACAAGTCGAGCGGTACCGGCTGATCCGCCCCATTGTTTAAGGGCGTTGCGATTGACAAAACGGGACTGAGGACCTTTACGTTTTTCGCGCATCCTGATCAAATTTCTAGCATCTTTGGAATCTGACACTGAAGCTCCATTGTGGAGAACGATTTGCCACCATTGCTCAACAAAAGTCCGGGTCTGGCCATTGATAGAATGCCCTTGGGCTACGACTTCCGGCCATAAGGAGGTAGGTGACCAAACGGCAAGTTGATGAAACTCCGAGTCATTCGTCCAGTCCTTCAACGCCTCGCGGTATTTTTCCGGATTGATTTCAGATGACGAAGGAGCACTTCCGCCTGTTGTCACAAGCTCAGCGTATAATTCTGCCAACTGTAGGTTGTAGAGCAGGGCCGCGCCCTTATGGAGAAACGAGAAGATACGTCCTTGGTACAGGCAATTCCGGTGAGCCAGAGGAAATGTCTCATACTTCGGGTGCTGCCAAGGGAAGTCACAAGCGACTCTGTCCGTAAGCGTCTCCGCGCTTCTGGCCAGCCAAGCCAGCAGGGAGTCGCGTTGATGCCTCTGAAGGCATTCCACCAACAGGCTTGCTTCCTGCTTGGTGAGATTGAAATCCATACCGGTCGGGAAGTTAGACGGTTTCAACCTCAGAAGGTGCGCATACCAGGTGTCATGACTCTGTTCATCCAGCCATTCACCGTCGTCACGACGGGTGCGAGACTTGCGGAGAGCATATAATTTTTCAACGCTACGATGGTATTCTTGCTGCGAGCTCTGGAATCGACGTAGTCCCCATGCTCCCATACCGGACCAATAAATGGAGCTAGGAAGACGCTTCAGGGTAGCTCCGGCTTCGCGGCCGATGACTCCCGTTTTTTCCGTCTTCCCTAATTCGACCATGAGCCGTGCCTCGGCCTCACGTCCTTTGCTCAGCATTTCGTTGGCCGGCACTCGATGTTTTTCCAACCCTGCGTATATCCACGGAATGAAACACATATACCGCAAGCGAGTCTGGATGGTGGATGTGCCAGGAAAAAGGCGATCGGCGATGGCATCGCGTATAGCGCCAATGCCGAGTTCGTCGCGAGATTCCTTTTCTTTGAACAGCGCCAGTAGTCTTAAGCTGCGCTCATATGCTGCGCTGTCGTGGTCGAGCCAGGTAAGGGATGCTGTCATATTTTTTTTGCGAGTTTTATATAAGATTTCCCTACGTCCAAATGAGATTTTTCAACGATATTTTTGTCGATAAATATTGATATCAATTTCATCTTATTTTCTAATTCTTCGTCTAGTATGCCATGGGTTATAGATTTTAATCTAATCTTGTTAAGTTTTTCAAATTCTTCAGATTCCTCGATATAATTTATAAATTTATTTAATTCGCCGAGTATTTTCTGTGTTTTACATTTTAATGTCAGCTGTTTTTTGATTTTTTCAATACAATTTGTGTGATCTGTGTCGCCAATCTCATAGTTATTGTTGTCATAACAATAGCGATCCGCAAATTGCCTAACGGACCAGCCCATACAGGCGAGGTGAGTTTGAATAAGCCTTTGCATTTCAAAAATTTCATCTGAAAAATCGGTTTTTTCCCCATTTTTCCCAATGACGCGTGGCATAGATCTCTCCATCGAAATCATTCAACCTAGGAGGTGTTTATGTCTAAGTCCAAGAAGTCATCCAATCCCATTAAGCCCAAAGACAACAGTTCGAATATGCCCAATCCCAACAAGGGCACTTCGGGGACAAATCGTCAGCATGATCAGGTACACGGTAACCGTGGGAAGCAACTCAATCCAAATCAAAATCAGTAGAAATAGGAGTCACAAATGTCGAATATGAGCCAATCTGAACTTGATCTTTGGTCAGACATCAATAATCCAAACAATGACGCTGATATGGACGATTGGTCTGATGCACATAATCCTAATAATGATTCATATTTAGGAGATGATGAATAGGGTTTTTTCTATTGAGGGGTTGCCAGTGCGTGCTGATAACCCCTTGCTGATATTTATTGTAAAAATTTTGATGCTTCATACGCGTGTTTTTGAAATTCATTAGCAAATTGTGCTGTGTCACCAGAATACTCAGAATAGCTGATATTTTCTTGCGATTTCTCAAGAGAATACACGCATATTTTTAATTTATGGCTGACATATTCTCTTGGAATTAAATAGCCAGAGCCTGAAACGCATTTGTCAATTATTGAGTATTCTACGCTTATTGGATATCTATGAGAGTTTTTTTGGTATTGTTTGTATCCAAATAATCCAGACGATACTAGCATGCTTGTCATTAATATTGATGCTGCTGCTTTTTTAAATTTTGTTCCGGAAAATGATTTATCACATTTTTCGCAATTTGTGTTTTCAAGGTGTATTTTGTTTTCAGTTTTACAATGTGGGCATTCAAGAATGATGTTTTTTACATTTTTTAAAGATTCCAAAATTACCTCATTGGCAAATTTAATTGAATTTCAAGTATCCAAAAAATCCAAAGCAGGGCCAGTGCTTGTGACAAGAAGGTGATCTCTTGAGCTGGTACATGCTACATAAAGACATGTGGCGCCTCAGTCCCTGTGGCTCGGACGTGACCTCGTGCAACGCCCAAATATCGATCCGTTTATTCTTCAAAAATCTCAGCAGTTTTTGATATTTCGCCTGCGGGGCTGGATCAGCGTGCGCTATCGTCGGCCGAGGATTGCGGAGTCGAAAACCGAGCTGCCAGAAAAGGCGCTGACATTGACGAACTCCAAGCGAGATCCTCCATTTTTATCTTAGGACTGGCATGCTACTGGGAATCATACAAAACAAACATAAGAAAATCTAACTATACGGTAACACTAGTTTTGTTGATATACTATTATTTTGCAGGCCAACCCACAGTCCCCCTGGGAAGGGATTTGTACCCACGATCACCATGAGCATCGCGTGGAGTTCATGGGTCGACTTCTGGAAGCGACTTTGGAAAGTCTGGTAGTCCATTGGCGAGGGGGTGGGAATAGTCGCCGGATGCGTATGCCAATCACCCAAGTAGTGCAGCCCCTTTTCGAATTCGGCATTGATCTCCCTCTGATCAGCCCGTTGGTTTAAAATGATCCTGTTCCAGAATCTTCGATAGGCAGATACCGGTCCGGTCGCCTTCTCTACCTTCATAATGTTCGGGGCGGGGAATGTCCCGAACAGTTGCCCGCCTGCCTCACTGCGCCCCCCTCGCTGCGCGTTCGCTTCAAAGTGGGCAAGGACGTTCGGAGTGAGGGTGACAACTAGGCTGGACCCCTGGGCCGTAAAGGTCAACTCCTGCATACGTGGCAACCCTTGTCCTGATCCCATGGGGCTGTAAAGAAGGTCCCTTCGTGCCTAGGGGGAAGAAAATCGGCAGCCCAGTCGGATTCACGACCATCGTGAGCGCTGATTATGCTGGCTGCAGCAACGTACACGCGCTGGCTGGGTGATTCGACCTCACCGAGAAGCACCTCAATAGAAAATTTGGCAGTCATGGATGCGATAGGATTCATCTCCAAAGCACCATACGGCATGAATGAATCTCCGCAGGCCGGGACCAAAGTCTTAAGGAGTCTTTCGCGAGGGAATGTACACGCTTCGCTTTTAACTGTACGCCCCACTTCTATGCCGCACTCCAAGCATCCGGAAGCAAAATCCACAAGCACTGCCTTCCCCGCACAACAGTAAGCCTCTGCCCATGCGAAAATTGTATCAGGCACGGGTCTCTTCCTACTATACGATACCAAAACACGATTCAGGAATAAATTCGACTGAAGTTCGCCGGTTGTGGACAGGATCAAATCTGCCCCAAGAAGCTCTTCTTTGTGCTTCGGGATGTTCAGGGCCTCTTCCCACTTCAAGGGGATCCCATTAAGTGACAGATGCGGAAAACGTCGGAGGAGTGCTCGGCTCGTCTCCCTGGCCTTGTTCCCGCGTATGGTGTCAACTCCCAGCAAATGGCGACCGATATTTCCTGCCTCCATGTCATCATGGTCCAGGATCGTAAGTTGGCCAACGCCCGCCGCGCACAGCATCTCCGCCACCCGACTCCCGAGGGATCCCGCGCCGATCAAGACCACATGGGATTCGCTTAGTACCTGCTTCTTTTCCGATGCGGAATCGTCCCCTCCTCGGAATCCGAGCCAATCGCCATCGACGCGTGTGATATTGAACGGCAATATCTCGCCACCAAGGCCGAAAAACTGTCTCTGGATCAGATTACTCATACCGGGCTGCCAATAACCTGAAGAAGTCTTTGGACCTTGATTTCTGGATGGTGGAAGCGCAAGCAATCCGGCGAGAGCTGGTCCGTGTTCCGTATCGAACCCAAAGCAAATCGGTAGGTCGTTGCGGCGGCCTTTTGCCACCTTCCTAATGGCCTTCTGGCGTTTTGTAGGAGTGCATGCAAGGAGCACCTCCGCGGCAGCATCGTCCGCCAACGAAAGGAGCGCACGGAGGTGCTTGTTTCTCAATGGGTATAAACCCGGCATGAGCCCTTCTTTCAGCCAAAGAAACGCTGCGGGTTGTGTATACACCTTAACGTCGGGACCAAAGACGTTCTTGGCCCAAGCCACCCCATCCTCTTGATTTTCAGCGAGGAGGTAACCTGCTTTCTTGTCTCCGGTGAGTGTTAGATGGGATACGACCCGGGATCGCTTTATGGATATTTTAAGAAGAGACCAGCGAGGTTTCATAGGCGTTTGCTTCAATCTACAAAAATTGGCCCAATAGCTAAGAAATTCTTGTACAAAATGATCCGCGTTTTTCCTCGAAAAATTGTCACGTAGAAGAACCGCCGTGGCGGCTAGAAGATGGTCGCAAAGGTCGCGGCACATTGCGTCGTTCAGAGCAGGATATGCATTGTCCTGCGGTCCCAGAAGACACAGTCTGCCACTGAGCTCGACGTGAGGATACTGTATGGCCATCTTCTCATGAGGTTCAAGGAGGTAGACGTCGGGAGGAGACAGAGGAAAACAGTTCCGCAGGAAGATTCCAAGGATAACTTTATGGTCATCAACATTAAAAGGGAAAGACCAACCTTTTGCGAATACTCCTTTGGTGGAGGTGCGCTCTTGGATTTCCACGAGGGAGAGCTCTTCAATGTCGCCGACAAGCCGGTTTAGGTGTCGTCCGATACCTCCCGCAGCCTTATAGTAGATTTCTGGGAAAAAAGGTAAAAAGGAGCCTTTAGCCAAAGGTGGTGTCTCCACCCTTGTCTACGGCCTTCTTGGGTATCCCCCCCGTCGCGACGAAGCAATTGCGATTCTCGGGATTGTCTTCCTCTTCATCCTCAATGTACTGATCGAAGTAGTGCGTGTTAAAGAACTTATTCCATGCGTCTAGTGCTTGATTTTTAGTGCAGTCGGGGTCGTCAAGGATTTCGAGCTTCGGGAGCCACTCGTTGAGCTTGGCCTGCAAATTGTCCATCTTGGCCTCGCGTCCGGACGCGAAATCCTCATCGAGATCGGGGGCGGGGTGCTGGGCGGTCTTGTCTCCTCTGTCCAGGCGGCACTTGAGGGCCTTCAAAAGAGCATGAAACGCATTGTCGTCACGGTCGCGCCGGGGAACGTACAGTTCGTCGACCAAGACGGAGAAGATCAAACCGCTGGGAAGGTTCCACGACGCCCGACTAGATGACCAAGCTTTGAGCAGGCACACAAGTCTACGCATCTGGTAGGGTTGATTGTCTTCCGGGCTTTTTTCGGGGACCACCTTCTTGAACCAGTTGGTTATGATCTGCGGATTCGACTCAATCCAGTCTGCGGCGGCCAGTTCGCGGTGTTCGGTGCCGTCGTCATCGGTCCACTCTCGATATACCGGAATGTCGACGTGGTAGCCAGCTGCGTAGTGTACGCGGACGCACTTTGGGAGACACTCGGGCTTTTTCTTGAAACTTCCATCGTCAATGGCATCGCGGACCATCTGGCGAGCTGCCAACGCCGTCTTGTCCGCGCCCTGGGCACCTTTTAGGTCGTCACGGGAGAAGCAGGCCCCGTCATCGATGTCGTAGTCATCGTCAGGACGCTGGACCATTGTGTACATCGCGTAGGATCCCTGAATCAGATGATGTGTGGGCGTAGGCATCATGTTCTTTATCAAGCCATTCTTCAAGCGATTACGGTTTGTCTTACGACGCTCCTTCATCTCCTTCCTTTTATCTTCAGGCAGTTTGACCTCGCCCCCATAAAACGCAAACAATTCAGCATGAGTATTTATAGTGGTCATTGATATACCTCCTCAAAAGGCTTCATTATCTCGAAAACCCGGCCTAAACGACAAAGATCCTCGTCTCCGTTTTTGATTTTTCTAAGTACCTCCTGCGAATCATGTCTGGCCCTGTTTAGAAGAGCACGGACGGCCTTTTGTGAAGGATTGTCCAGTGTAAGGTGTTTGGCCTCTTTTGAGGAAGGAGACGAACATGGAAGGCGGACAATGGTGGCTTCACATTTTAAATATCTTGCAATGTGCGTGGCCATAAAACTGTGTCCTGTGGCCTGGGCATCAATGGACAGGCTCAGAGGCTTTAAGCCGACGTGCCAAGCGAGCACTCCTCTATCGGGATTCGCAATGTCGTCTCCGCTTGCTGGCGAACATGTGCCAACGGAAAAGACCTCTATAGGCCGATCGTGATCGCCATTTAGTTCATTGATATGAAGGGCCTCGATGAGGCCCACCAAAACAGGATTGTTCGCCCATAGGCCGCCGTCGATAAAAAAACACTCGCGACTCTCATTTTGAGGGTCTTGTATCTCGGCAATCGGGAAGATAATCGGCGCGGCACTCGTCGCTAGGCAGACATCAGAAAGCTTAAAAAGACAGTCAATGGTGTATGTCGGGTCATGAGGTGTTTTGAAAACTTTACTAGTTGAGGTCCCCGCGTGGACCGCAGGGATGCATAGAGCAACTCTCCGTTCCTTGTAGAGGTCTGCCAATGTCGTGTGACCAAACACCTCTTCGAGTCTGGCCTTTAGGGCTAAGTTATTCGCGGACGAGGATATACTGTGCTTAATGGCCCAAGCCAGAAGCCACCCCAGACCAGAGGGTGCTGGACTTGGAAAAATCGAAGGACCGTGTTCGCGGTAAAGAGAGACCACAGCATTAGGGTGAAGCCCCTTTGCCAATGCGCAGGCCAGTATGCCTCCGGTGCTCGTCCCGGCAATCAGGTCGAAGCCGGTGCCGATGTCGAGGCCACTTTTCACGCCCCTTAACAGTGCATAGTGGTCCATTATGTCTTTTAGCAATGCGGCAGTGTACAGGCCGCGTATTCCACCGCCATCTATGGTCAGGACTCGAAACGGTATTGCTTTATCCTCTGGCGAACACACCGTGAAACCTCGTATTTTATGACAACTCTAAAAATTCGGACGATCAGTGGCCTAGAGTAGTCATTTAATCATTAAAGATTTATAAATCCTGACACGCACTGGCCACAAACGATTGCTTCTAAATTGAATACGTAGTTTAGCCTGCTCTGTTCTTTATTTTGGAAAAATGATCTAGTAGAGGACTTTTTTTCTATTTTGTAAATATCCCATTGTCCATCATGTGTTCGGATAAGAAATGTTTTGTTAGCTTCGAGTGTTTTATTGGTAAAGTCGACAATGACTATGTCGCCATTTTTTAAGTATGAAATTGAGTCTTTTTTTTCATGGACCCAATAGCCAGTGTTTTTGGGTGTTAATTTATTCGTTTCCATAAAATGTTTTGTAAGAGGAATTCGGGGATTGATGTCACTGATGATCGGCCTTCCGTCATTAGTTATTTTTGAAATGTTATTAATAAGGACGATGTTGTTATATAGAGAAATATGAAATGAGTCGTATTTCTCTCCAATTCCATATGCGATCCAGTCAAAGTTAAATCCCTTATCCTCGAATCTTTTTTTCCATCCAGATGGTATGTGATTTTTTTTCAGCGCTGGGGTGATATTTGACCGATTACATTCTAATATCCTTGCAAGTGCTGAGTAGTTTCTTATAACTTTGGCATCAATTAATCTGTTATAAACTTCTTCGAATGTGATACCTGGGATCGCAGTATCGTAATTATTATCTGGCATTGTGTGTGTTATTCTTGATAAAAAGTTGGCGGGGCATGGAGGGGAGATGTCTCCCCTCCAGCACTTCTCCTATGCAATTTGCTATGGCTTCCTCAATATACACGCTATAATGATGGTCTATGCTGCCCCAGAAGTGCTGTTCCCGCCATTAGTAACGTTAATTCAGTCATCTTTGTTGCTCCTATGTCAAATTTCGAAGTAAATGTTGATTGAACTATTCCAATTTCAACATCAAAGAAATTTGGGGTGAAGCCGATCAAGAAGATAAGTATATCAATTATTCCATAGCTAGCGAATAGGCATTATTATGATATATAAATTGTATTATATTTTCTGGAGAATCATGTCTTGGAATTTCGATAAATATCGACCTTCGTCTCCAAACACTTTCTCAATCTTAAATCAGTGGCACCAAGCTCATACCACCCCCCCCGGGCTTTTGGTAGAAATCAAGGCCTCGACCAATTTTTATTACCCATCCGTTATTGAATCTGATTTCTCGGTCGTGAATTTTTGGATTCAAGTTAATATCCAATTCAACATCAATCTCAAGCAAGCTTTGCTTAAGCTCATCCAACTTGGCGTGCATATCAGCGTGCCGGTTGTTATCATCATAACTCGTGATGAGCGAAATTTTACGAATGGTACCTTCTTTGATAACCGTTTCGCAGAATCGTACAAAGTTTTGAATTTGATGAGGAATACGAATATATGGGTCTTCGACTGTCACAACAGTTGTTCCAGAAAGACATGACCCGACAATTGGGCATTAAGCACCTGTCTCTTTGAGTCCTTATGTACAGATAAATTATAGTAATATAAGTAAAATTCGAATTAAATAGTTTTTATTCAATAATTGCTTTCAATAACGCATCTTTAGCGTCAGAATAGAACTGAATATCGACTTTTGTCGCCATATCATCTGATAAATCGAATAATTGCTTTCGACATGAAACTGGAATTAAAAGAGACGTCGCTCCTTTTTCCACTGCTATTTCGGCAATATTTACTGGATTATGAATTGATTCAATTGAACCGCCAAGATTAATTTCGCCTACCAGTATAAGCCCGCCCCGCACGCTTTTTTTGAGCAGGGCAGTGCATAACGCCACCAGAGCCGCAACTCCGATCTTGGCTCCTGATTTTGAGGCATCAAAGGCCCTAAGTTGAGCTGTGAATTCGTGGTGCCTTGGGTCTTTGTCTCCGACCAGTTGGCTTGCCCGTGAGTAGAGATTTTGCTCGGCGCATCCGATGCTTTCCCGGAATGCCGGTGGAATAGGTTTGTTGAGAACCTTCAGCCCAGAGCCTGGTCCTTCGTTAACTTCGATTCGGTAGAGTCCAGGATTTTCGCCATTACCACCCGGGCTGATGGCCCAGACTTGACCAGGCTCAAGAGGATCTGTTCCGATGCTGTTGTCGCTTTGAAGTTCCGGTGTTGAAACGAATTTCTCCACACCGTCCGTCCCCATCACATAACTGAAATGGGTATTTCGGAATTCGGCGGCACCGATTCTTTTTTGCTGTTCCTTTACGCGTCTTCGAGATTCCATGGCGATTCTGACCGCCCATTCAATGTCTTCCTCTGGAATCTGTTGTGTGCCGTCAGGATGAAGAAGTTTAAGCAGCCCGCTCACGGTTTTGTTCACGGCATTGGTGTCCCGACCTGACAGTGCGCCACCATAGAAAACTCTGTTTTGAAGCTGTGAGACACGGCTCTGATTTCGGAGTTGGGTCCAACACTCTGAAAGGAAATCGCTGACCAATCCGAAATGATTGGTTAGCAGCTCCTTGCTGATTTTGGGTACATCCCAGCCTGGTAGGAATGCGTGCAATCGGTCCATGAAGGCAGTGTCATCCCTCATTTCGGCTGGCATTGGGCCAAAAAGATGGCCGACCCGTTGCTGGTGTTCCACGTCAACATCGAAGTTGCCTACCATGACAACACTTCCGTCCGCCCTGATACTCTCCTTTCCACGGCTGAATTCACCGGACTCCATGTAGCCCTTCATGATGTTTACGCCGTCTTTCTGGTCGAAAGATATCCCGGAAATTTCATCAAAGCAGACGACATCGTATTGGCAAACAAGCCCTTTTTGTCCGGTGCCCATATGCACGAACATTCTGGCTACAGTAGCCTTTCCACCGGATATCAAGTGGGCATAAGGAGAAACCTGCTGGAATAGATGACTTTTGCCGGTTCCACGAGGACCAAGTTCGACCATATTGAAGTTACGCTCAACAAAAGGAACCATACGCAAAAAGAGGGCATTTTGCTGTCGTTCCGACAGCGCGGAATCCTCGATGCCAATTGAGCGCAGAAGTAATGTCTTCCACTCCTTGGTGGAGAACTGTGCTCTTGCTTCGCCAAGTTTCTCCAGGACATCTCGATTCGAAAGTTGGATCTCCCGCAAACCGTCAATTCCGAAAGGGCGTCCAGTTTTTTCTTGGGCAATTATCGGGTCGTAGCCAAGTGTGATCTCAGCGTAAAAGCCTCCGGTCAGCATGCGCTCGTGTTTGCTGACAACGGCGGCCTCAATGCGTGCGTCTGTGAGCCTTAAGCTAGGCAGGGTCGCCAGGTAGGAATCGGATTTGGCATCAAGACGGGCGGATACAAGGTCGATGATTTTGACCTGTCCCTTCTCCCTGGCGCGAGATTTGAAAAGTTCTTCCTCGCCAGCCTTGACGGTGCGATCCAGGAGTTGCCGTTGGACAATGCCCAGACCTTCATCGATCTCATCCTGATCGATACTGGCGCAATACCTGCCGAGCAAAAATTCTACGACATAGGTTGGAACAGGAAACTGTCTGCTGAAGGTTCGAACCAGGTCCTTGCGAACCAGATAACCTTCAAACGTCGAGGCCGCTTTGCGATCAATTGCGTCCAAATTCATATGGTTATCCACCGATTCGTGTCGAAATTTGTGTTGTCACTGTGCCCGCATCATTGGTTAGCACGATAAAAGCATCTGTTCCGTCCAGATCCCCGTCCATGTCAACGATCAGCACAGAAGCGCGTCCGTCATCTTCAATGGGTTTGGCTTGATTGATGAGGGAAGTATCTGCATCTTCTGCAAATTTGCGGACGTCGAGTTGAAGCCCGCTCAATGCGCCTTGGGCTAGCACGGAACAGCGTAAGCCTTTCCATCGGACTTCAGCGATGGTGACGGCTTCTTGAAGAGAATCTGAAGATACAATCAGGTCCAAGGTTAAGCATTCTTGAAGGCTTAAACCACCATGGGTGTATTCTTCGTTGCTTCGGAAGCAACTGATTCCATCGGCCAGAACGACTGACTCGTCAGGATTCCAATGCCAAGGAAATATGCGATGATCGGTAATTGCACCGGATTTTATCAGGGCGCACCGACCCCATTTGCTTTCAGAAACGGCGCTGGGCAGGTTTGATTTTGGCAGACCACCAGGCAGGAGGAGCCAGCCATGATCAGTGACTACTCGAATGCGAGACCATCCCGCAGAAAGCAGGGCTTCGATTCTTTCGGCAACTTCTGCCAAGAGGGCCGGGAGCTGCTTCGCAAGCTTCGCTCCCCGTTCGTGCCCTTCGTGATCGATGTTGCCGATCTCCACCCAAAGTTTGTTGACCGTGGACGCGACGGGGTAGCCTTGGCAAATTGGGGCTGGAATCGGATCTTTGGCTCGGATTACCATCCAGCCTGAGTCTTTGAGAGCTTTCTCGAATTGATACGGAGACATCGCTTGAAAGTCTGTGGAACTTGGATTCTCCGCAGCACTGGTTGAGGCCAAAGGTGCCACTGCTGGCTTTCCCGTCCCTGTCACACTTGGCAATGCAGCCCATCGAATTTGCTCCTTAACGACAGCACCTTTTGATGCAAGGATGGACTTTAAACGCCGAGCGGAATCAGCACGCAAACCGTCGACAAAGACAATGCAGCTTTCGGCATCAGACGAAAGGTTATCAATCTTCGCTATTGGTTCCCAAATATTTTGCAGATGGCGGGCGGAGTCCTCCAACCAGGGAAGGTAGACGCTTCGAATCGCCACTGTCACGGCGTTGAAATCTTCACTGCTTTCCACGCATGCAAGCGCGGACAAAACTGCATCGTCGGCTTTCCAGGCACTGTTCAGGTAAGCTTGGACTACGTCATCCAGAGAGCCTGCGTTCAAAGATTTCCGTATTTCTGACGCCATTACCATCAAATGCTCTAAGGCTAGGGCTAAAGACGCTTCTCGCAGTTCCGCCCACACCAGACTACGGCGTGCGACATGGTGCTGTTCAAACTTGATAAGTTCAGTGCGGCATGTGGATGCATCATGCTTTGCAAGGGACAATAGCCCTTGGCGTAACGCCGTTTCTTGCAACTCGTTCCATTGTGGCCAGCCTTCATACTCCGATGCTTTGCCCATGCTCCACAGCATCGAGTTTCCGGGCATTTTGCATTTTTTGATTTGTGCGGGGATATTAGGATACCTGTTGGGCGCTTCGCAAAACCTATCCCACACGGTTTTCCACGGACCTTCTCTCAAAGCGAGTCGCTCAGAGGCAACAAGGGGGCCGTCTTTTTCAGGATGGATGCCAAACTGAGAACGGCAAACCTCAATAAACGCCAGCCATTCGTTTTCACTAGAGTTGGTTCGGTATTTTTCTGAGTGGTCGATCCACTCCAAAATTTGCCGACGCGGATCACCGATCAGAAGTTTTTTGAAAAATTCGGCATCAAGCCGTTTGTTTTTTAATGGCTCGACTTCTTCATCCAGCAGGCGGCTGAGAGCCAGTAGCATAGACTGTTTGGTGTCGTTGTCTTGGGCAACGTCTAGGCCCAAGCCCCCTTGGGCTGATCTTAGAAAGGCGAGAATGGTCCAGTCCTTTGCATTGCTTTGATTCCAGATCGTTCCCCGGTATTGCAACTCAGCAAGTGGTTTCAGGTGTTCCGGACAATTTTCAACAGCGCGCAAGTCTTGCCTACTTACACCAGGAAGATACAGGATCGGCGTCTGATTTAACGGCCTTGGGATGTTGGATAATGTATTAGCCAGGACACAACGTAGCCAGATGGCCGGGCCAGTCCTCTTGTCCGAGGAGTAGTCTCCAAGGATGAATAGTTCCGGAAGCTCATCAAGCAGGAGCAGAATGATTCCTTCCCACTGTCTTTCTTTGTCTGGCCAAAGGATGCAGACGGGAGGTGTCTGGATTTCTGGGTTGTGATTGCCTGAACTACGGATTGTATTGGCTAGTTCCTTGAGGATGTTAGGCACCTAATGCAACCTCACCCTTCAACTCTTGTAGTAAATCACCGCGCCGGAAAGTTGCCGCCAGCCTTTGTAGGGAAAGATTTTGCTGTCCATACAGCTTTCCGATTGCCTTTTCTATGGCCGTGACAGCCTCCTTGAAATATCTTTCCGCATTCTGATCCCACTTACTCCTGGCTTCCAAGAAATTTAGGTGATTCAGTTTGTCCAGACCAATGCCAAGATCATGAAGAAGGTATTGTCCCATGAGCATGGCCAGAAAACACGAAGCATAGCTTATAAAGTCTGGAGAACCTTCCGGCGGACGCCTGCGCATGTTTTCGGCATGGCGAAACAAAAGAACTGCCATAATGACTTGAGCCGCATGCAAATCATCCGTAAAGATCAGGTCATAGAGCTTTCCAAAGTGTTCCCGTCCATAAAACTTCGCCTGATGCGGGCGCTCTCGCCATACAGACAAGACAGCTTCTGCCGCCGTCGCACTGCTGATATCGGTCGGTTTCAAAGATGCTTGGCTGCGGTGCCGATGGTAGGCGAACCCCAGGTCACTGATGGAAGTCTCCAAACTTTTTTGCTTGGGATCGTTGGAACGCAGGTCGCGGAGGTCTACAGGATTCTGACTGTTGGTCGCGTAGATAATGCTCCGCACCAAGTCGGCGGATTCAGAGGGCAACTGATAGAGGCGAACAAGAACGAATGCATTCTCCATTCCGTCGTCCATGCCGGCCAGTGACGCCAGAGTTGTTTGAATAGTCTTGCAGGTCTGACCGCCGTTGATGACTTGTAAACCTTCAACTCGAACTTGGTAGTTTTCCCCTTGGAGTGCATTGTATGCAAACTTGCGGCATAACAAGGTAATACCGTTGTTATAGAAGTAGAAGTTGCCGCGTTCTGCTTCGGTCTTCAGGGTATGTTCGATGTTCTGATTGACCCGATTTCCCTGCAAACCCAGAAACCGGCGTACGTTTCTCTCAAGCAGGAGGTCGCCGTGGCGATTGAAGAGCACCTCGACTTCCCGCACAGGAATTTTCCCAACGAGTACTCGACAGTAGTCCAAATCTTCAATGATGGCCTTGCCAGATAATCTCAAGGTATCATCAACTTGCTTTGTCGATTGCAACATGCGGACTATGCAATCATGATTGACGTGCTCCCAAACCACTTGGTCATCTGGGTATCCGGCGCGTTCGATGAGTTGCTGCGCGGTATCCGTCCACTTCAAACCATTGTTGCAGAGTACCACCCGCACTCGGGGAATGTGGCCATCGCGCACCAGCGACCGGATTTCTTCCAACCGCTTGGTCAGGTTCTCGTTGGTGGTAATGACTGCATCTGGATCGAAGAGGTACCGAATCGCCTGGATGGTTTTTTCGACACCTGTCTGCGGAAAATTGGCATCACCAGCTAGATTCTGTTTGTACTTACCCTGGAACAGGGTCACTGCAAACTCGCCATCTTCCACATCCCCTATGTGAAGGGCGTCCACGCCAAAATCGTTGCCGCCTTCTGTAAGGCAGTCCAGCCCCTGCTCGTCGGGTAGGTCAAGTATGGTTTTCACAACCAAAAAAACAAAAGAAAGCGAGCGTTGTTTGTTTTCATCGTTCTTGATATTCAGCCGGGCCTCAAATTCCGCTGCCAAGTCTTCGGCGAGTTTGCGGATACGCTGATCAATGATTCCGATATTGATGCTCATGATGTACTATCCTCTGCTCTTATCACGCGACGCGCCCGGCGTTTAACGTCGAGGCTGTAATGACAATTATTGTAACGATCGCCGGTGAACTCCGCCCCACCTGCAAAATCAATGGTTTCATCCCATCCCCAGAACCAAGGAAAATCATTTTGTGGACGAACTGGTTCCTTGCCTCGATCCTTCTTCCAGTCAATTCTTGGTTTTTCACGAAGTACGCCTGCGCCTTTCTTCTTGATGTCAGGCACGGTCATGAAAGGACGAATATTAACACGTACACCGTCATTCAGGTCTGGCTCCCAACCAATTGGTTGTTTCAGTAACGGCTTCCAACGCACAAAAATGTCGTAGGGCGTATCCCCTTGAAGGATCAGTTCGAGCCTTTGCTTAAGTGTTTCAGCAGCGGCCAGTCTCTCTTGTGCGCCATCCGTGTTTGACAATATCTCGTCTCTCTGGCGTGTGATCCAGTCACCTAGATACGTATATATCAGAGTTTCCATATTCTTGCGATCGAGCTTGTGGTAATTGACCAAGGCTGAAAAACCATCGGGAAGGCCGTCCCATATGTGCCAGATGAAAGGGCGTTGATGAAAGAGTTGGCAGTGTTGGATAAAGAATTTATTGCGCAGCCAAGACTCGATCGTTTTGCCGGCATGATCTGCGGCTTTGAGGAGTTCGGAGAGCATTTCAGAGCCCCAATTTTGGCCGTACGCCAAGGCCAGAAGATTTAGTAAGCGTTCGACGGCAGGAGCTTCCCCGCGAACTGGCGGGATACAAACAATGCCGTCGCTGTCTGCAAAGTGACCCAATTCGGCACAGCTATTGGCTAATTTACTGGCTCGATTACTGAGGCGCATGTTTGCGTCAAGCTCGGCAGGCCATCGGTAGCCAAGCAGGCGGGCGACAGCAACTTGAAGTGGAGCGAAAGAGTTTTCTGGTCGTCCATGGAAAAGCCATTGAGTTGGGTCATCGCTTTCCGGTTCTGGGAGTCCGCTGGGGTATTTCTCCGCGGCGACCTTCTGCCAGTGGTCGAGGTCGAAGGGCAGCTTCTCGAAGGTGGCATTCGTTACTCCGACCTTTTGGTCTAGGACTCGGACACCGGTGACAAACTCTGGAGAAGTGGCGAACGCCCAGATCGCGGGCAGATGGTTATGATTCGTCGGTTTTAACACACAAGCATTGTTGTCGTAGGGCGTGCCTTGGTAGAGAGTTGCACACATACGAGCCATTTGGCCCACCACCACACCAGGGCTTCCCCACGCTCCGCGGCCATATGTTCGTGCACCTGGAACTTCGTTCATCGGGCCATTGCCGTCATGCCACTCAACGATTGACTCACACCCGCCGAACGTGATGTGTGCTTGGACAGTGCTTTGGAACCATTCCCACCCAGGAAGGCGCCGTTCGACCTCCCAAAAACGTCGGATAAAACGGTCAGAGTCACCTGTAGTGATACCTTTAACGCTTTCAGCAAAATCACCAAGCCGTTTCAAATCGCAATGAAGTTCGAACAGAACTCGTGCGTCAGGGTTTTTGAGTTGCTCCTTCTGAGGCAGAACCAAAATCTCAGCAGGATCATCTCCTCGTAGCAACGCCGCCTTTTCTTCGGGACGGCTGGCCTCAGAAACATCGATTCCAGACATCGCCTGATCGTCAACGGGTTTGGAAGCAGTGAGTACGCTGAGTTGGATATTGAAGTCCCACATTGGTGTTTGAAAGCCTTTTGCTCCCAACCTAGCCACTATCTCCCATGAACGGTTTCGCAGGAGAGTTTCGCGAAGATTTTTATAAGTCGTCAGGAAAAGCCAGTTCTGGGGTGTCACCAGCGCGGTGGACCCTCCCTTGGTACAGAATTCGAGGCAACGCAGAACAAAAGCGGTGGCTAGGTCGGCCTTACCAAGAGGATATTGGGTTTCCAGATGTTTTTTGAGCACATCATCCTGTTTCCCCCGCCCGAGATAGGGCACATTAGTGACCACCAAGGTATAGCGCTCCGCAAGTAGTTCGGCTGCTTTAGTTAATCCGGCGGCCACAACCCCAAGTTCATACTTGTCCGAAGCGGTCGATTCGAATTTTATAGCTGTGCGCAAAACCTGCATCAGGACTCGCATGCCACTCTCGTCCAAGAGACCACGTCCCAAAAACCTATGCGGATTGATCAAACTGCCTAGGGTTGGCGCTTTGGTGAAAAGATTGTAAAGTTGCTCAAAATGGAACCGCAGGTCGAGCTTCAGATGCTGCCCTTCCAAGATAGCCATCCATTGTTCTTTAGTACTGCTGATGGAAAGTCCAGTCGAGGCCACATTAAGTTCGGGCAATGTCCGATAACCGCCAGCGCTTGGATATCTCCATGCGGTGAGGGCTAGGGCAAAGGCGGCAATCTCAACACAGCGTTGATCAATCTCAAGACCGTGGAGGTTCTCAGTGAGAACTTTGTCGATAGCCTCATGCACTGACAGCTTCTCAAGCTCCATGCGCATGGGTACCAGCATTTGCAAAGCGGCGACCAGAAAGTGACCCGAACCGCAACTTGGATCGAGTATTTTCAGCTCAGAAAATGTTCTCGGCCAACCAAGGAATGTTCCCGCAGCCGGAGTCCACAAATCGTCTTCACTTTTTACAAAACGCAGATACGACAGCGGGACGCCGGGGAGCGATGCCTTCCTGCGGAGTTCGTCTTCGTCTTTTGCAGAGCTTAATTCAGATTTCGTCAGTTTTCTTGATGCCCACCAAGAGCCCAGCGTGTTGTCCAAGAGAAAAGCAACCATATAAGGCTCGGTGAAAAGCTGGGTCACGGCAGGCAACTCTCTCGCGCCGATCTTGACCTCAGATGTATTAACCTCGTCTTTGCGCTTGCTTTGCCAGAACTGGTACACCCACCCTAAGGAATCGGACGCCATGAAAACATCTACGGGTAAATCTGCGATGAGCCGCTCCAGACTTCGCTGATGCTCCGGAGAAAAATGCAGTTTGAAGACAACTGAATCCGTGCGAAATATCTGAGGCAGCATGGCTCCGGCCAGATCGGCGGCCATCTCCCATTCATTGGTAAAGCCTTCATCTTCATCTGCTGCCAGCTCCGCGCATTCTGCCAACGTGACGGCCACGCCGTCGAACATGAGCAAATTATTATCAGCCAGAAAACGGGCAAAAAGCATGCGATGCCAATGCTCATATGCCACTTCTTCCAAAAGCAAGGTTATTTCCTGCTCCCCTTTGGTAGATCGAATATCTCCAAGTTGTCTCCCGTGAGCCCGGAGCCTTCGCCGTAAGTTCTTTTGTTCGTCTGATAGATGCGAAAACGGCACAGACTCACCAACTCCAAGTTGCTCCAAGCATGCCTTGGCTGCATTTTCAGCAATGTCGCGAGCGGATTTGACGGTTTTCTCCAAATCGTTGCGAAGGGATCTAGCGAGAGGCTGCATGGGGTATAGCTCCTTGCATTACAGGATCATCGAGTAGCTCACTACTTTTGGACTACTGAATAACCACAGGCCCAGAGTTTAGCGCAGTCACGAGTTGTTTTTTTACTTCTACCAGCCAAGCATCCAACTCATCCGCAGACTTGATAGTCCGCCGCGGCAGATGAACGAACTTCGCTTCCGGTTCCATGAGTTCTGCCGCAGCTTGCAGGACTGCGTCAAATCGTCCCGGCATAGCGGCAATGCGGTCCTCAAACATGCTCAGCGAGAAAGCTTCCAGTGTGCGCAGCACGTCTTCCGTTGCTTGGACTTCAACTTTTGGTCTGGCAGACTCATGCAGCATTTGGCCTGACAAAAGTTGATGACGCTGTTCCGGTTCCAACTGTTGCCAATTGTCATCCTGTTTAAGCCGGGCCATGCCCTCTTCGTGTTTGGTCGAATACTCACGATCAAGACGGTTCAGTTCTGCTCGCAGAATTTGGGCCAGACTGGATACGAGGGGACTTACCAGATCGGGATCATTTAACAGTTGGCGTTCCTGTTCAATGATCGAAATCTGATCGAACAGCAGCTTGGCTTGGGATAAGGTTGCGGCGTGTTTTTTCAGACGGACCAGGGTGGTCCAGGCAGGACCGCGCTTGGAGATTTGATCTGCAACTTCTGTCCAGGAATCAATCAAGGCGGCTAACTCATCGCGCAGATTGTACACCGCAAGAAGCTGTTCGTTCCCGGTTGTCAGTCTGATGTCTTCGAGGCAGGCGGTATCCGGTATCGCAGGCTTGGGTGCATCGCCGCCCGCTCGCTCGGCCAGGTTTTTCATGCTCTGCACAAACTCGGGGATCGAGGCGGATTCCTCACCCTGTTTGGCGGCAATGCCAATTTTTTGCAGAACCTTGCGGATCTGGATTTTTTGGGCCGCACTGATGGTGGTCGCTTCAACTTTAAAAGAGGTTTTGCCGAAATTCCTTCGGTCTAACGTCTTCGCGTCCAAGGCCTTGCCCATGTCATCCAGAGCACGAACAAGACCCGCGTTGACCATGACGAGCAAGGCTCCATCCACTGCATCCCTCGGCCATCCGTATACGGGGCCTTCAAAGTGACTACGGATGTCGACGCCTTTTTTTCCTCCGGCGATAAAGCCCAGGATCGCTTTGCAAACGACATTGGCTCCAGGCTCACCTTCATAGCCAACGGCCTTCAAGGCGTCAGGAGCGCCTTTTTGGGCGCGTTCAAGCACTTTGGTCCAGCCATTGTTGTCTGCAAGGTCGAATTGTGGAAACAGGCGGGCCAATGAATTTTTGGCTGCTTCCGTCACCTTGTCCTGAAGCTCATTGCCCAGAATTTCGTTACCGCCTCCTTGGAACACTCTGGCCCCCGAAAACGCATCATCCAGAAGTGCGGCTATGCGTGCTTCCGCATTAAATTTCGCCGTTTCCATGGCGGCTCGGGCTTCGGTGCCTTCCGGGGTTGAAGGGACTCCACGTTTTTCCAAGGTGGCGCTGGCTGCCTTGTAATCCATCAGTTGATGACGAAGGTCATCAGCCGAGCGTTTGGGAATAAAAACAAAGATCGTGGGGGATTGGTTTCCGGCGTGCCGGGCATCAGCTAAAACGGAATTTTCATCCGTGCTCCAGCCGTCACGAATCCATACGCAGATTTTTCCGGAGGCGTCAGACGGGAGCTGGGAATCAAAGATCGTAGAGATATCACGCGGTGTCTTGGACATTCCGTGCTGAATAGAAATCTTGCGCAGAGACTCACTGACCTTGCGTCTGATGCGGTCGTCACGTTCTGTTTCGATGCGATGGGCGGTGCTGGCCAAGCTTGTGCGTTGGCTTAAAAATTCGTCATTCCAAGCCGCGCTTTCTTCGGTCTGGATGCGGTACTCGTCGCCAACCTTCATCAGCAGTTCGCAGGAGTTCAACAGGCCCGGAAGCTTGCTGCGCAGCACGCTTGAGCCTTGGGACAAATCCTCCACGAGTAAGTCTGCGAGCGTGTCCACCGTAGTTTTCAGGCCGATTTCAGTGTTTGCAGCGGCTAGCTTGGTGATCAAAAACACAAGGGCGCACGCTCTGGACATGAGCTGTTCATCGGTAGACCCGGATTTCCACCCCACGGTTTTTTCGTACACTTTGCGCGGCAGGATTCTGGTACGGAGGAGATTTTCCGCCAGGTCAAAGAAAATAAAGTCCGCCGGTGCGACATGCCCGATGGGTTGTTCGGCATTGGTTTGGATGACCTTGTGAATCAGGCTGAGCTGGTTGCGGAGCTGACTGTCCGTCCCAGACTGATCCAGGACACGTAAGGCATTTTCCCAAAGACGGCGGCGAACCGGCAGGATGGGGTAGTCATGAACGATGTATTCCAAGTCCGCCTGGCGGTGCGCGATGGTGGTTCCTGTCAGATGGCGGGAGATTTCGCCTAAATTGGCCTGGACCATTGAACTGATGGGAGCCATGGCCTCAGGTTTTTTGGCCAGGATGACCTGCCGAATAACCGCGTCCACATCGGCGTCAGAAAGCTCGACTCGGACCGTAAACCGTCCTTCAAGTTTTTTGAGGTTGCTTGTCCCAGTCACGGCGGTCTGCCCGGTGCCCACAAAGAGCAGCTTGCCGCCGATGTTCTTGGAACAGGCCTCGACAACTTCCTGCACATCGATCGACCGTTGACTGTCCTCGCCGATGTATTGTTGGACTTCGTCCAGCACGATCAGGGTCAGCGGCAGTTTGCCATCCTTGGACAGGGCCTGCTTGATAGCTTTTATCATGTCGTCGCTGGAAACGTCTTTGCCGGATGGAAACTGGTTTCGCAGAATATCGGCGCAGGTTTTTTCATCGAAAAAGATTTGCGGCCTGATTTTGACCAGAGCTTCGCGGAGCACCGTGGAGACGTGCAGACGCAGGACTTCCTGGTCCCAAATTTTACCCGCATTTTCGACATGTTGTCGAATTTGATCCAAGATGCCTTCTTCCTGGAGCCACATGACGAATGATGCAAAGTGGTACTTCGCGGGCAGTCCGACGGATTTGAAGATCATGGCCAAAATGGCGGCGCGGGCACTGTTGCTGTCATCGTTGGCCTTCAAGGTGCCGCTGACGCTGTGTAAACCGCCATGTCTCTGTCCGGCTGTTTTCAATTCTAGGAATAGCTCCTGAACTTCAGGTGGGAGGGTCGTGATGCCTCGCGCGGTGGCTCCATCGGAAAAGATATAGTCCAGCCAGAGAGCGGCCAGAATTTTAACCAAGTGCGATTTGCCTGACCCGAAAAAACCGCTGATCCAGACGCCTGGCTGTTGGGGGTGTTTGAGATTCTCCAAATACGTCCGCAGAATGTGCACCAATCCTTTTTCGTACTGTCCGCTGCACACAAAGGTTTCAAGCTCGTAGCGAAGGATGCTTTCGTCCGACTCGTTAACGCTTGCCACGCCCTGGTTGGCCAGTTTGCGCGATACAGGATCTTTGAGAAAAATGTATTTGTTGAGCATGGGAGTTCCTAGAATGATTTGTCGGCGGTGATGGGTACCGCGAGATAATTCCAGCCATCGTAGCCGTCGAGCAGGCGATAGTTGTTGTTTTCGTAACTGCCGGGGAAAAAGATCATCAGGCGTCCCTTGACCAAAGGAGCCAAGCTATCCACGAGGTCTTTGACCTTGGCGAATCCAAAGAGTGCGCCCACACCCAGCACCGCGATTACAGCGTTTGGATTTGCCGTGGCCTCACCTATGTACGTATTGAAGGATGAGATTAGGAAACGAAGATATTCCTCCGGGAGAAGGTCGCCCAGTAGGCTTGGTTCTCTGAAGAATTCCTCGGCGTAATCCTCGTTTGCCAACCACAGGGCGAATGAGTCGGTCACATCAAAGACAAACCAGTCGTGACCGGCTTGGCGTGTGGTCAGCTCGAACTCTTCGATTTTGGCCCTGAGACGAAGTTCTTCATTCTCGTCATAAACGCAGAAAATGACCCGCTGGGCTGGGGCGGCATCTTCACGCCAAGGGACGGCGATAAAGTTGGCATAGGATTGGATCAGCCTTTTAACTTTGCTCACGCAGCAACTCCATTTCCTTATCAGTCAGAAGGTTTGGAAAAAGGACTTCGACCACGGTGCCGATCCTTTTTAAAACGATCCAGCCACGGCGAGAAGCCTCTGCGGCGGCATCAAGAGCCGATTCCAGGGGACAGTCAAGGAGGTTCATGTATTCTGATTGGAAAAGGGACATTCCACGCAACCCGTTAAGATACCCCAAAAGAAGAGCATAAGCCGTCGCGCCAGGGGTGACGGGTGGCTGAGAGCGAATTTTTCGGACACGGCCACTCAGATAACCCGCCTGCGTCCAGGACGAACTGATATTCTGCGCCAGCGATTTAAGCGTGGCGGCGCTGAAACGGTCAGTCTCCAGCGAATCAATGTAGTGTTCGAGGTTCTGCCGGATGACCGTTGATCCAATGGGGTGATCAAAGAGGAATGGTGTTGCGCTGCGTAAAAGGGGGTCGCGGGCGTACGCGCAAAGGAAGGCCAGAGATGCCCTGGCGGATGGATCCCGCTGCCAGAGGTAAAGGAGGTTACGAAATAAGGTGGTCCCTGTGTCCAGACTATAAAGATCCACGAGGTGCCGGTAGGTCAGCAACCTCGTTCGGCCCGAACGCTTGTTAAGGCAGTTCTCGTCGACAATGGCCTTCCGGAAGTCATCTTTGGAAACCGTAAATTCCGTAGGTTGCCGCAAGACTTCCTGGAGTTCCTCGAACATGATGGTTCGAGCCAGATGGGCTCCCCCTCGTTCATAACTGAATCCGAACGGGCTGATTCCCTTAGAATGCTTATCTTTGTTCGTCAAAACACGTGCCTTTTATAATGAATAATTGGTGAGAAGCTTTTTTCTGAAAAGTGTTAAACAGGCCATCGTCAAGAAGGCCCCCCACGTTTGAAGGCCGCCTTAACCCATGCCTTAGCTTCTGTAATAGGGCTTGGGCCTCCTTTCTGAAGGAACATGCTGGACGTGGCTTGAATGGACGTGACGTTGCCTGTTTTCGTCTGAGAACTCAAGGTAATAAGGGCTTTCTTCGATTCTGATGCTGGGCCGAACAAGTCTTCGTAGCCCTGCCAGGCTTCGCCGGTGACAATGACGTAGCCCAAGTCGACGCGGGGGAGTGTCGTGGTCAATTTTTCGTTCGCGCGAACGCAGGCCCGCAAGGCGAGGGTTTTGGCCTTGTTGTCGAAGAAAAGCAGTATCACATTCTGCCCTCGATCTTCCTCAAAGACGAAAGTGATCGCCTTTGCGGAATTATCCGATGAGACAGCGTGCGTAAGTGGAAATGTTGCGAGATGAACTGAATTCGGCTCATCTGGAATAGGCTTTTCTGGGGCCTGCTTGGTTTGCGTTTGTGGGGGGCTGAAAATGCTGGTCACGGTGGCCTGCATGGTTTTGTAGGCACCGATCAAGAGGAGGGCGGCCAGGGCGCATGCTGCTAATTTGAGCGTCAGCGCAGACCACTGAATTTGTTTGGTTGGCGATTGCTTGTGCTGCGAATCCTGGCCGGAAAGAAGGGCTTGCAATGTCCTGGTTAAATCCTTGGGGGCTGCTGCCTGGGCGGACGTGCTGTCGTGAGGTGAATTCGTCTGGACGTGGGCGTAGATGACGCCGCATTTCGGGCATTCGCCCGCGCTAAAGTGCAGATCATCGTTTTGTGTACGCTCATAATAGCATTTCGGACAGACAATGCCGCCGGTCTTGGACTGAGGGACCATTGGGCTGGGTTGTGCTGTCTGGTCGGACAACGCCGCGGCCAGAAAGGGGATGATTTGATCCCTCGCCTGGGCCGGAAGACTCCCACGCTGCGAGAGAATATACGGCCGTAAGAAGCGGATATTCAGCACCTCAACGCCTCTCACCAGCCCACGAATTTGTATAAATCCCCGAGAGAAGCAAAGAATAGGCATGATCGTCTGTCCGCCAAGTCTCTCCGCGCCCAGATGATCCCGGAGCGAGTAGGTTTGGCTCCAGCATTGATTCAAAAAATCCTTGAAGAATTTACGCCCGTTTCTGAGCAGAACGTCGTTTTCCTGGGTTATGTTCCCTTTCTGGCTCTTGGTCTCCACCAGAAAAATGCCATTGGGGCCGATTACGACATGGTCGATGTTGAAACCAGGGAATTCGAGGTCATGGAAGACGTAGTAATCGTCAGGGAGTTCCTGAAGGGCGTCGGCGACGGCTTGTTCAGCTTCGGCGCCTGTGTCGGCGTCGGAAATGCGTTTTTTGAGCTTGATTCCGGTTTCTTCAAGTGACTTGATGGAGACGATATAAATGCCAGCGACCACGACGCCCCAGAAAAAATGGCCACGGGTTAGCAGATAATACCCGAGAGGTATCAGCAGCAGTAGCGAAAGCATGGGCAGGGCGATGCGCGAAAGCAAGTCCTGATACCGTGTGTCGCCCATGGAAAAAACACTTTTCCCAGCTGATCCAAAGACCTGAGCCATTTCCTCCTCGTCCTCCTGGTTCGTGAGCACTCGAAATGTGCTGCACATTTTGTTGCAGCCATTTTGATAAGCCTCAGCTGGGCGAAAGTGTCAAGAATTTTAGGATGTAAGACATCTTGGCCGGTGTTGTTGAATTCGTGCGGAAAATTGGTTCTTGTCAGACGCCAGCCGAAACATAATGTTTCCAATACACCTTCTTTGGGGATTTATCGTCTTGGATAGTGGAGATCGTCCCAGGCTGTTGGGACGATCTCGTGGAAATTCTGTTGCGCTTTTTCTGTTTGGTAAGCGGTATCAATGAAAGGCCATCTCGATTTATTTCGGGATTTTTTCGATGATTATTGAACTATCTGAGCGTGTTATTCATGAGACGATGCGTTATTCATGGCATCCAACTCTGCAACCGCATCCTTTGCGGCGTGGTAGTCCTTCTCCATCAGATACTTACGCAGAATCAGGCGCTCTTTTGACGTCACCTTGAGCTCAGGGTGAAGGCGTATGCGGTCGTCTTCGATGTCCCAAGGATACTTTCGCAGTATGCGCCTGAGCGTAGTCACTTCCTCGGGATCAATCGGATTCTTTGGAGGCCTCACCTTGGAGAAGTCATAGACCATTGTGTGCATGGGTGTTCTCCTCTTATCTACGCTTGGGTTTCTTCATGAACGTTTCAAGAAGCAGGGCGCCTTTTTCCTGCAAGGCGTTCAGATCGGGCGCCGTAAGATCTTTGAACTTTTCCTGGCCGACGAACTCGCCTTGGAACATCTTTTTTTTCGGGTCGTATCCCATTGCAAGCACATTGCCGCCAGGGAAGGCCGAAAGCCAGAAGAGCCCATCCCTTGGCTGAAGCCATTCGATCATCATGCCCGACATGCCCACCCCGGCAACCCTGACGCCGCCATCAAGCATGGCGTCATAACGCTCGTGGTGATGAGCGTGAACATGAATTCTGGCCTTGAGGGAGCGGGCCACTTCACCCAGGATCCGGTAGCCGAGTTTGTAGGATTCCGGGGCCTCGTGACTCACGATGACGTCGACGCGGGTCTTGCTGGCAAGGCGGGCCATCAGCGCAAGGTCTTCCGGGAAAATTGTCGTGTGATCCTGCGGGGCGAGCTTCTTGTCCTTGCGAATCAATGCCAAGCTTTGGCGAGTGTCCTGGGGGCGGACGTGGGGCAGGTCGCTCAACGTCGTCTGCCGGTCAACGCCCAGGACATTGGACCGAAAAGTGCCGCCGAGACCGGCGATGCGCAGGCCATCAATCTCCACCACGCGGCAATGCAGGTTTCTGTCGGCCATAGACGAGTGATGCTTGATGTATTCGGGATCGTCACTGTCATGGTTGCCGAATATCCACCATGTCTTTGCCGCGATCTCCGGGCCGAGGATGGCTGCCAGATCGTCGAGGGGTTCCTGGTCGCCAAGGAGGACGACTGCTGTGGCCCCTACTGCGGCTTCGAGCATGGGTTCAAAGTCGCCGTGGCAGTCCCCGACGAAAAGGATCATGACCGGTCTCCCAGACCTTGGCCCAGCCAGAAAAAACCTTCGGCGGTTCTCGCCATTCCGATCCCTTCCACGCGAATGTCACCGTCCAGGGTGGCGCTGTAGCGTTCGTGGTGGTGGCCGTGGATCAGCATCCTGACGCCCATGGCACGGGCAATGTCACCGAGGAGTGGGAAACCGAGCGGGTGAGACTCGGGTGCCTCGTGTGTGACTAAAACATCCACGTGTCCTGTCAGCGCCAGCAAGGATTTTAAATCGTCAGGAAAGATCGAGGTGAAGTCTGCGGGGTACGCTCGTCCGCCTCGCCGAAGTTTAATCCATGCTTCCCGGTAGTCCTGTGGGCAGTCCAGATCCACTTCGGCCAGGCGCGTGGTCTGGTCAATTTCGAACTTCTTTGCGCGGAACACCCCGCCCAGACCCGCGACCCGCAAGCCCCCGATCTCGACCACCTGGCAGTGCAGGTTCCGCTCGGCCATGGATTCGTGGTGTGTCATGTAGTCGAGGTAATCGCTGTCGTGGTTCCCGTAGATCCACCACGTCTTCGGGGCCACGCCAGGCCCCAGCTCCGCGGCAAGGTCGTTCAGCGGCTCCTGGTCGCCCAGGAGCACTACAGCCGTGGCCTCGCCGGCCTCCTCGATGACAGGGATGAAATCCCCGTGGCAGTCACCTGCAAACAGAATCATATTCCCCCACAGTCTTTGAAATTAGGCCCCCAGGACTCCCTCTCTGGATCCTGCACCCATCTCCACCATTCCTGGTAAACCAGATCGTCAAAGGGGCTCTTCAAGTTCTTCTCGCATCCGGCGATCTTGTTCAACCGCACCATGATCTCCTGATCATCGAGCGCAGCTTGCCGCATCTCATCCCAATCCTGTTGGCGGCCTCTGGTGATGCAGGAGTCAATAGCCGCCGGGGTCCACAGTTCATGGTTCAAATTTCTGTGCTTCATTTCTTCTTTTCTTCCACCGCCGTTCCCACGCTCTATAAGTCCGCCCAGGTCCAACCAATTTCCATTTTTTAAAATTTGGCAAAGCCTTATCAACGCCAACAAAGTATTCAGTCCTCGGATTCAATGTTTTGCGAAGCATTTCGCTCAAGTGCAGATGCTTCTCAATTTCAAATATCGCACCAAGCAACGCCCGTACCTGCGGAGGATATTGCAGTCCATACTTCAAAAGATAACCAAGATGCTCGATCGTCACGTGCTGTTTGAAGAGTAAAAAAAGTTGGTTCACAACGTGATTCGGTGACGAATCACTGACGTGACGTATTTCTTTGAGTGCATCAAGAATCATAAGTGCCAGCCTTGCCGCATGCACCTTCGGGATTTCTTTAATTGTAGATTGTATATAGCGCACTTTCTGGTATCCAAAACGCCTCTCATGAGTCCAACTAGGCGTCGCAATAGTCAAGACCATCGGGACTTGTGTAGAAAGTCCGAGGTCGTTATGCGCCCATGAGCCGGCAGGATAGCCCACATCCAGGGCCTCGCGCAGCAGTTCACGGCCAAAAAGCTCCATAGGGCCGAAACGGTCCGACGCCCTTGGCCGGTAGAACCGGCCCGGGTATGCCCGCCGGATCTCCTTGTCCTTGACCATCTGTCGCAGTGCCCGCGAGAGCGCCCTGCGCCTGGTCGTGGCCAGATCCCCGAAATCAGCGAAGCCGAAGCTCTGAGCAACCGGTATCTGCTCGACCATCTGCCTCACAATCTCGATGACGCTTTTTTTTTTCACAACAAAACCTCCGCAGCCCGCCTTTCACCGTCGCCTCATAGTACCAAAGTCTAAAAAAATTGGACTACCGTACTATGAGCCGCCTTTCACCGTCGCCAAGAAGTACAGTAACGTCAAAATCTGACGCTAACGTACTTCATCCCACTTCCACCCACCACTTGCCCCCAAGGCCTTCGCCGGACAGGCACTGCCAGGCGCAGCCATGATCCACTCCCTTTGCGTGTAAGTGGAAGTGCCCAAAGAACCACTGCTTTGGGTGAAACTCGCCCAAAATTATGTCCAAAAGCGCCACTGTGGGATCCATAAGCCGGTCATGGTCAATCTTGTTCTTCGGGAGCTGCTGCAAGAAGGCCAAAGGCCCCGTGTGCGAGATCACCATGTCGACCCGCCCTCCGTGGGCCAGGACTTGTGCCCGGGCGTGCTCCAGGTCCGTCTTTGTAGGCACTTCCCCGGCCCACCAGTCATCGCCCTCAACGCGGCCCTCCTTGTCCGTTGACATCGCCCCACCAAAGAAGAGTATGTTTCTGCCGTCGTCCAGGGTCAGGATTGAGCCCTTGGGCATGTAGAAGCATCCCGGAACCGGGATCTCAATCGGTCCGTCCGGGGCAGCCTTCACGCGTTCCTGCAGATCGTCGTGATTTTCGTGATTCCCGTCGCACCAGTATATTTTTGTGCTTTGCGGCTTGATGGAATACTGATCGAATCGGCGATTTCTGGTGATTTTCTCTGTTCCGTGTCGATGTGGCCACCAGCCGAAATCTCCGCATTGCAGAACAATGTCCGGCTTCTTTTTGTTCAGAAACTGGTTCAACGACCCAAAATCTGCGTGAATGTCGCCCATGATGATAATTTTCATAACAATCTGTAAGTAATAGATTTTTTCTCAAGATACGGCTTTAATGTCGGTGCCGGTAGAAGGTAAAGGTTGATGAATACAGTAATATATTACGTTGAGCTTGTCAATAGATTTCCGCTAGTCTCACCCAAAATAATCAGGACGGTGGTGGGGTCATGTCAATTTACGATATTCGTTTGGAAACAACAGGGATTACGAGTAATGTGAAGCGAATCATGGAAGAGAAAAAAATATCCATAGTAGCGCTTTCAAATGAAACAAAGTTGTCCACAAAAATTATTGAGCGAGCCAGAACAAGCCAAATTAAATTGTGCAAGCTTGAAACTCTTGCAATAATTGCCAAGGGATTGAATGTAAAAATAGTTGAATTGTTTAACGAGTGATATCTGGCAAAGCGCCGATTATACGATTATTTTTCGGCGTTGATTTTTGAGACTGTGGCCTTTTTCTTCACCTTCACCATGTCATCCGCAAGAGAAGCGGCACGCCGCAGCGCCTGGTCGGAGAGATGTGCATACCGTTTCGTCACGCTGAGGTCGCCATGAGTCAGGAGCGTGCCCACCTCATACAGGCTCGCGCCTGAACTGGCCAGATGGCTGGCAAAATGATGCCGGAGTCCATGCACCGGACGGAAGTCCGCCGGGAGTCCGGCTTTGTCCCTGAGTCGTCGTCCCATGCGCCGCATGTCTTCTCTGGCGCCTCCATTCTGGCCTGGCCAGATGTAAGGAGAGTTCGGGCGCACGATGCCTTTCAACACCTCCACCGCGCCGGGGGAGAGGGGTATGGTCTGCGTCTTTTCGTTCTTTGCCGTGGCCCCGCGCAGGGTCAGGAATCCATTCTCGAGATCCACGTCTGACCACATGACGTTGAGAAGGGCGGTCCGCCTGATCCCTGTCAAAAGTGCGATGCGGAAAAAGGCCGCGCAGTGCTGGTTCGATTCTTCATCCAATGCTTTAAGATATGCCGAAAGCTGGTCCTCGGTCATGAACTCGGTCTTTTCGTTATCTACGGTCGGCATGCGGAACTTGAGGTGCACTGGCGGATCAATATGTCCCATGTCCGCCGCCCACCTGAGCATGCGCTTGAGCAGGGCCAGGACGTGTTTCTGGGTCTGAGCGGAGAGGGTCTTGCGCGTTCTGGGGCTCTTCGTCTTGGCCAGATTCCGGCGCAGACGTTCAAGGTCCAGCGTCACGATTTCGGAAGGGGTCTTCTCGCCAAGTTCGGGCAGGAGGCGGTTTGCATAGGACGCGTCCGGCTTAGCGCAGGCCCGGTCCTTGTGTGCATCATCGTATTCATCCCAGATCTTCTGGACTGTCCAGCGCCCGGTAATGGCTTCTTGGGCGGCCTTCTCCTGCGTCCTGCGCTCTGTGTTGGGCAAGGTTTGCCCCGTCATGCGTGCAGCCCTTGCCTGGGATGCCTTGGCTTCAGTCATGGCGGATGTGGACTTCCCCACGGGCTCTTCGATTTCCTTGGAACCACGCCCCCCGAGCCGATAGCGAATGTAATAGGTCTTTTCGCCATTCTCGGGATTTTTACGCCAATATACGCCTGGATATTTCTTCGACTTCTCGCGCTTTTCCTCGGTCATGAATTCCCCCTCGCGTTTCGGTACCTCAAGCGATTCTTCCCCGCACCTTCCCCGCACGCAAGGCGTAAATACAGCTCGGGGACCAGAAGTCAATAGAGAGTGACTAATTGATAACTATCTGAAAAATATGAGATATAGGATGCAATGGGATTTGGTAGAAATTGATGAAAAAGTGACTTTTAAGCCTCCGGAGCTAAAGGCCGCAAGTTCGATTCTTGCATTGCGCACCAAGAAAATCAGGGAGTTAGGTATTTAAGCCTAGCTCCCTTTTTCTTTTTCCCATCATATCTCCGCCCCGCAAAATCCACGTCACAACTCTCCATATCTCCAGGTCCTGCCCTGGACTGATACGCAGCGGCTGATAATCCTTCTTGTCTTTAGGATTGACTTTTTTGTGTTTCCTGTCTTCATTCTTGATGGGGTCCTCTCTCTGTTCCCGTCCTCTCTTTGTCCTCTATATGTTCCGTTTGATGCGTAACATTTCTCAATCCTCTGATTGTCAATGTTTTTACTTTACTGTAACAGCAATAATCATGCACAAAAAAATTTATTATTGAATTTTAAGTTAAATTTATTTCCATAAAAAATAAATACGATGTATTTTAGAATTGCTTATGTAAGTTAAAAATTATGAATTAAAAAAAATATTTTGAAATTCTGTTTTTTACATATATTCCAATCGAAATTTCTGTCATGACGCATAAAATAAATGAATACTGTGGTACGTATTTTGAGCCGGAGGCGTACTGTTTACGGACTGGAAAATTGGAAGGAAAGGGGCTGTTTTAGTGCTCATAAATGTACTTGCAACTACCTGTTAACTAGGAGTATTATTCACAAGTTTTGATACAGAGTGTATTAAAATTTATACGGATTTACTAAAATATAGCTAGTATTAATGAGTATTCTAGGAAGTTAGTAATACATACCAATATTTATTTTCACTAATATATTTTTTTTACGCGCTTTTCAAACGTTTTTTCATTTTATTGTTTAATAATTTTCCAGAATTTTATTTATTACAGGCGTTTAAATTTTTTCAGGAGGAAGCAATGAGGCTGATTATTTCCTTTTTGAATGGTATTTCTATGGTTCGCTGCATTAAAATTTTCCTCACGTTACTTGCTTTCCTTTCTTTTTCAACGCCTGCTGTCGCGACAGGTCTGCTGGATATGTACAAGCAGGCCGTTCAGAATGATCCTATATTTCAAAGCTATCAATTTCGGACCTTTGTCGCCCAGGAAGGGAAACGGCAGGCTTTGGCCGCCATGCTGCCGACGGTGATGGCTACGGGCAGCTATATGCACAAGAGTCAGGACATCGTCAGCAGCGACAACGAGGTCTACGCCTCGGGCAGTTCCGAGTACGGGACCACCGTCTATGGCGTAAACCTGACTCAGCCTTTGTTCAACTGGGCCTCTTACACCGGGTGGAAGCAGGCCGAGATCGTTCGCGTCCGCTCGGAGATGGAGTTCGTTCTGGCCGGGCAGGAGCTGATCACCCGGGTCTCGGACCTTTATTTCCAGGCACTGGCCGCAAAGGACAGGCTCGACTACGCCCTCGTCGAGCAGGCCGCCGTCGAGAAACACTTCGAACTGGCCCAGGGCCGTTCGGACATGGGCCTCATTCCCATCACCGACCTGTACGACGCCAAGGCGCGCCTCGCGGCCACCGAGGCCCTGACCATCGAGGCGCACAACAGGCTTGATGACGCCCTGCAAGCCTTGAGCGAAGTGACCGGCGCACCCGTGGATGACCTCATTCCTCTGGCACCAAACATCAAGCTGAAGAGGCCTGAGCCGCCGACCCTGGATTCCTGGCTCGCTGGAGCCCTCGAAGGGAACCCGGCCATCGAGCTCAGCAAAAAGGCCGTGGAAGTGGCCGAACTCGAAGTGAAGCGCCAGAACGCCGCCCATTATCCTACGCTGGACCTGGTCAGTTCCTTCGACAACGAGAACACCGAGGATTCGCTTTTCGGTGGAAGCAGCGAGGTCGACACGTACAAGATCGGCGTGCAGTTCAACCTGCCCCTGTATCAGGGCGGTGAAGTCGCTTCCAAGACCCGCTCTGCGCGGCACGAGGTCGGCATCGCCCGGCAGGATCTGGTCAAGCAGTCCCGGTCGGTTGCGCGCAAGACCCGCTCGGCCTTTCTCGGCGTCGACAGTTCACTGAAGAGGGTGGACGCGCTCGCGCAGTCCCTCGACGCCAACAAATTGGCTCTCGAAGCCAAGCAGGACGGCTACATGTCCGGATTGTTCACCAGCCTTGGCGTCCTTGACGCCGAACGCGACCTGGCACTGGTCAGCATCGACCATGCCCAGGCACGCTATGATTACATTCTCAATAGCCTGCGGCTCAAGCAGGCTGTTGGATCCCTGACCGAACAGGACTTGCTGGATCTGGAAAACTGGCTTGTGAAATAGGCTCGTACACGCTGCCGACCACTTGGAGGGTATGGGAATGCTGAAGCATCTGCGCGAAAGATTCGCCGCCATGAGGCGTGGTTCCGTTTCGCCGGTCGAACCAAGGCGAAAGATGAGGTTTGAAACCCTGGAACCGCGCATCCTGCTTTCGGCGGATCTGGGCATGGAAAATCCCGATCCCGGTCCTCATGGACAAGACGCCACGGTGGCCATCGAGCAGCCTCTGGTCCAGACCCAAGACCCTGCCGTCGTCGCTTCCGACGACACCACGCCCACGGACAGCCCATGGCTGGAAAGTCCCGGACAGGAGAGCCCCGGGCTGCGTAGCTCCACGGAAATGGTTCTCGTCGATCCGTCCGTGGGCGATTACCACTCCCTCCTCGACAGCCTGCGCTCTTCTTCTGAAAATCTTGCCCAGTACGAGGTCCACGTGCTGGACGCGTCCCGGGACGGGTTCGAGCAGATCTCGTCTCTGTTGCAGGATCGGGAAGGAATCGATGCGCTGCACCTTGTCGCGCACGGGGATGACGGGAATCTGAGGCTCGGGACGACGATTCTGTCCGGGGCCAACCTGTCGCAACATTCCGACGAGCTGCGTTCCTGGAACACTGCCTTGAGCGATAACGGCGACATCCTGCTGTACGGCTGCGGCATCGCCGCCGGACAGGACGGCGTGGAATTTGTTCAGGAACTCGCCTCCATGACCGGGGCCGATGTCGCGGCCTCCATCGATGCCACGGGCAGCGCCGGCCTTGGTGGCGACTGGGATCTGGAATACGCCACCGGCGCCATCGAAAGCGCCACGCTGTTCGCCAATCACAACGATTACGCCCGGCTGCTGCAGGACCGCTATGTCACCGGCACCGACAGCGCCGATACATTCACTCTCGACCTCGCAGGGCTCACCCTGACCGGCGGGGGCGCGAGCCTCTCCCTGAACACCACCGACAACTATATTCTGAACGGAGCGGGCGGTTCCGACACCCTGATGATCGTGGGCGGGACCGGCGAGGACACCGTTTCGCTTTCCTCCACCGGCATCGCCTTCAACGGCACGACCTATAATTTTCTGTTTGGCAGCATGACCAGCGTGGAATCGGTGATCATCACCCCCGGCGACCACTCTGAGGATGTACTTTCCGTGGGAAGCCTGGACATGGACGGCAGCCTGACCCTGCTGGCGTCCCAGGGGACGGTGGCGATTGAAGCAGGCGCCGTCGTGACCTGCGACACCGGCATCTTCGTCACCGCGCCGACCATCACCATCGCCGACGGGGCCGTGCTGACGACAGACCAGGATATCCGGCTCATCGCCAGCGCCGGGGTGCAAGTGACCTGGCTGACGGCCACGCCGGTATTCAATTATCAGAAAGCCGAGGCCTCCATCGATATTGGCGCCGCCACGCTGAACGCCGACAACGTACTGATCCATGCCGATGCCACCACCATCAAGAAATTCGAGCTGGTGGTGGACGAAAACGCCTTGAGCAGTTTTGTCGACAGGCTGGTAAGCGGGCTGCTGCCCGCCAACACCTCCCTTGCCTTCACCGACAGCGGAGGGGCTGCGGCAGATGCTATCACCCGCGGCGACGGCGGAAGCTGGATTTCCGACGGGTTCAGCGCCGGTCAGTTGATCCGGATCAGCGGCACGGCCTCCAACAACGGGATCTACCGGGTTGATTCTCTGACGGCCGACACTCTGACCCTGGGAGCGGAATACGCCCTGGTCAACGAAACCACGGCTTCGGCTTCCGTGGCCTCCGCCGTGGCCCTGACCGGCGAGCTTCAGCTTGCCTTCAACAACATCGACAACGCCGCCGACACCATCGTCCGCGCCGTCGGCACCTGGGCCGCGGACGGCTTTGTGGCCGGCCAGTACATCAGCGTGACCGGTTCCGCCGACAATGACGGGATCTACCGCATCGCCTCCATCTCCGGCGCCGTCATCACCCTGCAGAGCAGCTACGTACTGTCCCGGGAAATCCAGACCGAAGCGTCAACAAGCGTGGCCTCCCTCATTGGCATGACGGCCGCGGATCAGCTGACGCTGGCCACCAGCGGGGGCGTCTCCACCATCATCCGGGATTCGGGAAGCTGGCTCAGGGAAGGATTCCAGGCCGGACAGAGCATCGAGATTTCCGGATCCACCGCGACGATCACGCTGTCGGGCGATTTCCATTTCAGGGACAATGGCGCGGCGGCGGACACCATCGAGCGCGCCGACGGCCTGTACTGGGAAGATGGCGGGTTTCAGGCGGGGCAGTACATCTCGGTCGCCGGCGCCAATGCGGGCGTTTACCAGATCGCGGCGGTCGAGGGGTCCGTGCTGACCCTCATGGATATGGACAGCCTGGCCGCGATGGATTCCCAGGCCGCCGTCATCACGGCCGTCACGGCCATGGTTGGCGCTCCGTCCCTGACCTTCGCCGCCACGGCGGATCAGGGGGCCATGGTCTCACGGGATACGGGCAGCTGGGTGGAGGATGGTTTTTCCGCCGGCATGACCGTTTCCGTCGGCGGTTCCGCGTCCAATGACGGAGTCTACCGCATCGCCTACCTCGACGACCTCAATCTGATCCTGGAATCGGGCGCGGTGCTTACGGACGAAGCGCCCGAGGACGGCGTCACCCAAAACATCACCGTCCTTTCCCCCCGCAGCGGGATCAATAACGGCACCTTTCAGATTCAGTCGGTTTCCGCCGACGGCCGCACCCTGACTCTGACGGACACCTTCGTGCTGCTGGCGGAAACCGGCAACGGGTTCACGGTTACGGCCGACCCCGTTTCGGCCGCCGATGTCCCCATCGCCATCGTGGACCAGAGCCAGGGGATGACGGGTACTCCGGCGCTCTATTTCGTGAACAAAGGGGTGCTGGCCGGGGTTGGAAGCCTGACCTTCACCGACAACAGTATCACTCAGGACACCATTTCCCGGGATACGGGCAGCTGGGTGACCGACGGCTTTGCCGTGGGCCAGGAAATCACCGTCACCGGATCCGCCGGAAACGACGGGGACTACGTCATTGCCGACATCATCGACGGCGGAAAGACCCTGCGCCTGGTTTCCGGTCAGGAACTGACGAACGAGACGGCTCAGTGCGAGGATGTCAGCGTCATGACCGATACCGCCGACACCATCACCCGCGCCACCGGCAGTTGGACCTCCGACGGCTTTGCCGCCGGCCAGTACATCGCCGTGTCCGGCACGGACAACAACGACGGCACCTATCTGATCGCAGCCGTTTCCGCCGACGGCAGAACCCTGACGCTGGACGGTGTTTACACCCTGAATGGGGAAATCACGGACAGCGCCTCGGTGGCCCGGATCGCTTCCGCCCTCAACAGCAGCGGCGGACAGCTGACGGCCGGGGATGTCTCCGCTCAGCTTCTGAGTCAGGTCGACGGGGTCGGCCTGTTCAACACGATCAGCTATGTGGCCCAGGTGCTTCTGGCCGAGGCTACGAGCACCATCACTCTCGGCGCGACGATCAACGCGGCGGGGAATGTGGTGGTTGAGGCCGAATCCGTCGCCAACACCACCCTGAAGACTCCCAGCCTGATTTTCGGGGTGTCGGTGGGATCGTCCACGGCAACGGCGTCGGCCGTTGTGGAAAGCGGGTCCGTCATTACAGCGGGCGGGAATTTCAGCCTGACCACCACGGTGGACAACACCCTCAGTGTGACCTCGGCCGCCATGAAGGGCATCCAGAAGATCATCGCCCAGAAAGTGCTGCATATTCCCAGCGGCCCCGGGCTGTTCATCGCGGTGGGCGTGGCCGATTCGAACAATACGGTCGCCGTGAACAGCGGTGCGGTGATCGAGGCGGACTCCGTGGCCGTGCGCGCGGAAACCACCAACAGTTTCAGCACGGCCGCCAAAAGCGTCGTCATCACGCCGCAGAAGAACATGGGTGAGGCCATCGGGGTTGCCGTGGCCACCTACAGCTCCGATACGAGCGCCCATATCGGCGGCACGGTGACCGCTACCGTTGGAGGGGTGTCGGTGGCGGCAGAGTCCGTCAACGTTGTCGATCGGGTCAGCGCCGCCTCGGCCGTCAAGGCCAAGCCTCCCCTTGCCGGACGCATGATGGGCGCAGTCACGAACAAACTGTCCGGCACCAAGGATCCAAAGGCCGGGTTCAGCCAGTTCTCCATGGCGGCCAGCGTGGCGGTCGCGGTGAGCAGCAACAACGCCGAAGCCTATATCGCGGACGGGGCCGTCGTCACTGCCGCCGGCGACATCGTGGTGACCGCCCGGGCCGAAGACAATTTCAAGGTGATCTCCACGGCGGCGGCCAAGCTCAACGCAGCCGTCAGCATCGCCGGAGCCGTGGCGGTGACCGATTACACCAATACCGCCAATGCCCAAATCGGAGCGGACGCGACGGTGATTTCCGGCGGCGATGTGATCGTGACGGCCGACGCCGTGGTGCCGAGCCAGTTCAAGGTCGTCAGCGATTTCATCACGCTCATGACCTGGTTTGCGGATCTGGACCAGAACATCACCGCGCCCAGCATCGATTTCAACCTGCCCAGCATCGATTCGAGCACCGGGACCATCGACTTTGCCGCCTCCCAGGACACCCTGACCCAGCTGTCCACCTACAGCTCGGAAACCCTGGCCGAACTCCTTGAGCCGGTGCAGCTGCTGATCGGTTACCTGAAGGTGGTGCCCACCAGCATCGCCACCACCTTTGTGCAGGCCAGTTCCGCGTCCAAGACCGAGAAGGACAAGAAAACCGGTCAGGTGAAAGACCCCGACGCCATCGGCAAGTTTTCCGCCTCGGGCATCGTCAACGTACAGTCCGTGGACAATGTGGCCAGCGCCTTCATCGGCGCCGGCGCGGTGGTGTCCGGAGATAACGTCGTGGTGGAAGCCGCCGCCAGCATGGACACCATCAGCATCGCAGGGATGAAGCTGGGCAAGATCCAGGATGTCATCGCGCTGCTGAAGGCCGGCGGGGCCGCCGGAAACGAAAGCTCCGGCAGCGGGGCCGGCGGCACGTACAACGGTCAGACCTTTGCCAATCGGGCCACAGCCCTGGTGGACGACGGCGCGGTGGTTACGGCCACCGCAGGCGGCATCACTATCGCGGCTGACGTAAGCAACTGGATGCTCAACATCGCCCAGGCCGGCGGTAGCGCCGAAAAGTTCGGGGTGTCCGGGGCCTTTGCCTGGAACAACGCCACCCATGAAGCCGTGGCCCATGTGGAAGACACGGCCACCCTCGCCGCAACGGGTAATGTCGATATTGAGGCGTCCACGTCCTACCAGAACATCAATATCGTCGGTGCGATCCAGAAGGGCGGCACGGCATCGGCGGGTGCCGCGGTGGTGCTCAATCAGGTCAGCAACATCACCGAGGCCTTTGTCGGCGACACGTCCCACAGCGCCGAGCCTGCGGTTTCAGGCACGCCCACCCTGACTTTTGCCGGTAACGCCGTCATTCGGTCCGGCGGAAGCTGGACGACCGATGGGTTCCGCGTCGGACAGTTGATCCAGATTTCAGGAACCGCCGGCAACAACGGTCTGTATCGCATTGTGTCCATTTCTGCGGGCGGCACGACCTTGACGCTCGACGCGGCCGTTGTCGCCGAAGCGACGGCTGCTGCCGGCGTTTCGGTACTGGGTTCCATCACGTCCGGCGGGGCGGTTAGGCTTGATGCCCGCTCGGATGAACTGCTGGTCACGGTCACGGTGGCCGCTTCCCAGTCCAAGGGCGGCACCAAAAAGGAGGAGACGGGCAGTTCCCCGGATGATCCCCTGGACGGCGAGAGCCTCCCGAACCTGTTCAGCGAAGAGCCGACCAACGTTAAGCAAGTGGCCGGCATCGCCGTTTCCGGCGGGGCGAGCGTCAACACCGTGAGCGATGTCACCCGGGCCTACGTCAGTGACGGCGTTCACCTTGATGCGGCGGGAGATTTGATCATCACGGCCGACAACCAGGCTCTGCTGGTTTCCGTTTCGACGGCCCTGGGCATCGACATGAGCAAGGCCGATGGGGGCGCGGCCCTGGCCGGGTCTTTCGCCTACCAGGATCTGGACCGGGACGTGAAGGCCTATGCGCAGGATGCGGTAATTTCGGCGCATAATGTCTCCACCGTCGCATCCAGCGATGATCTGGTGGTTTCCGTCAGCGCCGGCGGGGGCGGTTCCAAGAAGGGGAAACTGTCCGTGGCCGGATCCGCGGACCTCGTCCTGGTCGACAGCGACGTGCAGGCCGGTCTGTGGGCCAACACTTCCCTGGATGCCGGGGGGGATGTGACCATCGACGCTTCGGGCAAGCTGCTGGACGTGTCCGTGGCCGGGGCCGTTTCCTATTCCGGCGGCGCCAACGGCATCGGTGGGTTTGGGGCGGCGGCCGATGCGGTGGCGCTGGTGCAGACCGTCAAGGCCTTTATCGGCGATAACGCCGTGGTGGATGCCGCCGGGGATATCAGCATCACCGCTTCCCAGGATACGGATATCATCTCCGTGGCGGCCTGCGGGGCTGTGACCAAAGGCAAGATCGGCATGACCGGTTCCGCCTCGATTCAGGTGGTGACCAATGTCGTAGAGGCCTCTATCGGCGCCGACGCCGTGGTGACCACACCCGGAAGCCTGCTTCTGGACGCGGACGACTCGCTCTTTGTGGTGTCGGTGGCCGGGGCCGTGGCGTACGGCAACACGGCCGGGTTCGGGGCGTCCGGGGCGGTCGGGGTCATCGATCAGACCACCTCGGCCTATATCGGCGATGACGCGACGGTTTCGGCCCAGGGGCACGGCGATGGGGTTTCCGGCGGCAGCGGCCTGTCCGCCAACGGCATCGTGATTGATGCCGGCACTTCGGACACGATTTTCCGCATCGCCGGCGGCGGCGGTATCAGCAGCAAGACAGTGGGCGGGGCCTTTTCCGCAAGCACCGATACAATCGACATCGACACCTTGGCCTATATCGGCGACGGAGCCTCCATCAACGCTTCCACCACGGGGGCGGCGGCCAGTCAGGCCGTCAGGCTCCGTGCCGAGGATTCCCTGTTCAAGGTGGGCGTGGCCGGATCCCTGGGCGTTTCCAAAGCCGTGGGCGTCGGCATTGCGGCGGACGTGGAGGTCATCGGACGGCGCACCAAGGCCTATATCGGCAACGACAGCACCGTGAATGCCGTGGATGATGTCGGCTTGCAGGCGGATACGAACGGGAAGATCTTTTCCTTTGCCGCCGGTCTGGGGATCGGCAGCGACACGGCAGGCGTGGCCGGTTCGGCCGCCGTGGTGACCACCACCGATGTGACCCGTTCTTCCATCGGCAGCGGATCGACGGTTTCAGTCGGCGGCGACGTGTCCCTTCATGCCGCCTCTGACACACTGCAGGTCGGCGGCGCCGGAGTGTTCGCGGTGGGCGGCAAGGCCGGTATCGGCCTGACCAACGTGACGGTGGTGCGCAGCGACACGGTGGAAACCGAAATAAGCGGGGCCACGGTGACGGCTGGCGGCGCGGTCGGTCTGGAATCCGGCGCTCATTCCTCTGTCGTGAACCTGGCCATCGGCGGGGCGGCTTCGTCCGAATTCGCCGCCGGCGCCGGCATTGCCGTGAATATCGAGACCACCACGGTCTATGCCGGAATCTCGGGCAACGCTACGGTGACGGCGGGGGGGGATGTGACCGTACAGGCCCTCAATGACCGGTCGGTGGATACCTTGGCCATCGGCGGTTCCGGCGGCGGCAGCTACGCCGGCGCGGCCGGAGTGGCCGCCAATGCGGTCATCAACCGCGTCACGGCGGAGATCGCCGCGTCGACGGTGAAGGCCGGCATGAACGCCGACGGCTCCATAGCCAATGAGGCGGCGGATGTTGTCCTGCTGGCCCAATCCTCCTCCAGCATCCGGGCCCTGGCCCTCGGCGTTTCCGGAGCGGGCACCGGAGCTCTTTCCATCGCGGCGCTGGGCAATGTCGTGACGAACGCCATCGGTGCCCGTATCACCGGCTCCACGGTGGCGGCCGGGGGAGACGTCACTTTGACGGCCAGGGAGCTGGCACCGTTCAGCATTCCGGACTGGATCGTGCCTGCGGAGGCGGCCGCCGACCTATCAACCGCCCTGGACGGATCCCCGGTGCAGCTGGACGCCAACATCCTGGCCGTGAACGTGAGCGTGGCCGGTTCCGGTAAGGTCGCCGTGAGTGGGCTTCTGACGGGCAATGTGATCGCCAACGACATTTCCTCGGAAATATCCGCATCTACGGTAACGGCGGGAAGACACACCGCGAGTGGGGATATTCTCAATCCGTCTGCCGACGTCATCCTGACCACCTTGACCGATTCGGCCATCCTGGCCCTGTCCGTGGGCGTGGGCGCATCGGGCCAAGTGGCGGTGCAGGCCACCGGCTTCGGCAACGTGATCACCGGGGGCGTCGAGTCGAGCATAACCTCGGCATCCACCGTCCAAAGCGGTGGTCTGGTGACGCTGTCCGCCGATGACCAGTCCCACATCACCTCGGTCGGCCTGAGCGTGGCGGCTTCCGGCAGTACGGCGGTCTCCGCCATCATCGGCGCCAACGTGATCACGAGCACCGTGGATGCGCTGATCTCCGGGGCTACGGTCACGAGTGGCAGCACCCTGGCCCTCACGGCCACGTCCGCATCCACCATCTTCAGCTTTGCCGGCGGAGTGGCCGCTTCCGGCTCCACTGCCGTGCAAGTGACCATGGCCGGCAACGTAGTCACGAACACCACCCGGGCCGCAATCCTGGCGGGAACGAGCGCCTCGGATGTGGATGCCGTCGGCGCCGTCACGCTTTCGGCCACGGACACCTCCATCGTCGACGCCATTGCCTTCGGGGTTGCCGGCAGCGGCAGCACGGCCGTGGGCGTGGGCATGGCCGCCAACGTGATCACCAATTCCACGGTGGCCGCTGTCGGCGGATCGAGCCTTGATACGGGCTCAGCGCTGACCCTGACTGCGCAGTCCACCGAGATCATCCGCGCGCTGGCCCTGGGCATTGCCGGGTCCGGTTCGGCGGCCGTGCAGGTCACGGCCCTGGGCAACGCCATCATCAACAGCGTTGCCGCCACCATTTCCGGGTCCACGGTGAGCGCCGCCGGAGACATCGTCCTGACCGCCCGGGATCTGGCCCCGAGCGTGCTGACTCCCTGGAACCTGGGCAGCGAGAAAAACGAAGACGATGTGGACGCCGCCCTGAGCGGTTCGCCCATCTCCCTGGACGCCAACATCCTGGCCCTGAACGTCGGCGTGGCCGCGTCGGGATCCGTGGCGATCAACGCCGTCCTGACCGGCAACGACATCACGGGCTGCGTCGAGACCGGGATCACGGGCTCCGTGGTCACGTCCACCGCCGGCGACATCGTCCTCGACAGCGACGCCAGTTCCGGCATCATATCCATGACCGTTGGCGTGGCCGGATCGGGCGCCGTGGCCGTGAACGCCACGGGCTTTGGCAACGTCATCACCAATTCCGTCACCTCCACCATCAGCGGCAACTCCACGGTAACTGCCGGCGGCCTGGTGGATCTGAGCGCCACGGATCAGTCCATGATCCGTTCGCTGGGCGTCAGCGTGGCCGGATCGGGCGCTGTGGCCGTCGGCGCCCTGATCGCCGCGAACGTGATTACCAATACGGTTGTGGCGGAGATTTCCGGATCCACGGTGACCAGTGGCGGGGCCCTGGGTGTCGCGGCAACCAGCGATTCGAGTATCCTGTCCCTGGCCGGCGGCGTTGCGGCGTCCAGCGTTAGTGTGATGATGTCGCTCACCGGCAATGTCATCACCGGAACCACTAGTGCCGTGGTGTCGGATTCGACACTCGAAGCCGGGGGCGCGATGACGATCGAGGCGGTCAACAGTTCCAGCATCGACGCCCTGGGCTTCGGGGTGGCGGCGGGCTCTGTCGGCGTCGGCGTGGCGCTCTCCGCCAATGTCATCGTCAATACCACCGAGGCCCTGATCAGCGGCTCGACCGTGACCAACGCCGGATCGCTGGACGTTCTGGCCGAGTCCTCGGCGATCATCCGTTCCTTGGCCGTCAACGTGGGCGCGGGCGCCGTTGGCGTCAACGTTGGCGTGCTCGGCAATGCGCTGACCAGCAACGTTCTGGCGACCGTTGAGGATTCCACCATCACTGCAAACGGGGATATCGTCATTTCCGCCCTGGATCAGGCGCCAAGCAGCATTCCCGACTGGATCATTCCGGATCAGTACCAGGAGGATCTCGAGTCGATTCTTGACGACACCCCCATCGACTTGGATGCCAATATCCTGTCGGCCACCATCAACGTCGGCGCCGGCGCCGTCGGTGTCAACGTAGCCCTGGTCGGCAACCTCGTCATCAACACCACCGAGGCGAGGATCGACAACTCCACCGTCACATCGACCACCGGCAAGGTGGCGTTGGGTTCCTCCTCCGAATCGGGCATCACCTCGTTCAACGTGGGCGTGGGCGGCGGCGCCGTGGCCGTCAATGTTGTAGGCTACGGCAATGTTGTCACCAGTATCGTCGGATCGACGGTTGAAAATGGTTCAGTTATCGATGCCGGCGGTGCGGTGGCGATCACCGCCGAAAACACGGCGAGCATCCGCGCTCTGGGGATCGGGGTCGCGGGTGGCGCAGTCGCTGTCGGGGTCATGGCGGCGGGAAACCTGATCGTCGGCACGGTTGATGCCACGGTGGATGCATCCGAGGTGACGAGCGGCACAACCCTGGACATCACGGCTCTCTCCGAGGCGAATATTATAGCCCTGACCTGTGCTGTTGGTGCCGGTGCGGTCGGGGTCAATGCCACTTTCTCCGCCAATATCGTCACCGGAACCACCAAGGCTGGAGTGATTGCCGGATCGGTACTTGAGTCCGGCGGTGCCACCACCATCGAGGCGGTCAACAGTTCCGTCATCGATGCCCTGGCTTTCGGGGTCGGTGCCGGTGCGGTCGGGGTTGGCGTTGCGCTCTCCGCCAATGTCATCGTCACTACCACCGAGGCCCTGATCAGCGGCTCGACTCTGACCGATGCCGCGTCGCTGCACGTTTTGGCTGAGTCTTCGGCAATCATCCGTTCCCTGGCCATCAACGTGGGCGCGGGCGCCGTGGGCGTCAACGTCAATGTGCTCGGCAATGCGCTGACCAGTAACGTTCTGGCGACCGTGAAAGATTCCACCGTCACGGCAGACGGGGATATCGTCATTTCCGCCCTGGATCAGGCGCCAAGCAGCATTCCCGACTGGATTATTCCGGACCAGTACCAGGAGGATCTTGAGTCGATTCTTGACGACACCCCCATCGATCTGGATGCCAACATCCTCTCGGCCACCATCAATGTCGGCGCCGGTGCCGTGGGTGTCAACGTGGCCCTGGTCGGCAACCTTGTTGTCAACACCACCGAGGCGAGGATCGACAACTCCACCGTCACATCGACCACCGGCAAGGTGGCGCTGGATTCCGCTTCCAGTTCGGGCATCACATCGCTCAACGTGGGCGTGGCGGGCGGTGCCGTGGCCGTGGACGTGGTCGGCTATGGCAATGTGATCACCAGCACCGTCGGATCCACGGTTGAAGATGGTTCCGTCATTGATGCCGGCACAGCGGTGGCGATCACCGCCGAAAACACGGCGAGCATCCGCGCTCTGGGGATCGGGGTCGCGGGTGGCGCTGTCGGCGTCGGAGTCATGGCGGCGGGCAACCTGATCGTCGGCACGGTTGATGCCACGGTGGATGCATCCGAAGTGACGAGCGGCACCACACTGGATATCACGGCACTCTCCGATGCGAAAATCATGGCCCTCACGGGCGGGGTTGCCGCAGGTGGGGTAGGCGTGCATGTCGCCTTCTCCGCCAACATCATCACCGGTTTCACCACGGCCGAGGCGGTATCGGGCTCGGTGCTTCATGCCGGTGGGGCAACGACGATCCAGGCGCAGAACAACTCCACCATCGACGCCCTCTCCTTCGGCGTCGCGGCGGGCGGCGTCGGGGTCGGCGTGGCGCTCTCCGCCAATGTGATCGTCAATACCACCGAGGCCCTGATCAGCGGGTCGACCATTACCGGCGATGCATCGCTGGGCGTCCTTTCCGAATCCTCGGCGATCATCCGCGCTCTTGCGCTCAACGTGGGAGCAGGCGGCGTGGCCGTCAATGTCGGCGTTCTCGGCAACATGGTCACCAGCGATGTCCGGTCGGCAATAACGGGTTCCACAGTCACGACCGACGGCGATATCCGTGTTTCCGCCCAAGATCTGGCACCGAGTATCATTCCTGCCTGGATCGTTCCGGCTCAATATCAGGCGGACCTCAATGCGAGCCTTGCCGATTCCCCGATCGATCTGGACGCCAACATTCTGGCCGTCAACGTCAGCGTGGCAGGTGGCGGCGTGGCCGCGAGCGGCGCGCTGACCGGCAACGTCATCACCAACACCGTGCAGGCGGAAATCAATGATGCAGGCGTAACCTCCAGCGCGGGCAGCGTGGCCCTGGACGCATCCAGTTCGTCCGGCATCATCGCCCTGACCGCCGGCGTCGGCGTCGCCGGCAGCGTGGCGCTGAACATCACCGGTTTCGGCAACGTCATCGAAAACACGGTGGACGCGTCCATCAGCAACGATTCGAATGTCACCGCCGAGACCACGGCCTCCCTGTCCGCCACGGACTCCTCGTCCATCACCTCCATCGGCCTCGGCCTGGCAGGTTCCGGCGGCGTGGCCATAAACGGCACGGTGGGCTACAACCTCATCACCAATTCCATCACCGCCGAAGTGTCGGGTTCGAGCCTGACCAGCACCGGCGCGGCCAGCCTTCTCGCGACCTCGGAAGCCGACATCCTGAGCTTCGTCGGCGGCGTGGCCGGTTCCGGCTTGGCGGCGGCGCAACTGTCCCTGACCATCAACGAGATCGAAAACACGATCAGCGCCTCCATCGTCGACGACGATGCCGGAGCCTCCACCGTGACCGCCGGCTCCCTGTCCCTGTCGGCCACGGACGCCTCGACCATCGACTCCGTGGCCATGGGGCTGTCGGCCGCAGGCTTTGCAGCCGGCGGAGCGGCCGTGTCCAAGAACCTCATCGCCAACGAGGTGAACGCTACCATATCGGGTTCCGGAGTGACGGCCACCGGCGCGGTCTCCCTTGAAGCGGAGTCCTCGGACATCATCCGCTCCTACGCCATCGGCGTGGCCGGCGCAGGGCTCGGGGCAGCCAACGCCTCCCTGACCCTGAACGATCTCGGCAACACCGTCACGGCCAGGGTGAAGGATTCGACCGTCACCGCGGGGGGCAATATCTCGCTTTCGGCTTCCGAGACGGCTCCCGCCGTGGTGCTCGATTTCAACTCGGCCATCGCCGCTCCGGCGGGCATGGTCTCTGCTTTGACCTCGGCCCTCAATGGAAATGAGGTCAACCCCAACGCCAATATCGTGTCCTTCGCCGGCAGCATCTCGGTCGGCGGCGTGGCGGCGCTAGGCGCGGCCGTGGCTGACAACGCCATCCACGGAACCGTCACGGCGGAGATCGTCGATTCCACGGCAACCTCGACCGGCGGTTCGGTGACGGTTTCGGCCGTATCCGATGCGGCCATCGCCAGCCTGGCTGCCGGTTTCGGCGCTTCGCTCGGTATCGCGGCCAACGCCTCGGTCGTGCACAACTCGCTGACCTCGACGATCCAGGCCGGAATCCGTGGAGCGTCCACGGTTTCCGCATCCGGCGATGTCACGGTGGATGCCTCCGATACGTCCGCCATCGACGCCCTGGCCTTCAGTCTGGCCGGGGGGTACGCCGCCGTGGGCGGGGCGGTGGTGGTCAACACTGTCGCCGACACGGTCAAGGCCTCTATCGAGGGAACCTCGGCCACGGAAAAGGCGAGAATCGTCAAGGCGACCTCGCTCCATGTCGACGCTCATTCGACGGCCGACATCAGGGCCACAAGCATGGGCGTCACCGCAGGAGCGGTGGCCGTCGGCGCAACTCTGGCCAACTCCACGGTCGGCGGGTCAACCGAGGCCTACATCGGGCCCCACACGGCCATCGGCAAGGCTGTCGGCCTTGTTGTCGGTTCCATCGACGTTTCCGCGCAGGCCGACTCCAGGGCGGCGGCGACGGCCTACGGGCTTTCCGCCGGTATCGGGGCCGGTTCCTACAACCAGGCCGGTGCGACGATAAATACGTCGGTTTCGGGCCATGTCGATGACGCCGACATCGTCGCCAGCGGTGCCGTGAGCATCGGGGCGACGTCCAACGAGTCCGCCAAGGCCAGAGTCATCGGCGTGAATGCCGGACTTGCCGCGGTAGGCGCGTCCAACGCCCTGACCCTGCTGGACACCGATGTCAGCGCTTCTTTTTCCGGCAGCCTTGCGGCGGACAGTTTTTCCTTGAGCGCCGCCAGAGGGAACCTCGATACCTACGCCGCAACCGCCCAGGCCTCGGGATCTTCCGGCGCGCTGGTGGGCATCGACGCCACCTTCAGCAAGACCACCAACAACGGCAGCGTCTCGACTTCCGTTGCGGACGGCTCGGAGATCGACGTCGACGCCGGAGCCGTCCTGAGCGCCACCAGCAACACCCGGCAGTACGCCGATGCCGACAGCGCCGCCGGCGGTATCATCGCCGTGGGCTTCTCCCGGGCGACCAGCTCTTCGGATACCAGCGTCACGATCGAGGTCGGCGATCACGTCACCATGACCGCCTCCAGTCTGGGCATCACCGCCGACGGCCTCGACGACAATTTCGCGACATCCACCGCAGGCAGCGGCGGCGTCGTGGCAGGCGCGGCCTCGCGCTCGACCACCTCCAACACGAGCGTCACCACGGTCACCGTGGGCGACAACACCGTAATGGACGTGGACGACCACCTCTCCATGCTCGCAAAACACACGGCCGTGTTCGACGGCAAGACCAACAGCCTCACGGCGGCCGTTGTCGGAGCCAGCGGAGCGTACGTCGTCAACACCGTGGACGCGGATGTGACCCTTGGTCTCGGCGATTCGTCCGTGAGCGCCGGATCCATGGAGCTGAACGCCCGCAACATCATAAGCAAGAATGTCGGCGGCGTGAACGGTTACAACGTGACCGCCGGGGCGGGCGGCGTGCTCAACGCGTCGGCTGCCTCCAGTTCGACGACCATCGCCAATTCCTCCACCATCGGGATCGGCGATGGGGCGACCCTGACCACGGACGGCACGGACACGAATGTGCTGCGCCTTTCGGCTGTGACCGACCTGACGGTTCTGGACAAAGTTAAGCTCGATGCCGGGGGTGCCATTGCCGTGGCCAAGGCCAGCTCGTCCATCGTCAACACCGTCAATGTGAACCGCATCACCGTGGGCGACGCCGACCTGGACAGCGTCGGCGATCTGGAAATTTCGACGCTGACGAATGTTACGATGCAGGCCAATGCGGCGGTCAAGACCTACGGCGTGGCCGGTGCCGCCCAGGGCGACTCGAAGGCCTACGTCAACGCCGACAACAGTGTCGTCATCGGTTCCGGCGCGGTACTGACGGCCGACGGCGTCATCGCGCTCATGGCCGGCCAGGAACGCGACGGCACCGTCAGCCGGTACGACATCCTTGCCCGAACCGATCTCTGGAACCGGACGGTGCTGCCCATTGAGACCGACCCCCAGGCCGACGGCGAACTGGTTCAGCACAGCACGCTGACCGTGGAGGACGGGGCGTACAGCGGCAGCGGCAAGAATACCTATCTGCTGGCCGAGATGGGCTCCATCCACGTGGACGGCATCGGGTCCGGAACCGACCTGTACCGCGAGGCACTGGAGGCTCTGGGCGAAATCTTCGGAGGCGACACGTCCCTGGCCATCGAGGGCGGCAACGGCGGCGTCCAGAGCGGCAGCGCCGACGTGGCCGTCGGCGGCATCGTGGAAACAGGCATCAACAACAAGCAGACCCTGCTGATCATCGACAAGGATGCATCTTGGCCGGCCGGGTACGATTTGGATGGCCTGACGATTCACGACTATTCCGCGCAGTACGGCATCAAGATCGCCGTGTCCGCCGGCATCGACTATTCCATCGACAGCGGCAGTTCGCTGATCGATGTCCTCAACGAGCGCATCGACGCCATCAACGCCCTCATCAGTTCATATGCCGGCACCGACGAGATCGCCAAATTCGAGATGCAGCTTGCCATTCTGAACACGCTGAAAGCGGACCTGATCCAGGGCGGGGAAGAGGTCGGATACGTCAACGTCGAGCCCGTGAGCATCTCCTCCGGCGACATCGTCATCAAGGCCAACACGTTTACCGGCGACGTCACGGGGCGTCTTGTCGCCAGAAGCGACAGTTTCATGACCGTTGTTAACGATAGCGATTATTACCTGCGGACCAGCGACATCGTTATTTCTGCATATACCGGCGGGTATGTGCGGTTGAACTATCGCAAGCTTACGGCCGGGGAGCTGACCTCCTTGGCCGAATACACAACCATTGAGAACGGCACCTCGAACGACCCGAGCATTTTTATCGAAAGCACCCGGGACACGAGCATCGAGGTCACCGGCGATGTCAGCAACTACAACGGCAGCGTTTCCGTCTCCACAGAGGGCAGTCTGTACTTATGGAGCAATATCGACGACCTGGAGAACAGCGTTTCCATTCTCGGGGACACGGTCACCTTGTACGCCGGAAAAGATTTCGTGCAGGCGAGCCTCCCGGTGACTCAGGACGTCGGTTCGACGCCGGAAAGCACATGGGGAGGAGTGGCCGATGCGGCGCAGGTCGAATCGGACCCCGGGGACAGCATTGTCATAACAGACGCCAATGGAACTGCGGTCATCGGCAGTTCCAGCGGCGTCTCGGCAGGGAATGCGAACGCGGTGCTGGCTGCGGTTACCGGCCTGGACATCGGCGAGAGCGGTTCGGTCGTTGCCGGCAACAAGGTCTTCATCAGCGCCTCGTATCTGAACATCAACGGGCTTGTGCAGAGCGGATTCGCGGACAAGACCATCGTCATCCCGGCTGCTGGAACCACGGCGGGCGATCAGCTTCTTGCCGACATCGCCGGTTACCGGCTCGACTACCAGACGAAGGTCTCCTCCGGCGTCGAGGCCAGCCCGTATTATCGTCTGGATCTCGGGGCCAATGCGTCCGGCGTCGGCAACGTGATCTATTACAACGCCCAGGCGAACGCGATCGAAATTCTGGATATGACGATCCAGGGCGGGTACATCCAGCTCTACGGCGGCATCGTCAACACGGGTTCTGGAACCTTGCGCGCCCTGGACGGGTACGGCCGGATCTCCATCGAAAACAACAGCGGCTTCGATCTTGTGATCAACAATCTGAATGCCGGCGAGGAAATCGACGGGGTGATCAGGATCATCGACACGACCGACAAGGTCGTCGCCGGCACGAGCTTCACCACAACCACGACCACCTATACCCGGACCCTCGATGATTCCGGCAACAGCGTCATCAACACAACGATCGAAAGGACAGCCGCCGACGGGACGACGGTGACGGAAGCCGCCTCCGCATCAGGCGACAATACATCCTATCAACCGACTGACGGCTATCTGTACACCTGGGTTACCGGCCAGTCCAAGACCATGATCGATGTCCGCTACGACCACGACAAGTCCCTGAACCTGTGGCTGTGGAAAGTCGACAGCCTGATCGCGGATTCGGTCAACTGGAACCATTTCTCTTTCGACATCGACATCATTCCCCTGCTCGAGGGCTCCTACTACACGGCAGCAGCCCCCTCGGACCTGATCTACAGCTACTCGGTCTACCAGAAGGAACTCAGTTCCTGGAGTCTGGTCGACAACTCGGAATTGGACGAGATCGAGGACGCAATCAGTCACGATCTCAAGGACACTAATCCCTTCCAGCAGGATCTGACCTACTGGGAATGGCAGGATTTCGGCTTCAACATCAGGATTCCGTTCATCGGCTCCGTGCATATTCCCATCTGGCTCTATGTGCCGATCTACGAATCCTACAGCGAACTGGTGTTCAACAAAGACGTCAAGGTCGTCCGCACCAACACCATTTCCGCAGACAATCCCATCACCGTCGAATTCAGCGGGCACGACACGGCCTCGGTTTCCATCTCGTCCACCGAGGACGTGACGCTCAAGGGGTCGATTCTCAACGACAACGGTGTGACCACCATCACCTCCGGCGGTTCGATCGAGCGCGCCGAGGGCGCGGATAACGCAATCATCAACTCCACGGACATCCGTCTGTACGCCGGCACCGGCATCGGCGACGAGGAGTCGATTCTGGTCAGCCTGGAGGGCGGAACCCTTTCCGCGGCCACGGACAGCGGAGATGTTTTCATCGAGGAAGTGCTCGGGGACATGACAGTGAACACCATCTCGGTGCCGCATTTCGATCCGTTTGCCGAGCCGTCCGACGTCCTCGGGTTCTCGAATTCGGATGTGACCGACTCCGTCTGGACCATTGAGTTCACACAGGCCCACGGCCTACACACCGGGGACCAGGTGGTCTATTCCAGCGACGGCAGCGCGCTGACCGGCCTGGTGTCCGGTCAGACCTACCAGGTGCTGGTCGTGAACACGACCACGGTCATGCTGGCCGATACCTCTACGGACCTGACGGGAGCGGAGGCGTCCCTGCAGACCGGAGGGGTCGGCGCCATCGGCGGTCTGGTCTTCCATCTCGAAGGCACGTCAGCCGAAGCGGCCCACTCCCTGACCAAGGTCGCGGGGCGAACCTCCACGGTCACGGCCGACCTGTCGGGGGCGGCGTCGGTCAATGCGAACACCATCACCTTCGCCGCCGCGCACGGGCTGCGCGACGGCCAGGCCGTGACCTACCGCTGTGCCAGCGGAGGCGTCATCCCGGGCTTGGAGGACGGCGCCGTGTACTACGTGTCCGTTGTCGACGCATACCGCATCCGCCTGGCCGACGACCGCGACAACGTCATTTCCTACCTTCCGGACCTGATCGACCTCGACGCCGCGGTAGCCAGCGGCTTCGGGCATTCCTTCACGGCGGCCGACGGCTCCGTCATCGCCATCAATCGCTTCACGCTGGAGCAGAATCCCGTCGTGGCGGCCGAGACCTTCACCTTTGACCCGGTGACAGCCATCGACAGCTACAAGTCGGCCTTCACGCTGCCTTCGGCCCACGGGCTGAACGATGGGCAGACCGTGATCTACAGGGACAGCGCGGACGGCGATTCCATCGCCGGCCTGGCTGTCGGAACGAGCTACACGGTGAAGGTGCTCGACGCCTCTTCCTTCCGCCTCCTGGACGGCTCCGGCAATGTCGTGGCCATCGGCGTCCCGGAGACTCCGGCCGCCTCGTACTGGTTCGACTACAGCACCGCTCTTGAAGCCACGCTCGACGAGGCCGTTCCCCTCGAGCGCGAATTCTCGTTCCCGAATTCCCCGGAAGCGGGGGAGGGATGGATCCATCTCGGAAACGGCCACGGGTTCGCGGTCGGCGACGGGGTGACCTGCCTGCTCGACAGCGAGGCGGGCGTGACCGTTCAGGGCATAACGTCCGGAACCGCCTATTATGTCCAGGCGGTCACGGACACGTCCGTGCAACTCGCGACATCGGCCGGCGGCTCCACCCTGTCGATCTCGGTGACCGGCACAACCACTTCGTTCAGCCACACCATCTATCGGCTTTCCGCCAACGACAGCACGTTCGGCTATTCCGGCTTGGTTTCGCTGGAGACGGGGGACAATGCCGCAACCGTCTCCATCGATAGCCAGACCAACGGGACATCGATCAGCGGCACGGGGGATACGTTCAGCGACGGGCAGACCGTGGTCTATGACAGCGGCTTCGACAACGCAGTGGGCGGTCTCGGCGACGGTACGTCATTCACGGTTTCGCAGATCGGCAACTACACCCTCCAGCTCCGCTACGCCGGCAGCAGCAGCGCCGTTTCCCTCGATTTCAGCGGCAACACCGGGGACGAACAGCACGTGCTGTCCACTGCGGACGGCACGGAATACGGATTCGTCACCTCGCACCAGAAGTACTATCTCGTCTTCAATGCCGCCCACGGCCTGTCTGATGGCGCCACCATCACCTATGCCGGCGCGACAGGCGGGGGGCTGGTACACAACGCCGTGTACGAGGTCGAGAAATTGGACAACCGGACCGTCAGCCTTGCCGTGAACGGGACGAGTACCCCCGTGTCACTCGATTTCAGCGGCCTGAGCGGCACACGCAGCTTCCAGAGCGGATCCGGTGAAAATCTCAAGACGTATTCCTTCGATGCCGGAGCGCAGGAAACCTATCTGTTCCTGACCAAAACGGGGGGAACCAACAGCCTCAACGGGGCCACCGTGACCTATGACGGCAATGACTGGACGGACATCGTGGCACTGGCTGATGTCGGGACATGCACGGCAAGCGTCGTCTCCTCCAGAACGCTGAGTCTGCAGCGTGCCGACGGCAGCACCGTCAGGCTGGATTTTTCCTCAGCCACCGGGACCAGCCACAGCCTGGGCACTTCGGCGTTCGATCCTTCGGCGCAGAGCACATACCTGGTTTTCGGCGCCATCCATGGCCTGACCGAGGGACTCGAAGTGACCTACAACACTGCGGTCGGCGGCGCGGTAGGCGGTCTGACGGACGAAGCGACATATCATGTCCATGTCGTCGACGACCACACGATCACGCTCTCGGCGGCTTCGGGTGGCCCGGCCATAGCCCTGAACTGGGCTTCCGCGAGCCAGAGCGGCCATCTTCTCGAATACGACAACGGCGGCACCCCGGATTCCGTCGCCTTTGATCCCACAGTGCAGGACACCTATGTCGTCTGCACGATCGGACACGGATTGGCCAACGGTCAGTCCGTCAGCTATGATCCCGGTTCCGCGGCGGCCATCGGCGGCCTGACCGACGGCGGCACCTACCATGTCATCAGGAACGGCGACGGCACGATTTCGCTCCGTTCCTCGTCCGGCGGGTCGGCGCTGACGCTTGCTTTCAGCCAGACGGTCACGGATACGCACGCGCTGACATCCGCAACGGCCATCGCCGGTGACGGCGAGTTCATCAGCGGCCAGAAGGTGGTCTTCCATTCGCAGAGCGCAACGGGCGTGGAAGACAGCCCCGGCGCCACGTTTTTCGGCGGCCTCGTCGCCGGTGCGACGTACACGGTGCAGGTGCAGGGCGATGGCGGCTACGTGCTCTACGACAGCGGCAACCACATGGTCGCGCTGAACATCGACGCGTTCCAGTCCGGCGACGGCACCTCCTATTACCTGAGTTCGGCCTTTGCCCTGACGATCGATGCGGGCACCACGCTGATCGCGGGCGAGACGGTCCGTTTTGAAAGCGGGTCCGGCAACGCCATCGATGGTCTTGTGGACGGGCATGAATATACTGTCGGCACTATCAGCGGACAGGTGGTGACGCTGCTGGACGGGTCCGGCAACCCGGTCGGTGCGGACATGTTCTCGGCCATTGCCGCAAGAACGCATACGGACAGCCTGGACAAGGTCTATCACCTGGTGTCCCTCGACAAGCTGGATCTCGGCGTGGAACATGGTTTCAGCGACGGCGCTGCCGTTGTCTACCATCAGCTCGGCAGCACCGGGATCGGGCTGGTCGAGGGGGCGTCCTACACCGTCGAGAAGGTCGACGCGACCACGATCATGCTCCGCGATGCCGGCGGCAATCTCGTGGACCTCGACGTCGACGACTTCGACGGCAGCGAGCACCGCTTCGTATCTGCACGGGCCCTGTCCGTTGATCCCGCAGTGATCGTCTTCAGCCTGACGACACTGAATCTCGGGACGGCACACGAGCTGAACTCGGGTGATCTGGTCACATACCATGCAGGCGGCGACGGGGATTTCATCACCGGCTTGACTGATGGCGCCGACTATTACGTCGACGTGGTCAACGAGACGACCATCCGCCTTGCGGCATCACTCGAAGACCTGATGACGGGCGCGTTCATCGCCCTCGACACGACAACGGTCAGCGCCGCGACCTCCGGTCATCGCTTCACCGTCGTCGATACCGGCTCTTTGAACACCGCGGCCGACGTCGTTGACGGCTTCACCATCGAACTCGGATACGCGCACGGCCTGACCACAGGGGACTCCGTAGTCTACAACAGCGGCAACGGGGACGCCATCGGCGGCCTCGTGGATGGACAGATATACTCCGTCGTGGTGGTCACGCCCACGTCCTTCCAGCTCACGGCATCCCTTGACGGCATTCTGGTCGACAGCCCGCTCGTGCTCAGTCTCGGCGACACGGAGTCCGGCTCGCATGAATTCACCGTCACCGAAGTGGCGGACAGCGGCATGGGCGACGTCACGCTGACGGCCAACGGGGCCATCCTGGCGGCGGGCGGCGGGTCCCTGATATCCGGCGGGTCGGTCTTCCTGACTGCGGGCACGACCATCGGCAGCGCGGCGCAGGCACTCCGTCTCGACATGGCGACGTCATCGAGTTCCAGCCTGACCGGCGTGGCCAACGGCGACATCCATATCCAGGAAGTCAGCGGCAACCTGAACCTCGTGCGGCTCGAATCCCGCACCGGCGATGTCGCCCTGATCGCGGACGGCACCATCCGCGACGCCAACCGGACCGACGAGGAGGACTCTCGGACGGCAGACGAACTGCTGGACCTATGGGACGACATGAACCTGACCGGCACTGCGGCTGAAGCCGCCGCCCAGGAATCCATCGACGCCTATCTGGCCATGCGCGACCGTGAATACGCCACCTACTGGGAATATCGGGACCGGCAGGATGATCCGTCCGTTTACGATCCGCAGTTCAATTTCACCTTCACGGACCGCGAACGAACCCTGTACGAGGACTACTTCACGGAATTGGGCGCCAGCCAGGGCAAGACCGGCGAGGAACTGGCCGGCTTCGTCGACGACACCCTCACCACCTTGGAAAACAAGCGAACCGACGAATACCGCGAGCTGCACAGCCGCTATGGCGTCCTCGGCGACACCAGGATCGACGGCTGGAGCTACGCAACCTCCGTGGCCTACGAGCCTTCGTTCGATGCGGCTTCGGATGTGGAAGCGGACGCCGACGCCATCGTCATCGGCACGCACCTCTTCAGCACGGGCCAGGCGGTTCTCTACAGGGCCGACGGCGGCACGGCCATTGCCGGCCTGGAAGACAACACCGTCTACTTTGTGATCGTTGTCGATGCGACCACGATCCAGCTGGCCGCGTCCGAAGCCGACGCCCTGGCCCCTGCGCCGGTTGCCCTCGATCTGACGGCGGGCGGCAGCGGGGTCCAGAACGTTTCCGACACGGAGGCCATGCGCCAGGGTTCTGTCTGGACGGACTCGGAACTGAAATACGCCCTGGGCGGAGGCTGGCTCAAGGAAACGAGCGACACGACGGTGCGCGTGGAGGACCCCAACGTCGTCGGCGCGAACATCACCCTGGAAGCGGCGGGGCTCGGGTCGCAGACGGACCAGCTCGTCATCGACCTCAGCAACGGTCTGACCGATCTGAGCGACGAGCAGAAACTGATCCTGGTTTCGGCCGAACGCAGAGACATGGTCATCGTCAACCCCGACGAGAACAGCATCACCTTCGGCACGGTGCACGAACTGACCACAGGCCAGACGGTAAACCTTGCGGAACGATGGCAGATGTACGGCATCGCAGGTCTGACCGACGGCGCGACCTACCATGCGGTCGTCGTCGACGACTTCACGTTCCAGCTGGCCGCCTCGTACGACGCGGCCGCGAGCGGCGATGTGCTTGACATCACGGCCAGGGAAGTCCGCATCTTCTCGCACGAGGATCTGGACGTGGCCGCATCGGGCACGCTGTCGGCCACGGTCACGGGCGATGCGTATCTCGGATCGGAACAGAGCCTGGCCCTTGGCAGGATCGTTGCTGGTGGATTGGTGCAGATCAAGGTCGACGGCTCCATCACCGACGGTAGCGTCGGCGATGCGGTCGGCAACGTCGAGGCCGGGGACCTGCTGCTTGAAGCCGGGCGGGGCGCTCTTGGCACCGAAGGCGACGAGGCGGACGTTGACATCACCCTGACCGGAGGCGTGCTGACGGCCAGGGCCGAAGGCTCGATCTTCCTGACGTCCGTGGCGGGCGACATGCGCGTCGACACGATCTACGCCGAGCAGGACGTGACGCTACGCACGGAAGGCGGCTCCATCGTCGACGCCTACGACACGGACAACCAGAACATTGCCGCCGTGAATCTGACCCTCGTCAGCCAGAGCGGCATCGGTACCGCAGCCAATGCCCTGGAAACCAACCTGACTCCTGAAGGCGCGCTGACGGCGGACGCTGCGGGGGACATCTCCCTGACCGAGAGGGCCGGCGACATGAACATCGGCCGGGTCAGTTCGGCCACGGGTGATGTGTATCTGGTCGCGGCCGTGTCCATGCTCGGCCGCGAGAACGACATCAATGCCGATATCGCCGGAAATAGTATCACTTTGACGGCCCTGGCCGGGTCGCTGGGCGCTCCCAATGGCGAGGACATCAACATCGACAGCGCACGATCCAACGTGGGCGTGCTGACTTCGTCGAGCCATGCCAACAGCTACATCCACGAGACCGCCGGCGACCTGACGCTTTTTGCCATCGGCAGCACCCTGGGCACGGCCTTCATCGACAGTTCGGGGGGCATCTACAACGGCAATGTCGGAGGCAGCAACGTCACGTCCGGAAAAACCAGGCTGTATGCATCCGCAGATATCGGCACCGCGGGCAATCAACTGGAAACCGTGGTCGGCCATCTGGAAGGACGGTCCACGTCCGGCAGCGTATACATTCACAACTCGGGACATCTGACCGTCGGCGGCGTCAGCGACGGTGCGGAAGGCATTTTGGCCACCGGTTCCGTGATTCTGGTGGCGTCAAGTCCGATCACTGTTTCCGAAACGGTCCAAGCCGCGTCCATCACCATGACCGCCTCGGAAGACGGCGTCGACATTGACGATAACCTTGTCGTCGAAGCCGGCGTGACGGTCTGGTCCACGACCGGGGATGTCACTCTGTACGCGGGCGACGACCTGATTATCGTCGAAGGGGCAACGGTCAGAGCGGCGGGCAGCGTGTTCCTGTACGGGGATTACGGCAACAACGATGCCGAAGGCAGCATCATCGACCTGCACGGCACCATCCAGGCGCAAACCGGTTCCGTACAGGTCTTCGGCGATTCGGACAACGATATCGTGATCGTGCCGGGAATACTTTCCGCGACCACGATCCTCACGGGCGGCGGCGACGACGCCATCCACGTCGGCAGCAACGCCGACGCGTCGGGCAGCACGGGTGGAACCATGGCCGGTATCACGGCCCTGCTCGACATAGACGGCGGCGATCATCCAAGCGGCGACACCCTCGTCATCGACGATTCCGGCAACACGAACGACAGCAGCTGCATCCTCGACGGAACCACGCTGACCATGACCGGCATGCCCGGTTCCATCCAGTATGTCCGGATCGAGAACGTAAGCATCTCCTTCGGCAGCGGCGACAACATCGTCAACGTGCGGGGCACGGCGGCCGGATCCACCATATTCCTGACCACGGGGGACGGCGACGACACCTTCAATATCTCCTCCGACGCGCCGACGAACCTGGGCAACCTGGACGGCATCCGGGGTGACCTGGTGCTGGCCGGCGGCGCGGGAGTCAACATCCTGAACGTCAGCGACCGGGGCAACACCACCGGCCGCACCGGCGTGGTCATCACCGATCACGACATCACCGGCATGACCGGCGACGCGGGCGGCTCCGGGATCATCGGCTTCGACGGGAGTTTCAACGACGGCGTAAACGCTTATTTTGGTTCGGGAGCGGACGGCATCACGGTCCAAGGGGTCCGGCCCGGCAGGATCTTCGAGATCAGGGTCGGAGCGGGCGACGACACGGTCACGGCCGTCGATGCCGTTGCCGGCGAAGACGGACTGCTGATCGTCTTCGGTGAAAGCGGCTCCGACACCCTCGACGCTTCGGCCTGGAACAGCGGCGTTGTTTTCTTCGGCGACGACGGCGTGGCGACGAGCCGGGGTTCTATGACTCCGGAAAACCTGGTTTCCCTGGAGTCCGCGGCACCAGCCGGTGACGGAAACGACATTCTTATTGGGGGTACAGGCAATGATATCCTCATCGGCGTTGGAGGCGACGACATGCTGCGGGGCGGTGCGGGCAACGACGTCCTCATCGGTGACGCAGGCCGGGTGACCTTCAGAAACGGCGAACTTTACGAGGCCGGAACACTGGGGCGTTACAGCTCGTCCGACGGGGATGACACCCTCGACGGCGGAGCCGGGAACGATTTCATGTTCGGCGGGGAGGGGTCCGACCTGTTTTACGGTGACCTGTCCGAGGATGTGATGATCGGCAAATACGGCAAGGTCACCCTGAGCGGCGGGAAGGTCGAGGAGGTCATCGCCCTGGGCGATCTGATCAGCCAGACCATGATCGACCTCTACAGTATCGAGGAAACGCTTGGCGGGTCCAGGGGACGCTCGACCGGGCAGGGCGCGCCCCTCACCTCGCAGCCCGCGCCCGACGCGCTGGAGATCGAACAGGTGCGGTCCGAATCGAGTTACTCCCGCCGCGTGAGCCATCATGGCGGGCAGTCGGCTCAGGCGGCCCAGGCGCAGCCCGGACAGGATGCTGCCCCGGCCGACGGTCCGGCCCAGGAGCAAGGGGCGGCGGCGGAAGCTAAGGCCGGGCTGCGACCCGCCGTTTTTGGCCCGAGGCAGTCGGGCGGCGAGCCTTCCGTGCTGGCGCAAGAGCCGGAGGAAACGCTCTCTGCGACCCGGGACGTCGCGGAGTCGACGGGCCTCCAGGGCGCTGTGGCGGGTCTGACCTGCCTGGGCGCGCTGTCGACCCGGGGCAGGGATGAAAAGCGTCGACTGACCCCCGGGGAGCTGGAGGGTTTCGCCAAGCCCAAGGGCCGGAGCTGGAGCTGGGACGGGGAAAGGCTGCAAGGCGAGGAGAAGACGGAATCTTCCCCTGCGCGGCTGGTTACTATATCGGGATTCATCGTTGAAAAGAAACGTCAGGCTGCGGACGCATAGTCCGGCCTTTTTCATACGGAGCCTGCAACATACAAGGAGTGTACACGTGACAATGGAAGACAAGACGCCCCAGGAAAAAGCGGAAGACCAGGCGGCCCAGATCCGCTGGGACGGAAGCCGCATGCGTACCACGTACGCCAACGTCTGCAACGTATCGAGCACGCGCGAGGAAGTGGCGCTCATGTTCGGCGTCAACAAGAACTGGCATCCGTCGCAGAAGGATCTGGTCATCGAGCTTTCCGACCGCGTCATCATCAACCCCTACGCGGCCAAGCGCCTGGCCATTCTCCTGGCCAATACCATGAACGAGTACGAGAAGCGTTTCGGCGTGATCAGTCTCGAAATGCCCGATGTCACGCCGCAATAGGGCGGGACGCGGACTTATGCATCAGGCCCGGCACGGCGGCGTGCCGGGCCTTCACGCGCCTGATTCCGGGTTTCCCCTTGTTTTTTGAGCAGATAGCTGGTTAACTGAGTACGTAAAAGGGGTTTGATCTACTGCCTGCACCGGCGTCGCCGCTGCAGTCGATCAGGTTTCATCATTATGAGCAGCAACACTACCATACAAGACTCCGCACCGACCGGCGCAGGCCCCGTCCTGTCATGGGCCGAGTTCTCGTCGGCCTCGAGCACCCGGGAGTATTGCCAGGGGTGGATCGGGCTGCAGAGCGGCCTGATTCCAGGCGTGATCCAGGGAATTCTGGTCACCGAGGGGGAGGACGGGCAGTTCACCCCCGCTGCGGTGTGGCCGCACGGCGGCGCGGACCCGGTCCGGCTGGCCGAGGCTCTGGAGCGGGTCATCGATGACGAGCGAGGCTTGGTGCTGGAACTGGATACTGCTGACCGGTATGCCATGGTCTACCCCGTCCGGGTGGACGATAGGCTGTTCGCCGTGGTGGCCATGGAACTGGCGGCGGACAGCGAGGCCGATCTGAACCGGGCCATGGAGCAGTTGCAGTGGGGCTGCTCGTGGCTGGAGCTGCTCCTGCGCCGCCGGGAGGCCGACGAGGACAAGGCTCGTCTGCTGCGGCTCGGGACGGCGGTGGACATGCTGGCCCTGACCCTGGACCGGCCATCCTGCCGCGAGGCGGCCATGACCTTCGTCACGGAGCTTTCGGCCGCCGCCCAATGCGAGCGGGTCAGCCTCGGTTTCGTGCGCGGGCGGTCCGTTGTCCTCGAAGCGGTCTCGCACAGCGCCGAGGTCGACCTGAAGATGAACCTGACCCGGAACATCGAACGGGTCATGGACGAAGCCCTGCTGCAGCGTCGCGAGATCTCCTGGCCCACGGACGACGCCACGGTAATTTGCCGCGAGCACGAGGCCCTCTCGCGCCAACAGGCCATGGCTGCGGTCCTGACCCTGCCCCTGTACGGACAGGACCGCTACTATGGCGCCCTGACCGTCGAGCGCGCCGCGGACCAGCCCTTCACGGAGCGCGACGCGGAATTCTTCCGGGCCGTGGCGGCGCTGGCCGGTCCCATTCTGGAGGCCAAACGCCAGTCCGACCGCTCCGTTCTCGACCACGTCCGCGCCAGTCTGTCCGAGGCGGCCGGGCGGCTGCTTGGCCCCCGGCACTACGGCCGCAAGCTTGCCGTGGCGGCGCTGGCCTGCGTGGCCCTGTTTCTTTTCTTTGCCCACGGGGATTACCGCCTGCGCGCGGACATCGCCCTGGAAGGGGGTATCCGCCGAGCCGTGACCGTACCCTTCGACGGCTTCATCCAGCAGGCCCCGTTCCGGGCCGGCGATCTGGTGAACGAAGGAGACGAGCTCTGCCTCCTCGACGACCGGGACCTGCGCCTGGACAGAATGGTCACCGCCAGCCGTCTGCGGCAGCTGGAGCAGCAGCTTCAGGAGGCCGTGTCCCAGCACGACCGGGCCCAGTCCAGCATCATCCGCGCGCAGCTGAATCAGGTTCAGGCCGAGCTGGATCTGGCCGACGCGCAACTGGCCCGCACCTGCCTCACGGCGCCGTTCCCCGGCCTCATCGTCAGCGGGGACCTGAGCCAGCGCCTCGGCAGCGCCGTGAAGCAGGGTGACGTGCTCTTCGAGGTCACGCCGCTGGACTCCTACCGGGTCATTCTCAAGGTCGACGAACGGCGCATCGCCGACGTTCGGGTCGGACAGCGTGGCGAGTTGGTCCTTTTCTCCCTGCCCGGCCAAGAGTTCGGGTTCACTGTCAGCAAGATCACACCCATCGCGAGGGCTGAGGAAGGCAGCAATCATTTCCGGGTGGAGGCGTCGCTGGACAGCGTGGACCAAACCCTGCGCCCCGGCATGGAAGGGGTGGGAAAGGTTGCCGTGGACCGGCGTAAACTGGTTCACATCTGGATCCGGGACATGCGCGAATGGCTGACCCTCTTCTTCTGGAAATGGCTGCCTTGAGACGCCACGGCGGGGGTAGCGCATGAGCGCTTCGCTGCTCAGTCCGTCGTGGTACCGGGTCGCCCCCCTCAAGCCACGCCTGCGCAGCCATGTGCGCATCGAGCGTCACGAGTATCGCGGCCAGGACTGGTATGTGATTCAGGACGGTTTCACCGGGCGCCATCACCGTTTTTCCTCCGAGGCCTACCAACTGGTGGGCATGATGGACGGCCGCCGGACCATGGACCAGATCTGGCAGGCCGTTTGCGCCCGCCTGGGCGACCACATGCCGACCCAGGACGAGGTCATCGAACTCCTGGCCCGCCTGTACCGCGCCGATCTCTTGCAGACCAGCGCCATCCTCGACTTTTCGGACCTGCACCAGCGCAGCGTGAAGAGCAGGCGTAGCCGCCTGTTCACGCAGATGGCTTCGCCGCTGTCCCTGCGCTTCCCGCTCCTGGACCCGGACCGCTTCCTGACCCGGACCATGCCCTGGGTCCGCCCGTTTCTCGGCTGGCAGGCCTTGGCGGTCTGGATGTTGGTGGTGGCCGCGGCCGCGATCCTGGCCGTGCTGCACGGGGACGCCCTGCAAGGCGATTTTTCCGACGCTCTTTTGAGCATGGAGAATCTGCTGCTGATCAGCCTGCTCTATCCCGTGCTGAAAGTCCTGCACGAGTTCGGGCATGCCTACATGGTCAAGAAGGAGGGCGGTGAGGTGCACGAGATGGGGGTCATGCTGCTGGTCTTCATGCCCCTGCCGTACGTGGACGCGTCCTCGTCGACGTCTTTTCGGGACAAGCGTCAGCGCATGCTCGTCGGGGGGGCGGGCATCATGGTGGAGCTTTTCGTGGCCGCCGTCATGCTTCTGGTCTGGCTGAACGTGGAGCCCGGGGTAGTGCGTGCCCTGGCCTACAAGACCCTGCTCGTGGCCGGGGTGTCGACGGTCCTCTTCAACGGCAACCCGCTGCTACGTTTCGACGCCTATTACATTCTTTCGGACTGGCTGGAGATTCCCAACCTGGCGCAGCGCGGCGTCGGCTATCTGGGCTACCTTTGCAAGCGGTATCTGCTGGGAGTGGACAGCGCCGAATCACCGGCCCGCAGCCCCGGGGAGGCCCGCTGGTTGTTCTTTTACGCCGTGGCCGCCTTCTGCTACCGGATTTTCATTTCCGTGCGCATCGTGCTCTTCGTTGCCGGGCAGTTTTTTTTCGTCGGCATCGTCCTGGCCATCTGGGCGGTGTTCATGATGCTCGTCATGCCCACGTGGCGCGTGGCCGGTTTTCTCGTCAAGGATACTCATATGCAACGCAAGCGCATTCGCGTCATGATGACGGTGGTCCTTCCCCTGGTTCTGTTGGCGGGGGTTCTGGCTATGGTCCCGGCGCCGCTGTACACCAACGCCGAAGGCGTGGTCTGGGTTTCGGAGGAATCCAGGGTTTACGCCGCTGCCGGGGGGATGGTGGAGGCCGTGGTCACTCCCGGCGGGACCACCGTACAGTCCGGCGATCCGCTGATCCGCAGCACGGACCTGTTGCTGGAAACCCAGGTCCGGCTGTTGCAGGCCCGCCGGGAGGAATTCCAGGCCCGCCGCCAGTTGAGCATGAACAGGGACCGCGCCGAGACGGGCATGCTGGATGAGGAGCTGAAAAGCATTGAAACGGAAATCGCTCGCGCCCAGGAGCGTCAGGCGGCCCTGATCACGCGCAGCCCTGCGGCCGGGATTTTCGTGCTTCAGGACGAGGCGGATTTGCCGGGGCGCTTTCTGCGGCGCGGCGAGCCCGTAGGCTACATCGTCGACCCGCTGCGCATGCACATCAGGACCGTGGTCACCCAGGCCGATATCGAGCGCGTGCGCTCGGATGTCCGCAGCGTGGAGGTGCGGCTGGCCGAGAACATCGGACAGGTGCTGCCGGCGCGGGTCTCCCGCGAGGTGCCCGCCGCGAGCCGCGTGTTGCCGAGCCTGGCCTTCAGTCTCGACGGCGGCGGGCGGTTCGCCCTCGATCCCCGGGAAAAGGAGGCTCCCCAGGTGCTGGAGCGCCTCTTTCAGTTTGACCTGGTGCTTGAGGGGCCCGTGCCGGGCAACGTGGAGGAGCGCGTCTTCGTCCGCTTCGAGCACAGCCCCGAACCTTTGGCCTGGCGGGCCTACCGGGCGCTGCGGCGTCTGCTGCTCACCCGCCTTGCCGTGTAGCGTGGCACAACATGAGTAGTCGGCTCCATCTGGTTCTTCCCCCCGCCACCCGCGACGTCCGGGCTGAGCGGCCCGATCGGATCGAGACCTGGCTTGAGCGCCAGGCGCACCGTCTGCACGGACGCGTCCTAGCGCTGCGCGGAAAGGGCGGCTGGCTGCGACGGGAGACGGCGGCCGTGGGCGAGGCGGGCCTGCGTCTGGTAGGCTTGAGCGAGAAGGAGCTGGCCGACGAGATCCGTCCGCTTCGCGAGCGGCTGCTGACCGACGGTTTTCTTCCGGCCCACGTGGCGGACAGCTTCGCCCTGATCCGGGAATTCTCCGCGCGCATCCTGGGCCTTCGCCACCACGACAGCCAGGTCATGGGCGCGCTGGTCATGCTTCGAGGCATGGTGGCGGAGATGGAGACCGGCGAGGGCAAGACCCTGACGGCAACTCTCACGGCGGCCACTGCGGCCCTGGCCGGGCTGCCGGTGCACGTCATCAGCGTCAACGACTACCTGACGGGTCGCGACGCCGAGAATACCACGCCCCTGTTTCGGGCCTTGGGCCTGAGCGTGGGGTGCGTGGTGCACGGTCAGTCTCCGCAGCAGCGTCGGCAGGCCTACGGATGCGACATCACCTATGCCACCAACAAGGAACTGGTCTTCGATTACCTTCGAGACCGCCTGACCCTGGCCGACCGGCCGGACCCGATCATGGTCCAGGCCGAAAGCCTGAGTGGCCAGGGCTCTCGCGCCGGGCGGCTGCTCATGCGCGGTTTGCATTTTGCCATCGTGGACGAGGCCGACAGCGTGCTCATCGACGAGGCCCGGACTCCGCTCATCATCTCCGGTTCCTCGGGCGTGAGGGAGGAACGGGAGTTTCTGGAACAGGCGCTGAACCTGGCGGGAGATTTCGTTCGGGACAGGGATTTCGAGCTCGACGAGGCCCGGCGGCATATTCTGCTGACTCCTGCCGGCCGGAGCCGCATCGAGGACGCGGCGCGTCGGCTGGGCGCCCTGTGGAGCGGGCTGGTGCGACGGGAGGGGGCGGTGCACCAGGCCCTGACGGCCCTGCACCTGTTTCGCCGCGACGAACAGTACCTGGTCCGTGACGGCAAGGTGCAGATCATCGACGAATTTACGGGGCGGGTCATGCCCGACCGTTCCTGGGAGCAGGGGCTGCACCAGCTCATCGAGCTCAAGGAGGGGTGCGAGCTGACCCAGCGCCGGGAACCTCTGGCCAAGATCAGTTATCAGCGTTTTTTCAGGCGATACCTGAGGCTTGCGGGCATGACCGGCACGGCGCGCGAGGTGAAGGACGAGCTGTGGAATGTCTACGGGTTGGCCACGCTGCGCATGCCTACCCACCGGCCGGTGATCCGGCGCAGGCTCAAGGAGAGGGTTTTTCCCACCAGGCACGACAAATGGCGGGCCGTGGTGGACCGGATCGGCGAATTGCACCGCCAGGGCCGGGCCGTGCTCGTCGGGACGCGCACCGTGGCGGCCTCCGAGGAACTCGCCGCCCGCGTTCGGGAAGCAGGGTTGCCGCATCTGGTCCTGAGCGCCAAGCAGGACGCCGAAGAGGCCGGAGTCATCAGCCGGGCAGGCCAACCCGGAAGCGTGACCATCGCCACGAACATGGCCGGGCGGGGCACGGACATCATGCTTGCGCCCGAGGTGCGCGATGCGGGCGGCCTGCATGTCATCATCACGGAATACCATGAGGCCGCACGCATCGATCGTCAGCTGGCCGGGCGGTGCGGGCGGCAGGGTGACCCCGGCAGTTTTGAAGGCATTCTGTCCCTGGAGGATTTTCTGTTCCAGGGAAAATGGGGCGACCCGCTCATCCGCGCGGCCATGTTCGTCGTCACCCGGACGAGGACTCCCCAATTCGCGGCGCGCTGGCTGCTGCGGCGCATGCAGCGCAGCGTCGAGCGGCACAACGCCCGGGTGCGCCGAAATCTGTTCCGGCAGGACCAGGCGCAGGGCAGCCTCATGTCCTTTGCCGGAAGGTTCGAGTAGCAAAGTATTTCTCCCCTGTTTGGGCTGTTTCAGGCCCGACGGAAACACTGGACCATACGCATCAAGGAGAACAAGAGATGAAACGCATATTTTTCCTTGCACTGTTGTGCATGATGGCCGCCACGGTTTGGGCCGGGGACCTGCCGCCCTTCGAAGGGCTTATCGAACCTCGGGAGACCGTCAATTTCGGCAGCCAGGTTCCGGGCATCCTGGAGAAGGTCATGGTCGAGCGGGGAGACAAGGTTGAGGTCGGGCAGATCCTGGCCCGGCTCAAATCCGGGGTCGAAGCCGCAGCCCTGCGCACGGCCGAGGCCAAGGTGGATTTCGGGCAGCGCACGTCCCAGCGCAACGAGGAACTGACCAGAAAAAAGCTCATTTCGGTGCATGAAAAAGACGAGATCGAGACCGAACTGCAGCTGGCCCGACTGATGGTGGCCGAGGCCAAGGCGCAGCTCGAAATGCGGGTCATCCGCAGTACGATCAAGGGCGTGGTGGTCAAGCGCACGGGAGCGCCCGGCGGCTATGTCGGAGAGGAACCCTTTCTGACCGTGGCGCAGATCGACCCTTTGAGCGTCGAGTTGGTCATCCCGGTCCAGTATATCGGGTCCATCAAGGAAGGGGTGACGGCCAAGGTCCTGCCGGACGAGCCGGTGGGCGGCGAGTACAGCGCCAAGGTCGTGGTCGTGGACAAGGTCATCGATGCCGCCAGCGGAACCTTCGGCGTGCGCCTGGAACTTCCCAACCCAAAGCTTCGGCTGCCGGCGGGGATGAAGTGCCGAGTGATCTTTTGATCGCGAAGGAGTTCCGGCAGCCCTTGCCCGGAACCCGCCGACACGCGCAGTCCCGCAGAAAAAGATGAAGAGACAACCACCCCGCCCTTCGGGCACCCCTCCTTGGCAGGAGGGGAGTTGGAGCGGCTACTGGCGGAATCTTGATGTTTTAAAGTTCAGGCCCTTGTTTCGTGTCTGCTTTCATGACGTAAGATTATCAGTCTGCAGCCGTACCCATTCGTGAAGTTCCTCTGCCGTGACCGGCGTTCCGCGTATGAGGGCTTTGATCGTAAAGTCGTACAGCACCTCTTCCGGGACCCCCTTCACGTCCGGAGGAGAAAAGTCGAATATATTTCGATACAAGCGTTCCACTTCATGTCTTCCCTTGCCTGATGAGTTCACCTGTCCTCCATGCAGCTTTTCAAATCAAGCGCGTCATTTGTTATTCGGAAAAAAAATTTGCCTCATTCCAATGGTTGATCTGTCACCTTAAACGCTTTTTGATGAGATGGACCCCTTTTTCCACATCAGCGTGGGACGGGGGTATTTCTTGTTGAGTTCATGCGCCCGCAAGTAATCGTGGTAAGCCTCGGTTATGTTTTTGAGCTTCATGAGAGTGGTTGCGCGTTGGTAGTGGTAGTCCGCGACTCCCGGCACGAGTTCTATCAGTTGGCTCAGATCTTTGATGGCCTGGCCGTAGAGCGCCATGCGCAGACAAAGTTGGGATCGGCCATAGAGGGCCTTGGTATGGGTAGGGGCGATGGTGACCGCCAGCGTGTACCTGACCAGGGCCTCCTGATAATTTTCGGCTTTGGCCAGGGCTTCGCCAAGGGCAAAATGCACTTCCGCAGATTCGGGAGCAAGGCTGGCAGCCTTGGAATAGGATGCTATGGCTCCTTGGAGATTCCGCTCCCGTTCCAGTTTGCGGCCTCCGTCCATGTGGCGTTTCGCCTCCATTGACGCGATCGACACGTTATTTTTACCCGGCTGGCCGTAAGCATCTTCAGACCCGGAGATCGTCGCTGCCGCCTGACAATTGCCTACAGTGAAAAGTGTGAGGAATACGACAAGAATTGAATGGACGCCTATGGTGGAGCTTTTCATGGTACCTCCTCATGTACGTACGTACATTCTATTTCACCATGATGGTTAAAGACAGTATTGAGGCTTTTATATACTGATTCATGATTATCATATCGGAAATACGAATAAATAATTTATGGGGTATTTTTGTTTTTTAGTGAAAAATAATTCATTATTTTAATCAAATATCCGTTTTTTTTAAAAAAATTTAATAAATTTATTATTTCGTGATAGGTTTTAGTACACATATTTATGTATAAGCTTCAACTAAAAAGTACATTGTTGTAATTATAAATTTTGCATTAAAAAAAGTACCTACATATTTTTTCGCATAAATAATATGTAGGTACTTATATTGTGAAAGATCACAAAAAATGAAGAAAACTTCAAAAATACAATCAGAACACCATATGTCGACAAGTTTAAAATTATAATTTTAATAAAATTAAGAGTTTATTGATTTTATTAAAAAATGGGTAATACTGATTATTTATCTGTGTTGATATTTTTATTTAACTACAGTGGATTGGCTTTCGTTCGCGCATGATTGCCGGAATGGTTTACAGCTTGGAATTACTGCAAAAAGACCGAAATTTCCGCCGGAAAAATCTTTTACATGTACGCTTGACCATTATGGCGAGATGGGTGTGGCTTTGTCATGGAGAATGCATTTATAGGAATTGAAAATGACATGAATCCCCTTCTTCAAGAGACACGGTATTCTTTTAAGACCGCGACCATCACGAATTCGCTCACTGAAACTCATTATGCGGGGCTTTCATGAACAAGGAGCAAAGTGCGGATCAGGATGCGAACGATACCGCAACCGTTGATTCGGAGCACCAAACATCTCGTGACAGTGACGCCATGAATATCCCTGATGCGGAACAGGCGCGTCATGATCTTTTTCATGCGGCTGTGAAGCGGATTTTGGAGCGAAACGACACGAAATTGAATAGAGTCTTGAAAACTGCTGAGGAAAAAGGTTCGCGTTACACGAGCTTGCTAACGAGCAGTGAACTGAGATTTTTGTTAAAATGAGGGTGTTAAAAGCACGCCTCGCCTTTTCCGAGGGATGACGATTTTGCGCAGAGTCTTCTTGAAATGACGCTTTCAAAGGCTCAGGCATGCACAAAGAAACCCCCGGGACAGAGCTCTGTCACGGGGGTTTCTTTGTGCATGCCTGGTTGAAAAGGAAAACTACGCTGCGCCTGTACACGCCCGGGGGGCGCTCATGCACAGGGCCGCATGCAGGGCGATCTGGGCCTTGGCGAACTGGCTTCGTTCGACCACGAATTGCATGTTGGTCTGGCGGGCGGTCTGCGAGACGGCCAGGATGTTGATCCCATCGGCAGCCAGCGCGCTTGCCGCCTTGGCCATGATGCCGGGCTGTCCGATGTTGGAGCCGATGGCGCAGACGATGGCCACCTTTTGCAGGGTGATCTGCTCGAATCTGTTTTGCAATTCGGCGATCATCTCGGGACGACAGTCGCGGTCGGCTATGATCATGCCGATGGTGTTGGCGTTAGTGGCCTTGCTGATATAGGAAATATCGTGCTTGGCCAGCACCTGCAGAATACGCAGGTCAAAGCCGACCTCTCCGACCATGCGGGTGTCATGCACTTCCAGGCAGGTGACTTTCTCCGATCCGGTCACGATCTCGACCATGGATTCGGGTGCGATGAAATCCTTGGTGATGAGCGTGCCGCTGTGGTCCGGATCAAAGGCGTTCTTGATCCGGATGGGGATGTCGTTGACTTCAAGCGGTTTTGACGCCTTGGGATGGATGGCCTCCATGCCCACGTCGGCCAACTGGTCGGCCACGTCGAAGTTGGTGTTGCAGACCGGGTGGATGTTTTCCTCGCCGATGAGCATGGGGTCGCCGGAGCAGAGATGATATTCCTTGTGAATGATGGCTTCGCTGGCGCCCAGAATTACCGCGACCTTGGAGAATGTGACCTCCGAATAGCCCCGGTCGAACTCGCGCATGATGCCTTCGGTGCCCTTGGTGTAGCCGGTGGCGAAGCAGATGGTCGAGAAGGGGTCGATGCCTTCGAAGCTGTCTTTTATGCGCTCGTCGATGGTCAGCTGGCGGCTGTCTTCCCAGCCGCTCAGGTCCACGAAGGTGGCGTCGAAGCCGCGGTTCTGCAGGATGTTGGCGGAGTTGAAGGCGCTGTGCATTTCGCCAAGGGACGCGAGCAGTTCTCGAGCCGCCAGGAGCAGGGCCGTGCGCGAAACATAGCCCGAGGCCAGAACGTTATCCATGCTGCGCAGGATGTTGATGGCCAGGTCGATGTGGTCGTCGACGAATTCATTGGCAGCGTTCAGGTCAAGCCCGATGGGTACGAAGGTCTTGTTCAATTCAAAGAGGCTGTCGCGCAGGGCGAGCATTTTTATGGGGTAGTTCTCCTGCTGGCGGAAGAGCTGGTATATGCCGGGCTGACCGGTTTTTTTGTGCTCCAGCAACTCGTTGGTCACCCCTCCGTAGGCGGAGACGATGTAGATCCGGCCAAAGATGTCGGCCGGATTGCGAAGAATGATATTGTCGATGATTTGCGGGAACCGTGACATGGACGTTCCGCCGATCTTTTCAACACGAACTTTAGTTTTCATGGACTTTCCCGGACTGAAGTGATGTTGAAGGGCGCTGGCGGCCGAAGCCGGCTGCGCTTGATAACCCTTGAGCGATATTGCTTAAAGTGGTGAGGCGTCAATACGAAGTGATAAGAAAATCGATTTTCGAAAACCTCACAGTTCCGAACTGTTCCGATGTCGACCCAAGACTCCGCCAGCGCTCCTGACCTGTTTGACGCTCTGGGCCGGTACGGCTAAAAGGGCGCAAATTCGCCAACTCAAAGCAGGTTCATCATGAAGCATTTTTTCCTTCTTGTCCTTCTCCTTGGTTCTGCTCTACCTGCGTCGGCAGGAGATTTTTCTCATGCCCTGGCCATGAACGGTCAGCCCCGCTACTCTGCGGATTTCACCCATTTTGATTACGCAAACCCGGACGCCCCCAAAGGCGGAACCGTGCGCCTGGCCGCCACCGGTACCTTCGACAGCTTCAATCCCTACATCGTCAAGGGCAACTCCGCCGACGGCCTGGGCCTTTTGTTCGACACCCTGACTGAGCAGTCCCTCGACGAGCCATTTACCGAATACGGTTTGCTGGCTGATCGCATCGAGCTGGCCAAGGACCGTTCCTCCATGAGCTTCCACCTGCGCAAAGAGGCCCGCTTTCATGACGGCAGCCCCGTCACCGCCCAGGATGTAGCCTTCACCTTCAAAACCCTTCTGGCACAGGGGAACCCGCATTACGCTCAGTATTACGCCGACGTGGAGCGGGTCGACGTGGTCGATACACAGACCGTGACCTTTGTCTTCAAGCCGCAGAGCAGCCAGGAGCTGCCGCTCATCCTGGGACAGCTGCCGGTCCTGTCCGAAGCCTCCTGGCAGGGACGTGATTTTTCCGCCTCCAGCCTGGACATTCCCATGGGCAGCGGCCCGTACCGCATCGGCGAGTTCAAGGCCGGACAACGCCTGACCTTTGTGCGCGATCCCGGGTATTGGGGGCGCGACCTGCCCGTGAACACGGGGCGGCACAACTTCGACAGCATCATCTATGACTATTACCGTGATCTGACCGTGACCCTGGAAGCCTTCAAGGCCGGGGAATACGATTTTCGCCAGGAGTACAATTCCAAGCAGTGGGCCACGGGCTACACCGGCCCGGCGGTGGAGGCCGGGCTGATCCGCACCGAGAACATTCCGCACAAGCTCTCCCAGGGCATGCAGGCTTTCGTCTTCAACACCCGGCGCGCCATTTTTGCCGACCCCCTGGTGCGGCAGGCGCTCAATTTCGCCTTCGACTTCGAGTGGAGCAACAAGAACCTTTTTTATGGCCAGTACGTCCGCTCCACGAGCTTTTTTTCCAACTCGGACATGGCCGCATCCGGCTTGCCTACAGAAGAAGAGATGGCGCTGCTTGAACCGCTGGAGCTGCCTGAAAAAGTGTACACGAAAGAATTCTCCCTGCCGGTCACCGACGGCAACGGCAACATTCGTGACAATCTGCGCGAAGCAGCGGACCTTTTGCGTCAGGCCGGATGGAGCGTAGAGGGCGGCAAGCTGGTCAAGGACGGTCGGCCCTTCGTCTTCGAGATGCTCCTCGTGCAACCCGATTTCGAACGAGTGGTGCTGCCTTTCCAGCGTAATCTGACGCGGCTTGGCATCACCATGAGCGTTCGCATGGTGGACACATCCCAGTATCTGGAGCGGCTGCGCGGGTTCGATTTTGACATGATCGTCTCAAGCTTTCCCCAGTCCCTGTCTCCGGGCAACGAGCAGCGCTCCTTCTGGCATTCGGCCTCGGCGGACATGCCCGGTTCGCGCAACTACTGTGGCATCAAGAACCCGGCCATCGACAAGCTGGTCGACCTGGTCATCGCCGCCCCGGACCGCGACGCGCTCATCCTGCGCTGCAAGGCCCTGGACCGGGCCCTCTTGTGGGGCTGGTACGTCATCCCGCACTGGCATGCCACGTCTTGGCGCGTGGCCTATTGGGACAAATTCGGGCGGCCGGACAAGCTCGCGGACTATGGGCTTGATTTTCAGTCCTGGTGGGTTGACCCGGACAAGGAACGGGAACTGACGGACAGGCGGGGACGGCTGGGGAGCAAGTAATGTTCATCTACATCCTGCGTCGTCTGGCACTCATCATTCCGACCCTGCTGGGCATCCTGACGCTCAACTTCTTCATCATCCAGGCGGCCCCCGGCGGGCCGGTGGAGCAGATGATCGCCCAGTTGCAGGGCCTGGACGTGGCCGCCACGGCGCGGGTCGGCGGCGGAGGGGGAGGGGAGACCGCCGGAGCAAATGTCTCGGCCCAGGCATCCTCCACTTCCGCATATCGCGGGGCCCAGGGCCTGGACCCCGCGGTGGTGAAACGCATCGAGAGCATGTACGGCTTCGATAAGCCGCTTTGGGAACGTTACGTAAAGATGCTCGGGAATTACGCCACCTTCGATCTCGGTGAGAGCTTCTTTCGCAGCAAAGGCGTGCTTGAGCTCATCGGCGAAAAAATCCCCGTTTCCCTGTCTTTGGGCCTGTGGAGCACGCTCATCATCTACACCCTGTCCATCCCCCTCGGCATCATGAAGGCCGTGCGACACGGCACGCGCTTCGACATCTGGACCAGCACGGTCATGATCGTGGGCAACGCCATCCCGGTTTTTCTTTTCGCCATTCTGCTCGTGGTCCTCTTCGCGGGCGGGAGCTATTTCAACTGGTTCCCCTTGCGCGGCCTGATCTCGCCGGGCTGGGAGGATTTTTCCCTCTTCCATAAGATTCTGGACTATTTCTGGCATCTGGCCCTGCCCGTCACGGCCATGGTCATCGGCGGCTTCGCGACCCTGACCATGCTGACCAAAAACTCCTTTCTGGACGAGGTAGGCAAGCAGTACGTGACCACGGCCCGCGCCAAGGGTCAGACCGAGAGGCGCATCCTCTACCGCCACATCTTCCGCAACGCCATGCTGCTCATCATTGCCGGGTTTCCGGCGGCGTTCATCTCCATGTTCTTCACGGGCTCGCTCCTCATCGAGGTCATCTTCTCCCTTGATGGCCTGGGCCTTTTGGGGTTCGAGGCGACCATCAGCCGGGACTACCCGGTCATGTTCGGGTCCCTCTACATTTTCACCCTCATCGGCCTGTTCACGAAGCTTTTATCAGATCTGACCTACATGCTGGTCGATCCGCGCATCGATTTCAGCTCGCGGGAGCAGCGATGAATCCCATTATCCGCCGCAGATTGCGCGCTTTTCGCTCCAATGGCCGGGCGTTCTGGTCCCTGTGGATTTTTTTGTTCCTGTTCCTCTCAAGTCTCGGAGCGGAATTCATCGCCAACGACCGGCCGCTTGTGGTCTATTACGATGGTGCATTCTACGCCCCGGTCTTTAAAGCCTATCCCGAAACGACCTTCGGCGGCGATTTCGAGACCGAAACCGTGTACCGCGACCCCTTTGTTGAGGACCTGATAAAGGCCAAAGGCTGGATACTCTGGCCGCCCGTGCGCTAC